>NZ_BAAGWY010000001.1:0-538062 GCF_054780115.1 Humibacter ginsengiterrae
CGTGCCCTGCCCGGTGAGAACCGCACCCTGGATCAGTTGCGTGCCGACCTGACCCTGCAACTCCTCACCACCGGCGCCACCACCCACGACGGCACCACCACCTGCGGCGGCACCGCCACCTGCGGCGACGCAGCGGGTGTCGCACCGGTGAAGACCGGTGTCCAACCGTTCGTGTTGATCGATGACGCGGGCCGGTTCGCCGAGCTCCTGGGCTACGGTCCGATCCCGCCCAGTGCTGCAGCGAAAGCGTTACGGGACGCACCCTCATTCCGGAAAGTGCTCGCCGACCCGATCCGGCCGGCACAGTTGAACCTGGACACGAAACGGTACCGTCCAACCCCGGATCAGCGGACCTGGCTCACGTTGAGGTACGGGCTGGATGAGGACGCCGCACCCTACCTCCCGGTCAGCGTCACCACCGGTGCCGAGATCGACCACGTCATCGAACGACAACACGGCGGACCCACTGACGTGGCGAACCTTGCCCCGTTGAAACCCCGGCTGCACCGGTTGAAGACGGTGACCGGGATCCGGTTGGACCCGAAACCCGACGGCGGCATCCGCGTCCGCACCCCCACCGGATACGACAGCGACCCACCACCCTTCTAAGCACCATCACCGCGTTCGTCGTCCGACGTTCGTCCGTGTACTCTTCGGCAAGGTGACCACGATCATCCGGGCATCGGCCGTTCTGCTGGACATGGATGGCACGCTCGTCGACTCGTCGGCCGTCGTGGAGCGCGTATGGACCGATTGGGCTCTCGCGAACGACCTCGAGCCGGCCGGGGTGCTCGAAGTCGTCCACGGTAGGCAGGGTCACGAGAGCATGGCCATTCTGCTTCCGAAGCGAGCGCCGGAACAGAACCTCGCCGACAACCGGGCCCTGCTGGAGCGCGAGACCGCGGAGCTCGACGGCATCGTCGAGATCACCGGCGCGGCCAGCCTGCTCCGTTCACTGGCGGATGCGCCGCACGCCCTCGTGACCTCGGCGACCCTTCCATTGGCAACGGCGCGGATGAACGCGTCGGGCCTGGCCATTCCCCGTGTGGCGGTGACCGCGGAGAACGTTTCGGCGAGCAAGCCGGATCCGGAAGGATTCCTGGTCGCAGCCGCAGCACTCGATGTACCGGCCGCTGAGTGCGTCGTCTTCGAGGACTCCGGTGCCGGCATCGCCGCTGCAAGAGCCGCCGGTATGCGGGTCGTCGGGGTGGGCACCATGGCAGAGCGTCACGGCCCGGATTGGCTTGTGCCCGATCTGGCCGATGTGCGCGTTGGCATCCATGAGGACGGCATCGAACTCGTGCTGTAGCGGACGGAGTCGACGCTTCGCTCACTGCGACCTCATAGGCGGCTCACATGAGCAAAACCGCTGTCCGGTTCTAGTCATCCGCACATCGCGTCGATACGGTGCAGGCGGACCCCTGTTCAGGGGTGCAAAGCGCAGGGCCGCAGAGCACCGGCCCTGACGGATCGAGGAATTCGAATCACACAGGGGGTGTGGAATGCAACCTGAGCACGGGAGGGCGGCAACGCGAAGCCTTGGCCTGCGGATGCTCGCGGGCGCGGCCGTGGTGGCGGTCGCGATGGGAGTCGGGCTGTCTTCGGCGGCGCCGGCCCAGGCATGGGACGGCGGACAAGGCCGGGGCGGCGGCTGGGGCCACGGTCAGCAGCTGGCTCCGCGCACGCAGTTCACGATGGCGCCGGACGGGTCGAGCGGAGCGACGCAGGGCGGCGAGGGCATCCCGAACATCGACTCCGTGAAGAAGACCATCTACACGTACTACGGCGACCCGGGCACCGGGATCGCGAACAAGGAGTCCTCGCCGTACATCAGCGAGATGGACCGCATCGTCGCCAAGGCCACGGCCGAACTGAAGCCCGAGTACGACGCCGCCATCGCCAAGGGCGAGAAGCCCGCCATCGTGTTCGATGCCGACGACACCACGTTGTGGACGTACGACATGGAGGTGGGCGACATGCACTTCAACTACAACCCCGCTGAACAGGATGTCTGGGTGCAGGGTCAGAAGTTCCCCGCGGTTCCCGGAATGGTCGCCTTCGCCAATGCGGCCGCTGCCATGGGCTACACCGTGTTCGGCCTCACCGGCCGCAACGACGACCAGAAGGCCGCCACGCTGGGCAACCTGGCCAAGGTGGGCTATACCGCGTTCACCGCCGACGACTACTTCACGAAGTGGACCGGCAAGGGCACATCGCAGCAGCCGCCGTACATCACGTGCGCGACGTCAAGCTGCACGACGGTCGAGTACAAGGCGCTCACCCGCAAGCACATCGAGCACGACCTCGGCTACACCGTCACGTTCAATATCGGCGACCAGTGGAGCGACCTGCAGGGCGGTTACGCAGACAACATCATCAAGCTGCCGAACCCGACCTATTACCTGCCCTCCCCCGACCTGCCTGGCATGTCCGAGCCGAACCTGGCACCCCGCACCCACTTCACCATGAAGCCGGACGGATCCAGCGGCGCGACCGAGCCCGGTGACGGCATCCCGAACATCGACTCCGTGAAGAAGACGATCGCCACCTACTACGGCGACCCGGGAACGGGCATCGCGAACAAGGACACGTCGCCGTACATCCGCGAGATGACCCGTCTCGTCGCCATTCAGACGCCCATCGTGGCGGCGCAGTGCTTCGTCGAGAAGAAGCTGCACAAGAACCCGGCCATCGTGCTCGACGCCGACGACACGACGTTGTGGACGTACGACATGGAGGTGGGCGACATGCACTTCAACTACAACCCCACCGAGCAGGATGTCTGGGTGCAGGGCCAGAAGTTCCCCGCGGTCCCCGGCATGGTCGCCCTCGAACGCGCCGCCGAGAAGGCGGGATGCACCGTGATCGGGCTCACCGGGCGCAACGACAACCAGAAGGATGCCACGCTGGCCAACCTCGCAAAGGTGGGTTACACGGGCCTCACGCCGCAGAACTACTACACCAAGTGGACCGGACAGGGCGCATCCCAACAGCCGTCGTACATCCACTGTGAGGCAGCGAGCTGCACCACCATCGAGTACAAGTCGCAGACCAGAGCGCACGTGGAGTCGTGGGCTGGCGGCCGCTACGACATCGTGGCGAACTACGGCGATCAGTTCAGCGACCTGATCGGTGGCCACGCCCACCGCACGATCAAGCTGCCGAACCCGACGTACTACCTGCCATAGAAATCGGAATCCCGATGGTCCGGCGCCTCTGCAGGGCCGGACCATCGGCGTGTTCGAAGCAGGAGCAGCGTGACATGCAGCACGCTGGTGCCGGTGTCCATCGCAATCGACCGCGCGGCGGTTGCCGTGAGGAGGGCAAGTGGACTGGGCTGTACTGGCCGACTTCGGCACCGCCATCGGCACGCTGGTACTCGCGGTCGCGACGTTCGTCTCGACTCGCTCGGCCAACCACTCTGCGCGCCTGGCGGAGCGGGCGCTTCTGGAGGGGCTACGCCCCCTGCTCCTGCCGTCGAACTTCACCGACGACGCACAGAAGGTGCGCTTCATGGATGGCCGTTGGCTCACCGTGCAAGGCGGGCGAGCCACGATGGAGGTTGACGAATCCGTTGTCGCGCTCGCACTGTCGGTGCGTAACGTCGGCTCGGGCATCGCCGTGCTGCACGGCTGGCACATTCCGGAAGGTCCGTACGCTCAACCCGCAACGCCGGAGGAGTTCCAGCGTCTGACGAGAGACATCTACCTTTCGACCGCGTACGTCGGATTCGTGCAGGTGGCGATCCGGGATCCGCGCTCCGACGCCTACCGGCGCGTCGTCGATCGGATGAGTGCCGGTGAAATCGTGCTGGTGGACGTGCTCTATGGCGATGCGGAGGGGACTCAGCGCGTGATCAGCCGCTTCAGCGTGAGCAGAGGCCCGGCCGAGCACGACGCGTCCGAGCAGGAGTTGTTCGTGACGGTGTCGCGGCACTGGAACATCGACCAGCCGGCGCCGCGCGTCTGAGCGGTACTGCGCCGCAGTGGCCTTCCGGCGATAGTCTGCAGACCATGTCGGAAGCCCCCACCACTACCGCGCACAACGCATCGGTTGCCGGCGCGACGAGCCCTGCGAACCTTCCGCTGAAGAAGCGGCCGATCGACATCGTGTTCCTGGTCATCTTCGCTGCGTTCATCGTCACCTGCATCATCAGCGACTCCGTCGAGGGACTCGGTCTCGACCAGGTGAAGGACTCGCCGAACATCCTCGTGCAGTGGAACTACTGGTACGCGTCGAACTTCGACCCGCTCTACCGCTCGCATCCGGTGTGGCTGCGGTTCATCAGCGGAACGTCGGCGTTCGTCTACGTCGCGTTCTACGTGCTGCTGATCCTGGCCATCGTGCGCAGATGGAACTGGATCCAGCTGCCGAGCGTCATTTACGCGACGATGATCATCTCGCTCACGGGCATCCCGATCTTCGGCGTGGAGTTCTTCGGATCCGCGGCCGAGCGGACACCGAACCCGGCCGTGTTCCTGGCGTTCAACCTGCCGTACATCGTGTTCCCGTTGCTGCTGCTCATCCGCATGCGCAAGCCGCTGCCGTTCACCCGCAGGTTCTGAGTCAACAAGCTGCGAGCCGGATGCCCAGGAGGGCATCCGGCTCGCGCGGTCTCTGCCGGTTCGCCTACGCGAACACCTTCACGCCGTTGGCCATCTTGAACGTAGGCGCGATGATCACCGCGAAGAACGGCACGGCGATCCGCAGGAAGTAGACGAGCGGCACCAAGTGCAGGAAGTCGCCGAACGCGAAGCCGACGACAGCGATCAGCGCGAACAGCAACGCGATGCCGAATCCCTTGACCGTCTTGAGGAACGGCGTCGCCGTGCCGACACTCGCAATGACGATGCCCACGTCGACGATGAAGGGCTGCCACGCGCCGGTGTTGCCGAGCGCGACCCCGGCGACGATCCAGGCGGCGATCGCCACCACCCAGAACAACAGGAACACGGCGCCTGCGATGCGCTTGTCGAGTTCACCCTTCGGTGGCCGAGCGATCATCTTTTCAGTAGTCCTTCCGAAGGCGGTGGGCCGGCGAATTCAGCACGTCGTCTGAGGTGAGACGGCTGGTCGAAACGTCCTCTCGATAGTACCGCCGGGCGCGAGCCGCCCGAGCGCGAAGCACCCTGGCTGCGCCGGATACCGTTGAGGGATGTACACGAGCTACGTCGCGATCGGAGACAGCTTCACCGAGGGCGTCGGCGATGTCCTTCCGGACGGTCGTGTGCGCGGGTGGGCCGATCTCGTCGCCGTCGGGCTCGCCGCCGCAGCGGACGAGCCGGTGCGTTATGCGAACCTGGCGATCCGCGGCCGCAAGCTGGGACCGATCGTCGGTGAGCAGCTGGATGCCGCCATCGCGATGCGCCCTCAGCTGCTGAGCATCAACGGCGGCGGCAATGACATCATGCGGCCCCGCGTCTCGGTGGACGACATCGCCGGGCAGACTGCCGAGGCGGTGGGCAAGGCCGTGGACGCAGGCATCCACGTGCTGCTGCTGAGCGGCGCCAACCCGAGCGACAACCTTCCGGGCGGTCGTGCGATCCAGCGCAGGGGCGACGAGCTGGCGGTGCGGGTGCGCGCCTTCGTGAGCGAGGTGACGGCGGCCGAAAGCGACGTCACCTTCGTGGACAACTTCGCCGATGCCGGGCTACGCGACCTGCGCTACTGGTCGCTCGACCGGCTGCACCTGAACTCGTTCGGCCATGCACGCGTCGCCTCCAACGTGCTGACGGCGCTCGACGTGGGCGTGCCGTCGGCCTGGCGCGTCGACGAGGTGGCGGCCCAGCCGCCGTACGGACGGCGCCCGCCGTCGTTGAAGTACTACCGGGAGTACGTGCTGCCGTGGATCGGACGCCGGATCACCGGGAGGTCGTCGGGCGACGGCCGCAGCGCGAAGTTGCCTGAGCTGACGCCGATCGATCCCGGCGCCATGTTCTGAGGCGGAGTCTCGCCGCTTTCCGGTTTCCACGAGCGGTGCCTGCAAGGGGTTGTCGCGCCGTCTCTCCTGCCCTTACCGTCGCCAGGTCGCCGTCGAGGTAGGCGGGGTTGAGGAGGACGCATGAGCACGCACGAGTTGAAGACGATCCGCACGAGCATTCCGGCGCGGATGGATCGTCTGCCATGGTCGAAATGGCACTGGATGGTCGTGGTCGGGCTCGGCACCGTGTGGATTCTGGACGGACTCGAGGTCACGATCGTGGGGGCGATCGGCAGCCGCCTCACCGAGAAGTCCAGCGGACTGGGACTCACTGCCGGCGAGGTCGGGCTTGCGGCGGCGATCTACGTCGCCGGTGCCTGCGTCGGAGCCCTGGTCTTCGGCTACCTCACCGACCGGTTCGGCCGCAAGAAGCTCTTCATGATCACGCTCGGACTGTACCTGCTGGCGACGGTCGCGACGGCGTTCTCGTTCACGCCGATCTTCTTCTTCGTGTGCCGGTTCTTCACCGGGGCCGGCATCGGCGGCGAGTACTCGGCCATCAACTCCGCCATCGACGAGCTGATCCCGGCGAAACGCCGCGGCGTCGTGGACCTCGCGATCAACGGCTCGTACTGGCTGGGCACGGCGTTCGGTGCCATGCTCACGGTCGTGCTGCTGAATACCGCGATCTTCGCACCCGCGCTCGGCTGGCGCCTCGCGTTCGGCCTCGGCGCTGTGCTCGGCCTCACCATCCTGCTCGTCCGGCGCAACGTGCCCGAGTCGCCCAGGTGGATGTTCATCCACGGCCGCGACAAGGATGCAGAGAAGGAGGTCGGCGAGATCGAGCAGCAAGTCGAGGACGACACGGGCGAGAAGCTTGCGAGCGTCGACGACGTCAAGGCGATCGAGATCAAGCAGCGTGAGACGACCGGTTTCGGCGAGATCGCACGCGTGGCCGTGACGAAGTACCCGAAGCGGTTCGTTCTCGGGCTCTCGCTGTTCATCGGCCAGGCCTTCCTCTACAACGCGGTGTTCTTCACGTACGCGCTCGTGCTGACGACGCTTCTGCACGTGCCCGACGACGTGGCACCGTGGGCGCTGGTGCCCATCGCGGTGGGCAACTTCCTCGGTCCGCTCTTGCTCGGCAGGCTGTTCGACACCGTCGGCCGCAGGGTGATGATCTCGCTGTCGTACATCCTCAGCGGTGTGTTGCTGGTGGGCACCGGCATCCTGTTCGATGCTCGCATCCTGGACGCCACGTGGCTCACCGTGTGCTGGGTGATCGTGTTCTTCTTCGCCTCGGCCGGCGCCAGTTCCGCCTATCTCACGGTGAGCGAGATCTTCCCGATGGAGACCAGGGCCATGGCGATCGCGTTCTTCTATGCGGTGGGCACGGGCCTCGGCGGCATCATCGGCCCGTTGCTGTTCGGACAGTTCGTCTCCATGGGCATCGGCGCCGTCGCTGTCGGCTACTTCATAGGTGCAGGCCTCATGATCGCCGCCGGGCTCGTCGAGGTGTTCCTCGGCGTGAACGCGGAGAACCGGTCGCTGGAAGACATCGCCGACCCGCTTTCCAAGACGGATGCCCCGCAGCAGGAAGCGCATGCCACCTGAACTGGTGCGCGGTTGCACCCGTGTTTGCCATCCGACCGGTTCCACGCGGATGCCGCGCCGTAAGCTTGGGCCGGAAAGGGACGGACATGATCTTCGTGGATCGTCTTGACGCGGGACGCCGCCTCGCCGCGGTGTGCTCGACGTACCGGCAGGACTGGCCGCATCCCGTCGTCCTCGGCATTCCACGTGGCGGGGTTCCGGTCGCGGCGGTCGTCGCCGAGGCGCTGGATGCCCCGCTCGACGTGATCCTCGTGCGCAAGCTCGGACTTCCGCACAACGAGGAGGTCGCGATGGGCGCGATCGGCGAAGGCGTGCGCGTGGTCGACGAAGATCTCATCCGCGTGATGGGCGTGACCGATGAGCAACTGGCCCGCGTCGAGGAACGCGAGCAGGCGGAGCTGGAACGGCGGGTGCGGCGGTACCGGGAGGACAGGCGTCCGGTCGATCTGAACGGCGCGACGGCCGTGGTCGTGGACGACGGGCTCGCGACCGGCGCGACCGCCCGCGCTGCGTGCGCCGTGGCGCGGGCGCAAGGGGCGGCATCCGTTGTGCTGGCCGTGCCGGTCGCACCTCCCGACTGGGAGCCCCAGCCGGGAGTTGACGCGGATTCCTTCGTGTGCGTCGCGCGACCGAGCGGGTTCTTCGCGATCGGTCAGTGGTACCGAGACTTCACGCAGACCACCGACGCCGAGGTGCGCCGGCTGCTCGGCTTGCCCAACGAGTAGAAGGGCGAAGCCCGATCACCTGAGTGCGGCGTACGCGGGCGCTGCCTCGTTGTGCACATCTCCGACGACGTGCACGCGCACGTCGTTCGTCGAGCCGGGGATGCCGGGAGGCGATCCGGAGATGACGACGACCTTGTCGCCCATCTCCGCCAAGCCCTTGCCGATGAGCAGGTCGTCGACCTGGCCCATCATCTGGTCGGTGTGGGTCACTCGGTCGACGAGGAAAGCCTCGATGCCCCACGTGAGCGCCAGCCTGCGCCGGATGCCCTCGCTCGGGGTGAACGCTTTCATCGGCAGCGGGGAACGTAGCCGCGACATGCGTCGTGCCGAGTCGCCGGACTCGGTGAAGACGCAGAGATAACGCGCGTCGACGAAGTCCGCCACCTCCGCAGCGGCCAGCGTGAGAACGCCGCCCTGCGTGCGCGGCGTGGTGCCCAGCGGCAGGATGCGCTCCAGCCCGTGCTCCTCGGTGGACTCGATGATGCGCGCCATCGTCTGCACCGTGACGACGGGGTACTCCCCCACGCTCGTCTCGCCGGACAGCATGACAGCGTCGGCACCGTCGAGCACGGCGTTGGCGCAGTCGGATGCCTCGGCGCGGGTGGGCCGTGGGCTGGTGATCATCGACTCCAGCACCTGGGTCGCCACGATGACCGGCTTCGCCATGCGGCGTGCGATCTCGATGGCGCGCTTCTGCACGATCGGCACTGCCTCGAGCGGGAGCTCCACGCCCAGGTCGCCGCGGGCGACCATGATCGCGTCGAAGGCGTCGACGATCTCGTCGAGGTGATCGACGGCCTGCGGCTTCTCGATCTTGGCGATGACCGGCACCCGCCGGTTCTCCTCGTCCATGATCTCGTGCACGCGCTTCACGTCATCCGCGTTGCGCACGAACGACAGCGCGATGTAGTCGGCCCCGAGATTGAGGCCCCAGCGCAGGTCCGCCTCGTCCTTCTCGCTCAGCGCGGGAACGTTGACGGCGACGCCGGGCAGGTTGATGCCCTTGTTGTTGGAGACCGGCCCTGGCACGATGACCTGCGTCTTCACCCGCGGACCGTCGACCTCGAGCACGCGCAGCGCGACCTTGCCGTCGTCGATCAGGAGCGGGTCACCCGGCTTCACGTCCTGCGGCAGGCCCTTGAAGGTGGTGGAAGAGAGCTCCTTGTCGCCGAGCACGTCCTCCGTCGTGATCGTGAAGATGTCGCCCTCGGCGAGCTCGTACGGCCCGCCCTCGAACTTGCCGAGACGGATCTTCGGACCCTGCAGGTCGACCATCACCGCCACAGCGCGACCCGAGTCGTCGGCAGCGCGGCGCACGTTGGCGTAGACCGCTTCATGCACGTCGTAGGTGCCGTGGCTCAGATTCAGGCGGGCGACGTCGACGCCCGCATCGATGATGGCGCGGATGTTCTCGTAGCTGGACGTTGCCGGGCCCAGCGTGGCGACGATCTTGGCTCGTCTCATACTTATTCTTCGTACTCCATGGTTGCTTGCACGTGCACTATCGATCGCACCGTGATCGATGCGGATGCGACGAGCGTCAGATCGAGATGGCGCGGTCGGTCGGCCTGATGGGCGACGGAAGGGCGGTCTCCCCTTCAAGATACCGGTCCACAGCCGCCGCCGCAGCCCGGCCCTCCGCGATGGCCCACACGATGAGCGACTGGCCGCGTCCCGCGTCGCCCGCCACGAACACGCCGGGCTCCTGGGTTTGGTAGTCGTCGTCGCGCACGACGTTGCCGCGCTGGTCGAACGGAACGGAGAACTGCGCACCGAGCGTGTCCTGCTCCGGCCCCGTGAAACCGAGCGCCAGCAGCACCAGGTCGGCCGGGATCTCGCGCTCGGTGCCCGCCTTGGGCACGCGCCGGCCGTCCAGGTACTCGGTCTCCGCCACCCGGACGGCCACCACCTCGCCGACGTCGTTGCCGACGAACTCGACGGTGGACGCCAGATACTCGCGTCTGCCGCCCTCTTCGTGCGCAGTCTGCACCTCGAAGAGGGTCGGCGTGGTCGGCCAGGGCTGGTGCTCCGGCCGCTCATTCGGCGGCTGCTTGCCGATCGCGAGATTGGTGACGGATGCCGCCTTCTGCCTGTGCGCCGTGCCGATGCAGTCGGCGCCGGTGTCGCCTCCGCCGAGGACGACGACGTGCTTGCCCTCTGCGGTGATCTGCGTGGGCACCGAGTCGCCTGCACCGACGCGGTTCTGCTGCACCAGGTATTCCATCGCGAAGTGCACACCGGCGAGGTCGCGGCCGGGGATGGGCAGATCGCGTGGCACCATGGCGCCGGTGGCGATGACGACGGCGTCGTAGCGTGCCTTGAGGTCACGCCAGCTGATGTCGACGCCGATGTCCACGCCGGCACGGAATCGGGTGCCCTCTGCGGTCATCTGCGCCAGCCGCGCCTCGATGTGCTTCTTCTCCATCTTGAAGTCCGGGATGCCGTAGCGCAGCAGACCGCCGATGCGGTCGTCGCGCTCGTACACCGCAACCGTGTGCCCGGCGCGGGTGAGCTGCTGGGCGGCGGCGAGACCGGCGGGACCCGATCCGACGACCGCGACGGTCTTGCCGGTCAGCCGCTGCGGCGGATGCGGCTGCACCCAGCCGTTCGACCAGGCCTGATCGATGATGTCGTGCTCGATCTGCTTGATCGTCACGGCCGGCTGGCTGATGCCGAGCACGCAGGAGTCCTCGCAGGGGGCAGGGCACAGGCGTCCGGTGAACTCCGGGAAGTTGTTCGTCGCGTGCAGACGTTCGATGGCCTGGCGGCCTTCGCCGCGCCACATGAGGTCGTTCCATTCCGGAATGAGGTTGCCCAGCGGGCATCCCTGATGACAGAACGGGATGCCGCAGTCCATGCAGCGGCCCGCTTGGCGACGCAGCTGCGCCGGGTCTCCGGCCTCGTAGACCTCTTTCCAGTCCATCAGGCGCACCGAGACGGGCCGCCGCTTGGGCAGCTCGCGCTCGGTGACCTTGAGGAAGCCCTTCGGATCAGCCACCAGTGACCTCCGGCGTTCTCGAGAGCGCAGCTCGATTCCAGACGACGTTCGGGTCAGCCACCGGTGACCTCCAAGATTCGATTCCAAACAATGTCACCGTCGGGGTCGAGCCCCTCGTCGACAGCGTTCCTGCGTGTCTCCAGCACGGCGGCGTAGTCGCGCGGCAGCACCTTCGTGAAGCGAGCGGATGCCGCCTCGAGATCTGTCAGCAGCGTCTTGGCCACGGTCGAATCGGTCTCGGCGACGTGCTGCTCCAGCAGGTCGCGAACGATCTCGATGTCTCCGCTGCCGAGCGTGGAGAGCTCCAGCTCCCCCGTGGCCAGCGACTCGCGGTTGACGCGCTCCTCACGCAGGTCCAGCACGTAGGCGGTTCCGCCCGACATGCCGGCGCCGAGGTTGCGGCCGGTCGTGCCGAGGATCAGCGCGAGACCGCCCGTCATGTACTCCAGCGCGTGGTCGCCGACGCCCTCGACCACGGCGGTGGCACCCGAGTTGCGCACCAGGAACCGCTCGCCGACCGTTCCGCGGATGAACATGCTGCCCTGCGTGGCTCCGTAGCCGATCACGTTTCCCGCGATCACATTGCGCTCGGCCGGGAACACGCTCGACCGATCCGGTCGGACGACGATGCGTCCGCCGGAGAGCCCCTTGCCGACGTAGTCGTTCGAGTCGCCCTCGAGTCGCAGCGTGATGCCGCTCGGCAGGAACGCGCCGAACGACTGGCCGGCCGAACCGGTGAGCGTGACATCGATCGACCCGTCTGGCAGGCCGTGCTCGCCGTGCCGCACCGTCACCTCGTGACCGAGCAGGGTTCCGACCGCGCGCTCCGTGTTGCGGATGGGCAGCGCCAGCTCGACATGTCCGCCGTGCTCGAGCACGTCGGCCGCCCGCTCGATGAGCCGGTTGTCGAAGTGCTTCTCGATCTCGTGGTTCTGGTGCCTGCGGTTGCTGCGCGGGGCATCCTCGGGGAACTGCGGCCCGTGGAGCACGGGCGTGAGGTCCAGCCCGGACGCCTTCCAGTGATCGACGGCGCGGTGCACGTCGAGCAGTTCGACGTGACCGACCGCCTCCTCGATCGAGCGGAAGCCCAGTGCGGCCAGGTACTCGCGCACCTCCTCCGCGATGAACTCGAAGAAGTTGACGACGAACTCGGGCTTGCCGCTGAACCTGCTGCGCAGCACCGGGTTCTGCGTCGCGACGCCGACCGGGCACGTGTCCAGGTGGCAGACGCGCATCATGACGCAGCCCGAGACCACGAGCGGTGCGGTGGCGAATCCGAACTCCTCGGCTCCGAGCAGCGCGCCGACGATGACGTCGCGCCCGGTCTTCAGCTGGCCGTCGACCTGCACGACGACGCGGTCGCGCATGCCGTTCAGCATGAGGGTCTGCTGCGTCTCGGCGAGGCCGAGCTCCCACGGGGTCCCCGCGTGCTTCAGCGAGTTGAGCGGGCTGGCGCCGGTTCCCCCGTCGTGCCCGGAGACCAGGATGACGTCGGCCAGAGCCTTCGCTGTACCCGCGGCGACTGCCCCGATTCCGGTCTCGCTGACGAGCTTCACGTGTACCCGGGCATCCGGATTCGCGCGCTTCAGGTCGTAGATGAGCTGCTTCAGATCTTCGATCGAGTAGATGTCGTGGTGCGGCGGCGGCGAGATGAGACCGACGCCGGCGGTCGCATGCCGGGTGCGCGCGACCCACGGGTACACCTTCGCGGGCGGCAGCTGGCCGCCTTCACCGGGCTTCGCGCCCTGCGCGAGCTTGATCTGCAGGTCGGTGGCATGCGTCAGATACATGCTCGTCACGCCGAACCTGCCGGACGCCACCTGCTTGATGGCGCTGCGCCGCTCGGGATCGAGCAGCCGGTCGATGTCTTCTCCGCCCTCGCCCGTGTTGGACTTGCCCCCGAGCCGGTTCATCGCGATGGCGAGGGTCTCGTGCGCCTCGCGCGAGATGGAGCCGTAGCTCATCGCGCCGGTGGAGAAGCGCTTCACGATGGAGGCGACGGACTCGACCTCCTCGATCGGCACCGGTGGCCGGATGCCTGTGCGCAGGTCGAACATGCCGCGCAGCGTCATGAGCTGCTCGGACTGGTCGTCGACGAGCTTCGTGTACTGCCGGAAGATGTCGTACCGGCGGGTACGCGTGGAGTGCTGCAGCCGGAAGACGGTCTCCGGGTTGAACAGGTGCGGGGCGCCGTCGCGGCGGTACTGGTACTCGCCGCCGGTGGCCATGCGCTCGTGCGCCAGCACCGCACCCTCTTCGGGGTAGGCGGAGCGGTGACGCGCCAGGTTCTCGGCGGAGATCACCTCGATGCCGACGCCGCCGAGCTTCGAGGTGGTGCCGGTGAAGTACTCGTCGACGAACTCCTGAGCGAGTCCGACCGCCTCGAACGCCTGGGCACCGGCGTACGAAGACACCGTGGAGATGCCCATCTTCGACATGATCTTGAGCACGCCCTTGCCGAGCGCCTTGATCACGTTCTTCACGGCCTTGTCACCGGAGATGCCGGTGATCATGCCGCTGCGCACGAGGTCTTCGCACGTCTCCATCGCCAGGTACGGGTTCACCGCGCTGGCGCCGTAACCGATGAGCAGCGCGACGTGATGCACCTCGCGCACGTCACCGGCCTCGACCACGATCCCGACCTTCAGACGGTCCTCCGTGCGGATGAGGTGGTGGTGCACAGCCGAGAGCATCAGGAGCGACGGGATGGGCGCAAGGTCTTTGTTCGAGTCGCGGTCGCTGAGCACGATGAACTTCGCGCCGTCCGCGATCGCCTGGCTGACCTCGTCGCAGATCTCGTCGAGGCGGCGTTCCATGGCGTTCACACCCGCGTCGAACCGGTACAGGCCGCGCACGGTCACGGTAGTGCGCTGTCCAGGCGCCGGGTCGATGTGCTGGATCTTCGCCAGCTCGTCGTTGTCGATCACCGGGAAGTCGAGCACGACCTGGCTGGTGTGCTCCGGCCCGGGCTCGAGGAGGTTGCGCTCCGGGCCGAGGCCAAGGCTCAGCGAGGTGACGACCTCCTCGCGGATCGAGTCGAGCGGCGGGTTGGTGACCTGCGCGAACTGCTGCGTGAAGTAGTCGAAGAGCAGGCGAGGCCGCTTCGACAGCACCGCAATCGGTGTGTCGGAGCCCATGGCGCCGAGCGGCTCTGCACCGGTCTTCGCCATCGGCGTGAGCAGAATGCGCACCTCCTCCTCCGTGTAGCCGAAGGTGCGCTGCCTGCGCGTCACCGACGCGGGCGTGTGCACGATGTGCTCGCGCTCCGGGAGGTCCTTGAGGTTGATGCGGCCGGCATCCAGCCATTCGCCGTAGGGCTGAGCGGATGCCAGCGACGACTTGATCTCGTCGTCTTCGATAAGGCGGCCCTCGACCGTGTCGACGAGGAACATCTTGCCGGGGCGCAGACGCCCCTTGCGCACGACGCGGCTCGGGTCGATGTCGAGCACGCCGGTCTCGCTGCCCAGCACGACGAGACCGTCGTCGGTGATCAGGTAGCGTCCGGGGCGCAGCCCGTTGCGGTCGAGCGTCGCGCCGACGAGCGAGCCGTCGGTGAAGACGAGAGCGGCAGGGCCGTCCCATGGCTCCATGAGCATGGAGTGGTACTCGTAGAACGCCCGGCGCGCCGGATCGATCTCCGTCTGCTTCTCCCACGCCTCCGGCACCATCATCATGATGGCGTGCGGCAGCGAGCGGCCGCTCAGCGTGAGGAGCTCGACGACCTCGTCGAAGGATGCCGAGTCGCTCGCGCCCGGTGTCACGATCGGATACAGCGACTTCAGCTCGCCGAGCAGGTCACTGTGCAGCTGTGATTGGCGTGCGCGCATCCAGTTGCGGTTGCCCTGCACGGTGTTGATCTCGCCGTTGTGCGCGATCATGCGGAACGGCTGGGCAAGCGGCCAGGACGGGAACGTGTTGGTCGAGTACCTGGAGTGCACGAGCGCGAGCTTCGAGGCGAACCGCTCGTCGGAGAGGTCGGGATAGAACGGCTCCAGCTGGAGCGTCGTGACCATGCCCTTGTAGACCAGGGTGCGGGCCGACAGCGATGCGAAGTACACGTCGAGCTCGCGCTCGACTCGTTTGCGCAGCCGGAATGCGAGCCGGTCGAGCGCGATTCCGGACAGGTGCGAACCGTTCTCGGCGGTGCGCTCGGTGTCGACATAGAGCTGCTCGATGGCAGGCATCGCCTGACGGGCGAGCGTGCCGATCTCGTCCGCCCGCACCGGCACCTCGCGCCAGCCGAGCACGCGTAGTCCCTCTTCGTCGGCGATACGCTCGATCGCCGCCTTGACGGGTGCGCGGTCGGTGTCCTCCAACGGAAGGAACGCGTTGCCGACGGCGTACTTGCCGACCTGCGGAAGCTCGAAGTCGACGACGGCGCGCAGGAAGGCATCCGGTATCTGCGTCAGGATGCCTGCACCGTCACCGGTCCCCGCATCGGAGCCGACCGCGCCGCGGTGCTCGAGGTGACGCAGCGCGTTGAGCGCGTTGTCGATGATGTCGTGGCCGGCGGTGCCGCGCAGGGTGGCGACCATCGCCAGGCCGCACGCGTCGCGCTCGGCGCTCGGGTCGTAAAGGCCCTGGGCGTCGGGAACGGTGCTGAACCGGGAAAACGGGGTGCGCTGCGCCATGGGTACCGTCCTCACATCGATCGGGGAGAGGGACGACGTCGGCCCGTGGACAGGGAGGGGATTCGCGGGTCGCCCGCCGTGTGGTGGGGTGACGCTCGCAACGTGGCTGTACGGGTGTGCCGTGATACCTGTCAGCCAGTTGTCGTTGGGATCAGCCTGCAGAGCTTGTGGCTTCGGCCTTGGTTTCACGCGATTCGCTCGAATTGCTCGTCGCGGAGGCGTCGTCGTCGACGTTGTCCTCATCGGAATCGGTGTCGAACGAGTCTACCGCGTCGCCGGACTGCTTCCATTCACGGCCGCGCAGGTACACGCTCGTCTCGAGTCCAGGGTGCCTGCGCGACTGCACGACGAACAGCACCAGCCCGAGCACGAAGGCGAGGAAGGCCGCCCACACGTTGAACGGGATGCTCAGGAACGAGTACTCGCTCGGGTCGATGCGGATGGACTCGAGGTAGCTGCGCCCCAGCCCGTACCACATCAGGTAGCCGGCGAACATCTTGCCCCAGCGCCACTGGAACCGCTTCTCGAGCGCCACCAGCACGATGACGCCGACGACGTTCCAGATGATCTCGTACAGGAACAGCGGCTGGAACAGCGTGCCGCTCGGAAGACCCGTCGGGTACGCGGCGTTCGTGCTCTCGATCTGCAGCCCCCACGGCAGGTTCGTGGGAAGCCCGTACAGCTCGTGGTTGACGTAATTGCCGAGCCTGCCGATGGCCTGGGCCAGCAGGATGCCTGGGGCGAGGGCATCCGCGAAGGAGAGGAAGCGCACCCCGGTCTGCCTGCTGGCGATGAACGCACCGACCGCGCCGCCGATCAGCGACCCGAAGATGGCGTTGCCGCCCTCCCAGATGAAGAAGATGCGCCACGGGTTCGCGCCCGGGTAGAAGTAGTCGTGAGGGTGCGTGAACACGTGGTACAGACGCGCGCCGATGAGACCGAGCACGACGGCCCAGATGAGGAAGTCGATGACCACGCCCGGCTCGCCGCCGCGGCGTGTGAGCCGGCGAGACGTCCAGATGGTGCAGATGATGATGCCGACCAGGATGATCAGGGCATACGTGCGGATCTCCCAGTGCAGCCCGAAGAGGTCGATCGGGATCGACTGCCACGCAATCGGCGGGCTCGGAATGCTGAGGTGTGCGATCACCTGTCGGGTTCCCTTTCGTGTGGATGCGCGCAAGCAGCGCGCGTAACGCAACTGAAGTCTAAGAGGTCCCGCTGGTGGGACTACTGCGCCCGTGCGCCTTCGGCGAGGCTCCTGGCCGTCTCGGCGGCACCGGCGACTCCCCCGTCCGCCAGCGCGTGCACCAACGCCGACCCGACGATGGCGCCGTCGGCGTACTCGAGAACCTCGCGCACCTGCTGTCCCGTCGAGATGCCGATGCCGACGCACACGGTGCCGGCCCCGGCGGTGCGCAGACGCGAGACGAGAGTGCGAGCCGCGGAATCCACGTCGGCGCGCTCGCCGGTGATGCCCATGGTGGAGACGGCGTAGACGAAGCCGCGGGAGGCGCCGGCCGCCAGCCGCAGCCGTTGGTCGCTCGAGGTCGGCGCAGCGAGGAAGACGCGGTCCAGCCCCGTTCGGTCGCTGGTGGCGATCCAGTCGGCGGCCGAGTCCGGCGTGATGTCTGGCGTGATGAGCCCGCTTCCGCCTGCGGCGGCGAGCTCGTCGGCGAAGCGGTCGATGCCGAACTGCACCACCGGGTTCCAGTACGTCATGACCAGTGCAGGCACATCCGACCGGGAACGGATCTCACGCAACGCCGTGAACACGTCCCTGACGCGGAAGCCGTTGTGCAGGGCCTGCTGGGTCGCCGCCTGGATGACGGGCCCGTCCATGACGGGGTCCGAGTACGGCAGCCCGAGCTCCAGCACGTCGACACCGTTCTCGGCGAGTGCGACCGCGGCGTCGATGCTCGTGGCCAGATCGGGGAAGCCGACCGGCAGGTATCCGACCAGTGCACCGCCACGGGTCGCGCGTGCGGCCTCCACGGCCGGCTCCACGTGGGCAGGCGTCATCACGTCGCTCATCGTGTCGTGCCGTTCGCGTCGTCCGTGCCGGGGAGCTTCTCGTCGAGAAGGCCGAAGTACGCGCCGGCGGTCTCGACATCCTTGTCACCGCGACCGGACAGGTTGACCAGGATGAGGGCATCCGGTCCCAGCTTGCTTCCCAGCTGGAGCGCGCCCGCCAGCGCGTGCGAGGACTCGATCGCGGGCAGGATGCCCTCGGTGCGGCTGAGAAGCCGGAACGCCTGCATCGCCTCGTCGTCGGTGATCGGCAGGTAGCTGGCGCGTCCGATGTCGCGCAGCCACGCGTGCTCCGGGCCCACCCCCGGGTAGTCGAGACCGGCCGAGATGGAGTGCGACTCCATGGTCTGGCCGTCTTCGTCCTGCAGAACATAAGTCTTGGTGCCGTGCAGGATGCCGGGGGTTCCCTCGCTGAGTGTCGCTCCGTGTTCGCCACTGGAGATGCCGTGACCGCCCGGCTCGAACCCGTAGAGCTGCACATCCGCGTCGTCGAGGAACGCGTGGAAGATGCCGATCGCGTTCGAGCCTCCGCCCACGCACGCCGCAACGGCGTCCGGGAGCCGGCCGGTGAGGTCGAGCACCTGCTGCCGGGCCTCCTCGCCGATCACCTTGTGGAAGTCGCGCACCATCGTGGGGAACGGGTGCGGGCCATTGACCGTGCCGAGCAGATAGTGCGTGTTGTCCGCGTTGGCGACCCAGTCCCTGAAGGCCTCGTTGATGGCATCCTTCAGGGTGCGCGAGCCGGTCTTCACCGGGACGACCTCGGCGCCGAGCAGCCGCATGCGCGCGACGTTCAGCGCCTGGCGCTTCGTGTCCACTTCGCCCATGTAGATCGTGCACGACATGCCGAAAAGTGCTGCGGCGGTCGCGGTGGCCACACCGTGCTGGCCTGCCCCGGTCTCGGCGATGAGGCGCGTCTTGCCGAGTCGGCGAACGAGAAGGGCCTGGCCGAGCACGTTGTTGATCTTGTGCGATCCGGTGTGGTTCAGGTCTTCGCGCTTCAGGATGACGCGGGCACCCCCGGCGTGCTGGGCGAACCGCGGCACCTCGGTGATGATCGACGGACGGCCGGTGTATGTGGCGTGCAGCCGCGCCAGCTCTTCGGCGAAGGCTGGATCCTGTTTGGCCGCCTCGTACTCGGCCGAGAGCTCGTCGAGAGTGGCGATGAGCGACTCGGGCATGTACCTGCCGCCGTAGTCGCCGAAATCGGGACCGTTCTGGTCGCGTAAGGCCATGGTCACTTCCCGTCGGGGATGGGCACGGAGAGGAATTCGGCCAGGCGCGCCGTCGGGTCGCCCGTGACGAGCGCCTCACCGACGAGCACCACGTCGGCGCCCGCCTCGCGGTAGTGCGCGACGTCGTCCGGACCGAGCACGGCTGACTCCGCGACGCGGATGACGCCTGAGGGAATGCGGTCGGCGAGCGACCCGAAGAGATCGCGGTCGAGTTCGAACGTGTCGAGGTCGCGCGCGTTGACGCCCACCAGGGCGGCGCCGGCATCGACCGCACGGGAGACCTCCTCCGCCGAGTGCGTCTCGATGAGGGCGGTCATGCCCAGCTGCACGGTGAGCTCGTGCAACAGCACCAGCGTCGGCTGGTCGAGCGCCGCCACGATGAGCAGCACGATGTCAGCCCCTGCGGCGCGCGCCTCGTACACCTGGTATGGCTCGGCGATGAAGTCCTTGCGCAGCACGGGGATGCTGACGGACCGGCGCACTGCTCGCAGATCGTCGAGGGACCCCAGGAATCGGCGCTGCTCGGTCAGCACGCTGATCGCGCTCGCCCCGCCCTGCTCGTACAGCGATGCGAGCGCAGCGGGATCCGGGATGTCCGCCAGCCGGCCGCGAGATGGGCTCGCCCGCTTCACCTCGGCGATGATCTTCACGCGGTCGGCGGGTGCAAGCGCCGCAAGCGCATCGAGCGCATCAGGGGCGCGTTCGGCGGCCGCGGCGACAGCGTCGAGCGGCACCTCGGCGGCGCGAGCGCGGGCATCCGCCACCGATCCGCCGACGAGTTCGTTCAGCAGCACTCAGTGACCCTTGGGCTGATACTTCGGCCCGTTCACGCCGTAGCCGGCCCTGGCCATGATGAGGCCGACGATCGGGCCGATGACCACGACGATCGCGCACGCGACGACGACCCACGGCTGGTCGAACCAGAAGGCGAACACCCCGACGACGAAGCCGATCAGCATGATGATGACGGCCGTCCATGCGGCAGGTGAGTGGCCGTGGCCCGGATCCGAGGACTCAGCGCTCATGACTCTCTTTCGGTACTGGCGAGTGGGACCTTCCCATCCTATCGAACGGGAGGATCCTGCCCGTCTTCGGTGGGGTCGTCTCCGCGGCTGAGCTCGTCCCAGTCGTCGATGGCGGCGTCGCGGGCCCTTGCTCGGCGATCTGCGGGCGACAGGGCGTTCTCGTCGTCCGGAACGTCCCGCCCCTCGAGGTGCGCGGAGCGCGCGTTCGGTACCTCTTCCGTCGTGCCGTAGCGCCGCGACGTGGCCGGCCACAGGTGGCCGGTGCCGGCGACGCAGAGCGCGGCGACCGCCAGCGCGATACCGCCGGCCAGCGCGAGCGCGGGCCAGGGCGAGGCATCCGCGCGGGAGACGATGGCGCGCACGCTGGTGTCGCCGGCGATGCCGGTCGCCTTGCTGACCACGGTGATGCCGGTGGCGACCGGATCCGCCATCGCGGAGATCGTCGAGCCGATGATGCCTGCAGCGAGCACGAGGCCCAGCAGCGCGAGCACGTAGCGCAGGATGCGCCCGGCAAGCGCGAGTGCGCCGGCGAAGGCGACGCCAGCCAGAGAGAGTGCGGCGATAGCCGGCGCGGCCTGGGCGCCGGTCACCGTCAGCGTCCCCGCATGACCGGAGGCCGCCGTGAGGTGCAGCGTGTACCAGGTCTGCGTCGACGCACTGAGCACGAGACCGCAGGCGAGCACGGCGAGCAGCATCGTGCCGTACTTGAGGCGACCGGCGAGTCGGGTGCGCTCTGCCATGTCAGACCACGCGTTCCAGGGCGTTCGCGATGGCCACGGCGCGCAACGGGGCCGCCGCCTTGTTCTGCGACTCGATGAACTCGCTCTCCGGCACGGAGTCCGCCACGAGGCCACCCCCGGCCTGAACACGGGCGACGCCGTCCATGATGGTGGCGGTGCGGATGGCGATGGCCAGGTCGGCGTCGCCGCCGAAGCCGAAGTAGCCCACCACTCCCCCGTACACGCCTCGCTGCGCCGGCTCGAGCTCGTCGATGATCTCCAGCGCCCGCGGCTTGGGCGCTCCGGAGAGCGTGCCGGCCGGGAACGTCGAGCGGAAGACGTCGACCGCGGTGGCGTCGTCCCGCAGATCGCCCTCCACCGACGAGACGATGTGCATGATGTGGCTGAATCGTTCGACCCGCATGAACTCGGTCACCTCGACGGTACCGGCCACGCACACTCGAGCCAGATCGTTGCGGGCGAGGTCGACGAGCATGAGGTGCTCCGCTCGCTCCTTCTCGTCGGTGAGCAGCTCGGACTCGAGTTCGGCATCCTCCTCGGGCGTCGCGCCGCGCGGCCGGGATCCGGCGATCGGATGCGTGTATGCTCGCCGCTCCTGCACCTTCACGAGTGCCTCGGGCGAGGATCCGACGACCGTGTACGGCGCTCCGCCGACGCGCTCGAGCCGGAGCAGATACATGTAGGGGCTCGGGTTGAGGCTGCGAAGCACGCGGTACACGTCGAGCGGGTCGGCAGCCGTCGGCAGCTCGAACCGCTGGGAGACGACGACCTGGAAGATGTCGCCCGCCCTGATCCGCTCCTTCGCCGTCTCGACCGAGGAGAGGAAGTCCTCTCGCCGGGTGCGGGAGACGGGCGAGGGCGCTATCGAGAAGTCCGCGCGCTCGAGGTGCGCCTCGGCCGGCTTCGACAGCGCGGCCTGCATGCGATCGAGCCTTGCCTGGGCATCCGCCCAGCGCTTGTCGGCCCAGTCGGCGCCCGCATCGTCGCCGGGGGCGAGCACGTTCGCAATGAGCTGCACAGTGCCGAAACGGTGGTCGACGGCCACGAGGTCGGAGACGAAGCACAGCGCCTGACCGGGAACGTCGAACTCCGCGGGCGGCTGGTCGGGCAGCCGTTCCAGTTGGCGCACCGCCTCCCAGCCGATGAAGCCGACGAGCCCGCCGGTGAGGGGCGGCATGCCCTCGACCGGCTCGGAGCGCCAGCGCTCGTACAGCAGCGCGAGCAGCTCGAGCGAGGGTGTCGCAGCCAGCCGGGATGCGGCATCCGCTCCGAACGCGGCCGAGGCATCCAGTCCGTAGTCCAGCCACAGAGCGTCGTCGCCGTTCTGCGTGAGAACGCCGAACGCTGCGACGCCCACGAACGAGTAGCGGGAGAAGATCCCGCCCTGCTCGGCCGACTCGAGGAGGAACGTGCCAGGTCGTCCGTCTGCGAGTTTGCGGTAGATGCCGACCGGTGTCTCGCCGTCGGCAAAGAGCTCGCGAGCGACCGGGATGACCCGCCGTGTGCCGAGCAGCTCCTCGAACCGCTCGCGCGTGGTGGTTCCCGCGCTGCTCATGATCCGCTCCGTTCGGCGTGCTGCACGGGAGTCTGGATCTCGAGCGGATCCAGGAGGTCGGTGTCGAAGCACGTGCGCGTTCCGGTGTGGCACGCGGCTCCGATCTGCTCGACGCGCACCAGCAGGGTGTCGCCGTCGCAGTCCAGCGCGGCGCCGCGCACGTACTGCACGTGACCCGAAGTGTCGCCTTTCCGCCAGTACTCCTGGCGCGACCTGGACCAGAACGTGACTCTGCCCTCGCTCATGGTGCGCAGGAACGCCTCGCGGTCCATCCAGCCGACCATGAGCACCTCACGGGAGTCCCACTGCTGGATGACGGCGGGCAGAAGCCCCTTGTCGTCGAAGCGCACGCGATCGAGAATCGCGGATGCCTGTTCCCTGGCCTGCTCGCGATCTCCCTGCGCCACTGCACCCTCGTCGGTCACCGCCGCACCTCCTCGCCCGCTGCTTGCAGGGCATCCTTCACGTCACCGATCGTCATCAGCCCGTCGTGGAACACGCTGGCTGCGAGCACCGCATCCGCGCCGGCATCCACCGCTGGGGCGAAGTGCTCGACGGCGCCGGCGCCTCCGGATGCGATCACCGGAACGGTGCTGGCCTCGCGCATCCGGCGCACGAGCTCGAGGTCGAAACCCTGTTTCGTGCCGTCAGCGTCGATCGAGTTCACCAGGAGCTCCCCCGCGCCCAAGTCGATGGCCTGCCGCGCCCAGGCGATGGCATCCAGATCGGTCTCGGTGCGGCCGCCGTGTGTGGTCACCACGAAGCCGGAATCGGTGCGCGGCGACCGTTTCACATCCAGCGAGAGCACGAGCACCTGCGCACCGAACCGGTCGGCGATCTCCGCTATGAGCGCTGGACGGGCGATGGCCGCGCTGTTCACGCCGATCTTGTCGGCGCCACTGCCGAGGAGCCGCGCGACGTCATCGCTCGAACGGACTCCCCCTCCGACGGTGAGCGGGATGAAGACCTGCTCCGCCGTGCGCCGCACGACATCGTGGGTCGTGGCACGGCCCTCGACCGTGGCGGTCACGTCGAGGAACGTGAGCTCGTCGGCGCCCTGCTCGTAATACCTGGCGGCGAGTTCGACGGGGTCGCCGGCGTCGCGCAGGTTCGCGAAGTTGACGCCCTTCACGACGCGCCCGTCGGCAACGTCGAGGCACGGGATGACCCGGATCGCAAGAGACATCGAAAGCCCTCCTACGCCTCAGAGCCTCGCCGCGTGGATCGCGGTCACCAGGATGGCCCGGGCGCCGAGCTCGTAGAGGTCGTCCATGGTGCGGTTGGTGCTGGTGCGCGGCACCATGGCCCGCACTGCGACCCAACCGGAGTCGCGCAGCGGCGAGATCGTCGGCGACTCGACGCCTGGCGTGAGGGCGACCGCCTTCTCGATCAGGTGCGAAGGCAGGTCGTAGTCGATGAGCACGTACTGCCTGGCGACCATGACCCCCTGAAGGCGGCGGTGCAGCGTGGCCAGGCCGGATGTCCGCTCCTGTTCGGCCGAGGCATCCGCCGACGCCCGCGCGGCCCCATCGGGGGCGGCGATCAGCACGGCCTGCGACTGCAGAATGACAGGCCCGAAGATCTCGAGACCCTGCTTGCGCAAGGTGGAACCGGTCTCGACGACATCGGCGACGGCATCCGCGACGCCGAGGCGCACCGCCGACTCGACGGCCCCGTCGAGGCGGACGAGCGTCACCGAGACGCCCGCATCGCGCAGATAGCCGCCGACCAGTCCGTCGTAGCTGGTGGCCACCCGGTGGCCCTCGAGATCCTTGACATCGGTGAACCGCCCCGCCGGTCCGGCGAACCGGAACGTCGAGGAGGCGAAGCCGAGCTCGTCGATCTCTTCGGCGGGCGATCCGGAGTCCAGCAGTAGGTCACGGCCGGTGATTCCCACGTCAAGCGCACCGCTGCCGACATAGGTGGCGATGTCGCGCGGGCGAAGGTAGAAGAACTCGACGTCGTTCGCCGGGTCGGCGACGATGAGCTCCTTGGGGTCTTTGCGTCCGTTGTAGCCGGCTTCGGCGAGCATCTGGGCGGCGGTTTCGGAGAGCGAGCCCTTGTTGGGCACGGCGATCTTCAGCATGGGGTGCAGGTCTTTCTTGTCGTGTATCTGGCAGCTGTCATCGGCTGGGCTGGTGCCGTTCACAGATGTCGGTACACGTCCTGCAGCGTGAGGCCCTTCGCGAGCATGAGCACCTGAAGGTGGTAGAGCAACTGGGAGATCTCCTCGGCGGTCTCGTCATCGCTCTGGTACTCGCCCGCCATCCACACCTCGGCGGCCTCTTCGACGATCTTCTTGCCGATGGTGTGGATGCCTGCGTCGAGCTCGCGCACGGTACCGGATCCCTCTGGTCGGGTCTCGGCCTTCTGCGTCAGCTCGGCGAACAGGTCGTCGAAGGTCTTCACCCCACCAGGTTAGCCGCGATAGTGGCGCGATCAGTGCGCGAGAGACGCACGCTCCCGCAGCAGGTCGATCTGGGCGGCAGGATCGTCGGCACGGAACACGCTCGAGCCCGCGACGAACGTGTCGGCGCCCGCCTCCGCGGCTGTGACGATCGTCTCCTCGGTGATGCCGCCGTCGACCTGCAGCCAGACATCCAGACCCCGCGCCGTCGCGGCATCCCGCAGCCTTCGCAGCTTCGGCAACGTCTCTGGCATGAAGCTCTGGCCGCCGAATCCGGGCTCGACGGTCATCACGAGCACCTGGTCGAACTCCTCGAGCAGGCCGAGGTAGGCATCCGGCTCGGTACCCGGCTTGAGGGCGATGCCCGCCCGTGCCCCGATGTCACGCAGCCGACGGGCGAGCGCGACCGGCTCGGAGGCCGCTTCGGCGTGGAACGTGACCGAGTAGGCGCCCAGCTCCGCGTAGCCCGGCGCCCAGCGCTCCGGGTCGGTGATCATCAGGTGCACGTCGAGCGGTACGGGCGAGACGTCTTGAATGCGCCCCACCATCTGCGGCCCGAACGTGAGGTTGGGCACGAAGTGGTTGTCCATCACGTCCACGTGCACCAGGTCGGCCGAGGCGATCCGATCGAGCTCGTGCTGCATGTTCACGAAGTCGGCGGCGAGGATGCTGGGGTTGATACGGGGCATGGCTATTGCTTCTCCAGGAGTGCGATGAACATGGCATCCGTTCCGTGCCGGTGCGGCCACAGCTGTACCTGCGCCGGGTCGCCGGCGAGTTCGAGCGGACTCACGGCGAGGCCCTGCACGACATCCTGGGTGGGCAACTCCCGCAGCTCCCCCGGATGCCGCTTCAACGCGTCGCTGACCTGCACGCGCGTCTCCGCGAGGTGCGGCGAGCACGTGACGTAGCAGAGCAGTCCGCCGGGCCGCAGTGCCTTCACCGCCGAGTCGATGAGCGCCGCCTGCAGCCTGGTGAGCTCGGGAACGTCGCCCGGTGTCTTGCGCCATCGTGCCTCAGGCCGCCGCCGCAGCGCGCCCAGGCCGGTGCACGGGGCGTCCAGCAGCACACGGTCGTACCGTTCCGGTTCGTGGCTTCCGATCGTCGTCCCGTCGCGCTCGGTGAACTCCACCACGGATGCGACCGGAGCGACCGCGCGTCGCACCAGTTCGAGGCGGGCCGGCACGAGCTCGTTCGCCACGAGCCATGAACCGGATGCCTTCGCCGCCGCCGCGAGGATCGCCGCCTTGCCGCCGGGTCCGGCGCAGAGATCGAGCCAGCGCTCGCCGCGGGCGACGTCGCGGGCACGGAGGAACAACTGCGCCGCGAGCTGAGAACCCTCGTCCTGTACTCGGATCGCGCCGTCCGTCGCCGAGACGATTGCTGCCGGGTCTCCGCCCTTCCACACGAAGCCGATCGGTGAATAGCGGTCGAGGTCGGAATCCTCCGGGCGCTGGGCGAGTCCCGGCAGCGCCGCCAGGTTCACCCGCGGTGCCTCGTTGTCGGCCTTCAGCAGCTCCTCGAGCTCCGCTTCCCGGTGCTCGGCGGCAAGCGCATGGCGGAAGGCGCGCACGATCCACGCCGGATGCGACTCGAGTGAAGACAGGCGATCGTCTTCCGTTCGGGCACGGTCGGCCACGCGCTGCTGCCAGACATCCGGCTTCACGCGTGCGATCGCACGAAGCACGCCGTTCGCGAAGCCCACCGCGGAGCGGGACGCTGCCGTGCGCACGAGCTCGACGGTCTCGTTCACGGCGGCGTGGCTCGGCGTGCGCAACGTGAGCAGCTGATGGCAGCCCAGGCGGAGCGCGTCGAGCACGGGTTCGTCGATGCGGTCGGTTGCGCGGCCGGCGGCGAGCTCGATGACCCGGTCGTAGTAGCCGAGCATGCGCAAGGTGCCATACGTCAGCTCGGTGGCGAGCGCCGCGTCGGAGTGCGGAAGGCGGGCACGTTCGAGGCGCACCGGCAGCAGCAGGTTGGCGTAGGCATCCGACTCGGCGACGGCTCTGAGCACGTCGAACGCGATGGAGCGTGCCGAAGCCGCCGTGCGAGCCGGAGCAGTTGTGCGGCCGGAGGCACTGGTGCGGCCCGATGCGTGCCTGGCCGGGCGGTCGCTCACGATGTCGCCCCCGCGTCGCAGGGAGCGCACGCCACGTCAGCGCTCGCGTCTTGCGGGAGGCCCCGGAGCCAGTCCGCAGCGGCCATGGCGCGCTTGCCCGCCGGCTGAACGGTCAGGAGCTCGAGCGGAGACGTGCCCGTGCCGAGGTACGCACGGCTGCCGTGCAACCGAAGCGTACCGGCGGGTAGCGGCTCCGATGCGGACCGTGCCGCCGCCAGCACCTTCACCCTCGTGCCGCCGATCGTGAAGAACGCACCCGGCTCCGGTGTGACGCCTCGCAGGCGGGCATACACCTCGCGGGCGTCGCGAGTGAGGTCGAGTCGTGCGTCGTCGAGCGTGAGCTTGGGGGCGAGGGTGGTCTCCCCCACCTGCGGAGTCGCGGCAGCGGCGCCGTCGGCGATCCCGTCCACGACGCGGGCGACCAGTCCGGCACCGTCGACCGCGATCGATTCGAGAAGGTCGCCTGCAGTCTCGTCCGCACCGATCGGGCGTTCCAGGGCGTCATAGACGTCTCCGGCGTCCAGCTCGGGAACCAGCCGGAACACGGCCGCGCCGATGGTCTCGTCTCCGGCGATCAGCGCGCGTTGCACCGGAGCAGCACCTCGCCATCTGGGAAGCAGCGAGAAGTGCAGGTTGATCCAGCCGTGCGCGGGCGCGGAGAGCAGCGGTTCGCGCACGAGACCGCCGTAGGCGACGACCACGCCGAGCTCCGCACCTGTCTGCAGAATGCGCTCGGTCGCCTCGTCGTCGAGCCGCGCCGTCTTCAGCGCCGGGAGCCCGAGTGCGCCGGCGGCCCGTGCGACCGGGGAGGGCGTGAGCACGCGCTTACGACCGAGCGGGGCGTCCGGCCGGGTGACGACCAGGGCCACGTCGTGCGGACCGCCGGCCAGCATCTGCAGCGTGGGAACCGCGGCGGACGGAGTTCCGGCGAACACGATCCTCATCGGATGGGCGCTCCTTAACGGTGGGCTGGCAGCTCTGGGAAGTCGTCGTTCTTTCGCGGCTCCGCGGCTCAGAGACTCAATCGGTTCGGCCGCGCGAGTGAACTCGCGCGGCTCTCACCTCAATCGTCTCTATGTGAGTTCGGGGTCGTCGAGCCTGACTCTGAGTGTAGGCGGCGGCCGGTAGCCGCGGTCGCCGCGGGGTCTTCGGCCCTTCGCAGCGGCGCGCACGACCGCTGACCGCAGGGCGGCGGCGACCTCCGCTCCGTGGGCGTAGTCGAAGCGGACGATCGCGCGAACGGCATCCGGATGCGTGCGAGCCGTTCGGGCCGCCGCCACGTTTTCGCCCTGCCTATCAGGAGTGGGCCCGAGAACGTCGATGAAGGTGCCCGGCCGGAGGGCGGCGATAGCCTCGCCTACCGACTTGGCCGTTCCGGTCACGGTGGCCATCCGCACGGCCGGCGGGAATCGCAGTGCGCGCCGGTCGGCGAGCTGCTCGGACGCGTACGCCGGCTGACGCCAGGTCGCCAGCGCCTGAGCGAGCGGGCCGGCGACTCCGACGAGCACGACAGGAGCACCGGGAGCGGCGAACGAGGCCGCATTCGACCACCAGCGCAGGCAGTCCTCCGCGACGTTGAGGGACTCGCGTGCGAGCATCCGTTCCCCGTCCAGCAAGAGCACAGCACGGTATCCGCCCGGTGCGACGGGTTCGGCGCCCCGGGTAGCGACCACCAGCGCGGGCCGCTCGTCGACGGCCGTCACCCGGCGCCCGCCGTCGGAGACGACGACGCGGGTGCCGGGGAACGCGCGGCCCAGCTCCTCGGCCGTGCGCGAGCTGCCGCGAGTCACGAGCCGCACCCGGGTGCCGCCGCAGTGCGAGCACGTCCATCCGGTCGCGATGGCGCCGCACCAGCGGCACGATGGGGCCGCACCGGCGCGATCGAGTCCCAAGGGACCGCCGCACCGCCGGCACCGCGCTGCCTCTCGGCACTGCGCGCACGCCAGCACCGGAGCGTAACCGGGTCGGGCGACCTGCACGAGCACCGGCCCCTCCTTCAGCCCCTCGGCGGCCGCACGCCAGGCGCCGTCGGGCACCCGGGACGGCGCGGCGTCGCCGGACTGCGCGGCAGTCACCACGATGCGCGGAGCCACTCGTGGTTCCGGTGAATGGGCGGTCAGCCAGCCGAGCTCGACGAGCCGTTGCACCTCGAGGCTCCGGGTGTGTGCGACGAACGCGAGGCCGCATCCTTCCTCCTCGGCCCGCACGAGCGCGACATCCCTGGCGTGCGCATACGGCGCGAGCGGCTCGGCGTGCAACGGGTCGGAATCGTCCCATAACGCGATCAGTCCGAGGCGATGCGCGGGTGCGTACACGGCGGAGCGGTTCCCGATCACGACGACCGGGCGTGATTCCAGGCAGCGCAGGAACGCTCGGTACCGGTCCTGATTCGGTTGCGCGGCGTCGAGCCGCGTCACGGCCCCCGGCTCGACGAGGCCGGCCAGGGCTGCCTGGAGCTGGTCGAGGTCGCGGTAGTCGGGCACCGCGAGGATGGCGCTTCGACCGGATGCCAGACACCGGGCCGCCAGCTCCGCCAGCGTCACCGCCCAGCCGCCCACCCACTCGCCGTCAGCCGTGCGCGCCAGTCGCGGCACGGCATCCACCGCCAGACGCGCGCCGTCGTCCACGGCCCGGCCGAGCTGTGAGCCGTAACCGCGAACGGGACGCTCCGGTCCCTGGACCGAGGCAGGAGCGGCAGGATGCTCGCTCGCCAGCCACGTCTTCTCCACCCGCACCATACGCGGAGGGATGGCCAGCCGCAGCACGTCGCTGGCGCTGCCTGCGGAGCGATCCGCGACGCGACGAGCCAGTCGCGCCACCTCCGGCGTGAGCACTCTGGCGGCGGAGACGACGGAGTCCAGCTCGCTCAGCTCCCCCTCGAAATCGGCGTGATCCGTCACCTCGACGAGGTAGCCGTCAGCGAGCCGGCCGGCAGAGCGCAACGGCACGGTCACCCGCACGCCGGGCACGGCCTCACCGCGCAACCGCTCCGGGATCGAGTAGTCGAACAGCCGGTCGAGCTGAGGCAGAGGCGTGTCGACGATCACCCGCGCCACACGGGCTGCCGGCATCGCAGCTCCTAGATTCCGGCGGCCGACCGCAGATCGTCGACGCGGTCGAGTCGCTCCCAGGTGAAGTCGGGCAGCTCGCGGCCGAAGTGCCCGTACGTGGCGGTCTTCGCATAGATGGGCCGCAGAAGCTCGAGGTCACGGATGATCGCCGCCGGTCGCAGGTCGAACACCTCGCGGATGGCGGCCGTAATGCGGTCGTCGGGGAGGTGCCCCGTGCCGAACGTCTCGACATAGAGGCCTACAGGCGACGCGGTGCCGATCGCGTAGGCAACCTGCACCTCCAGCCGGTCGGCAAGCCCGGCGGCGACGGCGTTCTTCGCCACCCAGCGCATCGCGTACGCGCCGGAGCGGTCGACCTTCGACGGATCCTTGCCGCTGAACGCCCCACCGCCGTGCCGGGACGCGCCGCCGTACGTGTCGATGATGATCTTGCGGCCGGTGAGTCCGGCGTCGCCTTGCGGGCCGCCGATCTCGAACCTGCCGGTCGGGTTGATCAGCAGCTTCACGTCGCGCGAGTCGAGGTCCACCCTGTCGAGCACGGGACGGATGACGTGCTCGGCCACCTCTGCCCGCAGCCGCTCCGTCGAGACGGCGGGCGAGTGCTGCGTGGAGAGCACCACGGTGTCGATGGTGCGCGGCACGATGCCGTCGTAGCCGATAGTCACCTGGGTCTTGCCGTCGGGTCGCAGGAAGTCGAGCTCATCAGCCTTGCGCACCTCGGCGAGCCGCTCCGCGAGACGGTGCGCGATCCAGATCGGCACGGGCATGAGCTCCGCCGTCTCGGTCGTCGCGTACCCGAACATGATGCCCTGGTCGCCCGCGCCCTGCCGGTCGAGCAGGTCGACGGATGCCTCCTCGCGCGACTCGTAGGCGTCGTCGACTCCCTGCGCGATGTCGGGCGACTGGCCTCCGATAGAGATCGAGACGCCGCACGACCGTCCATCGAACCAGACGTCTGACGACGTGTAGCCGATCGAGGTGATGATGTCGCGCACGATGGCCGGGATCTCGACGTAGCCACTCGTGCTGACCTCCCCGGCGACGTGCACCAAGCCGGTGGTCACCAGCGTCTCCACGGCGACGCGACTATACGGGTCGACGGAGAGGAGGGCATCCAGGATGCCGTCGGAGACCTGGTCGCAGATCTTGTCGGGGTGGCCCTCGGTCACCGATTCGGAGGTGAAGAGACGCAGAGATGTCATGAGTGCTCCAGCTGATCCTCAGGGCGCTTCTCGCGCCTCGCTGGTCGCGACGCGCTCGGGAACGGCGCCCCTCGCCCCATCCACGTTCTGGTCGCGGGTCAGGCGGAGGTGATGACGTCGAGAATACGGTCGGCCACCGACGCCTTGGTGCCGGAGGCCTCCATCACTATATCGCCGCCGGAATCGAGGACGACGACCTCGTTGTGGTCGGTGGAGAACCCGGTGTGCCAGCCCACGTTGTTGATGACCAGGAAGTCGCAACCCTTGCGCTGCAGTTTGCGTCTGCCGAGCTCGATCAACGCTTGCGGATCGCGCTCGGTCTCTGCGGCGAACCCCACCACGACCTGGTCGGGCTGCTTCTGCGCGGAGAGCTCGGCGAGGATGTCGGGGTTCGCGACGAGCGAGAGCTCGAGCCCGTCGCCGACGTTCTCCTTCTTGATCTTCGCCTCGCTGGTGGCCTCCGGCCGGAAGTCGGCGACGGCGGCGGCCATCACCACGAGATCGGCGTCGGCCGCGGCGTCCGTCACAGCGCGCTGCAACTCGAGAGCCGTCGACACGGTGCGCGTCTCCACCCCCTCGGGAGCAGGCACGTCCAGGTGCGCCGCGACCAGCACGACGTCCGCTCCCCTGTCGCGCGCCGCCACGGCGAGCGCGACACCCTGCTTGCCGCTGGATCGGTTGCCGAGGAATCGCACAGGGTCGAGGGGCTCCCTGGTGCCTCCTGCGGTGATCACGATGCGGTGACCCGCCATGTCCCGGCGGCCGCGTGCGGCGTCCTGTGCGGATGCCGCACGGTCGCGCCGCCCCTGCTGTCGCACAGCGAGCGCCATGGCGGCCGCCACGATCGCGTCCGGCTCCTCCATGCGCCCGGGACCGGAGTCCGATCCAGTGAGCTGCCCGACGCCTGGACCCACGACGGCGACGCCGCGCAGGCGCAGGGTCTGCACGTTGGCCTGAGTGGCCGGATGCCGCCACATCTCCGTGTGCATCGCAGGCGCGATGAGCACGGGCGCTTCCGTCGCGAGCACGGTGTTCGTCAGCAGGTCGTCCGCCAGACCATTCGCAAGCTTCGCGATGGTGTTGGCAGTGGCCGGCGCGATCACGACGAGGTCGGCGCGCTTGCCGATCCCGACGTGCCGCACCTCCGAGACCCCCTCGTAGAGGTCGGTGTTCAGTGGGTTGCGGCTGATCGCCTCGAAGGTGGGAGCGCCGACGAAGCGCAGAGCGGCGTCGGTGGCGATCACGTGCACGTCGTGCCCGAGGAGCACGAACGAGCGGATGACCGACACCGCCTTGTATGCGGCGATGCCGCCGGTCACACCGACGACGATCGTCAACGGCGTGCTCACGGCGGCACTCTCGCTCGAGCTCACTCGACTGTCGTCACTCGCAGGCGATCACTCGTCGACGGGACGGCTGACGAGCTTGTCCTCGTTGATCTCGTGCAGGGCGACCGACAGCGGCTTGTCGTCGATCGTGGAGTCCACGAGCGGTCCGACGTTGTCGAACAGGCTGCCCTCGTGCAGGTCGGCGTAGTAGTCGTTGATCTGACGCGCTCGCTTGGACGCGAAGATCACCAGCGCGTACTTGGACTCGACGCGCGAAAGCAGCTCGTCGATCGGCGGGTCGATGATGCCCTTGGCTGCTGTTGACATGAATGCTCCTTCGATTACGGCCGCTGGTCGTGCCTGTTCCGCCTTACCACTGCCGGGACGAGACTCTGGGTCTGCTGCGGAGGCGGGCTGACCTCGACGTTCAGCGACCGGATGACGTTGCGGCGCGACGCGGTCGGCGCGCGCGCACCTTCATCAAGTCTACGACCTGAAGCGCGGCGTCGGCCACGGTGCTGTTCACCACCTGCGCGTCGAACTCGTCCTGCGACGCGAGCTCGACCTTCGCGGTGGCCAGTCTGCGGTGCTGCTCCTCTTGCGATTCGGTGCCGCGGCCGATGAGGCGGCGCACCAGCTCGTCCCAGCTCGGTGGCGCGAGGAAGACGAGCACGGCATCCGGCATCGCCGCCCGCACCTGCCGCGCGCCCTGAAGATCGATCTCCAGCAGCACGCTGCGACCCTCGGCCAGAGCGCGCTCGATCGGCGCACGCGGCGTGCCGTAGCGGTGGCTGTTGTGAACCTTCGCCCACTCGAGCAGTTCGTGGTCCGCGATCATGCGGTCGAACTCGGCGTCGTCGACGAAGTAGTAGTCGACGCCGTCGATCTCTCCTGGACGTGGACGCCTCGTGGTCGCCGAGACCGACAGCACCACCTGCGGGTAGTTCTCTCTGATGTGCCTCGCCACGGTGCCCTTGCCGACGGCGGTGGGTCCGGCGAGCACCGTGAGCCGGGCACGGTGACCGGCCGTCGGCCGCTCGAAGCGCTCGATGAGGAACTCGCGCAGGCGGGTGCGCTGGTGCTTGCCGAGCCCTCCGAGCCGCTTGACGGGGGCGATCTCTAGGCGCGACAGAATGTCTGCGGTCTTCGTCGCGCCGATGGCCTTCAGGCTCATCAGGAAGTCGGTGATGCGCAGCGTGCCTTCCGGGCCGCCGGGGTTCGCGGTCGCCTTCTCGAGCACCTCGACGGGCGACCGCACGCCCTTCGAAAGATCCGATTTGACGGCGGCCCGGGCGCGGCGGGCGGCCACCGCGGCGCGCGACGCGGCGACGCGGTCGACCTCTGGCGGTCGGATGCGGGGAGAGCGGAGTGCTGAGTCGGGCATGTCGTCAGTAAGGGTGGTGTTGGTCAGCGGGCACTGAGGTATTCGTTCGCACGCGAGGCGATCGCGTTGGCGAGGCTATCGGGACCCGCCGACAGGATGCTACGGCTCTCGCTCGCGATGACCCACTCGGCTGCCGCCCCGAAGCGGGCGAGGTCGGCGATATCGGCACCCTGGTGCCCGAATCCGGGGCCAAGAATCGGAGCGGGGGGCGAGAACGCTGCGAGGCCGGCATCTGCCCAGTTTACGGTTCCGCCGACGACGAACCCGAGGCAGGCCCACTCCCCCGTCGGCGTGTGCTCGGCGTTGCGTGAGGACACCTCGGCGACGATGCGGGCCGAGACCGTGTCACCGTCGTCGAGACGTGCACGCTGCGCGGCGAACGCGTCCGGATTGCTTGTCGCCGCGAGCACGAAGACGCCCTTCTCGTGGGCCTCCGCGAGCTCGAAGGCGTGATCCAGAGCGCCAGTACCGAGGAACGGGTTCACGGTCATGGCGTCCGCCTCCAGTGGTGACCCGGGACGCAGCCAGGCGTCGGCATACGCGTCCATGGTCGTGCCGATGTCGCCGCGTTTGGCGTCGGCGATCACGACGAGACCCGCGGACCTGCCGGCACGCACAACCTCTTCCAGCGCGGCGAACCCGGCTGACCCGTAGCGCTCGAAGAACGACACCTGCGGCTTCACGATCCCGGCAGAGCCGATGGCTGCCTCGACCACGCGCAACCCGAACTCGCGCGCGCCGGCGGCAGAGACATCCAGACCCCACCCCGTGAGCAGAGCAGGATGCGGATCGATGCCGACACAGAGCGGACCGCGTTCGCCGAGCACAGCCCGGACGCGTTCGCCGAAACCGGTCACGCGCGCTCCGCCCTGTCGATCGCGTACTGCTGCAGCGATCTCACGTCGAAGCCCTCGCGGATCGCGTCGATGGAGGCGACGGCCGCGCTCAGCTCGGCGATCGTGGTGAACAGTGCGATGTCGGCGGCGACCGCGGCCGCACGGATCTCGTACCCGTCGGCGCGCGCCGAGCGACCGCTCGGCGTGTTGACGACCACGTCGATCTCGCTGCGATTGATCAGGTCGACGATGCTCGGCTCGTCGCCGGATGGTTCGTCGCTGAACTTGCGCACCGTCGAGGCCTCGATGCCGTTGCGCGCCAGCACCTCCGCCGTCCCCTCCGTCGCCACCAGCCTGTAGCCCTGCTGCGCCAGACGCAGCGCGGGCAGCACGATGGACCGCTTGTCGCGATCGCTGACCGAGACGAAGACCGTGCCGCTCAACGGCATCCCGCCGTACGCCGCCGTCTGGCTCTTCGCGAACGCGCGCGGGAAGTCACGGTCGATGCCCATCACCTCACCGGTCGAGCGCATCTCAGGGCCGAGCACGGAGTCGACCATCTGGCCGTCGCGGGTGCGGAAGCGCTTGAACGGCAGCACGGCCTCCTTCACCGAGATCGGCGCGTCGAGAGGTACCACCGAGCCGTCCTGCGCGGGTAGCAGGCCGGCATCCTTCAGCCCGGCGATCGACTCGCCGACCATGATGCGGCTCGCTGCTTTGGCAAGGGGGATGCCCAGCGCCTTAGACACGAACGGCACCGTGCGACTGGCACGCGGGTTGGCCTCCAGCACGTACAGCACGCCGGCGGCGATGGCGAACTGCACGTTCAGCAGTCCTTGCACGCCGATGCCCTGCGCGATCTTCAGCGTCGCCTCGCGCACCCGGTCGATCTCGGCACGGCCGAGCGTGACCGGCGGCAACGTGCAGCTGGAGTCGCCGGAGTGGATGCCCGCCTCCTCGATGTGCTCCATGACGCCGCCGATGTAGAGCTCGGTTCCGTCGTACAGCGCGTCAACGTCGATCTCGGTGGCGTCGTCGAGGAACCGGTCCACCAGCAGCGGATGCCCTGGCCCGATGATCGCCTGGTCGGCGACGCGCTCGAAGTAGTCCTCGAGCGACGGCGAGTCGTACACGATCTCCATGCCGCGACCGCCGAGCACGTAGCTGGGGCGCACCAGCACCGGGAACCCGATCTCCGCAGCGACCGCTTGCGCGCCTGCGACGTCGTACGCCGTGCCGTTTCGCGGAGCGAGAAGGCCGGCGTTCTCCAGGATCTCCGCGAACAGTCCGCGCTCCTCCGCGAGGTCGATCGCGCTCGGCGACGTGCCGAGGATCGTCACGCCCGCCGCCTCCAGGCCCTTCGCGAGGCCCAGCGCGGTCTGGCCGCCCAGCTGCACGACGACGCCGACGAGCTCGCCCGACTGCGACTCCGCGTGGATGACCTCGAGCACGTCCTCGAGGGTGAGCGGCTCGAAGTAGAGCCGGTCGCTCGTGTCGTAGTCGGTGGAGACGGTCTCGGGGTTGCAGTTGATCATGATCGTCTCGAACCCGGCGTCGTGCAGGGCGAACGAGGCGTGCACGCAGGAGTAGTCGAACTCGACGCCCTGCCCGATCCGGTTCGGACCGGAGCCGAGGATGACCACCTTGCGCTTGTCGCTCGGCTCCACCTCGGTCTCGCTGTCGTAGCTCGAGTAGTGGTACGGCGTGAGTGCCGGAAATTCGCCCGCACACGTATCGACCGTCTTGTACACCGGGCGCACGCCGAGGATGTGCCGCACCTCGCGCACCTCGGCTTCGCCGAAGCCTCGCAGCTGCCCGATCTGGGCATCCGAGAAGCCGTGGTCCTTGGCCAGCAGCATGGTCTCCGTGTCGAGCATGCCGGCACCCGCGATCTGGTCGGCGACCTCGTTGACGAGCACGATCTGGTCGAGGAACCACGGGTCGATGCCCGTCGCGCGATAGACGTCGTCGATGCTCGCACCCTTGCGCAGCGCCTGCTGCACGGTGACGATGCGGCCGTCCGTGGGGGTCGAGGCCGTCACGAGGAGTTCGTCGACGCTCCTGTGCTCATCGCCCCAGTGGAACGACGAGCCGTTCTTCTCCAGCGACCGCAGCGCCTTCTGCAGTGCGCTCGTGAAGCTGCGGCCGATGGCCATCGCCTCGCCGACGGATTTCATGGTCGTCGTCAGCGTGGGGTCGGCTGCCGGGAACTTCTCGAACGCGAACCGCGGAACCTTCACGACCACGTAGTCCAGAGTCGGTTCGAAGCTCGCCGGGGTGACCTTCGTGATGTCGTTCGGGATCTCGTCGAGCCGGTAGCCGATGGCGAGTTTCGCCGCGATCTTCGCGATCGGGAAGCCGGTCGCCTTCGACGCGAGGGCACTCGAACGCGAGACACGCGGGTTCATCTCGATGACGATCACGCGCCCGTTCTCCGGATTCACCGCGAACTGGATGTTGCAGCCGCCGGTGTCGACGCCCACGGCCCGGATGATGTCGATGCCGATGTCGCGCAGGCGCTGGTATTCGCGGTCGGTGAGCGTGAGCGCAGGAGCGACCGTGATGGAGTCGCCGGTGTGCACGCCGACCGGGTCGACGTTCTCGATCGAGCAGACCACGACCGTGTTGTCGGCCGTGTCGCGCATGAGCTCGAGCTCGTATTCCTTCCAGCCGAGGATCGACTCCTCCAGGAGCACCTCGTGAGTCGGCGAGTCGTGCAGGCCGGCTCCCGCGATGCGGCGCAGGCCGTCCTCGTTGTATGCGAACCCGGAGCCGAGCCCGCCCATCGTGAAGCTGGGTCGCACCACGAGCGGGTAGCCGAGTTCCTCGGCGCCCGCGAGCACCTCGTCCATGGTGTGGCAGATGCGGGATGCCGCGACATCCGCTCCGCACTCGATCACCAGCTCTTTGAAGACCTGCCGGTTCTCGCCCTTCTCGATGGCGTCCACGTTAGCGCCGATCAGCTCGACGCTGTATTTGTCGAGCGTGCCGGCCTTGAACAGCGCCATCGCGGCATTGAGCGCCGTCTGGCCGCCGAGGGTCGGAAGGATGGCGTCAGGCTGCTCCTTCGCGATGATCGTCTCGATCACGTCGGGGGTGATCGGCTCGATGTAGGTGGCGTCGGCGAAGTCCGGGTCGGTCATGATCGTCGCCGGGTTGGAGTTGACCAGGATGACGCGCACGCCCTCCTCGCGCAGCACCCGGCACGCCTGCGTGCCCGAGTAGTCGAACTCGCAGGCCTGGCCGATCACGATCGGGCCGGACCCGATCACGAGAACGCTGGAGATGTCTTCTCTCTTGGGCATGGCTCAGGCTTCTCCGCTTTCGTTCATATCCTCGTCACCGTCGTTCTCTGCGCCTTCGCGTCGCGCCACGACCATGTCCCTGAACCGGTCGAACAGGTAGTTCGCGTCGTGCGGGCCGGCCGCCGACTCGGGGTGGTACTGCACGCTGAACGCCGGGATGTCCAGGCAGTTCAAACCCTCGACGACGTTGTCGTTGAGGTCGTAGTGGCTCACCTCGACCCGGCCGAATCCGGCGGCCGACTCGCTTACCTCGTCCAGTGGCGCGTCGACGGCGAATCCGTGGTTGTGGGCCGTGATCTCCACTCGTCCCGTGGCGCGGTCGAGCACCGGCTGGTTGATGCCGCGGTGCCCGAACGGCAGCTTGTATGTGCCGTATCCGAGCGCCCTGCCGAGCAGTTGGTTGCCGAAGCAGATGCCGAAGTAGGGAACGTCGTTGCGCAGGACTGTGCGCAAGAGCTCCACGTGCTGGTCGGATGCCGCAGGGTCGCCCGGTCCGTTCGAGTAGAACAGCGCGCTCGGGTGAAGCGCCATGATGTCGTCCGCGGTCGCGGTCTCGGGAAGCACGATCACGTCGAATCCTCGCTCTGCGAGGTAGTTCAGCGTGCTGGTCTTGACCCCGAGGTCGAGCACGGCGACGGACCCGATCCGCTCCCCCTGCGCCGGAATCGTGTACTGCTCAGGCGTCGAGACGATCGAGGAGAGGTTCAGCCCGCGCATGTCGGCGCCGCCGCGCACCAGGTCGAGCTGCTCGGGGGCACTGAGCGCGGCATCCGCCCCGGAGAAGATGCCGGCGCGCATGGCGCCCGCCGAGCGCAGGTGCCTGGTGACGGCTCGCGTGTCGATGCCGCTGATGCCGACGACGCCATTCCCGGTGAGGTCGTCGTCGAGGCTTCGCTTCGACCGGAAGTTCGAGACGATGCGAGCCGGCTCGCGCACGGCGAACCCGGCGACCCAGATGCGCTTCGACTCCATGTCGTCGTCGTTCATACCGGTGTTGCCGACGTGTGGCGCCGTCATGAGCACGATCTGGCCCGCGTACGACGGGTCGGTCAGCGTCTCCTGGTAACCGGTCATGCCCGTAGCGAAGACGGCCTCCCCGAGCGTTCGGCCGAGCGCACCGTACCCGCGGCCCTCGTATCGGGTGCCGTCCTCGAGCACGAGCACGGCCGGCTCGCGACGCGCGGCGACGGCGCCGTCCGAGGGTGCAGCCGGCTCTACGCGTGGTGCGTTCGGAGTGAACTGTTCGTCTGACATGTCAGGCCTCGTTTCCGGGGGTCGTGTCTGCGCTGGTCTCCTGTGCGGCGACGTCGTCGGCGCCGGGTGTGCTGTTCTGGTGCGAGCGGAGCGAGCGGATGCCCGCGATGAGCCGTTCCTGCTCCGTCGCGTCCGCGGTGCGCAGGTAGGTGTCGATGACGGTGCCGCCGGCATCCGTTTCCGCGCTCTTGCCTTCGCTGCTCCACGCGAGGAGCACGAGCCCGTCCTGCTCCACGGTGCGGTCGATCGTCCAGGTGGCGGTGCCGGCGCCGAGGATCGCATCCGCGGGGATCGCCACGCTGGTCTCGCCCGGTGCGCTGATCACGACGCCTCCGGTCGACACCGTGACCGTCGCGTTCGCGCGGAAGGCGAGCCCTGGCACGACGACGCGGTCGAGCGGACGGCCGTTGTGGGTGCTTCCCACGTGCAGCGCCTTGATGGTGAGGAGCATCTCGCCGGGCGTGGCCAGGGCCGAGGGAACCGCGATCGCCGAGTCACGCCGGGCGCGGCGCCGCCAGCCGATCCACATGCCCACGAAGATGAGCACGACGACGATCGCGATGAGGGCGGTTGGCCAGAGCTTATCCATGCGACGCCTCCGCCCGGTTCGTCGCAAACGTCGCGTCGGCCGCGAGCCGCTCCGCCTCGTCCACATCGATCAGGCCCCCGTCGCGGACTGTTGCGGTGCCGTCGTGGAACGTCCAGACGACCCGTCCCGGCAGCTCACGGCCGAGGTAAGGAGAGTTCACGCCCTTTCCGGCGAGCCGGTCCAGGCCGAAGACGCTGCTCGAGCTCGGGTCGTACAGCGTGAGGTCGGCGCGCAATCCGGTGGCCACGGGCATCCCGCGATCCACGCGCCCGATCCGGGCGGGCGTGTGCGACATTACACGGGCGACATCGGCCCAGTCCAGCAGCCCCGTCGCCACGACCGCCTGGTGAACCACGCTCAGCGCGGACTCGAGGCCGACCATGCCGTTGGCGGCGGCATCCCACTCGCAGTCCTTCGCCTCGATGGGGTGCGGGGCGTGGTCGGTCGCCACGATGTCGATCGTGCCGTCGGCGAGGGCCTCGCGCAGCGCGAGCACGTCCTCGTCGCGCCGAAGCGGCGGATTCACCTTGTAGCGGGCGTCGTATCCGGCCACCAGGTCTTCGGTGAGCAGCAGGTGGTGCGGCGTCGCCTCGGCGGTCACCTCGATGCCGCGCGCCTTCGCCCAGCGGATGATGTCCACGGACCCCGCCGTGGACACGTGGCACACGTGCAACCGGCTGCCCACGTGCTCGGCCAGCAGCACGTCGCGCGCGATGATGGACTCCTCGGCCACCGCGGGCCAGCCCGCGAGGCCGAGCGCGCCGGAGAGTGCGCCCTCGTTCATCTGCGCCCCGATCGTGAGCCGGGGTTCCTGCGCGTGCTGGGCGATGACGCCGTCGAACGCCTTGACGTACTCCAGCGCCCTGCGCATGAGCAGCGGGTCGGCGACGCACAGGCCGTCATCGGAGAAGACGCGAACCCGGGCCCGGGATGCCGCCATGGCGCCGAGTTCTGCCAGGCGCTCCCCCGCCAGCCCGACCGTGACCGCGCCGATCGGCTGCACGGTCGCGTAGCCGGCGGCTTGCCCGAGGGAGAGTTCCTGCTCGACGACGCCGGCGGTGTCGGCGACCGGCGACGTGTTCGCCATCGCGAACACCGTGGTGTAGCCGCCCGCCGCCGCTGCGCGCGTTCCGGTGAGCACCGTCTCGCTCTGCTCGAAGCCGGGCTCGCGCAGGTGCGTGTGAAGGTCGACCAAGCCGGGCAGCGCGATCAGACCGGAGGCGTCGATGCGCGTGGCATCCGTCGCGCCGTCGCGGGCATCCGTGCCGACCGTCAACACCCCTTCGGCGACGAGGATGTCCGCACTCGAGCCGTCGACGAGTGTCGCGCCTTCGATGAAGAACCGTGTCCGTGACACTAACCGACCTCCCGATCGCCTGACAGCAGCAGATAGAGCGCAGCCATGCGCACCCAGACGCCGCTCGCGACCTGGTCGCGCACCAGCGAGCGCGGCGAATCGGCGGCTGCGGCAGAGATCTCCAGGCCCCTGATCATCGGGCCCGGATGCATCACCATCGTACCGAGAGGCAACCTGGCCAGACGCTCGGCGTCGAGTCCCCAGGTGCGCGAGTACTCGCGGGTGTTGGGGAAGAACGCGGCGTTCATCCGCTCGGCCTGGATGCGCAGCATCATCACGACGTCGGGATCGTCGGCGATCGCCGCGTCGAGGTCGTAGCCGATCGCCGCCGGCCACTGGGCCGTGTCCACCGGCAGCAGCGTGGGCGGCGCCACGAGCGTCACGTGGGCGCCGAGCGTGTCGAGCAGCCACACGTTCGAACGGGCGACGCGAGAGTGCAGGATGTCCCCCACGATCACGACCCGCAGCCCGGCGAGATCCTTGCCGCGGCTGGCGCCGCCGTGCAGCCGTTTGCGCATGGTGAAGGCATCCAGCAACGCCTGCGTCGGATGCTCGTGGGTGCCGTCGCCCGCGTTGAGGATGCCCGCGTCGATCCAGCCGCTGGAGGCCAGCGTGTGCGGTGCGCCCGATGCGGAGTGCCGCACGACGACGGCGTCCGCTCCGATGGCCGCGAGCGTCTGCGCTGTGTCTTTCAGGCTCTCGCCCTTGGACACGCTCGAGCCCTTCGCACTGAAGTTGATGACGTCGGCCGAGAGACGCTTGGCCGCGGCCTCGAACGAGATGCGGGTGCGCGTCGAGTCCTCGAAGAACAGGTTCACGACCGTCTTGCCGCGCAGGGTGGGGAGCTTCTTGACCTCCCGGGTGGAGACGTCCGCCATGTCTTCGGCGACGTCCAGGATGCCGACCGCCGTGTCGCGGTCCAGGTCGCGTGTGGAGAGCAGGTGCCGCATCAGCGCTCAGCCTCCTCGCCCGCGCGGGTTCTGGCAGCCTCCGTGACGGCATCCGGTGCAGAGTCCGAGTCGATGGTGACGGCGTCTTCGCCGTCGACCTCGGTGACGCGCACGTTGATACGCTCCCGGGTCGAGCTCGGAAGGTTCTTGCCCACGAAGTCGGCCCTGATCGGGAACTCGCGGTGTCCGCGGTCGACCAGCACCGCCAGGCGCACGGCGCGGGCCCGGCCGAGGTCGCTCAGCGCGTCGAGCGCCGCGCGGATCGTGCGTCCGGAGAACAGCACGTCGTCGATCAGCACGACGGTCCTGCCGTCGATCGAGACCGGAACGCTCGTCGGCGAGGGAGCACGGGTCGGATGCTTCGCGAGGTCGTCCCGGTACATCGTCACGTCGAGCGATCCCACCGGAGGAGCCGCGCGGTCTTCAATCCGGGCGATCGCGGCGCCGATGCGCTCGGCGAGCGCGACTCCGCGCGTCGGGATGCCGAGAAGCACGAGATCGGCGGATCCCCGGTTGGACTCCAGGATCTCGTGTGCGATCCGAGTCAACGCCCGGGCGATGTCAGCCTGTTGCAGCACGGTGCGTGCCGTCATGCCGACCCCCTTCCCCGCCTCACAGGACGGCCTTAAAGGTTGCCAAACTCGCACAAGCCTATCAGGGCTGCGGGCCGGTCATCGCGCACCCCTGCCCGTTGGCCGTTCGCGCTACACGTATCGGCACTCGCTACGTGAATGTTCTGTAGCGGATGCGAGTTCGACGGCCGGCCCCCAGGACCGCGCGAGGCTCTGTGACGCTATTTGCCGCCCTTGGCGATGAACGCGAGAAGCGCCTTCGTGTCTGTGATGTCCCCGCCGTACTGGTGCCCGTTCACGAGCACCGTCGGAGTTCCCTTGATGGTCTTGATGTCTGCACCCGGGATTGGGCCGTTCAGGGCTTTCTGCGTGTTCTGCGTCAGCCAGCTCGCGTATCGGTGCGAGGTGATGCACGAGTCGGCGGATGTCGACCCCACGCCGTGCGCCAGCGACTTCAGCTTGGTGTCGGTCAGGCCCGATGAGCCCTCTTCGGGCTGGTTCGCGTAGAGCGCGGCGAGATACGTCAACGTGGTCTTCGGATCGGATGCCGCCACGCAGGTGAGCGCGCTCCCCGCCCGCGACGAGTAGTTCGTGCCCTGGGAGTTCGGATCGAGGAAGTTCAGCGGATGCACGCGCAGAGTGATCGTGCCGTCGTTCACTTTCTCAGCGAGGGTCCGCCCGTTCGCACGCTCGAACTCCCCGCAGTACGGGCACATCGGGTCGATGTATGTGTCGACGATCGTCTTGCCATCGCCAACCACGAGCGCACCCTTGTCGAAATCCGCGGCCCCGGTCACGCCGGTCGGCACCGCGGCGGCGCTCGGGCTGTGGCTCGTCGAGGCGGCAGGTGTCGCCGAGCATGCGGCGAGCACCGCGGCGACGGCGACGGTTAGCGCGGCGGCGCCAAGGTGCCGGGTGAGCGATCGTCTCATGCGGAAGAGTTCCTCACGTTGTGTGCCGGCGAACAGCATCCGCCGGATGTCGTCAGTGCGCGACGGCAGTACCGATCTTGGCCAGCAAGCCGTTCACGAACTTGGCGGAGTCGTCGGTCGAGAGGATGGTCGCCTGCTCCACCGCCTCGGAGATGGCGACACCATCGGGGATCGACGGGTTGTGCAGCAGCTCCCACACACCCATGCGCAGGATCGCGCGATCGACGGCGGGCATCCGGTCCAGTGTCCATCCCTGGGCGTAGGTCTGGATCAGCTCGTCGATCTCGTCGCTGTGGTCGATGACGCCGTCGACGATCTCGCGTGCATAGAGCCACGAAGCCTCACGTGCCGGCTCCTGCGCGGCGCGTTCCGCCTCTGCTGCGAGCGCCCGCGCGAACGGGATGCCGCGCACATCGGCGCTGTACAGGATGTCGATGGCGCGTTTGCGTGCCTTGCTCCTGGCGCTCATTCCGTCGCCGGCGCCTAGTCGTTGACGCGGCCGAGGTACTCGCCGGTGCGCGTGTCGACCTTGACCTTCGTGCCGGTCTCGAGGAACAGCGGAACCTGGATCTGGTAGCCGGTCTCGACGGTGGCGGGCTTGGTTCCGCCCGTCGACCGGTCGCCCTGCAGGCCGGGCTCGGTGTAGGTGATCTCGAGCACGACGGATGCCGGCATCTCGACGTAGAGCGGGTTGCCGTTGTTCGTCGCGATGGTGACGTTCTGGTTCTCCAGCATGAAGTTGGCGGCGTCGCCCACGATGGTGCCTGGAACCGTGAACTGGTCGTAGTCGCTGGTGTCCATGAAGACGAAGCCGTCGCCGTCGCTGTACAGGTACTGGTATTCGCGGCGGTCGACGTTCTCGAACTCGAGCTTGGTTCCCGCGTTGTACGTGCGGTCGACGACCTTGCCGCTCACGACGTTCTTGAGCTTGGTGCGCACGAACGCGCCGCCCTTGCCCGGCTTGACGTGCTGGAACTCGATCACGGTCCAGAGCTGGCCGTCGATGTTGAGGACGGCGCCATTGCGGATGTCGGCGGTGTCGGATGCCATGCGTGAAGATCCTTCGAAGGGGTGAGAAAGAGGAAGCCGGACGGTCAAGGCGCCGGGGAAGGCGCCGACCATCGCACGATTCTACCGGGTTCGACGACGGGAGTTCGCTCGGAACGGGTTGTCAGCCGTCGGCACGACCGGTGATCACCTCGACGAGCTTCGCGACCGCGATGGCGTACCCGGGCACACCCTCTCCGATCACATGTACCGCGGAAACGTCGCGCACATACGAGAGCCGACGGAACTCCTCTCGTGCGTTCACGTCCGAGATGTGCACCTCAGCGACCGGCAGTGCGACGCTGGAGAGCGCATCCCGCAGCACGACGGACGTGTGGGTCAGGCCGCCGGGATTGATGACGATGCCTGCGCAGTCCGCGCGCGCGGCGTGAATGGCGTCGATCAGCACGCCCTCGTGGTTGCTCTGCACGGCGCGCACCTCGAACCCGTGCTGAGCCGCGGTGCGCTCCACGAGAGAGACGACGTCGTCGAGCGTTTCGGTTCCGTAGATCTCCGGCTCACGAACGCCGAGGAGGTTGAGGTTCGGCCCGTTCACGAGCAGCAGGCGCCGTGGCGCGGCCTCCGACGCGGTCACGAGCCGATCTCCTGGTAGGCGGCGAACAGCAGACTGGGATCCGGCGCCTGCATGATGGTGGGCCGGGCGATGTCATCGAGCACGATGAATCGCAGTGTGTTGCCGCGCGTCTTCTTGTCGCGCCGCATGGTCGCCAGCAGCGTCTCCCAACGTCCCGCGGGATAGGTGATCGGCAGTGTGAGCGAGGTGAGGATGCTGCGGTGCCGGTCGACGACGTCATCGTGCAGCCGGCCGCTGAGCCGGGCGAGCTCCGCAGCGAAGACCATGCCGACGGACACGGCCGCTCCGTGCCGCCACTGGTAACGCTCGGTGTGCTCGATGGCGTGCCCGAGCGTGTGCCCGTAATTGAGGATCTCCCGCAGCCCCGCTTCCCGGAAGTCCTCGCTGACGACCTTCGCCTTCATATCGATCGCGAGCTCCATGTTGCGGCGGAACACTGGACTGTGCGGATCGGTGGAGCCATCCAGATCGCGCTCAACGTTGTCGAGGATCTCCGGGGCCCAGATGAACCCGGCCTTCACGACCTCCGCGTACCCGGCGAGCACGTCGTTGCGCGGAAGCGCCTCGAGCGTGTCGAGGTCGCAGAGCACGCCGGCCGGTGCGTAGAACGCGCCGACGAGGTTCTTCCCCTCTGCCGTGTTGATGCCGGTCTTGCCGCCGATCGCAGCATCCACCATGCCGAGCACGGTGGTCGGGATCTGCACGAGCTTCACCCCGCGCAGCCAGGTGGCGGCGACGAAGCCGGCCAGGTCCGTGGCTGCCCCTCCCCCGAAGCCGATCACGGCGTCGCTGCGGGTGAAGTCGGCCTGACCCATGATCTGCCAGCAGAAGGTGGCTACCTCGACCCGTTTCGCGGCCTCGGCGTCCGGAATCTCCGCCAGGAGTACCTCGTAGCGATCCACCAGGTTCTCACGCAGTTCGGCCGCTGCCGCGGCGAGCGTGGGCTGGTGCACGATCAGCACCCGTCGCACATCGGGACCCAGCAGCTCGCCGGCCTGGAAGCGGATTCCTCGCCCCACCCGGATGCCGTACGGGTTCGCTCCCGTCACCTCGAGCAGCGTCGTCTCCGTTCCCGTTTCGCCGGCTGCGCTCTCCTGAATCATGCGTCCTTCCGTTCCGATCGTTCGCACCACTGAGCGATCTCCTCCACGATCGCGGAGATCGGCCGCCGCGATGTGTCTGCCCGGTAGTCCGCGAGCGACTCGTACAGCGGCATCCGCTTCGCCACGAGCGCCTGCCAGGAGTCGAGTCCCTGCACGAGTGGCCGCTTGCCGTCGTCGATGCGGGCGGCGACCGCTTCGGGGCTCACCGTGAGCAGCACGACACTCGTGCGCTTCAGGTCTTGTTGCGTGCGCTCATCCAGTACCGCTCCCCCGCCGACCGACACGACGCCGCCGGCCGACAGCGCACGCACGACCGCATCGCGTTCCAGCGCCCGGAAGGCCGGCTCGCCGCGATCGGCGAAGATCTGCGCGATCGGGCCGTGCTCGCGCACGATCGCCGAATCCGTGTCGATGAACGGCACATCGAGCCGCCGGGCGAGCCGTTTGCCGATCCTGCTCTTGCCCGCCGCAGGCGGCCCGATGAGCACGACGGTCACGCGCGCACGGTCTCGGTATGGAGGGCGGCCGGGATCGCGTCGAGGTAGGCGCGCAGGTTGCGCTGCGTCTCAGGCAGGGAGTCTCCGCCGAACTTCTCCAGCACTGCGTCCGCGAGCACGAGCGCGACCATCGCCTCGGCCACGACACCGGCGGCGGGAACGGCACACACGTCGGAGCGCTGGTGGTGTGCCGGTGCGGCGTCGCCGGTGGCGACGTCGATGGTGCGCAGGGCGTGCGGCACCGTCGCGATGGGCTTCATGCCCGCTCGAACGCGCAGAAGTGACCCGGTCGTCATGCCGCCCTCCGTGCCGCCCGCCTTGTCGCTCGTGCGCGAGATGGTCGAACCGTCGGTGACGAGCTCATCGTGGGCCGCCGATCCGCGCCGTCGCGTGGTCTCGAACCCGTCGCCCACCTCGACGCCCTTGATCGCCTGGATGCTCATCAGCGCCTGAGCAAGTCGCCCGTCGATCCTGCGGTCCCAGTGCACGTGCGAGCCGAGCCCGACGGGAACCCCGTATGCCAGCACCTCGACGACGCCGCCGAGGGTGTCGCCGTCCTTGTGCGCAGCATCCACCTCGGCCACCATGAGCGCCGAGGTCGCCGCGTCGAAGCAGCGCAGCGGATCCGCATCGAGGGCGTCGACGTCGGACGGCCTCGGAAGCGGTGAATCATCCGGAACGCGCACGGGTCCGATCGCCAGAGTGTGGCTGACGGTGGTGATGCCGAGCTCGGCGAGGAACGACTTCGCCACGGCACCGAGTGCGACCCGGGCGGCGGTCTCGCGGGCGCTCGCCCGCTCGAGGACGGGCCGGGCCTCGTCGAACCCGTACTTCTGCATGCCGACCAGATCGGCATGACCAGGACGCGGCCTCGTCAGGGCGGCACCACGGCCGGTGGTGAGCTTCTCAGGGTCGACCGGTTCCGGGTTCATCACATCGACCCACTTCGGCCACTCCGTGTTGCCGATGCGCAGCGCGATCGGGCTGCCCATGCTGAGGCCATGCCGAACCCCGCCGGAGAGCGCGAGCTCGTCCTGCTCGAACTTCATGCGGGCGCCGCGGCCGTACCCGAGCTTGCGGCGTGCGAGGTCGTCACGCACGGCATCCAGCGAGACGGGCACGCCTGCCGGCAGCCCCTCCAGAATGGCCACCAGTTCAGGGCCGTGCGATTCTCCTGCGGTGAGCCAACGAAGCATGCGTCAATTCTGGCATGCACGCACAGGCCGTCCCGCCATCGGCGGCAGCGCCCCGGCTCGGCTCAGAAGCTCCGCTCAGAGGCCCAGGCTCAGAGGCCGAGGCTCAGACGGGACGCCCGCTCGCGTCGAGCCCCACGGCCTCGAGCATCGCGGCGAGCACGCGGGCCTCGTCGGGCAGCTCACGCTCCGGGTCGCCGGTCACGAAGATCCGCACCTGCAGGAGCGCCTGTTGAACGAGCATCGCGAGGCCGGAGAGCACATTCGGCGCTCTATTCGCGGCGCGAGCGGTGGTGCTCCATTCGGAGACGATGCGCGTGGGCCACGGGTCGTACGCGACGTCGAAGAGCAGGATGCCCTCCGCCGCCGCCTGCTCCAGCGCGGGCGAGCGCACCAGCAACTCCGCTGTGCCGTCCGCACCTGCATGCCCGGGAAGTGTGCTGACGACCAGGTCCGGTCGCCTGGCGACGGGATTGTCGAAGCGCGCGATGAGCACGCGCAGGCCGGCGGATGCGCCGAGCGAGACGAGGTGCTCGGCGCGAGCTGGCTCCCGCACCTGCACCACGGCCTCGTCAGCGCCGAGCTCGGCAGCCGCGACAAGGGCTGACGCCGCGGTCGCGCCACCTCCCCAGATCAGCACGTACCGTGCCGCCCCCGTGCCGGCCGCGGTCAGTGCGCGCACGATGCCAGCGACATCCGTGTTGAAGCCGCGCAGAACCCGTTCCCCGTGCTCATCCGCATCGAACAGGATGGTGTTGGCCGCACCGGTGAGCCGAGCCGTCTCGTCGAGCGTCGCCACGAGCGGCAGCACCGACTGCTTGAGCGGCATGGTCAGCGAGAGTCCGCGCCAGGCATCCGACCTGCCACGCACGAAGCCGGCGAGCTCGTCGGACGCGACTTCGGCGCGTCCGTAACTCCAGGGAAGGCCGAGTGCTCGGTATGCGGCGCCGTGCAGGTCGGGCGATTTCGAGTGCGCGATCGGTGAGCCCAGCACCGCGAGCTCGCGCACCCCGTCACTGGCAGTAAGCATCGTTCGCCGGGCTCGCGTTGCACCAGTCCTGGAGCTGCTGCACGGCCTGCTCGTGCTGCTGCTCGGTCTCCGAGAAGACGGTTTCGCCGGTCTTCAGATTCACCGCGACGAAGTACAGCCACGGGCCGGGTGTCGGGTTCAGCGCCGCCTTGATCGCGTCGTCGCCCGGGTTCGAGATGGGGCCGACCGGGAGCCCGGCGTGCACGTACGTGTTGTACGGGTTCGAGGCATCCGCGCGCTGCGCATCGGTGGTGAACACAGTCTTCACGCCGGCGCCGTACGCGACGGTCGCGTCGGATTGCAGGTCCATGCCCTGATCCAGGCGGTTCTGGAACACCCTCGCCACCTTGCCCATATCGGCGACGCTGCCCGCTTCCTTCTGCACGATGGAGGCGAGGACGACGGTGCTGTAACGCTTGTCGGCGGGCACGCCGTCGGCGTCCAGCGCCTGGAACGCGCGATCGACCAGGGTCTTGATCACGGTCTTCGCGTCGACTCCGGGGTCGAACGTGTACGTCGCCGGGAACAGGAACCCGTCCAGGTTCGGTGCCTGAGCCGGGAGCCCGAAATCGGCGGGCTTGGCGGCCGCCTGGAGATCTGCCAGTGGAATGCCCGTCGTCTTGGCGAGTGCGGGAAGGATGCTTGCCTCGGTGTCGCCCTCCACGATCGTGAGCGTGCGCTGCAGCTTGTTCTTCGGGTCCTGCAGCGCGGCCAGCGCGGCCTTCGCGCTCATCTGCTTCTTCACTTTGTACACGCCGGGCTGGAAGACGGGATCCGGCTTGGTGTGCAGCAGGAGCGTGTAGAACGCATCGGAGGTCTTGACGACTCCGGCCTTCGCGAGGGTCGCGGCGACGTCCGACCCGTTGTCGCCGTCGTGAATCGTGATGTCCACGGGCGTCGTGCCCGATCCGGTGTAGTCGTTCGGCTCGTTCAACGCGAGCAGCTTGCGCACCTCGGGCTGGAACGCGTTCCACACATAGGCACTCGCGCCGCCGAGCAAGCCGAGGATGACGACGATCACGATGGTGACGACCAGCCAGCGGCGCTTCTTCTTGGGCCGCTGCGCACGGGCATCCGTCGGATAGTCGAGGCTCGACCACGCGTGAGGTCCGCCCTCGCCCGGCGGTTTGCGTGCCCCGGCGGATGTCGCGTCTGCGTCACCGACGGCGCGGTCGTCACCGAGTGCACCCCAGAACGACTCTTCGAGGCCGGACTCCGGCTCAGGGGGCTCGTGCCGTTCTTGCACCGCGTGCCCCTGCGCCTCGCGCTCCTGCTTCTCGCTCAGAAGGGCCTCACGCTCCCGGGCCTCGCGCCGGGTCAGCGGAGGACGCTCGGAATCGAGCGCGGGTTCAGACTGCGGGGATCCGGGCGGGTGGGGCTGCGTCACGATGATGGTCCAATGCTGGGGGCCGCGAGCTCGCCGGGGGGCCTGCCGCTGGAGCGTTCGGCGTCGAGCGCGTGCTGCAAAATTACCGTGGCAGCCGCCTGATCGACGACGGAACGGGAATTCCGAGTGGTGCGTCCCGACGCCCTGAGCGCGGACTGAGCGGAGACGGTCGACAGCCGCTCGTCGACGAGCCGCACCGGAATGCCGCACACGTCGGCCAGCCTGGAGGCGAAGGCCACCGCGTCGTCCGTCGACGCTGTGTGAGCGCCGGAGAGCGAGAGCGGAAGACCGACGATAGCCTCGACGGCTCCGAGTTCCGTGGCAAGCGCCTGAATGCGAGCGATGTCGCTGCCGTCGTCGGCCCGTTGCACCGTTTCCACCGGCAGCGCCAGCATCCCGGCCGGGTCGCTGCGGCTCACGCCGATCCGCGCTCTCCCCACGTCCACGCCGACGCGAACACCTGCGCGCACGCCGCTGCTATCCGATCGCCGAACGCACGGATGCCAGTGCCGCCTCGATCGCGCCGGAATCGGACCCGCCGCCCTGGGCGAGGTCGTCCTTGCCGCCCCCGCCGCCGCCCAGCACGGACGCCGCGCCCTTCGCGAGCGGTCCCGCCTTCACGCCCGCGTCGCGCGCCGCCTGATTCGTTGCGACGATCACGACGGGACGCTCTCCGGCGACAGCGGCCAGCGCGACGACAGCCGCGTCCGAGCCGAGTCGTTCGCGCACCGTTGTGGCGAGCATCCGCAGATCGTCCGCGGAGCCGAGCGAGCCGGCGTTCTGCGCGACCAGACGCACGCCACCGACGCGTTCCGCCTTCTCAACGAGGGCGGGAACGCGGTCGAGCACGGCCCGTGCCTCGAAGGCCGCGATCTTCTTCTCCGCAGTCTTCAGACTCGTGATGAGGTCGTCGATGCGTTGCGGCAGCTGCTCCCGCGGAGTCTTCAACATGCCGCTCAGCTGCGAGACGATCGTGCGCTCCGCTGCGAGGTCTCGGAACGCCTCGATGCCCACCAGCGACTCCACGCGGCGGTTGGTGGACCCGACCGACGACTCGCTGATCAGATTGATCATGCCGATCTCGGAGCTCGACGACACGTGCGTGCCTGCGCAGAGCTCGCGCGACCACGGACCACCGATGTCGACGACGCGGACCACATCGCCGTACTTCTCGCCGAAGAGGGCCATTGCGCCCATCGCCCGGGCCTCGTCGAGGGGCAGCTCCCGTGTCACCACCTCGAGGTCGTCGCGGATCGCATTGTTCGAGATCTCCTCGATCTCGCTGCGCGTCTCGGCAGAAAGGCCCTGATTCCACGAGAAGTCCAGGCGCAGGTAGCCTGCCTTGTTGTACGAACCGGACTGGTGCGCATTCGGGCCAAGCACCTGGCGAAGCGCCGCGTGGATGATGTGGGTTCCGGAGTGCGCCTGTCGCGCGCCCCTGCGGTAGTCGGCATCCACCACGCTCGTCGCGGGCGCGTCGACGCCCACCTCGCCGCGCGTCACCTGCACCGTGTGGCTGATCAGCCCCTTGACCGGTTTCTGCACGTCGAGCACCTCGAGCTCGTAGCCCGGACCGACGATGACGCCCTGGTCGGCATCCTGTCCCCCGGACTCCGCGTACAGCGCCGTTTCGGCGAGTATCACCTCGGCGAGCTGCCCTTCGGATGCCCGTGGCACGGAGACGCCGTCGACGAGGATGCCCAGCACCCGCGACTCCGTCTGCAGCTCGTTGTATCCGGTGAAGACGGTCTCACCCTTGCCGCGCAGCTCGCTGTACACGGACAGGTCGGCCAGCTGGCGCTTCTTCGCCTTCGCGTCGGCCTTGGCCCGCGCCTTCTGCTGCGACATCAGGGAGTCGAACGCGGCCCGGTCGACGGTCAGACCCGCTTCTTCCGCCATCTCCAAGGTGAGGTCGATCGGGAAGCCGTAGGTATCGTGCAGCAGGAACGCGGTGTCGCCTGCGAGCTGCGACCTGCCCGAGGCGCGCGTGTTCTCCACAGCGGTGTCGAGGATCGTCGTGCCGCTCGCGAGCGTGCGTAGGAAGGTGTCCTCTTCGGAGAAGGCCAGATGAGAGATGCGGTCGTAGTCGTTCTCGACTTCCGGGTAGGTCGCCTTCATCGCATCCCGTGACGCCGCGAAGAGTGTCGGGAACGTTGCCCCCTCGACGCCGAGCAGGCGCATCGCACGAACGGTGCGACGCAGAAGCCGGCGCAGGATGTATCCACGTCCCTCGTTCGACGGCGTGACGCCGTCCGACATCAGCATCAGCGCGCTGCGCACGTGATCGGCGACCACGCGCATCCGTACGTCGTCCTCGTGGTCGGCACCGTACGCCTTGCCCGACAGCTCCGCTGCGCGGTCGAGGACCGGGCGGATCTGGTCGATCTCGTAGATGTTCTCCACGCCCTGCTTGAGGAACGCGACGCGCTCGAGGCCCATACCGGTGTCGATGTTCTTCTTGGGCAGTTCGCCGAGGATCTCGAAGTCGGTCTTGCCGGTTCCCTCACCGCGCAGGTACTGCATGAAGACGAGGTTCCAGATCTCGACATACCGGTCGTCGTCGGTGGCGGGGCCCCCGTCGACGCCGTACTCCGGACCACGATCGAAGAAGATCTCCGAGCACGGTCCGGCCGGGCCCGGCACGCCGGTCGACCAGTAGTTCGTGTCCATGCCGAGGCCCTGGATGCGCTCATCCGGCAGCCCGGCTACCTCTTTCCAGTAGCCGCGCGCCTCGTCGTCGTTTTCGAAGACCGTGACCCAGAGGTCCTTCGGATCGAATCCGAGCCCGCCCTCGGCCTCCGGCGTCGTCAGGAGCTCCCACGCGTACCGGATGGCCTCCTTCTTGAAGTAGTCGCCGAACGACCAGTTGCCGAGCATCTGGAAGAACGTGCCGTGCCTCGGGGTCTTGCCGACCTCTTCGATGTCGAGTGTGCGGATGCACTTCTGGGAATCGGCTGCGCGGGGGTACGGCGCAGGAACCAGACCGGTGAGATAGGGGACGAACGGCACCATTCCGGCGATGGTGAAGAGCAGCGTGGGGTCGTCGCTGACGAGCGACGACGACGGCACGATCGTGTGGCCGCGCTCGGCGAAGAAGTCGAGGAATCGGCGGCGGATCTCTGCCGTTTGCATGGGGGCCGTCGACAGGGGTGCGGTCTGCATGTTTCCGTTCGTTCGGTTGGTGTGATGCGTGCTCAGGACAGGTCGGAAATGACGTCTTCCGCTTGATCGATCGCGGTGCGCAGCTCGGCCTCGCGCTTGCGGTAGCCGTCGCTGACGGCAGCGCCGAAGTCGTGGGCCTTGCGGTCCAGTTCCTCGAAGAACTGCTTGCCCTGATCGGTCTTGTTCACCTGGTGTGCGATCGCGAAGCCGGCGGCGATGCCGACGACGAACCAGAAAAAGCTCTTCATGGCGGATCTCCTAGTGGTCGTGAGCGTATTGATGATAATGAGGGCGGTCGGCGCGGCAGGGGGTCGTCAGTTCTGCGGGGCGCCGTTGTCGGCCTTGCCGCCCCGGCCGAAGCGGAACGCGGCACGCACCGCGGCACTGAACCCGGCCAGCTTGATGAGCGGACCGCCGACGGTTGCGGCGAAGAGGGCCACCAGCGCCGACACATTGCCCGTGACATCCTGCACGTTGCGAGTGATCGCATCCACTCGCTTCAGCTGCATGTTGGTCTCGCGGAGCGTCTCGGTGGTCTCTTCGAGGATCGGCGTGATGCCGTCGCTGACCTCTTTGATGGAGTCGGTCGTCTGATCGAACACCTTGCCCAGCTTCACGAGCGGGACCGCCATCAGCGCGACCAGCACGGCGAAGACGCCTGCGGCGATCAGGCCCGCGATGTCTCCACCTGACACGGTGCACCATCCATTCCGTAACGGGAATATACGTGAAGGGCGGGCCGCGTGAACGACCCGCCCTCCAGCGTAGTAGGTACGACCGCCGCGTTGCCTAGAGCGGTCGCTACGCGCCTGTGTTGCTGGCGCGTAGGCTCTGCTCTTCGGCCGCTCCGCGGCTGAGTACGCGCCGCTATCGCGCTGCGTAGTACTCCACGACGAGCTGCACGTCACAGGTCACGGGGACCTCGGCGCGCTTCGGCCGGCGAACCAGGCGCGCCTGGAGCTTGTCGAGCTCGACCTCGAGGTAGGCAGGCGTCTTGGCGAGCACGTCCGCGTTGCCACCGGCGGCGGCAACCTGGAACGGCTCGGTGCCCTCGGAGCGCGCCTTCACGTGCACGAGCTGGCCCGGCTTTACGCGGAACGAGGGGCGGTCGACGATACGGCCGTCGACGAGGATGTGGCGGTGCACCACGAATTGGCGCGCCTGCGACATGGTGCGGGCGAAGCCGGCGCGCAGCACGAGGGCGTCGAGACGCATCTCGAGCAGCTCGACGAGGTTCTCACCCGTCAGGCCCTGGGTGCGGCGGGCCTCGTTGAACGCGATGCGGAGCTGCTTCTCGCGGATGCCGTACTGGGCGCGCAGGCGCTGCTTCTCACGCAGACGCACGGCGTAGTCGCTGTCGGCCTTGCGCTTGGTGCGACCGTGCTCACCGGGAGCGTACGGACGCTTCTCCATGATGCGAGCGGCCTTCGGGGTCAGGGCGACGCCCAACGACCGCGAGAGGCGGGTCTTGCTGCGGGAACGTGATGACACGTCTTTCCTTTCGTAGTTCTTCTCGCTTGTGCTGCCTTGCGCGGTGTGGACCGCGGCAGCCATTGGCTGATCCGGCGACGCATGTCGGATCGACATGCACGGTGACCTGCCTCGGGCACGGCACCGCCATGGTCGCTTTCGCAATGGGAGGGATGGCCGGGGATGCTCGGCTAAAGAGCGCTTCCCTGTCGAAAAGGATGCCCGCAGCCGCACGGAATCCTTCTTCTCGGCCCGTCAATGGTAGCAGAGCCTTATCTGGACGTCACTTGCCCTTCGTGATGCGCCGAAGCTTCGCGAGTCTCGCGGCGATGTCCCGTTCGTTGCCGTGCTCGGTCGGCGTGTAGTAGATGGAATCCTTCAACGCGTCCGGCAGGTACTGCTGGCGCACGACGCCGAGCTCGTCGTCGTGCGGGTACAGGTAGCCCTTGCCGTGACCGAGCCGCTTCGCGCCGGGGTAGTGCGCGTCGCGCAGCGGCTTCGGAACACGACCGATCTTGCCTGCGCGAACATCCGCGATCGCGGCGTCCAGCGCCATGTAGGCCGCATTCGATTTCGGCGCTGTCGCGAGATGAACGACGGCCTGCGCCAGTGGAATGCGTCCCTCGGGCATTCCGATGTATTGCACGGCGTCGGCGGCGGCCACCGCGACACCCAGCGCGGCGGGGTCGGCCATCCCGATGTCTTCGGAGGCCAGAACGATGATGCGCCGTGCGATGAACCGTGGATCCTCCCCCGCCTCGATCATGCGGGCCAGGTAGTGCAGAGCTGCGTCCACATCCGAACCGCGCACCGACTTGATGAATGCGCTGATCACGTCGTAGTGCTCGTCGCCGTTCCGGTCGTAGCGCAGCAGCGCCCTGTCGACAGCGGATGCCACGAGCTCAGCCGTCACAACCGGTTTCGCTGGGCTCTCCCCGGTCTGTTCCTCCTCGGCTCGTTCCGCGTCCTCGCTGCCCCGTGCGTTGTCGACGGCCGAGTTGGCGGCCGCCTCCAGCGCGGTCAGTGCACGCCGTGCGTCGCCCGAAGCGAGCCGGATCAGCGTGGCGCGAGCCTCGGCGTCCACGATGACGGCATCCTTCAACCCGCGCTCGTCGCTGACTGCACGGTCGACGAGCGTCCCGAGGTCGTCGTCGGACAGCGGCTCGAGCGTGAGCAGCAGGGACCGGGACAGAAGAGGAGAGATCACCGAGAATGACGGGTTCTCCGTCGTTGCCGCGACGAGGATGACCCAGCCGTTCTCGACGCCGGGCAGGAGGGCATCCTGTTGCGCCTTCGTGAAGCGATGGATCTCGTCGAGGAAGAGCACCGTCGACACCCCGTAGAGGTCACGGTTGGACTGGGCCTCCTCCATCACGGCACGCACGTCGCGCACCCCGGCGGTGACGGCCGACAGCTCGACGAATCGGCGTCCGGAGGAGTGGGCGATGACCTGGGCGAGCGTGGTCTTGCCCGTACCCGGCGGTCCCCACAGGATGACCGAGACCGAGCCGCGCTCCCCCGTCGTGTCACCTGCCAGGGTGACCAATGGAGAGCCGGGAGTGAGGAGGTGGCGCTGTCCTGCGATCTCGTCGAGCCGGCGAGGACGCATCCGCACGGCCAGCGGGGTGGCGCCCGCGCGCAGCCCCTGCTGTGTGCTCGGCATGCGCTCAAGGATAGAAGGTGCGTCTGACGAAAGAGGCAGCCTTTGAGCGACGCAGTCGCGTTAGAGGCGATTGGGGTGAGTGCCGCGTAAGCTTGCTTGCATGGCTGAACCGAGTGAGCCTTTGAGCGACGCAGTCGCGATAGAGGCGATTGAGGTGAGTGCCGCGCAAGCTTGCTTGCATGGCTGAACCGAGTGAGCCTTTGAGCGACGCAGTCGCGATAGAGTTCGTTTCTGGGATCGGCCGGCCTCGGTCCCGGGCCGTCGCGGCCCCCGAACACCCTGACTCGGCGCCGCCGACGCGCCGAAGTGGAGGATGCCCGTGTCCCCGAAGAGGCAGAACGACCGTGAAGCGCGCCAGGCGCGCGAACGCCTTCGCGCGTATCAGGCACGTCAGGCAGTGCACGAGCACACCAGGAAGCGGCGCGTGCGCGACAACATCATCGCGGGAAGCGTCGTGGTCGTCGTGCTCGCGTTAGCGGTCGTGCTGCAGCTCACCTACTTCGCGGCGGGACCGGGCAAGCACGTCGCATCGCCGAAGGCATCCGCGTCGTCTACGGCGACCCCGACGCCCGCCGCGACGGGGAAGAACGAGGGCGATGTGCCGTCGAAGGCGATCGCCGACGGCCGCACCTGGACTGGGACGCTCACCATCAACGGCATCCCGCTCGGCGTCTCGCTCGACGGGGCGAAGGCGCCGCAGGCCGTGTCTTCGATGATCTCGCTCACGAAGAAGAAGTTCTTCGACGGCACGGTGTGCCACCGTCTCACCACGGGTGCGACTTTCAAGGTGCTGCAGTGCGGCGACCCGAAGGGCGACGGCACGGGCGGTCCCGGCTACAGCTTCGGCCCGATCGAGAACGCGCCCTCCGACGCCAAGTACCCCACGGGCACCATCGCGATGGCACGGCAGAGTGGCAACGCGTACAGCAACGGGAGCCAGTTCTTCATCGTCTACGGCGACACGACGATTCCGAACGACAGCGCCGGTGGGTACTCCGTGATCGGCAAGATCACGAGCGGGCTCGACCAGCTCAAGGCTGACGTCACGGACAAGGGCGTGCAGGGAGGCGGCGACGACGGCAAGCCGGTCGTCAGTCCGAAGATCGATTCCTTCACGCTCGAATAACGGCCTGATTTCGACTCAGGAGTGCGCCTTCAGCGGTGCAATAGGCTTTGTAGGCAGCAACGACGGCCATCCCCGGCCGTCTTCGAACAGGTGAGGCTCGTGTCAACTACTGATCAGCACCCGTGGGGTCGTGTCGACGATGCCGGTGTGGTCTACGTGCGCACCGCGGACGGTGAACGTGTCGTCGGCGAGTATCCGGATGCGACGGCGGACGAGGCGCTCGCCTACTTCGAACGCAAGTACGCCGATCTCTCGGGGCAGGTCGGGCTGCTGGAGCAGCGGGTGCGCCGTGGCGCCCCCGCCGCCGACGTGGCGAAGGCCGTCGCGACGCTTCGCAGCGCAGTCGCCGCCGCCAACGCGGTGGGTGACCTCGCGGCCCTCGACGAACGGCTCGCCAGGCTCGGCGGCACCGTCGAGGAACTCACCGAGCAGCAGTCGGCCGAGGCGAAGGCCGCCGTCGAGCAGGCGATCGCGGAGCGAACGGCGATCGTCGAGCAGGTCGAAGCGCTGGCCGCGGAAGACCCGGCGAAGACGCAGTGGAAGCAGGCGAGCGCACGCCTCGACGAGCTGTTCTCGGCATGGCAGAAGCACCAGCACGAGGGCCCGCGGATTCCGAAGAACGACGCTAACGAGCTGTGGAAGCGGTTCAGGGCTGCGCGCACGACGCTCGAGCGCAACCGCAAGGCGTTCTTCGCCGAACTGGACTCCCAGCATCGGGACGTTCGCGCGCGCAAGACGGAGCTGATCGAACGCGCCGAGGCGCTCGCGCCTCTGGGGGCGGATGGGGTACCGCAGTACCGTTCGCTGCTCGACGACTGGAAACGTGCTGGTCGCGCCGGCAAGCGGAACGACGACGCGCTCTGGGCCAGGTTCAAGGCGGCCGGTGACGTTCTCTACGCCGCGAAGGCGGAGTCCGACGCCGTCGAGAACGAGGAATACCAGCAGAACCTGGAGCAGAAACTGGCGCTTCTGGCCGAGGCCGAGCCGCTGCTGAAGGCGACCGATCGAACGGCGGCGCGCTCCGCGCTGCTGTCCATCCAGACGCGATGGGATGCGATCGGCAAGGTTCCGCGCGACCAGGTGAAGTCGGTCGAAGACCGCTTGCGCAAGGTCGAGACGGCCGTACGCAAGCTCGACGACGAGCACTGGGAGCGCAGCAACCCGGAGAAGAAGGCGCGCTCCGAGGGGCTCGCCGCACAGTTGATGGATGCCATCGCGAAGCTCGAGGAGGAACTCGAGGAGGCGAAAGCGTCCGGCGACTCCAGGGCGATCAAGCAGGCGCAGGAAGCGCTCGACGCGCGGAAGGCGTGGCTGTCCGCGCTGCGCTGAGTCGAGCGCTGGGCTGACTCCAGCGCTTCACCGAGTTCTCCACCGTTCGTCGGACGACTCCTCTTCTCCACCGATGCGCGCCTTCGGGAGGCGGCGGATGCCGACGTGGCGCGACGATGGGAACATGGCGCACTCGATGGCATCGGTACTCTCCCCCGGAGCACTGCCTCTGGCAGAACTGCATGCCGCCAGGCTCGACGGCGAACTGTTCACGATCGATGAGCGGTTCTCTCCCGTCGACGAGGTCGAGACCGCGTGGTTGCGAGCGAGAGCGTTACGGAGCGTCGCTGGAACACGCATGATCGCAGAGCTCGACAGTGCGCTGTGGGTGCACGGGCTGTTGCCCGTCGTGCCGTCGATCCACACGATGTGCGTGCCGCGATCCGATCGCCTCAAGTTCCCGCCGTCGCCGCGTTTCGTGCTCCGCGAGATGACGCACGAACCGGGAGACACGATGGAGATCGCGGGGCTTCGGGTCACGGTGCCTGCGCGCATCCTTCACGATCTGGCGTTCGTGGAGCGCGAGGATGTCGTGGGCGCGGCACGGAGCATCCTCGGCCGCCACCCAGAGCTCGCGCACGAATGTGCTCGACGGATCTCCGGCACGCCGAATCTGCCGGGCAAGGGCCGTGCCCTGCGCCGACTCGAGGAGTGGGACGTCTCGGACTCTCAGCCCGCGCTGACGCGATATACGTCGTAGACCGCGTCGATCCTGCGCACCGCGTTGAGCACACGGTCCAGGTGGGTGGTGTCGCCCATCTCGAAGACGAACCGGCTCAGCGCCAGACGATCGCTGGAGGTCGACACCGTTGCCGAGAGGATGTTCACGTGGTGCTCGGAGAGGACTCTCGTCACGTCCGAGAGCAGCCCTGCCCGGTCGAGCGCCTCCACCTGGATCTGCACGAGGAAGACGCTCTTCGACGAGGGCGCCCACTCGACATCGATCATGCGTTCCGGTTCGCGCATCAGCTCCTGCACGTTGTGGCAGTCCGCTTGGTGCACGCTCACCCCGGAGCCGCGGGTGATGAAGCCGACGATCGGGTCGCCAGGCACCGGCGTGCAGCACTTGGCCAGTTTGACCAGGATGTCCGGGGCGCCACGCACCAGCACGCCGGAATCGCTGTTGCGCAGCCTGCGCCCACGGACCCGGGCTGGCGGCGGCAGCTCGGTGACGTCGCTCTCCGTCTCGGACTGCAGCGACGCGACCACCTTCTCCAGCACGGATTGCGTGCTGACATGTCCCTCACCGATGGCGGCGTACAGGGCGGAGACGTCGTCGTACTTCATCTGCGCGGCGACCTCGCCGAGCGAGTCCTGCGTCATCAGCCGCTGCAGCGGGAGATTCTGCTTGCGCATGGCACGAGCAATGGCATCCTTGCCCTGCTCGATCGCCTCGTCGCGGCGCTCCTTCGTGAACCACTGGCGGATCTTGTTGCGCGCCCGCGGGCTCTTCACGAAGTTGAGCCAGTCCTGGCTCGGGCCGGAGTCGGGGTTCTTCGAGGTGAACACCTCGACCACATCTCCGGTCGACAGCGGCGACTCCAACGGCACGAGGCGGCCGTTCACCTTGGCACCCATGGTGCGATGCCCCACCTCGGTGTGCACGGCGTAGGCGAAGTCCACGGGCGTTGCGCCGGAGGGGAGCCCGATCACCCTGCCCTTCGGGGTGAAGACGTAGACCTCCTTGGCACCGATCTCGAATCGGAGCGAGTCGAGGAACTCGCTCGGATCCGCGGTCTCGGCCTGCCAGTCGGAGATGTGCGCGAGCCACGCCATGTCGGTGTCGACCTTGCCGATGTCGTCGGACTTGCCCCCGGCGACCCGTTCCTTGTACTTCCAATGCGCCGCCACACCGAACTCTGCGCGCTGGTGCATCTCCTCGGTGCGGATCTGGATCTCGACCGCACGGCCCTCCGGACCGATGACGGTGGTGTGCAGCGACTGGTAGAGGTTGAACTTCGGCGTGGCGACGTAGTCCTTGAACCGACCGGGCATCGGCGTCCACCTCGCGTGGATCTGCCCGAGAACGGCATAGCAGTCGCGCACCGAGTTGACGATGACACGGATGCCGACGAGGTCGTAGATCTCGTCGAACTCGCGTCCGCGAACCACCATCTTCTGGTAGATCGAGTAGTACTGTTTCGGCCTCCCGACGACCTTGCCGCGGATCTTGGCGGACTTCAGGTCGTCGTTGATGGAATCCGTCACCTGCTGCACGACGCGTTCCCGCTCGGGGGAACGCTGCTTGACGAGATTCTCGATCTCCACGTACAGCTTCGGGTACAGCACCGCGAACGAGAGGTCCTCGAGCTCCCACTTGATCGCCTGGATGCCGAGCCGGTGTGCGAGCGGAGCGTAGATCTCCAGGGTCTCGGTCGCTTTGCGGGTCGCCGTGGCCGGCGGCACAAAGCCCCAGGTGCGCGCATTGTGCAGGCGGTCGGCCAGCTTGATGATGAGCACGCGGATGTCTTTCGACATCGCCACGATCATCTTGCGCACCGTCTCGGCCTGGGCACTCTCGCCGTACTTGACCTTGTCCAGCTTGGTGACGCCGTCGACGAGCATCCCGATCTCGTCGCCGAAGTCGGCACGCAGCTCGTCGAGTGCGTAGTCGGTGTCTTCGACGGTGTCGTGCAGCAACGCTGCTGCGATCGCCTTCGACCCGATGCCGAGGTCGGCCAGAATCTGGGCTACCGCGACAGGATGTGTGATGTACGGCTCGCCGCTCTGTCGCGTCTGCCCGGAGTGCGCACGCTCCGCCACGGTGTATGCACGCTCTATCAGGGCCAGGTCGGCCTTCGGGTGGTGCAGCCGCACGGTCTTCAACAGCGTGTCGACCGCACCGGCTGGCTGCTGCGCCCTGGAGAAGATCCGGGGCACGAGACGGCGCAGGGAAGCGGTCTGCTGGGTTGTCGTATCGACCATCAGCATCCCCTCCCGAGTCTCATTATCGCGACTCGGTGCCGACCTCGTCGGCGGGTCCGCCCACAGCGCACGGCGGCTACCGCTCCCGCTCGGCCTCGGCGCCCACGACATCGCCTCCGGATGCCTGCCACGCCACCATCCCGCCCGCGATGTCCACGGCGGCGTATTGTGCCTCGACCAGGGCGTCGGTGACCATGCGGGAGCGCTGTCCGACGTGGCAGATCACGGCGATCGTGGTGTCGTCTGGCAGTTCGCCCTGCCGCGGGCCCAGCTCGCCGAGCGGGATGTGATGCGCCATTGGGGCGTGGCCCGAGCTCCACTCGAAGTCCTCGCGCACGTCGAGGAGCCACAGCTCGCCGGATGCGACTAGCGCGATCGCCTCGCCTGCCGTGACCGACTCCCCTGGCTCGTGCGTCACTTGGCGGGGACCACCTCGGTCACCGGCGATTTCGCCCTGGCCGCCAGGACCTTGCGGTCGTGCTTGACGATCTCCTTCTCGCCGCGACGGAAGTCCGCATAGAGCGGGGCGGCGATGAAGATGGTCGAGTAGGTGCCGATCAGGATGCCGATGAAGAGCGCGAGCGAGATGTCGCGCAACGTGTCGGCTCCGAGAACGAATGCGCCGATGAAGAGGATCGCGCCCACCGGGAGCGCTGCGACGACGGCGGTGTTGATGGAGCGCACGAGGGTCTGGTTCACGGCGAGGTTCACCGACTCGGCGAACGTGTGCTTCACCGCGTCCTTGTCCTGCCTGGTGTTCTCACGGATCTTGTCGAACACCACCACCGTGTCGTACAGGGAGTAGCCGAGGATCGTGAGGAAGCCGATCATCGTGGCGGGCGTGATCTCGAACCCGACCAGCGCATAGATTCCCGCGGTGATGATCAGGTCGTGGAACAACGAGAGGATGGCTGCCGCCGACATCTTCCACGTTCGGAAGTAGAGGGCCATCGCGATGAACGCGAGCAACAGGAAGACGACCAATCCCTGGATCGCCTGCCTGGAGACATCCGCTCCCCAGCTCGGGCCGATGTAGGTGGATGCCACGTTGTTCTGCTGCACTCCGTACGCAGATCCGAGGTTGGCGGCGACCGCCTTCGTCTGGTCGGTGGTCAGCTGGTCGGTCTGCACTCGGATGCCCTGACCGCCGGTGCCGTTGGTCACGCTGACCTGCACGACGGCGTTGGGTTTGACGTCATGCACGGACTTCTCGGCCAGGGACTGGTCGGTTGTCTTGACGTCGGAGACGGTGAACTGCGAGCCGCCCCGGAAGTCGATGCCGAAGTTGAATCCGCCCTTGGCGATCGGGATGATCACCGACACGACGATGAGCACGGCGGCGACGATATACCAGATCTTGCGTTTGCCGACGAAGTCGATCGAACGCGCACCGGTGTAGAGGTCGTTTCCGAACTTCTGGAAGCGTGTGGCGGCCATCAGGACTCCTTCTCGTCCTTCTCGGTCTTGCTGCCGCCCGCGGCGACGAGTTCGGCCTGCTTGCGCTCCGCGATCGTCTGGCGTCTCGCAGCCTCGCGGCTACTGGCCGCGCGCTTCGTCTCGCTGACGGCCGTCGAGGTGCGGAACTGTGCTGCCCCTCGGTAGACGGCGCCGAGCGCATCCGGATCAAGGCCGGACCACTTGTTGCCGCTGGCGAAGAACCGCGTGCGTGCCAGGAGTTGAAGGGTCGGGTGCGTGAACATGATGACGATCAGCACGTCGAGCACCGTGGTCACACCGAGAGTGAACGCGAAGCCCTGCACATTGCCCACCGCGAGAACGTACAGGACGATGGCCGCAAGCAGGTTCGTGGACTTCGATGCGTAGATCGTGCGGCGGGCTCTCTTCCAACCCGCTTCGACAGCGGATTCGAGACTTCGCCCGTCGCGCAACTCGTCACGTATTCGCTCGAAGTACACGATGAACGAGTCGGCGGTGAAGCCGATCGCGACGATCAGACCCGCAACGCCGGCGAGCGAAAGACGATAGTCGATGCGCCACGACAGGATCGTGATCACGAGATAGGTGAGCAACGCGGCCACCACGAGCGAGGTGATCGTCACGAGTCCGAGCAACCGGTACTGGAAGAGCGTGTAGATCACCACGAGGATCAGGCCGATCGCTCCGGCGATCAGACCGCTGAGCAGCTGTGCGGACCCCAGCGTCGCCGAGATGGTGTCCGAGCTCTGCACCTTGAAGCTGACGGGCAGGGCGCCGAACTTCAGCTGGTCGGCCAGTGTCTGTGCCGAGGACTGGTTGAAGCTGCCGCTGATCTGCGCCTGGCCGTTGGTGATCGCGCCCTGCATGGCGGGTGCCTCGAGAACCTTGCCGTCGAGCACGAACGCGAAGCGCGCGCGGGGGTCGCTGGAGTCCTTGCTGTAGTACCCGTACAGCCGGGTGCTCACGGTTCCGAAGTCCTTGGTGCCCTGGCCGTTGAACGTGAGGTTGACGACCCACTGCCCGGTCGAGTTGCCGCTGGAGTCGGTGGCAAGACCCGCCGTCGCGTTCGTGATCTCGGAGCCTTGCACCTCGACCGGTCCGAGCAGGTACTTCGCCGTGAGGTTGTCGTCGCACGTGATGAGCGGCTTGTCGGCGGGCGCCACGTTCGTGGTGCTGTTCTTCAGCGACGAACAGGAGAAGGCGTTGTACTGCGCCTGCAGCGCCGGCGTGATCCAGGCCGTGTCGCTGCCGTTCGTGGGCTTCGCGGTCGGTGTCGACTGCAGAGTGGGAGCCGGCGACGGGTACGGCGTGCTCTTGCCGTTCGACCCCACGAACGTGTTCGTGGGCGCTCCGGTGAGTAGCACCGGGCGCAACTCCATCTTCGACGACGACTTGATGCGGTTCAGAGTCGCCTGGTCCGGGGTGCCGGGAATGGACACCACGATGTTGTCGCTGCCCTGCGTGCTGACCTGCGCCTCGGAGACGCCCGCGGCGTCGACACGCTCGCGGATGATCGAGACGGCCTGGTTGAGTTCGTCGTTGCTGATCGTCTGACCGCCCTCGAGCTGTGGCGTCAGGATGATCTCGGTTCCGCCCTCGAGGTCGAGACCGAGCTTCGGCAGCCAGGTGGCGGTGGAGAACAGCACGCCGCCGCCGAGCACGAGTCCCAGCACGACGACGATGACGCCGAGCCAGATCAGCGACCGCGAGGCACTCTTGACCGGAGACGACTTTGCCACGGAGGAACTCTTTCTATGCTCGTGCGGCGGCCATCATCGACCGCGCACGGAAGGAGGGACTATTCGTCGGTCTTCTTGAAGTCAGCCGTCTTCGACGCGGTGTCGACATCTTCGATCCGCTCCCCGAACTGCGGCTTCTCGTCACCGACCGTGGTCTCGGTCTCGACGGCGTCTGCCGGCGTCTCCTCCGCAGTCTCGGGCGTCGTCTCGACTCGGCCGATGGTCTGACGGTGCACGGTGAGGATGTGGCCCGGGCTCGTCTCGAGCTCGACCTTGTTGTGCTCCTCGTCGATGGACACGATCGTGCCGAAGACACCGAAGTTCGTCATGACCGTGGCTCCGGGAACGACCTGCTTCTGAAGCTCCGCCTGTGTCTTCTGGCGCTTGCGGCTGCTGCGGAACATGAAGAAAATGAGGGCCGCCAAGATGACGACCATGACTATGGTCAGGATGTTCTGATCCAACGTGGAACCTTCCGGAAATGAGGGGGCAATGGGAACAACCACCTCATTGGCATGGGGGCTGCAGGCTAACTAAGGATTATAGGTCATCGGTGAAGAGGGCTTGCTGCGCGCCGGCAGTGGACTTCCTCGGTATTCCCAGGTGGTCCCATGCCGCCGGCGTTGCTACCCGGCCACGCGGTGTGCGGGTGATCAGTCCGATGCGCACGAGGAACGGCTCCACCACAGATTCGATGGTGTCCGCTTCTTCCCCGACCGAGACGGCCAGCGTGTTCAGGCCGACCGGGCCTCCGTCGAAACGCATCAGGATGGCCTGCATGACGGCGCGGTCGATGCGGTCCAGGCCGAGTTCGTCGACATCGTAGAGCTCCAGCGCCGCACGCACCGCCTTACGGTCCGCCCGCTCGCCGTGCACAAGCGCGTAGTCGCGCACGCGGCGCAGGAGGCGGTTGGCGATGCGGGGCGTGCCCCGGCAGCGGCCTGCGATCTCGGCGATGGCATCCCTGTCGATCTCGAAATCGAGGAGCACGGCGGCCCGATCGAGAACGCGTTCCAGTTCGGCGTCGTCATAGAACTCGAGATGAGCGGTGAATCCGAAGCGGTCGCGAAGCGGGTTCGGCAGCAGCCCGGACCGGGTGGTCGCGCCGACGAGCGTGAACGGCGCGAGGTCGAGCGGGATCGAGGTCGCCCCGGCACCCTTTCCGACCATGATGTCGATGCGAAAGTCTTCCATGGCGAGGTACAGCATCTCCTCGGCCGAACGCGCCATGCGATGGATCTCGTCGATGAACAGCACCTCGCCGGGCACGAGCGACGACAGCAACGCGGCGAGATCCCCGGCATGCTGGATGGCCGGACCGCTCGACATGCGCAGCGTGCGGCCGCTCTCGTGCGCGACGATCATCGCGAGCGTCGTCTTCCCGAGGCCGGGCGGCCCGGCCAGCAGGATGTGATCGGGCGTGCGCTCCTGCATACGGGCGGCGGTGAGCAGGAGCTGCAGCTGCCCGCGCACCTTGGACTGGCCGACGAACTCTGCCAGCGACTTGGGACGCAGCGCCCCTTCGAACGCGAGCTCCGCCTCTGACTGCGCCTCGGGAGCCGTGAGATCGTCGCTCATGCTTGCTGCCTCGCGGTGGGACCGAGCCGCGACAGCGCGAGTCGCAGCAGCGACTGCACCGTGTCGCGCTCCGGCTCGGGATGCTCGTCGACCAGTTCACGGACCACCTCGGTGGCGGTCTTCTCGGCCCAGCCGAGTCCGACGAGCGCGATCACGACGCTGTCGGAGACATCCGAACGCGGTATCTGAGCAACGGTCTGCACGGGTTTCGCCGGAGCGAACAGCTTGCCGGTGAGCGAGACGACGATGAGCTTCGCGGTCTTCGGCCCGATGCCGCTCACCTTGCGGAACGCGCCGTCATCGTCAGATGCGACGGCCAGTGCGATCTCGTCGGGCGACAGCGCGGCGAGCACGCCGAGCGCCGACTTGGGACCCACTCCGGAAACGCCGATGAGCGACTCGAACACGCCGAGGTGCTCCCTGGCGGGAAAGCCGAACAGGGCGACGGACTCCTGGCGCACGACCATCGAGGTGTACACCGTGGCCTCCTCGCCGATCCGCAAGCTTCTGGCGTGATCCGGCGTGACCTGAACGGCGTATCCCACTCCCCCGACGTCGATGACGACGACGCCGTCGGATGCCTGCAGCACGGTTCCGCGAAGGGAGGAGATCACCTCGCAAGCCTATGGGCGATTGAGGCTCGGACGTTGAGGGCTGGCCCTCAACGTCCGAGCCGATTGAGTCTGTGAGCGGCGTCAGCCGCGATATTGTGGGCCGCTGACCGTCCCGACGACTTCTCCGCGGCGCGCCACGCCTGCTGGGCGGGCGTCAGGGTGGACGAGCCGGCATCCGGCGCGACGAAGGGTGCGCGCCAGGCATGGCAGATGGCGATGGCGAGGGCATCCGCCGCATCCGCCGGTTTCGGAATCTGATCGAGTCCGAGAACCTTGGCGACCATGTTCTGCACCTGGCGCTTCTCCGCCGTGCCGTAACCGGTGATCGCCGCCTTGACTTCTGTCGGCGTGTGCAGACCGACTGGCAGCGCGCGTGAAGCCGCTGCGTGCAGCGCGACGCCACTGATCTGCGCCACGCCCATCACCGTGCGCACGTTGTGCTGAGCGAAGACGCGCTCGATCGCGATCGCATCCGGCCGATGCTGGTCCATGAGGGCGGCGATGCCGTCGCCGATCGTCAGAAGCCGCCGCTCGAGCGGGGCATCCGGTGCTGTACGGATGACCGTGACTGCGACGAGCGTCGCCCGCCTGTCCGGTGCGACGTCCACGACGCCGACCCCGCAGCGAGTCAATCCTGGATCGATCCCGAGAACCCGCACCGCGTCTCCCCGCATCCGATCGCTTGCAGGCCTCGTCGCTCTACTCGTCGTCTTCGAGTTCTGCCTGAACCTCGGGGCTGAGGTCGAGGTTGGTGTAGACGTTCTGCACGTCGTCGGAGTCCTCGAGCGCGTCGATCAACCGGAACACCTTGCGCGCGGTCTCGACGTCGACCTCGACTTTCACCTGCGGCACGAACTCGACATCGGCGGAGTCGTAGTCGATTCCGGCATCTTGCAACGCGGTTCGCGTCGCGACGAGGTCGCTGGCCTCGGTCAGCACCTCGAAGCCGTCGCCCTGCGGGGTGACCTCTTCGGCGCCCGCATCGAGCACAGCGGTCAGCACGTCGTCTTCCGTCGTGCCCTCTGCGGGAACGACGATGACGCCCTTGCGGTGGAAGTTGTACGAGACCGATCCCGGATCGGCCATCGTTCCGCCGTTGCGGGTCATCGCAGTGCGCACGTCGGCCGCCGCCCGGTTCTTGTTATCGGTGAGGCACTCGATGAGCAGCGCGACGCCGTTCGGGCCGTACCCCTCATACATGATCGTCGCGTAGTCGATGCTCTCGCCGGTCAGGCCGGCGCCGCGCTTGATGGCCCGGTCGATGTTGTCGTTGGGCACCGAGGTCTTCTTCGCCTTCTGCACAGCGTCGACCAGCGTCGGGTTGCCGGAGAGGTCGGCGCCGCCGATCTTGGCGGCCACCTCGATGTTCTTGATGAGCTTGGCGAACGACTTGGCACGGCGTGCGTCGATGACAGCCTTCTTGTGCTTCGTCGTGGCCCACTTGGAATGCCCGGACACAATGCTCCTGACGTTTCGTGAAAGATCCGATCCATTCTAGAGGCGACTGAGGCGAGAGTTGAGCGAGCTCGCTCGTTCAACCGAGCCGATGGAGTCTCTGAGTGGCGCAGCTGCGAACGGACCGGCGCTGTCCGGCATCAAGGTCGTCGCCGTCATGGCGGACGGGAAATCGGGTTTCCCGACATGGCATGATCGACCGGTGAAGGTCCTCTCGATCCAGTCCGCCGTCGCATACGGGCACGTCGGCAACTCCGCCGCCGTCTTCCCCCTTCAGCGCATCGGAGTCGAGGTTCTGCCGGTGTACACGGTGAACTTCTCCAACCACACCGGATACGGAGCGTGGCGAGGACCGCTGATCGCACCGGCCGACGTCGCCGAGGTCATCGCGGGCATCGAGGATCGCGGAGTCTTTCCCGAGATCGACGTCGTGCTCTCCGGCTACCAGGGCAGCGACGGGATCGGCGATGTGATCCTCGACGCCGTCTCTCGAGTGAAGGCAGCCAACCCGAACGCGATCTACGCGTGCGATCCCGTGATGGGCAACGCGAAGTCCGGATGCTTCGTCGCGCCGGAGATTCCGGTACTGCTGCGCGACCGCGTGGTGCCCTCGGCCGACATCGTGACGCCGAACCAGTTCGAACTCGGTTACCTCACCGGCACGCAGCCCCGCACCCTGGAATCGACCCTCGCCGCCGTCGACGCGCTGCGAGCGGCGGGCCCGGACGTCGTGCTGGTCACCAGCGTCGAGCGCCCCGACCGGGAACCGGACACGATCGAGATGCTCGCGGTCGATGAGCATGGCGCCTGGATCGTTCAGACCCCGCTGATTCCGATGAAAGCCAACGGCTCTGGCGACGTCACGGCGGCACTGTTCACCGCCCACTACCGGTCAAGCGCCGACGCGGCCGATGCACTCGGCCGCACCGTTTCGAGCGTTTACGACCTGCTCGCCCTCACGAATGAGCGCCGGTCCCGGGAACTGCTGCTCGTGGAATCGCAGGAGTTCTACGCGCAGCCTCGGCTGCAGTTCACTGTTCGGCAGATTCGCTGACCCTCGCGCCGCGAAGTCAGGCCGGCCAGGCATCCGCGATCGCCTGGCGCACCTCCCCGAGAAGCTGCGGCAGTGCCTTCGTCTTGGCGATGATCGGCAGGAAGTTGGCGTCGGCACGCCACCTCGGCACGACGTGCTGGTGAAGATGCGAGGCGATGCCGGCGCCGGCGATCTCGCCCTGGTTCATACCGATGTTGAACCCATCGTTCCGTGACACCGAACGGATGACTCGCATCGCGGTCTGCGTGATCGTCGCGATCTCGTCGGTCTCCTCCGGCGTCGCCTCGTCGTACAAAGACACGTGACGGTACGGACAAACCAGCAGATGGCCACTGTTGTACGGGAACAGGTTCAGCAGAGCGTATGCGTGCACGCCGCGATGCACGATCAGGGACTGCTCGTCCGACAGCGAAGGAGCCACGCAGAAAGGGCATTCGCCGGCGTGCGGTGCCTGCTGCCCCTGCTGGATGTACACCATGCGATGCGGCGTCCACAGCCGCTGGAACTCGTCGGGCACACCGGCGAGCAGCGACGGGTCGTCCAACTGAACCCGCTGAGCGTCATCCCCCTGTGCCTGCCGCGGCTCGTCGTCCTGGACCGAATCGTAAGAATCCAGCGTCAGGCGGGCCATGCCGTGACGACCTGCTCATGATCGCGAATGGAGCGAAGGATGCGCTCGATCGCGTCGTCGATCGGAACCCCGTTGAGTTGCGAGCCGTCGCGGAAACGGAAGCTGACTGTACCGGCCGCTCGGTCCTGCTCCCCCACGATCAACTGGAACGGCACCTTCTGCGTCGTCGCATTGCGGATCTTCTTCTGCATGCGGTCGTCCGAGCGATCCACCTCGACACGCACGTCGTGCTCGCGAAGGCGCCGTGCGACCTCTTCCAGGTATGGCGCGTACTCGTCGGCGACGGGGATGCCAACGACCTGCACCGGCGACAGCCAGACCGGGAAGGCGCCGGCGTAGTGCTCGAGCAGGATGGCGAAGAACCGTTCGATCGACCCGAGAAGGGCACGGTGAATCATCACCGGCCGCTTGCGTGTGCCGTCGGCCGCCGTGTACTCCAGCTCGAACAGCTCAGGCTCGAAGAAGTCGAGCTGCACGGTGGAGAGCTGCCAGGTGCGGCCGATGGCATCTCTCGCCTGCACCGAGATCTTGGGGCCGTAGAACGCAGCTCCGCCCGGGTCGTCCACGAGTTCTAGCCCCGACTCCAGCGCGACCTGACGCAGGGTCTCGGTCGCCTCCTCCCAGACGGCGTCGTCTCCGACGTACTTCTCCGGGTCCTTCGTCGACAGCTCGAGATAGAAGTCGCTGAGGCCGTATCCGCGCAGGGTCTCCAGCACCAGCTCGAGCTGCGTGGCGATCTCGGCCTTGACCTGCTCGGGCGCGACGTAGGCGTGCGCGTCGTCCTGCGTCAGCCCGCGCACCCGGGTGAGGCCGGAGAGTGTTCCGCTCTTCTCGTACCGGTACACGGTTCCGAACTCGGCAAGGCGCAGTGGCAGTTCGCGATAGCTGCGGCCGCGCGCCCGGAAGATCAGGTTGTGCATCGGGCAGTTCATCGGCTTCAGGTAGTAGTCCTGCCCGGGTTTGACGACGATGCCGTCGGCATCCGTCTCCTCGTCCACGTGCATGGGAGGGAACATGCCGTCCGCGTACCACTCGAGGTGCTTGCTGATCTCGTACAGGTGCGCCTTGGTGATGTGCGGAGTGTTGACCAGCTCATAGCCGTTGCGCAGCAGCTGCTTCCGGAGGTAGTCCTCGATCTCGTAGCGGACGATCCCACCCTTCGGATGGAACACCGACAGACCGGAGCCGATCTCGTCGGGGAACGAGAACAGGTCGAGCTCGGCACCGAGCTTGCGGTGGTCGCGTCGCGCCGCCTCTGCCATGCGCTCCTGGTAAGCGCGCAGCTCGTCCTTGGTGGGCCATGCGGTGCCGTAGATGCGCTGCAGCTGCGGGTTCTTCTCACTCCCCCGCCAGTACGCGGCCGCGACTCGGGTGAGCGCGAAGCCATTTCCGATCAGCCGGGTGTTCGGCAGATGCGGACCCCGACAGAGGTCTTTCCAGATCACCTCGCCCGTCTTCGGGTCGACGTTGTCGTAGATGGTCAGCTCTCCGTGGCCGACCTCGACTTCTTCGTTGTCCTGCCCGAGCGCATCAGCGGATGCCGACCCGCCCTTCAGTCCGATGAGTTCGAGCTTGTAGGGCTCGTCGGCCAGCTCCGCACGCGCCTCATCATCGGTGACGACCCGGCGCACGAATCGCTGGCCCTGCCGCACGATGCGATCCATCGCCTTCTGGAGCGACTTCAAATCCTCCGGTGTGAACGACTCCGCGACGTCGAAGTCGTAATAGAAGCCATCGGTCACAGGGGGACCGATGCCCAGCTTCGCCTCCGGGTTGATCGACTGCACCGCCTGCGCGAGCACGTGCGCCGTCGAGTGCCGAAGGATGTTCAGGCCATCCGGTGAATCGATGTCCACGGGGACGACATCGTCGTCCGTAGTCACCGTGGTCGCGAGATCCTTCAACTCACCGTTGACGCGCATGGCGACAACGGAAGGGTCTGGGAAGAGCTCGAAACCGTCCGGCACTGTCCACTCCTGAGTCGGTGGGGCGAAAAGGGATGCCTTCTACTCTAGGGGCGATCCCGATATCACCCTGCCGCTTGGGAGCATCCCTCGCAGGGCGCCGCGAGGCCCAGTGCCGGGGCGAGCCGCGCGAACCCGGCCGTGAGTCCGTCGGCGAGGTTCTTTCCGACGTGAGCGACGCCGGGAAGCGTCAGCAGCGTCACGTGCATGCCGGCAGCCGCGGCCGACGTCGCCAGGGAGCGTGTCGCCGGTCCGAACGCCGTGTCGAGCGCTCCGGTCGTGATCACCGCGTCGACGCCCGAGTACGAACCCGTATGCGCGGCGAGGATGGCCTCCGGCTTGTCCGCCGCCCATGCGCTGCGGTCACCGGCGTACACCGACTGGATGACCGTCTGCGAGTAGTGCATTCCCGGGTATTCCTCGGGCGAGACCGAGAGCACGTTGCGGAAGACATCCGGATCTTGCGCCGCGAACTTGACGGCGCAGGTCGCACCGTTGGAGTATCCGGCGATCACCCAGTACCGGGGGTCCTGGATGATGTGCAGGTGCGACTTCGCCCAGTCGAGGACATCCGTCTTGACGTAGGTGGCCGCGTCTCCACGAGCCGCGGAATCGGCGCAGGCCGGGTCGCCGTCCGTCCCGACCTGGTCTGCGACGACGACGATCGGTGCGAGTCCTTCATGCTGGCTCGCGAATCGGTTCATGACGGCCGAGATCGGGTCCGGATTCGGTGTGCCCGGGTATCCCATCATCATGATGACGAGCGGCAGGGCCGGCGCGTCCTTCACAAGGGCTGCCGGGGGCAGGTAGAGGCCCGCCGGACGTGCATGGAACCTCGACACCGGTGCCGGGATGGTGACCGTGCCCACCCGTCCGATGGTCGGCATGTCGTGCGGTGCAACCCACGTGGCCGCCAGAGGCTCCCCGGTGGTGGGCGAAGAGGTCGCATGCGCCTTGGGAAGTTTGATCGGATGCCGAACGACGACGCCGAGCAGGTCGCCGATCGTTGGATTGAGACCGAACACGGCGTTCACCTGCACGGTGCCGGTGATCACGAAGACGGCGATGCCCACGATCGCAATCGCCCGTCTCCGCCACCGCGTCTTCCAAAGACTGACGATGGCGAGTCCCACCGCGGCGAACGTCGCTACGCACCAGATGGCGACCTCGGCCGGAAGCGGTATCTCGAACATCCCCGTCGCGTCTGCGATGAGCACGAACACGAACGCGATGAGTGCTCCCGCGAGGATGCCCGCCGCCGCAAGGACCATCCATCGCGGGCTCGGCCGCCGGAGAACCAGCAGCAGCACGAAGACGGCCGACAGGACGCACAAAATCCACGGAACGGGACCGCCGATGATCTGCGTCGTCAGCAGTGCGTCCATGGCTTTCCCCCTCGTGGTCGGGGTCAACCGTATGTGTCGAGGGTCGCGGTCACCTGCGCGGCGCAGCTGGCGGGGCTGAGAGTTCCATCATCGACGCCTATCCGGACTCCGAGTGAATGCCGGGTTACAGCCCCTGGAGCGCTCAGCCCTGATCTAGCGCGTGTCGGTGGTCGGTGGCATGATTGCCGCCGTGCCGACCCGTCGATGCCCTGTCTGTGGCTCTGAGCGCATCGCGCGCGCCGTCTACGGCCAGCTGGAGCGCCCTGGAGATGTTTTCTACGCCGGATGCGTGGTCGAGCCCGACGGGCCGCGCCGGTTCGGATGCCACGAGTGCGAAGCGCTCTTCGATCAGCCCTCCACCGGAGCACCTGCAGCTAGGGCTTGAGCAGTCCGCGACCCGCGCGACTTGCGCATCCGTCGGCGGCTCCCGCGACGGTCGGCTCCGTCGCTGTCTCCTCCGGTCAGATCAATTCCCAAGCATCACGCACGGGGCATGGCAGAAGTCGGCCCGTCCAGATCTCGCCAGTCGAACCCGTCACTTTCGTTGGACGGACTGCGCGGAATGGCACGCGAAAGGAACGGCCCGGAGATCAGAACAGCCTCTGACCGGATAATTCCCGATCAGAGGCTGTTTCTGCTCTGTGCGCGATACTGGGATCGAACCAGTGACCTCTTCCGTGTCAGGGAAGCGCGCTACCGCTGCGCCAATCGCGCCTGTAAAGGCTGTTGCTTTGTCCGACCGAAGTCGAGAGTGGAGGTGGCGACGGGATTCGAACCCGTGTATACGGCTTTGCAGGCCGCTGCCTCGCCTCTCGGCCACGCCACCGTGTGTGGGTTCGTGTGTGGCTTCCCACATCCATGCATCGGCCGGCGGCCGACTCACACTCGAGCGGATGACGAGACTCGAACTCGCGACCCTCACCTTGGCAAGGTGATGCGCTACCAACTGCGCCACATCCGCATTTGCTCGCATTTCTGCGTGCCTTGAAACTGTAGCCGATCATCCTTCCGATGTTCAAACCGACGGCAGGTGCGTGTCGCCCATCGCGCGTGTCGCGAAGAAGGACTCGCCCGGACCGCTCCGCGATGTGCGTGGCCGGCTCAACGTCGGCTAGTATCGGTACCCGCGGCAGTCGAGATATCGATGCTCGCGGGCGATTGGCGCAGTTGGTAGCGCGCTTCCTTCACACGGAAGAGGTCATCAGTTCGAGTCTGGTATCGCCCACAAGAAATACCCCCGGTTAACCGGGGGTTTTCTCGTTCTTCGGGTGAGTCTGTCGATGTCAGATCGAGGCTGTACCCCAACCGATACCCCAACGCGCTTTCATAGGCCGACCGCCGCGGCTGCAGCCTTCATCGCGGCATCCTGTGCGTTCGCGGTCGCGTGCGCGTAGACGTCAGCGGTGATACTCGCTCGCGCATGCCCGAGCACCGCCGAGACTGCAGCCAGCGGCACGCCCGCCTCAAGCATCGCTGTCGCGGCAGTGTGTCGCAGCGTGTGCACCGCGGCACCCTTCACGCCCGCACGCGCCGCCGCCAGCTTGAGACTGCGCAGTGCCGTCGACGGATCGACAGGACGGCCCGTGAGCGTCGTAAACACGTGCCCTGAATCAACCCACAGCGACCCCGCGGCGAGCCGCGCCTCTAGTTGCCGCACTCGGTGCGCTCGTAGTAGTGCGACGACGCCTGGCGACAGCGTGAGCGTGCGCCGACTCTTCGCCGTCTTCGGCGTCGTCACGATCAAGCGACCGTTGACCCGTGACAGAGTGCCCGCGATCCTCGCTGTGCTCGCATCGAGGTCGATGTGCTCCCAGTGCAGCGCGAGCGCTTCGCCTTTACGCAGCCCGGTCGCGGCGATGAACGCCAGCAGTGGGTACATGGTCGAGATACGCCCGTGCGGGTTCTCGTCAAGCTCCTTCGCTGCCTTGAGAATCGCCGTCGACTCGTCGTGCGTCAGAAACCGCGCCTCGTGGTGTTCGACGGCTGGTGCCTCTGCCGCAGCTGCCGGGTTGCGCGCAAGCAGCCGGTCGCGAACCGCTCCGTCGAGCACGACCCGCAGGCAGTTGTACGCCTTCCGGATCGTTGCGTCTGACAGCCGCCGAACCGTCACGGGTTCACCGTCCTCGCCCGTGACCGGCTTACCGTCGTCACCGCGAACCGGCTTCGTGAATGCCCGCAGGTCCACGAGCCAACGATCCACGTCTGAGGGCCGCAGCTTCGCGAGCGTGATCCGACCGAGCCGCGTCGGAGTCACGTACGACCGCAGCACCGTCGCGAACGTCTGCTTCGTCGTCGGCTTGCGCGCGCTCGCCGCGAGCGTCGTGCTGATCCACGACTCAACCCAGCCAGAGACCGTCATCGCGGCATCCGTGGCCGGGCTGCCCGCTTCGATGCGCCGCCGCGCCTCATCGAGCTTCACCTTCGCTGCCGCTCGGGTGCGTCCATAGAAGCTCAGTCGCTTCGTCGCACCGTCGTCGTCTGTGTACGCGAGGCGAGCCTCCCAGCTACCGTTAGTCCGCTGTCTGATCGTGCCCTCGCCGTTGAGCCGCTTGCTCACTGCTCCCTCTCCTTCGCTGCCTTCCGCCGTCTTCTGCCTTCGCGCTCCACCTGTGCCTTACGGCAGTGTTCCGAGTGGTACTTGACCCCTGATGCGTGACCCTGATCGGGGTTTGCGCGCCGCGAGCTTCGGTGTCGAGTGAAAGGCAAGCCGCAGCTTTCGTTGGCGCAGATGAAGAACTCGCGCCCCTGAGCGGCGACCGTGACGAGTTGAAGCACACACGCGTCATAGAGCGTGTGCGTGTTCTCGTCCTCCGCGCCCCCGTAGCGGATGCCGGACCCGGACACCTCGACGAACATCGGGAACGCCTGCAACGCGTCGTTTGCGGCCATCTGCCAGCTGAGCCACGCATCGCTCAGATTGTGCACCGTAAGCGGCTTGGTCATCGCTTCGACGACGCCGTGATCGTTCCCCTGGCGGCTGGCCAGGTATGCACCACTGAGCGCTTGGAGCGTCCGCAGCGCGTTGATTGCATCGGCCACGGGATACGTGTCCCCGACGGTGCTCGTGTCGCTGAACGTATCGACTAGTGCCCCGTGGTCGCTCATGAATCTGACTACAGACTCGGCATCGAGTCGCGCCTGCATGACCTCTTGAAAAACGAAGTCCTCGGGGATGGACACGTACCGGTCGATCGCATCCCAGCCCCCTGCCGCGATCACTCGGGGATCGTCATCGCTGGCAAGTGTCACCATTCCGGCTTCTGTCAGGGTCAGCGGCTCGCGCCACACCCGCACACCATCACGTGGCTCAGCTGGCCACAAGTCAAACGTGGTTCCAAACGTGTTCTTCACGAGACCATCATTACGTGGTTCATTAGACACGTCAAGACGAACCACTGTCAGCGGTGGACATCTACGGACTAGAAGGAGATGAAATCGTGCCTGTCGCCACTCCCCCGCTAATGCACCCGGTCTATCCGGATGCCGCGCTGGTGCTCGGGGGTATATCCCGCGCGAAGCTCTACACCGAAATCAAGGCCGGGCGTATCCGGGTTGTGAAGGTCGGGGCTCGAAGCTTCATCACTCAGGCCGAGCTAGAGCGATATGTCGCCTCGCTCAACGTCGGTGCCTGAACAGACCACTCCGAGGGCCGCGCAACGACCGAAGGACAACTGATGTACGCACAGAAAAGCCGCCCCGGACGGGAACCCGAGGCGGCCAGTACAACTGATGTACCACCGATTCTATCCGCTCATCGGCTGGGCATGCCCGTGCTCGTCGTCGTGTTGGACGAGACGCACGACTGGCGGCACCTGGTGCACGCCACGGCATCCGCCCGCCCTGGCCAGCACGTTCGTGTCGTCATCGTCGGCGACGTGCGCCCGCCCGTGTTCGGCATCGAGCAGGTGCGCACCGACTTGACGCTCCAGTTCGAGTCCACCAGTGCGGACGTTCTCGACGTCTGGTGCACGGCGTTCGAGGGGGTGACTCGATGAGGGACTTCTGGGATACCCGCGAAGAGTTGTCCGCGATCCGGTCGTTCGCGCACTCTCGGATGCTGTCAGCTGATGCCGTATTGGCTGCGACGCTGGCACGAGTCGCTGTGCTCGTTCCGCCGACGATCCAGCTACCGGCGATCATCGGCTCGCGGTCGCCGCTGTCGACGTACGTGGGCATCGTGTCCGCGTCCGGTGGCGGCAAGTCGTCGGCGTGGGCGGCAGCCGGGGAGCTCATAGGTACACCTGCAGGTGCCGCTGCTTACGCGCAGGTCGGCATGGGTTCCGGCGAGGGCATCATCGAGCATCTGTCCGCGACGGGCGACGACGACCACCGAGAGCACGAGAACCTACTGCTTGAGGCCGACGAAATCGGTGGGCTCGAAACGCTGGCCGGTCGGACGGGCGCGACCCTCGCGGGCGTCCTCAAGACCGGATGGTCAGGCGGGCTCCTGCACAACGCGAACCGGTCCGCCAGCGGCAAGGTCGAAGCGGGAACCTACGCGCTGGGCTGCTACGTCGGCATCCAGCCGAAAGCCGCGGGGTGGCTGCTCGACGCCACGGGCGACGGATTCTTCCAGAGGTTCGTGTTCTTCCGCGGCAACGACGACACGGTGCCGGTCGACGCCGCCGACACGGGCGAACGCCTCAGTATCGCTATCCCGCGCCCCGGTGACCTCGACGCGGGCGCGCTGCACGTCGAGTCCAGCATCCGGAAGGTGATCCGCGCTGACCGACTCCGCGCCGTTCGCAACGTCGACCTTGGAGTCGAACGCATCGACTCGCACCGCAACCTGATTCGCCTACGACTGGCCGCGCTGCTCGCGATCCTGTGTAAGAGCTTCATCGTCCGCTGGGACGACTGGCAGCTGGCGGGAACGATCTTGGAGCGCTCTGACGCCCTCGCGGATGGCATGCGCGCCGTCGTCGCAGAGTCCGCACGAGATGCAGCTGTAGCGGTTGCTTCTGCGCGTCTCGACGTTGCCGAACGTGTGGAGGCAACGACCATCGGCAAGGCGTCGGTGCGCATCGTCGGATTACTCACCGACAAGTACGACGCCGCGTCGAAGGTCCGCAAGAGGCTGACGAACTCGCTCCGAGGGTCGTTCGATGACGCACTTGACGTGCTCGAAGCATCCGGCCAGATCGAAGTGAAGTCGACGGGTGACGGGCGCTGGATTCGCCGACGTGCCGTCACCCCGTCACCCCGTCACCCCTTGAAAACACTGGGATCGGAGGGGGTGACGGCGGGTGACGCGTCACCCCTCCCCAACCCAGACCAGCACGTGACCCGCGCCCGCGAAGCGTGGGCCACAACGAAAGGAACCGCAGCATGACCGAGAACGAAGACCTGATCGAGCGGGCGGCCAGGGCGGTGAACACCTGCCGCGACCACGCGGGCAATGTCAGCGCGTTGACGCAGGTACTAGCCGACGTCGAACACCAGGGGGCACGCGCCCCGCGCACGCTGCCGTCGCACGTGTGGCCCGATGGTCGACCACCCGTTGACGAGTACGAGCGTAGGCCACGCCCGTGAGCGACGAGCACAAGCTCGTGCACGAGCGCAGCGGCGGCCAGCTGGTCACCCGGTGCGCGTGCGGTACCGGCCACCAGGTGAAGCGCACCACGCTGACCGACTCATGGCCGGGGCGCAACACCTACCACCGTGCGGAGTGTTCGTGCGGCTGGCGATTCGAGCTATCCGTGGCAGAAGCCACGTACCGAGCACTGGCGCAGCATCTTGCCGCCAGCCATCCAGCCGCGACCGCGGCACACACCGAGAGGAACGAACCATGACCGTCGAACACGCCCGAGCAGCAGACACCACCACCGACACCGGCTGGGGGCAGACCAATACCACGGTCGCATGCACGTGCGGCACATGCTTCCGAGGCCTGTCCAGCACCGACAGCGAGCCGTACGTGCTCGCCGTCCAGACCATCGCGGAACACATCGCACAGGCCAACGGGCAGTGACCGAACCGACCAATCGAAAGGAACGAACCATGACAACGAAAGCGTTGACACCATCCAAGACCGCAGCCAAGACGGCGGCACCGACCATCGAACAGCGCGAAGCGAGCCTTGCCGAGGCGCAGCGGAAACTGAAGGCGGAACAGGCGCGGCTTGCCGCCGAGCGAGCCGAGCATGACGCGCGGATCGCCGAGGCGCAACGCAAGGCTGAGGCATCCGTGCTCGACGGTATCGAGGCGGGCATCCGTGCGCGCCGCATACAGCAGATCGAAGCGCAGCAGGCGCTCGACGCTATGGCCGGTGCCGAAGTGCTCGACCTGAACGCATTGGCTGTCGCGTTCGATGCCGCCGCGAACGCCGCCGCACGACTCCGCGGCTACCAGCAGAGCGCCTATGACGCGCTCGGCAAGGCAGGGCTTGACCAGTCCATCGCGGACGACGGCATCAGCGGCATCACTACGCAGACCCAGCACCGGCACGAACGGAACGCCGAAGGCACGCTCGTGCCCGTCTACGACGAGGCGGGCCAGGCCGTGATGGAGACGATCACGATTCGCCGTCGTCCGGCGCAGCACGAGGGCATCCCGTTCTCGCAATACCTGGATCGCGTCGTTGTCCACCGCCAGCACCTGGCACAGATCGCCGGGGGCGACGACCTCACGCAGGCGCTCGCCGAAGCCCGCCAGACCGCCGCAACCGCGGCATAACCGAGAGAGGAACACGACCATGGAACTAGGCGAATCCATCAACAGGCAGCGCGCTGCATTCAGGACGCGAGCACGAGAAGCCACTGCCGCACCGGAACCGGAAGTGCCAGGCGTCGACGGGCTCACCCGCACGCAGCGCATGGACGCCGCGCGAGCCGATGCCCTCCGCAGCGGTGCCGAGCACGAGGCTGCGGCGCACGAGGCGCTGCTGAGCGGTGACACAACGCGCCTCATCCAGGCGACCAACGCCGCACTGCACGCGAAGGCACGCGCCACGGCGAACGTGCCCACCTACGCAGACGGCGGATCGCGCCTGTAACCACCCGCCGGGGCGCACGAGGATGTGACCGTGCGCCCCGGCATTCACCAGAACGGAGACACACGATGCCACGACTCGGAACCGTCCCCATCGACAGCGCCCACGTGCTGATCGTTGACCCCATGCACCTCGACTATGACGTGCTCGCCTACCCGCTCGAAGAGCGCGACAACCTCGACCCAGCATGGTGCAGCAAGACGCTCGGCATCGTCCTCGCCGTGCCAGCTGGTGACTGTCCTCTGCACATCGACACCGATGCACAGGCATCCGCAGTCAGGCTCACTGATGGGTGGGAGACAGACAAGCTCGTCATGCTCGGCGGATATCCCGAAACAGGGTTCGTCAACGTCACAGAGCAGTACCGCGCGCAGAACCTCGAAGACTGGGCCGGATACGACGCAGAAGAGGCCACCGATGCCGAGCAATAGACCGCGCGGCAGCGGATACCAGCGAAACGGGTACGTGTGGCAGCGCACCGTGCAGCGCATTCTCACCCGCGATGAAGGCCGTTGCTACGTCTGTGGTGGTACTGCCATCACCGCCGACCACATTGTGCCTGTTGCCTGGGGTGGCTCACACGAAGACGACAACCTCGCCGCAATCTGCAAGCCATGTCACGACGCCAAGACCAAGCGAGAGGCAGCACTTGGCTCGACGTTGCGACGACCGAGAACCGCCATCGCTCGCAACATCGAGCAGCATCCCAACGCTCCACCTCGACCATGACGACGAGCGTCGACGCCAGCCGGATTGACCACGAAGTGGTGTACCGGGGAGTCCACCCCTGCCACCGGCTGGATGCGACTCGCGTATACATGGCCCAAGTCAGCTTGCTTGCTCCCAATCAGCTCTTTTCAGGAGGAATCGACCATGAACGAACCGAACTCGAAACCGCTTCGCGCGCCATCCGGCCTTGGTAAGGCTGGCCGTGCTCTGTGGCGGCAGATCGCGACCGACTGGCACGAGAACAACGTGGCACCTGACGCGCGTGAGCATCGCCTCTTGGAGGATGCCTGCCGCGAGGCCGACACGCTTGCCATGCTCGAAGCTGAGATAGCCACAGCTGCCGCCAGCGGCTCGCTGGTGACGTCCGGGAGCATGGGTCAGGCCGTCACGCATCCGCACGTCTCCGAGGCACGCAGAAGCCGCGCGCAGATCGCCGCGAACTTGAAGGCGCTGCAGCTGGACGTACCAGAACCGAAAGCACTCCAGAGCGGCAGCCAACTGACCATCTCCGAGGTCGCTCGACTGGGCGGCAGGGCACGATGGGCGAAGGCTCATGGTTAGGCCGATTGGCCCGCGGCGTGGCGTGCTTGACCCGTTCGCACAGGCCATCCGATCGGCACACGTCGCACGCCGAGACGTGTTCTTGCAGCAGTGGTGGACCGCCGGCCACGAGGCGCGCTGGCTGGCCGAGCGCGCGCAGTGGGAGGCGGGTGAGGCGATGATCTGCTCGACGGTCGAGATGTTCCGAGCGTGCATGTTCGCTGGCCTGGACCGCGAGGCGGCTCGCTTCACGTTCGCCAACGACCGCGACGACTCGCGCTGGTGGCTTGTCCCCGGCTCAGAGGGCGGTCGCGTGGTCGAGTGCGACGTCGAGGGGATGCCGCTCTGATGCCGCGTACCGATCCCGACGAGCGCCGAGCGTACGTACGTACATGGGCGCGGAATCGTCGTGCCACCGATCCTGAGTGGGCTGAGCGGCAGCGGCGCGACTCCCGTGAGCGGAACCGGGCGCGTTACGAAGCGGATCCGGCGTATCGCGCCGCGAAGGCTGAGGCGGCACGCCGTCGCCGTGTGCGGCTGAAAGAGGCCCCGTTTCGGGCCGCTCTGGAGCGCCTGAAGGCGGGCAAGTCGACGCCGAAGGTGCGGGCGCAGATCGTGCACCCTGGTGGGCGCGTGCGCGTCTCCGATCCGGAGTGGCTTTGCGAGGCGGGCGCGTACTCGGACGCCGACAAGACGGCTGAGGCGCGCTACTGCGACCGTGGCAGCGTTCTCGCTGGCACTCTATGGGAGCGCGTCGCTCACTCGGCAGCGCTCAGACCGTAATGGGCGGGATGGACGTGATGGGCGACTCAGCCAGCCGGTAGGTGCCTCTGCCGCCCATGTCGGCGGCGAGCATCCGCGGCGAGGCAAGCTCGGGATAGTGCTCGATGTTCCACCGCACGATGAACTCGGTCGCGCCCTCGTCGGTCACGTCGATGATCCGAGTGGCGGGCGACTCGGCGCTGTCGGCCACAACCGCGCAGACCTCGCGCGACTCGCCGTCGCTGGTCACGTACCCCAGAACGTAAGTCGCCATGCGCACCCCCTGTTGAATCTCGCAATTCTTCCATCGACCGCCGACAGGGGCCGCGGACTGGGCGAACCGCTAGCTGATGGTCGCAGCGTGAGCTTCGACCTGATCGCTCAGCACTTCCTGCCAGCCAGGCCGATCCATCCGAATGCTCTTCGCGTACCAGCCGCACGAGCACCGCGCTTTCGCGTAGTCGAGCCGGTCACCATCCACGCGCACGCTCGTATACGTGCGTTCCTCGATCACGTGACCGGCGTTCAACGAATGCGCAATCGTCCACTCGGTGCTCACGCTCGCGACTGTACCGGCTGACGCGCTCCAGTTCGCTGCCTGGCCTCGGCCCCGTGGCATGGCAAAGATGACGGCACGGCGTTCATCGCCGGATGCGTGATCGACGCCGAGGGACCGCGCCGCTTCGGCTGCCACGAGTGCGGTGCGCTCTTCGACCGGCCCGTCGCAACGTCGGGCCGAGCGATCCCCGTGAACGGGAGGCATCCTGCGGGGATAGGAAGCTGCCATGATTAGCGTCGTGTTCCGCTACCGTATCTCTGCCGCCGCGGCGATCGTCGCAACATCCATCGCTGTTCTGACAGGCTGCTCGTCGGCAGCAGCAAAGCCTGCGCATACGTCGAAACCGCTCGTGACTCCAGCGATCGTTGCGACAGCGGGAGTACCGAAGTCGATCCTGGACGATCACGGAACCTCTGGCTCAATGACAATCTCGGACCCGCACGCTTCCTCGACCGAGGGCGGCGATATGGAGCTAGCTGTCGACGTCACGCTGCACAATGCGAGCAGCGTTCCGTTCGACTACGACCTCTCCACCACCCTGGGCGCTTGGGACGGCACCCTGACAGACTATGACGCCGGTGACATTCCGCAGATTCCCATCGGGATCGAATCGAGCGGTCTGCCGGAGATTGGTCCGCTCGCTCCAGGAGCGACCGTTTCAGGGCAGGTCACCTTCCTAGACGACAGTGGCGTCGACGAGTCGACCTACACGCTCCGGATGCTCACCCCGAAGACGTTCAAGCCGGTAGCCGTCTGGTTCCTCCGCACGAGCAACCACTGACGGGCACGACGGTCACGACGGTCCATTTCGGGCATCTCCGGGCGGCGCGGCGTCGGCAAGCTCGGCGAGCGCAGCAGCCAGCGCACGCAGTCCTGACTCGCTCAGGTCATCGGCCAGCCAATCGAGCGACCCGCGGATGCCGGTCTCGTCGTCCCACAACGGCGTCAGCGCCGCGACGAGCACGCCGTCAGCTACGACCACAACGGGCTGCCCTGCCGCGGTCCCTTCAGTCGGTTCTTCATCCCAGATCGTCATGAATCCAAGAGTGCCGTCCAACCAAAGTGACGCAACTCCCGGCGTGTCGTTCACTTTCATTGGACGGCTCAGCGGCTCTACTCTCGGGCTATGACTGACGAGGTATGCGAGGAATGCGGCTCGGACGTGATTTACCGAACCGTCGAGACGACCCAGATAACGAGCACTGCGAGAACCTATATGAACGTTCCCGAGCGGTGCTCGAACCAATCCTGCGAGTACTGGCACGGCGCGAGCATTACGGGCTTCACGGTCGCTCGCTCTGAGTGGGAAGCTGCCCATCCGAGTTGACATCCACGCAGCTGGGGTGCGCTCGCTCGCCAGCGCACCCCAACGCGCACCCCAACCAGCACGAATCCACTCCCGTCCAGAGGTGCCCGTACGCGAGTGAGAACCGCGGAATTACGCGGATTCTGGACAGCTGTGGATATCTGTAGACCCCGCGGGTGGCCTTCACACGGAAGAGGTCATCAGTTCGAGTCTGGTATCGCCCACAAACGGAACACCAAAAGAAGAAGGACCCGGAACCTGCCGGGTCCTTCTTCTGTATCAGGCGGAGTATCTGCCGGTCAGACGTTCTCGAGCACGTAGCCTTCCTCGCCGTGCACGATGGTGTCGACGCCGGCGATCTCATCCTCGGTCTTGACCCGGAAGCCCATGGTCTTCTGAATGGCCCAGCCGATCGCGAACGCCAGGGCGAACGAGTAGATCATCACGCTGAACGCGCCGATCGCTTGCGCGCCGAGCTGCAGGAAGCTGCCGCCGTAAAGCAGGCTCGAGTACGGCTTCGTCGGATCGCCGTCGACGTGCGTCAGGCCGAAGATGCCGATGTACAGCGTTCCGATGAGGCCGCCGATGAGGTGGATGCCGACGACGTCGAGCGAGTCGTCGAAGCCCAGCTTGAACTTCAGCTCGATCGTGAAGGCGCACACCGCACCTACCAGCAGTCCGAGCACAATCGCCCAGAACGGCGTCAGGATGTTGCAGGCCGGGGTGATCGCGACGAGGCCGGCGACGGCGCCGGAAGCGGCACCGATCGAGGTGGGCTTGCCGTCCTTGATGCGCTCTACGACGAGCCAGCCGATCGTGGCGGCGGCAGGAGCGGCGAGGGTGTTGATCCACGCGAGTGCGGCGATTCCATCGACCGCGGCCTCCGAGCCCGCGTTGAACCCGAACCATCCGAACCACAGGAGTGCTGCGCCGAGCAGCGTGAGGGGCACGTTGTGCGGCTTGCTCATGCCCTTCTGGAACCCGACACGCTTGCCCAGCACGAGGGCCAATGCGAGACCCGCAGCACCGGCGTTGATGTGCACGGCCGTGCCGCCCGCGAAGTCGTTGACGTGCAGAGTGTGCGCGATCCAGCCGTTCTGCAGATTGAACACCCAGAACGCGACTGGGAAGTAGACGAGCGTGACCCAGATGCCGGCGAAGATCATCCACGAGCCGAAGCGAGCACGGTCGGCGATGGCGCCGGAGATCAGCGCCACCGTGATGATGGCGAACGTCGCCTGGAATCCGGCGAACGCGAGGCCGTTCAGGTCCGGTGTGGTGCCGTCCTTACCGAGCAGGCTCGCCAGGCCCCAGTCCGGGGTTCCCAGCCATCCCGGAATGAGCGGCTTGCCGAACGCGAGCCCGTAGCCATACAGCACCCAGAGAACACCGACGATGGCGATGGCACCGAAGCTCATCATCATCATGCTGATGACGCTCTTCGCCTTGACCATCCCCCCGTAGAAGAACGCCACGCCCGGCGTCATGAGCAGTACGAGTGCTGCTGCGACGAGCAGCCACAGCGAGTTGACGCTCGTCTGCGCATCGTAGGCGGCCGCTGCGTGCAACAACATGGGGTCTCCCTCTAACGAATGCCGGTGTCTCCATCACCGCGGCTCGGGTGCCGTATGCCCGGTGAGGTGTCGTCAGTCTGCTGCCGGGAGATTTCGTGAGAGAGGTTCGTGTGTTTCGCGCCGGTTACAGGGAAAGCGCGGTTGTAAACAGCGTGTTTCGGGGGCCTCGCGTCGTGGTGATGCGGGCTCAGTCGTGCGGCGGGAGTTCGCCCGACGTCAGCGCGATGAGCCGGGACACCGCGCGCAGGTACTTCTTGCGGTAACCGCCCTGAAGCATCTCGGCGTCGAAGACGTCGTTCAACGGCACGCCGCTGGCGACGATCGGGATCTCCGCGTCGTATACCCGGTCCACGAACGCGACGAACCGCAGTGCCTCCATCTGATCGTGCAGCTGCTCGACGCCGGCGAGCGCGATCACGTCGACGTCCGCTACGAGCTTGATGTACTTCGACGGATGCACGGTGGCAAGGTGATCGACGACGTCGCGGAACCGGTCCGCCGTCACGTGCTCTCCCCTGGCGGCGATCGCGTCGACGACCCGGGCGAGCGTCTCATCGTCGACCGTCGCCGCCACGCCGGACACGTCGCGTCTGCGGTAGTCGAGGCCGTCGATGCGCACGGTCTCGAAATGCGACGACAAAGACTGGATCTCCCTGAGGAAGTCCGAAGCCGCGAATCGCCCTTCCCCGAGAGCCTGGGGAGGCGTGTTCGACGTCGCAGCGATGCGGGTGCCGCTGTCGACGAGCGCACCGAGCAGCCGGGTCATCATCATGGTGTCGCCCGGATCGTCCAACTCGAACTCGTCGATGCAGATCAGCTTCGAGCCCCGCAGCAGATCGATCGTCGGCTGAAAGCCGAGCGCTCCGACGAGGGCCGTGTACTCGATGAACGTGCCGAAGTATTTCGGCGCCGGTGCGACGTGCCACAAGGCGGCAAGCAGGTGCGTCTTGCCCACACCGAAGCCACCGTCGAGGTAGACGCCCGGCTTGTGCTCCTCAAGCTTCTTGCGGCCCCAGCCGAAAAAGCCGCCCGGTTGCGGCGGCTCCCAGGTGCGCGCGAACGACGTGAGGGTCTGCACCGCCGCGGCCTGAGACGGGAAATCCCGGTCGGGACGATACGACTCGAACGTGGCAGTGTGGAACTGCGGCGGTGGAACGAGCTCGGCAGCGATCTCGCGGCCCGTGATCGACGGCGTCACTTCGGTGAGGCGATCGGCGGTGGGAAGCGCGTGCGCGGCCATCCAGGTCCTAACGTGTCGAAGTCTTACAGTGCCCCTGCGGTTGCCAGGCGGTGGCGCGTAAGTTCGCGTGAGGGACTTGGCAACAAGGATAGAGGCGATTGAGGTGAGCGTGATGGGAGCTTGCTCGCATCACCGAGCCGATTGAGCCTTTGAGCAGCGCAGCCGCGATATCCGAGGCGCTTCTGCCCAGAACGAGCAGCACCCCTACTACGAGGAGGAAACCATGACCGTGGGATTCGACGATTCCGCGAAGTTCGCCGAGTACGCACATCCCGAGAGGCTGGTGAGCACGGAATGGCTCGCCGAACACCTCGGCGATGAGGGTCTCGCGGTAGTGGAATCCGACGAAGACGTGCTGCTGTACGAGACCGGTCACATCCCGACTGCGGTCAAGATCGACTGGCACACCGACCTGAACGACCCTGTGCTTCGTGATTTCGTCTCGGGTGAGCGCTTCGCGCAGCTTCTCAGTGAGAAGGGCATCTCCCGCGACACCACCGTCGTGATCTACGGAGACAAGAACAACTGGTGGGCCGCGTACGCGCTGTGGATCTTCACGCTGTTCGGACACGATGATGTCCGTCTTCTCGACGGCGGTCGCGACAAGTGGATCGCGGAGGGCCGCGAGATCACGACCGATGTGCCGACGCCGAAGGCGGCCGAGTACCCGGTTGTGGAGCGCGACGACTCCAAGGTGCGCGCGTTCAAAGAGGACGTGCTCTCACATCTTGGAAGCGGCCCCCTCATCGACGTGCGCTCGCCCGAGGAGTACACCGGAGAGCGCACCGAGATCCCCGGTTATCCCACCGAAAGCGCGCTTCGCCCCGGTCACATCCCGTCCGCCGCATCCGTCCCGTGGGCACGGGCTGCCGCTCCGGACGCCACGTTCAAGAACCGTGACGAGCTCGAGGCGATCTACAAGGGCGAAGCCGGCTTGCAGGATGGCGACGACGTGATCGCGTACTGCCGGATCGGCGAGCGCTCGAGCCACACCTGGTTCGTGCTCACGCACCTGCTCGGCTTCACCAATGTGCGCAACTACGACGGTTCCTGGACCGAGTGGGGCAGCGCCGTGCGGGTTCCGATCGTGAAGGGCGCCGAACGCGGAGAGGTCCCGGCCGCCTGATCCGCCTGAGAGATTCGGACCGGTCTGAGACAATAGAAACCTGATGACGAACGCCACGCTCCCCGCCACACTGCAGGAGATCAAGGAGGAGTTCCTCGCGCTGGAACTCCGTGACCGCCTGCAGCTGCTGCTGGAGTTCTCCAATGAACTGCCGGAGCTTCCGGAGCGCTATCGCGATCATCCGGACCTCTTCGAGCGCGTCGTCGAGTGTCAGTCCCCGGTCTTCATCTTCGTGGAGGTCGACGACGACGGGATTGTGCAGCTCTACGCCACCGCTCCGAAGGAGTCGCCGACCACGAGAGGCTTCGCGTCGATTCTCGCGCAAGGGCTCGCGGGACTCACGGCGGACGAGGTGTTGGCGGTTCCAGACGACTACCCGCAGGAGCTCGGGCTCACCGAAGCCGTCTCACCGCTGCGGGTGCGCGGTATGACCGCCCTGCTCGGTCGCACCAAGCACCAGGTTCGGCTGAAACGCGGTGCGTGACGCGGGACCGGCGACTACGCCGGTTCCCGCGTCTGGTCGAGAGAGTCGATGAGTTCGTCGAGCCATGACGAGACGGCCGAGGTCCAGCGATCTCGGTCGTAGTTCCAGAGCTTGGTGTGCTTGGCCTGCCGGAACGGCACGAGCGTGACGATGTCGGGGCGGCTTGCTGCCAGCCTGTGCGAGGCATCCGCCGGAACGTACCCGTCGTCATCGCTGTGCATCAGGAGCACTGGAACGTTCAGCTCGTGGGCGCGCATCGTGAAGTCGAGCCCGGCGAGGCCCACGGGAGCGTCCTGCCCGATCACTCCGGTCGCCCACGCCGAGTCGAGCAGCAGGAGCGCACCCTGGGCCACACCACGCGGCAACCGCATCAGCCCGGCCTGGTAGTCGAGCGTCTCCAGCCAGTCCACGACCGGCGAGTCCAGCACGATTCCCCGCACGCTGTCGGCATGAGCGGACCGAACGGATGCCTGCAGCACGATCGCGCCGCCCATCGACCATCCCATCAGAACGACGTGCCGCGCGCCGTGAGCGAGCGCGTACGCGATGGCCGAGTCGACATCCCGCCACTCCGTCGATCCCAGGCCGTAACGGCCGTCGGAGCTGGACGGCGCGTCACCGTCGTTGCGGTAGCTCGCGACGAGCGACGTGAATCCCTTCTCGTGGAAGACCGGAACCCCTCTGAGCGTCTCCTGGCGTTGAGTCCCTCGCCCGTGAATGTGGACGGCCCAACGATCCGTCGGCCGCTCAGCCGGGAAGAGCCAGGCCGGAGCCACTCCGTCGTCGACGGGCACATCGACGCTCTCGACCGGTAGACCGAGGTCGCTGGGCGACGTGTAGTACCAGCTGCTGAGGCGGCCATGCCGTGCGGAGCGCAGATCGCCCCAGACGACGGACTCGACCTCGCGGGTGACCGATCCGTCGTCCGCAAGCTCGAGGATGTCGCCGATGCGCGCATAACCGCGATCGTTCGAGAACCAGAGCCCGTACCGTCCGGGTACGCGGAGGGCGTCGGCGTTGCCGCCCAGGGTGACTGTGGACAGATCGGCTGCGACCGACCGGATGCCGGCATCCTCCCGTTTGCGCCTGGCCGGCGTCACCACCATCTTGGCGACGACCGTCGCCGCCGTGACGTAGCCTGCCGCGAGCGCGACACCGACGGCGCCGAGGACGGCGAACGGAACGAGAACCTTGGTCAGCCGGCCCACCGACACTCCCCTCCGGGCGAAGGCGGCCCCAGGACGCGGCGTGCCTTCGGTCAACTCCCGAGCCGAAACTCTAGTCTGCCAACGTGTCCCCTACACCCGCGGCCCCCGGCATCCCTGCGGAGTTCGCCGCGGCCGCCGACTCCGTGCGCCGCTTCGATGCTCGCAAGGAGTTGAGCATCGATGAGATCCCGGCACCGACGGGATTGGCGCCGTACGCGATCGCGCTGGCCGCCGACATCGCGCCCGTGAGACACGGACGGGATTCCGACCTGGGCACCGGACGGTTCGTGCTGCTCTACGATCCATCCGCGCCCGAGGAGTGGGGCGGGACGTTCCGCGTCGTGTGCTTCGCGCAGGCTCCGCTGGAGACGGACATCGGTCTCGATCCGTTCCTCGCCGACGTCACCTGGTCGTGGCTGATCGACGCGCTCGACGAGCGCGGCGCCGATTACACCTCCGCCTCGGGTACGGCGACCAAGGTGATCTCGACCGGATTCGGGGAGCTGGCCAGGCAGGGCGACGGTGCACAGATCGAACTGCGCGCATCCTGGACGCCCGGCGACTTCGACATGCGCGCGCACGTCGAGGCGTGGGGCGACCTGTTGTGCATGCTCGCAGGCATCCCTCCGCTGCCCGACGGGGTTCGGCTCCTCACCCAGCGGAGAACATCGCGTGACTGAGTACCACGTCGTCGACTCCGTTTCCGAATTCAGCCGGGCAGTCGACGCGCTGCGGGCTGGCACGGGTCCCGTGGGGGTGGATGCCGAACGCGCGTCCGGTTTCCGGTACTCGCAGCGAGCGTATTTGATCCAGATGTTCCGGCGAGACGCAGGGGTCTTCCTGTTCGACCCGCCTGCACTGGGCGACTTCTCTGCGCTGCAGGACGCGGTGGGCGATGTGCCCTGGATCCTGCATGCCGCCAGTCAGGACCTCGCCTGCCTGCGCGAGGTGGGCCTCGATCCTGCCACCATCTTCGATACGGAGCTCGGCGCCCGCCTGCTCGGATTTCCGCGGGTAGGGCTGGCCACGATCGTGCAGGAACTGCTCGGCATCCATCTGGCGAAGGAGCACTCGGCCGCCGACTGGTCGACACGACCGCTTCCCGCCCCGTGGCTCACGTATGCCGCGCTCGATGTGGAGCTCCTGGTCGACCTGATGGAGGCCGAGCAGGAGATTCTGCAGAAAGACGAGAAGCTTCAGATCGCTGCCCAGGAGTTCGCCTACGAGCTCGCACGCAGCCCCAAGCCGGCACGCAACGAGCCCTGGCGGCGGCTGTCGGGCGTGCACTCTATACGCGGGCTTCGCAACCTCGCCGTGGCCAGGGAACTCTGGCATGCCAGGGACGAACTCGCCCGGAGCAAAGACGTCGCGCCGGGACGGCTGCTCCCGGACGCCTCGATCACCGCTGTGGCCAAAGCCATGCCGGAGAGCAAGCGCGAACTCGTGGGTATGCGCGAGTTCACGGGGCGTGCCAGCCGCACGGAGATCGACAGGTGGTGGGATGCCGTGAGTCGCGGCCGCACCACCGACGACCTTCCCGTGCTGCGATCCAGTGGGGAGAGCATCCCGCCGCCGCGCGCGTGGGCTGATCGCAACCCGGAGGCGAACGAACGGCTACGGTCGGCGCGTGCCGCCGTCATTGCACGTGCCGAGGAACTGCACATGCCGGTGGAGAACCTCCTCTCCCCCGAGACCCTGCGTCGTCTGGCGTGGTCACCACCCGAGACCGTCGACGAGGCGACGATCGCCGCAGCGATGCGCGACGCGGATGCCCGCCCGTGGCAGGTTGAGGCGACTGCAGGCATCGTCGCCGCAGCGTTTGTCGAAGCGGGCCAATCCCCTGTCGAGCCGTCCGAATCCGCTTCGTAGGAACACCCAATCGATTCTCGGCGGCCGGGCGCGGTTTCTAGGATCTGCATAACAGGTTCCGGATGCGGGTGCCGCCTGCCTTCGGGCCTCTGATGACTGCGAAATGGGAGGCGAAGTGGCCGAAAGAGCTGACGTGCTGTTCGTGGACGGGGTACGAACCCCGTTCGGACGGGCGGGCGACAAGGGCATCTACTGGAACACCCGGGCCGACGACCTGGCGGTGAAGTCGATCGTCGGACTGCTCGAGCGCAATCCGGGACTGCCCAAGGACAGGGTGGATGACGTCGCCATTGCGGCCACGACGCAACAGGGCGATCAGGGCCTGACCCTCGGACGCTCGGCGGCGATCCTCGCAGGCCTGCCGACGACGGTGCCCGGTTTCGCGATCGACCGCATGTGTGCCGGCGCCATGACGGCCGTCACGACGACCGGATCCGGCATCGCGTTCGGGCAGTACGACGTGGTCATCGCCGGCGGCGTCGAGCACATGGGGCACCACCCGATGGGTCAGGGCGTCGACCCCAACCCGCGGTTCGTGGCGGAGAAACTCGTCGATCCGGCTGCGCTCAACATGGGCAACACCGCCGAACGTCTGCACGACCGCTTCCCTCAGCTGACGAAGGAACGGTCAGACCGGTTCGGCATGCGCAGCCAGCAGAAGCTCGCCGCGGCGTATGCGACCGGCGACATCCAGGCGGACCTGGTGCCGGTCTCGTACCGGAGCGCGACCGGTTGGGGTCTCGCCACAGAAGACCAAGGCATGCGTCCCGATACCACCATGGAGGGCCTTGCAACCCTGAAGACGCCGTTCCGTCCGCACGGGCGCGTCACGGCCGGAAACGCGTCTCCTCTTACCGACGGCGCCACCGCGTCGCTGCTGGCCTCCTCGCGCGCAGCGAAGGAGTTCGGTCTCACACCGAAGATGCGGATGGTCTCGTTCGCGTTCGCGGGCGTGGAGCCGGAGGTGATGGGGATCGGGCCGATCCCGTCGACGGAGCGCGCACTGAAGAACGCGGGCCTCGGCATCGACGAAATCGGCCTGTTCGAGTTGAACGAGGCGTTCGCTGTTCAGGTGCTGAGCTTCCTCGACCACTTCGGCTTCGACGACGACGACCCGCGGGTCAACCAGTGGGGTGGTGCGATCGCGATCGGGCATCCGCTGGCCGCCAGCGGGGTGCGGCTGATGATCCAGCTCGCGCGTCAGTTCGAACAGCACCCCGAGGTGCGCTATGGCCTGACCGCCATGTGCGTTGGCCTCGGCCAGGGCGGCTCGGTGATCTGGGAAAACCCGCACCACAAGAAGTACGGAAAGTGAGCACGGGCGTGACCGACTATTCGAAGATCGACTTCTCCGACCTGCTGGCGTTCGCGGATGACGAGGTCGTGACGCACAACTACGTGCGCGACGTCAAACTGGCATCAGGAAAGGTGCTCGCGCTCGTCACCATCGACAATGGACGCGACCACACCCGCCCGAACACATTCGGTCCGGTCGGGCTGCTCGAGCTCGGCAAGACATATGACGAGCTGAAGCAGCGCGCCTCGCGTGGTGAGATTCACGCGGTGGCGACGACCGGAAAGCCGTTCATCCTGGCCGCCGGCGCCGACCTTTCGAAGGTCGCCGAAGTGCCGAGCCGTGACATCGCGAAACGGCTGGCACAGCTCGGCCACTTCGTGCTCAGCAAGCAGGCATCGTTCGGCGTGCCGAGCTTCGTGTTCATCAACGGTCTCGCACTGGGGGGCGGCCTCGAGCTGCCTCTCAACGCCGACTACCGCACGATCGACGCCTCGGCCGCCGCAATCGGCCTTCCCGAGGTCTTCCTCGGCCTGGTGCCAGGCTGGGGCGGCACATTCCTCCTGCCCAACCTGATCGGCATCGAGAACGCACTTAGGGTCGTGATCGAGAACCCGCTCAAGCAGAACCGCATGCTGAAGGCGCAGGATGCCTACGAGCTCGGCATCGCGGACCGCTTGTTCGCCCCAGTGAGCTTCTTGGAAGACTCCATCAAGTTCGTCGACGGCGTACTGAACGGCACCGAGAAGGTGGAGCGCAAGAACGCGCCGGGCAAGCTGGAGCGCCTCGCGAAGTGGGACATCGCCATCAAGATCGCGCGCGACCAGGTGGCATCCAAGCTGGGCACTGTCCCGTTGTCGCCGTTCAAGGCGCTCGATCTGCTGAAGGCGGCCAAGAGCGGCGACAAGGAGGCGTGCTTCGCACTGGAGGACGACGCGCTCGCCGATCTCATCGCCGGGGACCAGCTGCAGGCATCCATCTACGCCTTCAACCTGGTGCAGAAGCGAGCGAAGCGGCCGGCAGGTGCGCCCGACAAGGAGCTCGCCAAGAAGGTGACGAAGATCGGCGTGCTCGGCGCCGGGTACATGGCGAGCCAGTTCGCGCTGCTCTTCCTCCGCAGGCTGCAGGTGCCCGTGATCATCACGGACATCGACCAGGAACGCGTCGACAAGGGCGTCGCTTACATCAACGACGAGATCGACAAGCTGCTCGGCAAGGGACGCATCGGCTCCGACGAGGCGAACCGGTTGCGCGCGCTCATCCGCGGCACGACGGACAAGGGCGAGTTCGCCGACTGCGATTGGGTCATCGAGGCGGTCTTCGAGGAGCTCGGCGTCAAGCAGGACGTCTTCGCCGAGATCGAGAAGATCGTGTCACCGGAGGCGGTGCTGGCGACCAACACGTCGAGTCTCTCCGTCGACCGGATCGGTGCGAAGCTCGAGCATCCCGAACGACTCGTTGGCTTCCACTTCTTCACACCGGTCGCGGTGATGCCTTTGATCGAGGTCGTCAAGGCGACGAAGACAGATGATGCGACGCTGTCGACCGCGATGGTCACGGCTGCCAAGCTCAAGAAGAACGCCGTGATCACGGCCGATACCCCCGGGTTCGTCGTGAACCGGGTGCTTGCCAAGCTGCTCGGGGAGGCGATGTACGCGGTCGACAGCGGAACGCCGTTCGAGACCGTCGACAAGGCGATCGCGCCGCTCGGGCTCCCGATGGCTCCTTCTGTACTGCTCGATCTGGTGGGACTGAAGGTGGGCGCGCATGTGCTGGACACGCACCACGCCGCTTTCCCCGAGCGCTTCCACCGGAGCGAGAACCTGCACAAGCTTGCGGACTACGGCAAGCTGCTCGAAAAGGACGGCAAGGGCAACGTCAAGGGTTTCGACAAGGGTGCGCTGAAGGTCATGACCGTCGGCAAGAACCCGCTTACCGAAGAAGAGATCCTGACCCGGCTGCAGGACGGCCTGGCCGACGAGATCCACCGCATGCTCGACGACGATCACGTCGTGGCGGCCGCCGAAGACATCGATCTCTGCATGATCCTCGGCGCCGGCTTCCCGTTCCAGATGGGCGGCATCACGCCCTATCTCGACCGGGTAGGCGCCAGCGAGCGCGTCTTCGGCGACACCTTCCACCACCCGGTGCTGATGGGCGTAGGCGCATAAGGCATCGGCCAGTCCGGTAACGCGGGCTCCCGGCAGGACCGCTTCGTCGGATGTCGGGAGCCCGCGTTACGTTGTGCGGATGACCCGCTTCCGCTACTACGTCGCCTCCAGCCTCGACGGGTACATCGCCGACCGTGATAACGCGATCGACTGGCTCACCGCATTCGGCTTCGCGGAGTTCACACCCGACTACCAGCGATTCATCGCCGAGGTCGGCGCAATAGTGATGGGTGCCTCCACGTACGAGTTCATCCTCGGCGAGGGGCCGGATGCGTACACGTACGAGGTTCCGGCCTGGGTGCTCACGCACAGGGACCTGCCCCGGGTGCAGGGACGCGACGTGCGATTCCATGCCGGCGATGTGGCATCCGTCATCGATGATGTCGCGGCTGCCGCGGGCGACCGCGACGTCTGGCTGGTCGGGGGCGGCGACGTCGTCGCGCAGTTCGCCAGGCTCGGCAGGCTCGACGAGCTCATCGTGACGATCATGCCGGTGGTGCTGGGCGGCGGTGCTCCGTTGCTGCCTGTCGACAGCGACCTGAGGCTGCGGCTCACGGCGCGGCACGACTTTCCGAGCGGAGCGGTCGGACTGCGCTACGACGTCGTTCGCTGACCGGCATCCCCGGCGCGGTCACTCCTTCGCGCGCACCACGATGGGCTGTGCTCCCGTGTCGCCGCTCACGCCGCGCGCGTAGGGAAGCTTCGAGCCGAGCACCATCCCCATCACGTCGTGGGCGATGTGCTGGGGCGTCATCCGAGCGCGGTCCAGGATGTCGGCTCGGGCTCCGTGCTCCAGGAACTCGTCGGGCAGACCGACTTCGGTGACCGCCGTGTCGACGCCGGCCTCGCGCAGATCCTGCCGGATGCGCGTGCCGATGCCGCCCACCCGGATGCCGTCCTCGATGCACACGACCAGGCGATGACGCGCCGAGAACTCGATGACGCTCGCCGGAACCGGCACCACCCAGCGGGGATCGATCACCGAGCAGCCAATGCCCTGGGCTGCCAGCCGTCGTGCCACGTCGAGTCCCGTCGATGCCATCGCGCCGACCGCGACGATGAGGACATCGCGGGCATCATCCTCGCGCAGAACGTCGACACCGTCGGACGTTCGGCGCACGGCCTCGATCGCCTCCGGCACCTCCCCCTTGGGGTAGCGCACCACGGTGGGCCCGTCTTGGACGGCCACGGCCTCGCCGAGCTCTTCACGCAGCCTCTCGCCGTCGCGGGGCGCGGCGATGCAGATGCCCGGTACGACCTGGAGCGTCGCGAGGTCCCAGATGCCGTGATGGCTGGGACCATCGGGTCCCGTCACGCCAGCACTGCTCAGCACGAAGGTGACCCCCGCCTTGTGCAGGCCGACGTCCATCAGCACTTGGTCGAACGCGCGGTTCATGAACGTCGCGTACAGCGCGACGACGGGGTGCAGGCCGCCGAACGCCATACCGGCCGCGCTGGTCGCCGCGTGCTGTTCGGCGATTCCGACATCGATGACGCGTTCCGGGAACCGTTCGGCGAAGCGGTGCAGGCCGACGGGACGCAGCATCGCGGCCGTGATGCCGACGAGCCGGGAATCCGTCTCCCCCAGCCGCACGATCTCGTCCGCGAAGACGGACGGCCATGACGTGCCGTTTGCCTGGGCTATCGGTTCACCGGTCTCCGGATCGATCGGTGCGACGCTGTGGAACTGGTCGGCCGCGTCGCGCAGCGCGGGCTCGTATCCGCGCCCCTTCTGTGTGATCGCGTGCACGATGACGGGAGCGTCGTAGTTCTTCGCCTGCTCCAGCGCCTCCATGAGGGCGGCGATGTCGTGGCCCTGCACCGGTCCGATGTACTTGATGTCGAGGTTTGAGTAGAGCGCCTCATTGTTGGTGAAGCGTGAGAGGAAGCCGTGCAATCCCCCGCGCATGCCCCGGTAGACCGCACGACCGGGAGCGCCCAGTTTGTCGAACGCCGCCCGGCTGGTGAGGTAGAGGCTCTTGTAGCCGCGGCGGGTGCGAACGGTGTTGAGGAAGCGCGCCATGCCACCGATCGTGGGGGCGTACGACCGGCCGTTGTCGTTCACGACGATGATCAGACGGCGGTCGTTGTCGTCGCTGATGTTGTTCAGCGCCTCCCAGGTCATCCCACCGGTGAGCGCGCCGTCACCTACCACGGCGATCACGTAACGCTCTCGCTGGCCGGTCATCGTGAAGGCTCTGGAGATGCCGTCCGCCCACGAGAGCGAGCTGGACGCGTGCGACGACTCGACGATGTCGTGCTCCGATTCGGACCGCTGCGGATACCCGGCGAGCCCGCCGGTCTGGCGCAGGGTGGAGAAGTCCTGACGCCCGGTGAGCAGCTTGTGCACGTACGCCTGATGTCCGGTGTCGAAGACGATCGCGTCGTGCGGCGACTGGAAGACGCGGTGCAGCGCGATCGTCAGCTCGACGACGCCGAGATTGGGCCCAAGGTGGCCACCCGTCTTGGCGACGTTGGAGACGAGGAACTCGCGAACCTCCGCAGCCACCTGCTCGAGCTGTTCCTTCGAGAGAGCGTCGAGGTCGCGGGGGCCCCGGATCGTCTCGAGAAGGGTCATACCGGCCGCCTTTCGTTCCTGAGCCACGAGTCTACGCATCCCGTCCTCAAGAGAGGCCGGAGGCAGAGGGGCCGGAATCGAATGATCCCGGCCCCTCTCAGATGCTCACTGACGAACGGTCACACCAGACTGCGCAGCACGTACTGGAGGATGCCGCCGTTGCGGTAGTAGTCGGCCTCACCGGGCGTGTCGATGCGTACGACCGCGTCGAACTCCACTGGCTCCTTGCCCTCCGCGGAATGATCGGTCGGAGTGGCCGTCACATGCACCGTCTTCGGCGTTGATCCTTCGTTGAGCTTGGTCAGTCCGCTGATCGCGATCTCCTCGGTCCCGTCGAGGCCCAGGCTCTCGGCGGACTCGCCGGCCGGGAACTGGAGCGGCACGACACCCATGCCGATCAGGTTCGACCGGTGGATGCGCTCGAAGCTCTCAGCAATGACCGCCTGCACCCCGAGCAGCGTCGTGCCCTTCGCCGCCCAGTCGCGCGAGGACCCCGATCCGTACTCCTTGCCCGCCAGGATCACGAGAGGAGTTCCCGCCTTCTGGTAGTTCACCGAAGCGTCGTAGATGAACGCCTGCGGACCGTCCTGCTGCGTGAAGTCGCGGGTGTAGCCGCCCTCCACTCCGTCCAGCAGCTGATTCTTCAGACGGATGTTCGCGAAGGTTCCGCGGATCATCACCTCGTGGTTTCCGCGCCGTGACCCGTACGAGTTGAAGTCCTTGCGTTCGACCCCGTGTTCGCTCAGGTAGTGGCCGGCGGGGCTGTCCGCCTTGATCGAGCCCGCGGGGCTGATGTGGTCGGTCGTGACGGAGTCGCCGAGCTTGGCGAGAACGCGTGCGCCGGCGATGTCGACGACCGGGGTGGTCTCTACGGTCATCCCCTCGAAGTACGGAGGCTTGCGCACGTAAGTGGACTCGGCATCCCACTCGAACGTCGAGCCGGTCGGGGTGGGCAGCGAACGCCAGCGCTCGTCACCGTTGAACACGCTCGCGTACTCGCGCGTGAACATGTCCTGGTTGATGGACTCGTCGATGGTCTTCTGCACCTCGGCGGCGTCGGGCCAGATGTCCTTGAGATAGACGTCATTGCCGTCCTGGTCGGCGCCGAGGGCATCCGACTCGAAGTCGAAGTTCATCGATCCGGCAAGCGCATAGGCGATCACCAGCGGAGGGCTGGCCAGGTAGTTCATCTTCACATCGGGATTGATGCGACCCTCGAAGTTGCGGTTGCCGGAGAGCACGGCCGTCACCGCGAGGTCGTTGCCGTTGACCGCCGCGGAGATCTCCTCGGGCAGCGGGCCGGAGTTGCCGATGCAGGTCGTGCAGCCATAGCCGACGAGGTAGAAGCCGAGGTCCTCGAGGTATCCGGTGAGGCCCGCCTTCTCGTAGTACTCGGTGACGACCTTGGAGCCCGGCGCGAGGGTGGTCTTCACCCACGGCTTCGCCTTGAGGCCCTTGCGGGCGGCATTGCGGGCGAGGAGGCCTGCGGCGAGCATCACCTCCGGGTTCGAGGTGTTCGTGCACGACGTGATGGCTGCGATCGCGACCGCACCGTGGTCGATGGTGAAGTCGCCGTCGCTCATCGTCACGTGCGTCGGCTTGGACGCGGTGAGCGGAGCGTGGCTGTGGTGATGATGCTGGTGGATGCTGCGGGCATCCTCTGGGCTCAGCTCACCGGGGTCGGAGGCCGGGAACGACTCGGAGATCGTGAGGTCGACGAGATCGTGGTCGATCTCGGCGTAGTCGTTCAGGTCGGAGTTGAACTGCTCCTTGGCGCGGCTCAACTCGATGCGGTCCTGGGGGCGACGGGGGCCGGCGATGGACGGCACCACGGTTCCGAGGTCGAGCTCCAGATATTCGCTGTACACCGGCTCGATCTCCGGCTCGTGCCAGAGGTGCTGCGCCTTCGAGTACTCCTCGACGAGGCGCACCTGCGCCTCGGAACGGCCGGTGAGCCGCAGGTACTCGAGCGTGACGTCGTCGATCGGGAAGATCGCTGCCGTCGAGCCGAACTCCGGGCTCATATTGCCGATCGTCGCCCGGTTCGCGAGCGGCACCTGTGCGACACCCGCTCCGTAGAACTCGACGAACTTGCCGACGACCCCGTGCTTGCGCAGCATCTGCGTGATGGTGAGCACGACATCCGTCGCGGTCACTCCCGCGGGGATGGACCCGGTGAGCCTGAAGCCGACCACCTTCGGGATGAGCATCGAGACCGGCTGCCCGAGCATTGCGGCTTCGGCCTCGATGCCGCCGACACCCCAGCCGAGCACGCCGAGACCGTTGACCATGGTGGTGTGCGAGTCGGTCCCGACGAGCGTGTCGGGGTATGCCTGGAGCTTCCCGTTCACCTCACGGGTGAACGTGACTCGGGCGAGGTGCTCGATGTTGACCTGGTGCACGATGCCGGTCCCCGGGGGCACCACCTTGAAGTCGTCGAACGCCGACTGGCCCCAGCGAAGGAACTGGTACCGCTCGCCGTTGCGCTCGTACTCCAGCTCGACATTGCGCTCGAAGGAGTCGAGCGTGCCGAAGACGTCGGCGATCACGGAGTGATCGATCACGAGCTCGGCCGGAGCGAGCGGGTTGATCTTCTCGGGGTCGCCGCCCAGCTCGCTGACGGCCTCGCGCATGGTGGCCAGGTCGACGATGCAGGGAACACCGGTGAAGTCCTGCATCACGACGCGCGCCGGCGTGAACTGGATCTCGGTGTCTGGCTCCGCCTCCGGCTGCCAGTTGCTAAGAGCGCTGATCTGGCTCTTCGTGACGTTGAGGCCGTCTTCGGTGCGCAGCAGGTTCTCCAGAAGCACCTTGAGGCTGAACGGGAGCTTCTCGTAGCCGGGAACCGCCTCGATCTTGAAGATCTCGTAGTCCGTCGAATCCACCGTGATGGTGTCTCGTGCTCCAAAGCTGTTCGTTGCGGAAACGCTGTCGGCTGACACGCTGCCCTCTCCTTCGTCGGCAGAAATTTATCTTGATGTCGAGATAACTCTAACACCCGCTCGGAAGCGGATGCAGGGCCGGTGGACGCCTCGCGCGGCTCCAGGCCGAAGCATCACTCCTCGGTATCCGGGGCCTGCTTCGGCGGGTATACGGCACGTGTTACGAGCCAAGAGACGAGCACCAGCGTGGCGTACAGCGGAACGCCCATGAGCAACTTGGTGAAGCCCAGCGCCACGGTGAGACCCGCGAAATAGAGCGGCAGCTGCACGGCGAGGCGTCCCGCGAACAGGGCCAGCCAGCACGCGGTGAGGATCTGCATGACGCGGCGTTTGCTCCTGCTCGCCCGCCAGGCGACACCGTCGCCCATCAGATAGCCGATCACCAGACCCAGCAGTGGCCATCCCACGAGCATCGACACGAGCATCGCGATGCCGTATCCGGCGTCGATGAGGAAGCCCAGCAGGAAGTTGTTCGCCGCGTTGCCGCTGATCAACGCCAGGATCGCCGATGCGGCGACGCCGAGCAGTCCGGCGACCGCCTGGGCGACGTGCGACTTCGTGACGATGCGGGTCAGCGTGAAGGCGCCGGCCACGAGCACCGATGCCCCGAGCGAGACGGGCATGGCCAACTGCTGCGCCCACGGTTCCCGGATGCTCGTGAGCACGGTGAACGGCACCAGGAAGAGGAGCCCAGGGAGGATGGTCTCGCACAGCCCCCGCACGCCGCCCATCGCGTCGAACAGCGCGCGTCCAGTCGGCGCCTCGCCCGCCGCAATGGCACCGATGCCGCCGCCGGCCGCCTGCGTTATCGCTTTGCCGAGTCCGGCCGCCGTCGTCTCGTCGTCCCGCTCGGAGTGGGAATCGTCGCGTTCGGGCACGATCAGGCGTCGCTCGGAGTGGCCGGCATGCGCAGCGGGATCAGATCGCGGGGCGGCATCGGCTGGTTGCCCCGCACGACGACCACGCTGCGGAACAGGTCCTCGATCTCGGCCGCGGCCGTCGGGTCGATCGCCGCATCGCCGGCGATCACGCCGCGCAGGAACCACCGTGGACCGTCGACACCAATGAACCGCGCGATGCGCGTCTCTCCGGGAACACCGGGCTGGGCGACGGGAATCTCGGCCACCAGCTCCGGACCGAAAACGCCGTCGCGTTCGCTGATACGGCCTCCCTGGTGCTGGATCTGGTCCGCGATCTGCGCACGGATCTCGTGCCACAGCCCGCTGGATCTCGGTGCGGCGAACGGTTGCACCTGGAGCGTAGAGCCGGAGTAGTCGAGCCCGACGGCCACCACTCTTCCGGTCTCCTCCTCGACCTCCAGCCGCAGTTGCAGGCCCTCGCGCGGCAGCACCTTCACGCCGCCGAGGTCGATGTACGGGCGTACCGGGTTGGCCTCGCTGTCGTCGAACGGACCCTCGATCTCACGGTCTTCGGGCGCTGACTTCTCCCATTCCTCGGGGGCGATGTCCCCTGTGTCGCTCACGCGTTCTCTCCTGACTGAAGTGCCGTGTATCCGGTGGAGCCGAATCCGTTCGCGCCGCGCACGCTCTCCGGCAGGTCGTCGACGCTGATGAACGTGGCCCGCGTCACCGGCATCAGAACGAGTTGTGCGATGCGGTCGCCAGGAGCGATCGTGTACGCCGTCCTGGCGTCCGTGTTGAGCAAGGTGACGCGGATCTCGCCGCGATAGCCGGCATCCACCGTTCCGGGGGCGTTCACGATCGTGATGCCGTGCCTCGCTGCGAGTCCACTACGAGGGACCACGAACGCCGCATATCCGTCCGGAAGCGCGATCGCGACCCCGGTGCCCACCGTCGCCCGTTCACCCGGGTTCAGCGTCACGGCGTCCGTGGAGCAGAGATCGGCGCCCGCATCGTCGTGGTGCGCGTACCGCGGTGGCTCCAGCGCCGTTGTCAGCACGTCGACGGATTCGATCACGTGTCGAGGGTAGTGCAGAACTCTGGTCGAATAGACGTATGACCGTGTACCGAGAGCGGCTTTGGGCCGCCCCCTGGCTTTTCGTCGCGACAGCGCTCGTGATCCCCGCCAGCATCATCGTGTTCGCGCCGATCAACATGACCGTCGGGATCGTGTGCGCCGTGCTGCTCTACGCGGGATGCGTGGCCGGCCTCATCGCCGGATCACCCACGATCGAGGTGACGACCGGCGAGTTGAAGGCGGGGCGCGCCCACATCGAACGGCGTTACCTCGGAGCTGCCGAGACGTTCGAGGGCACCGAAGCCACCATGCAGCGCGGAAGGCTTCTGGATGCTCGTGCCTGGCTGCTCATCAGGGGCTGGGTCAGCGGCGTGGTGCGTATCCCCATCCTCGACGAAGACGACCCGGCGCCCTACTGGCTGCTGTCCACTCGACGCCCGAACGAGCTCGCCCGGGCACTCAACGACAGAGCCGGCGACAACCTGCCGCCGGCTCCTCATTCTTGATGAAGTCTCAGGCCGCGCACTCCACGCAGATCGGCCCCAGCTTCGTCTCGTGATCGATCTGCGAGCGGTGCTTCACCAGGAAGCAGCTCACGCACGTGAACTCGTCGGCCTGCGGGGGCAGGACGACGACATCGAGATCGATATCGGAGAGGTCTGCTCCGGGAAGCTCGAATCCGCCTGGGTTGTCGGCATCGTCGACGTCGACCACCCCGGACATCTTGTCGGGAACCCGCTCTTTGAGGGCCTCGATCGACTCGGAGTCGTCGTCGGTCTTCCGCGGCGCGTCGTAATCGGTTGCCATTCCCATCCACTTCTTGTTCATGCGATCCGAAGAAATCGGCGGGCATAGTTTGCATCAGGAGGCCTGGAATAGCAAACGCGCCGCGACCGGTTCTTTCGGTCTTCGGTTGTGCGTTCCGATCAACTCGCGGCGCGCCCCGGTTATTCCCCGGAAATACCGCGATTCCATGGCAGGGTTGCCTCGAACGCAACGAGGTCGAAAGAGGCGTTTCGCATGCAGGATTTGAAGGTCATCGGGATCGAGAACGGCGCTCTGCTCGCCGCGAACGACAGCGGTGAGCGGTTCCGCATCGCCATCGACGAGATGCTGCAGTCTCGGCTGCGTCAGATCAAGCCCGATCCCGTGACGGGGCCCAAGGTTTCGCCACGGGAGATCCAGGCGCACATCCGCTCAGGTCTGTCGGCAGAAGAGGTCGCTTCGCTGACCGGTGCCGCCATCGGCTACGTCGAGCGCTTCGAGGGTCCGATCGTGGCCGAGCGCGAGCACATAGTCGCGTCTGCTCTGGCCGTTCCCGTGCGCACCGGCGCCGACATCGACCCCCTCAGCGAGGGCGACACGTTCGGTGCGGTCATCCGGGATCGCCTCGCTTCTGTCGGGGCAACGGGCGAGCGCTGGACGAGTTGGAAGGAGCCCGAGGGCGGCTGGATCGTCAAGCTCACGTTCGTGGCCGACGATGTCGATCACGATGCCCGCTGGACATTCGAGCCGCGCAAGATGGCGCTCGCGCCGTCCAATGCCGACGCGCACACCCTTTCGCAGCAGGGAGAACTGCAGACGGGCCTCATTCCCCGGTTGCGCGCCGTCTCGCCGGTGCTGCCGGTTCCTGACGAATCCCGTTTCGACAGCGGCGCCTTCACCTTCGACGATGCGCCCGCCGGAGCGCGCCAAGAGCAGTCCAGCGGACGAGCGCCGCAGAACGTGAACAACGCGATCACCATCCAGGCGATCAAGCGCGCCGACGACGACGAGCCGAGAGACGTTCACCAGACTGCTGACCTGCTCGAGGCACTGCGCAAGCGGCGCGGCGAACGTGAGGCGGCGGGACTCCGTGACTCCGGACCGCAGGCGGTCGACATCCCGCTCGACACATTCGACTCCACAGACGTGCCGACGCCTGCCGAGCCACCCGTCGCACCGCTGCCGCAGGCGTCGGATCGATCGGGAACCGGTCCGGTGCGCGGCGCGAAGCGCGGTCGCAAGTCGATGCCCAGCTGGGACGAGATCGTCTTCGGTGCGCGCACGGACGACGACCTGGCGTAAGCCCGCTACTCGAAAGACCTGGCGTAAGCCCGCTACTCGAAAGCACCGAGGCGGATCAGCGGAACTCGTCGCTCCTCCGGTGTGAACGAGCCGTGCTGGCCCACCATGCGCCGGCTCTTCGCTCCTTCGGGTGTTGAGTCGTAGTACGCGATGCGTCCCCGAGCGGCGACGAGCACGTTGCCGATGCGGGGTGCGACGTCGGCGTCCACGGCCGGGCCGAACCATCCCGCATCGATCGCCTCCGATCGGGTGGCGATCCAGGCCCGGTGCTCCTCCGCTTCTCGCCAGGCCGCCGCCAGTTCGTGTTCGTCGGACTCCGTGGCGTCCGGACCCAGGTAGAGCTGCAGCAGCCTCGGGTCTCCGCCGACCCGTGTCACCGACTCGGTGAGGCGAGGAACCGCGTCGTAGAGCACGTGAGACGTCTGGGGTACGTCGAGGATCCCGTGGTCTGCGGTCACGAATGCCCCTTCGCCGGTGCGGAGCGACCGGGCGAGCCGCGCCATGGCCGAGTCGAGCTCCTCGAGCGCGACGAGCCAGGCATCCGATTCCCAGCCGCTGGCGTGAGCGGCGACGTCCAGCTCGGGGAGATAGAGGTATGCCAGCCGCTTGCCACCGCGATCGAAGAGGTCGCGCACGACCTCCACGCGGCGTTCCATGCTGTCGGCGGCGACGTATTCCGCTCCCCGGAGCACGGCCGCGGTATATGAGGAGGAGCGGTAGCGCTCGGGACCGACCGCGTAGGAGGGGATGCCCTGACGCGCCGCTGCCTGGAACACGGTCTCGCAACGCTGCCAGCGCTCAGGTGCCGGCACGCCGTTCCATCCGCTGAGGTGATTGAACACGCGTGAGGTCGTCGGATCGTAACCGCGGTAGCCGACGATGCCGTGCTCGCCTGGCATCCTTCCCGTGCACAGTGTGGCGATCGCCGCGGCAGTGGTCGTCGGGGACCCGCTGTCCAGCGTTGATGCACGAGTGAGCCGCGGACCGAGGAAGCGTGCGTGCCCCGAACGGGCCCGCAGCGACTGGGCTCCCAGTCCATCGACGAGTACCACGACAGCCCTTGCGACCCGCGGAATCGGGATGGTCGGACTCGCTCCGGAGATGGTGGACAGGCAACTGGTCAGAACGTCGGCAAGGCTCGTCGATGACGGGAATCCGGCCGGTAGCATTGAGCCCACCCGGCCAGTCTGGCAGACCCGCGCGGACTGGGATCCCTCCCCGCCGGCGGCGTGTGAGTACCCCGTTTCCGCCCGCACGAGATTGCACGAATGAGCCCAGCAGACAACCGCAGACCACCTCGAACCGCCGCGGCGGAGACCGCCACGCCTGAGCGCATCGAAGACATCGACGTCTCCACCGAGATGCAGAGTTCGTATCTCGAGTACGCGTACTCGGTGATCTACTCCAGGGCGCTTCCGGATGCCCGCGACGGCTTGAAGCCGGTTCAGCGGCGCATCCTGTACCAGATGAGCGAGATGGGGCTGCGACCCGAGCGCGCTCACGTGAAATCCGCTCGAGTAACCGGCGAGGTGATGGGAAAGCTGCACCCGCACGGGGATGCCGCGATCTACGACGCGCTGGTGCGCATGGCGCAGGACTTCACGCTCCGCCTGCCGCTCATCGACGGCCACGGCAACTTCGGGTCGCTCGACGACGGACCGGCCGCGGCCCGGTACACCGAGGTGCGTCTGGCACCGGCTGCGCTCACCATGACGGAGGGCATCGACGAGGACGAGGTCGACTTCGTCCCGAACTACGACAACCAGCTCATGCAGCCCGATGTGCTGCCGTCTGCCATCCCGAACCTGCTGGTCAACGGCGCGAGCGGCATCGCGGTCGGAATGGCCACCAACATGGCGCCGCACAACCTGGTGGAGGTCGTCGGCGCCGCCCGCCACCTGCTGGACAACCCCGATGCGTCACTGGACGAGCTGATGGAGTTCGTGCCTGGCCCGGACCTGCCCGGCGGCGGCATCATCGTCGGACTGGACGGGGTGAAGGATGCCTACGCCACCGGCCGGGGCACGTTCCGCACCAGGGCAAAGGTCTCGGTCGAACCCATCACGGCGCGCAAGACCGGACTCGTGGTCACCGAGTTGCCTTACCTCGTCGGCCCCGAGAAGGTGATCGAGAAGATCAAGGACGGCGTGAACTCGAAGAAGCTCGCCGGAATCTCCGACGTCACCGACCTGAGCGACCGCAGTCGAGGACTTCGCCTCGTGATCGGCATCAAGACCGGGTTCAGTCCGCAGGCGGTGCTCGACCAGCTCTACCGCTACACTCCGCTCGAAGACGGCTTCTCGATCAACAACGTCGCCCTCGTCGACGGCAACCCGCGCACCTTGGGGCTCCGTGAGCTGCTGCAGGTCTATCTGGACCACCGCGTCGAGGTGGTGACCCGGCGCTCCCGGTACCGGCTGGCCCGCAAGCGCGAACGGCTACACCTGGTGGAGGGCCTGCTGATCGCGATCCTCGACATCGACGAGGTCATCCAGGTCATCCGTACCAGTGACGACAGCGATCAAGCGCGCACCCGCCTCATGCAGGTGTTCGACCTCAGCCAGGTGCAGTCCGAGTACATCCTCGAGTTGAGACTGCGCCGGCTGACGAAGTTCTCGCGCATCGAGCTGGAGGCCGAACGCGACACGCTGCTCACCGAGATCGCCGAACTGGAGCAGATTCTCGCCTCCGACGACCGCATCAAGGAGGTCGTCTCCACGGAACTCGGCGACGTCGCCGAGCGGTTCGGCACGCCGCGACGCACCATGCTCACCTCGGCGGCTCCATCGAGGGCGACAGCGGGGGCGAAGGCGCAGGCTGTGCTTGAGGTCGCCGACGCGCCGTGCCGCGTATTCCTCTCCGCCACCGGCCGGCTCGTGCGGGTCGACCTGCAGCCCGATGCCGAGGGAGCCGCACCGCGCATCACTCCCCCCTCTCGGCGCAGCAAGCACGACGCTGTGCTGTCGTCGGTCGCAACGACGAGTCGCACTGAGATCGGCGCCGTCACGAACCGTGGTCGCATCGTGCGGTTCTCCCCCATCGACCTTCCAGGGGTGCCGGCGAACTCGGTGCAGCTGGGTGCCGGCGTTCGGGCGTCCGACTACATCGGCCTCACCGATCGAGGCGAACGCGTTCTCGCCGTCGTGGCGGCGGACTCGACCATTCCATTAGCACTGGGCACGGCGCAGGGCGTCGTCAAGCGTCTGACCCCCGGTGACTGGGCGAACAAGCCGGAGTTCGAGGTGATCGCGCTCAAACCCGGTGACTTCGTCGTCGGCGTCGGCGAGGCATCCGATTCCGACGAGCTCGTGTTCGTGACGACGGATGCCCAGCTGCTGCGGTTCGCCGCTTCCTCCGTGCGTCCGCAGGGACGCGGCGCGGGCGGCATGGCCGGCATCAAGCTGTCGGCCGGCGCGAGTGCGATCTCGTTCGACGTCGTACCGCAACAGGCCGTGCACGGCGCCGTGGTCGTGACGATCGCGACAAGCGCCAGCACCCTGGCCGGCACGAACCCTGGAACCGGCAAGGTCTCATCCTTCGCGGAGTTCCCCGCGAAGGGCCGGGCAACCGGTGGGGTGCGCGTGCAGCGGTTCCTGAAGGGCGAGGATCAACTCGCCGTCGCCTGGGCGGGCGAAGCGCCCGCGCTGGCCGTCTCGGGCGACGGCACACCACGGACGCTTCCGGAGGGCGGAGCGAAGCGCGACGCCTCCGGCACGCCGCTCGACGGAGTGGTCGCAGCGATCGGCGCGCAGGTACGCTGACGCGGCCTACGCGTCGATGCGTTCCCGGCTCAGCTGGTCGCTGCTGGAGATGATGAACTCCTTGCGCGGTGCTACGTCGTTGCCCATCAGCATCTCGAACACGTCAGCGGCCCGTTCCGCGTCGTCCAGCCGAACCCGGCGCAGGAGGCGGTGCGTGCGGTCCATCGTGGTCGTCGCGAGCTGGTCGGCATCCATCTCGCCGAGGCCCTTGTAGCGCTGTGGAGGCTCCTGCCAGCGCTTGCCGGCCTTCTTGAGGCCCCCGAGCACGGCGTGCAACTCCTGATCGGAGTATGTGTAGATCGTCTCATTCGGCTTCGAGCCAGGGTTCATCACGATCACGCGGTGCAGCGGAGGAACGGCCGCGAACACGCGGCCGGCCTCGATCATCGGTCGCATGTAGCGGAAGAACAGAGTAAGCAGCAGCGTGCGGATGTGGGCGCCGTCGACATCCGCATCGCTCATGATGATGACCTTGCCGTAGCGGGCGGCGTCGAGGTCGAACGTGCGGCCGGAACCTGCACCGATCACCTGGATGATCGACGCGCACTCCTGGTTGGACAGCATGTCGGAGATCGAAGCCTTCTGCACGTTGAGGATCTTGCCCCGGATAGGCAGCAACGCCTGGTGCTCGCTGTCCCTGGCACGGCGCGCCGTGCCCAGCGCCGAGTCGCCCTCGACGATGAACAATTCACTGTGCGCTACGTCGGTGGAGCGGCAGTCAACGAGCTTGGCGGGCAGGGATGACGTTTCGAGCGCGTTCTTGCGGCGTTGCGTCTCTTTGTGCGCGCGGGCGGAGATGCGTGACTTCATCTCAGAGACGACCTTGTCGAGCAGCTGGGCCGACTGGGTCTTGTCGTCGCGCTTCGACGAGGAGAATCGGGCCGCCAGCCCGTCACTGACCACCTTCGCCACGATGGCGCGCACCGCGGGGGTTCCCAGTACCTCCTTGGTCTGTCCCTCGAACTGCGGCTCGGGCAGTCGCACGGTGAGCACTCCGGTGAGGCCGGCGAGGATGTCGTCCTTTTCCAGCTTCTCCGTCGCCGTGACCTTCAGACGTCGCGCGTTCTGCTCGACCTGCTGCCGGAAGAACTTCATCAGCCCCTGGTCGAATCCAGCTTGGTGACTGCCGCCCTTCGGAGTCGCGATGATGTTGACGAAGGTGCGGAACACGGTGTCGTATCCGGTGCCCCATCGCAGGGCGACGTCCACCTCGCACTCGCGCTCGACCTCGGTGGGCAGCATCGCGCCGTGGTCGTTCAGCACGGGGACGGTCTCGGTGAAGGTTCCCGACCCGACGAGGCGCCAGGTGTCGGTGATCGCGGTGTCGGGCGCGAGGTAGTCGGCGAACTCGCTGATGCCGCCTTCGTAGGTGAAGTCGGTGCGCTCGGGTGCCTCGCTGCGGGCATCCGTGATCCCGATCGTCAGGCCGGGGACCAGGAAGGCGGTCTGCCGTGCGCGGCCGACGAGGTCGTCGACACTGAACTCGACGTTCTTGCCGAAGATCTGCCGGTCGGCCCAGTAGCGGATGCGCGTGCCGGTCACGCCCTTCGCCACCTTGCCGACGACGCGCAGCTCGCTGCGCGACTCGAACGGCGTGAACGGCGAGTTCGGGCTCGGGTCGCCCGAGTCCGCGAACAGGCCGGGCTCGCCGCGATGGAACGACATGGCCCAGGTCTTGCCGTTGCGATCGACCTCGACATCGAGACGCTCTGACAGCGCGTTCACAACAGAGGCGCCAACACCGTGCAGGCCGCCCGAGGACGAGTACGACCCGGAGCCGAACTTGCCTCCCGCATGCAGCTTGGTGAAGACGACCTCAACGCCGGAGAGACCCGTCTTCGGTTCGATATCGACCGGGATGCCCCGCGCCTTGTCGCGCACCTCGACGCTCTCGTCAGGATGCAGGAGGACTTCGATGTCGGAGCCGTAGCCCGCAAGTGCTTCGTCGACCGAGTTGTCGATGATCTCCCAGAGGCAGTGCATGAGGCCCCGGGCGTCCGTCGACCCGATGTACATGCCGGGTCGTTTGCGAACGGCCTCCAGGCCCTCGAGTACCGAGAGGTGTCTGGCGGAGTAGTCGTTCGTCGCCACAGGATCTCCAGTTGTCGGGTTGCGCCCGGTTATCACAGGTGCAGCAATCGGGCCAACGTTCAGAATATCGGGCCCGCGCAGTGGCCCCGCCACCGACACCCCTTGTGGACGAAGCGTTCGTCCAGCGCCTACGCGCACAGCGAAATGGGCCCGGATGGAGCGTGCTCACGGTGTCCGCGTGCTTGTATGGAGACAACCAACCGCTCAACGTTCGGGTTTTCCAGAAAGGAGCTCAGCATGTCGAACTACGCAGGCCATGTCGCCACCCCCGGTGCCGACGAGCTCCCCACGGGCCCGGCGCTGACCGCGGCAGACCGTTGCGACGCGTGCGGTGCTCAGGCGTACGTGCGCGTGACCGTCAACGGCAGCGAGCTGCTGTTCTGCGCTCACCACGCCAAGAAGCATCACGAGAAGCTCTCCAGCATCGCGACGAACTGGCACGACGAGACGTCGCGCCTGTTCGAAGACCAGAGGGCCTGACGACACACTGACATCGGGAGGCGCCCCTTCGCTACGGCGAGGGGCGCCTCCTTCGTCGTTCACTCGCAATATGTACGCGGGATGCGGCGATCCACTTTGAGCACGATCTCCTCGCCGATGGTGTCAATCGCCTCGGCCCATTCCGTGGCGGTCGGTTCGCCGTCGTCGCCCGGTCCGAACAGCACCGCTTCGTCGCCGACCGCCGCATCGTCCGCCAGCACGGACATCCAGTCCCGGCCGATGCGAAGCACAGGATGCCTGGTCCCTCGGATGCCGGCACCGACAGTGCTCCCCTGGGCGCCGGGGTCGGCACCGCGCCCGGCGATGCTCGAGGGCACGCCATGCCAGCCGCCGATCGGCAGGATGGCCTCGCCGTCTCGCACGTCGACGACACGGGTGCGCAGCGACATGACAGGGCTGATCCCGAGCTCCGGCTCGTGCGGGCCGCCGGCCGGCGAAATGCCGTAGACGAAAGCGCCGACGCGCACCAAGTCATACCGGAACTCCGCGCGCATGAACGAGGCTGCACTGGCGGCCAGATGCCGGTACTCGGGCGCCAGGCCCGCCGCTTCCGCCGAAGAGAGCGCCGAGTCGAAGCGACTGCGGGCCTGATCGTCGTCTTCGTCGGACGCCTCGGAGATGTGGCTCCATACCCCCTCGACGCAGATGCGTCCCTCCGATTGAAGCTGCGCTGCCCTGGTGACGAACGGACGCCAGTCCTCGACGCGCACGCCGTTCCGGTTGAGGCCGGTGTCGATCTTGAGGTGCACGCGGATCGGCCGGGTCGTCGCGGCCGATGCTGCCGCTTCGAGCACACCGCGATCGCCCACACCGAGGTCGATTCCGGCGTCGTGCGCGGCGGCCAGGTCGTCCCTGCCGCTGAGCAGCCAGGCGAACACGCGTGGTCCCTCGCCGACGAGGGAACGCACACGGAGCGCCGTCTCCACGTCGAGCGCGCCGATCCAGTTGACGCCGTGCTCGACCGCGCGGGGCACCAGCACCTCCGCACCATGGCCGTACGCATCGTTCTTGACCACGAACATCGTCTCGGCGGGCGAAACCCGGGAACGCACGGTGCGCAAGTTGGCGTCGAACCGTTTGAGATCGACTCTGGCGTGCGTCAGGGGTTCGTGCGCGTCCGGTCGGCTGGCCGCGCTCATCGCGTGTAGCTCCGTACAACTCGGGGGCCCATGGCCGCAGCGATCTCCACCGGATCGAACCCGGAGATCGACGCCCACTCCGTCACGCCCGGCTCTCCCGCCGCCGGGTCGCCGAGGAAGACCACCTCGTCGCCGGCCTGAACGACTGCGTCGCCGACGTCGATCACGACCACGTCCATGGCGACGCGCCCTATGACTCTGGCGGGGCATCCGCCGACGAGAACGGTGGCAAGGTTGCCGATGCTCCGCGGCACACCGTCGGCATAACCGCAGGTGACCAGTGCGATGGTGCCGTCCTCGGGTGCTCGGTAGATGTAGCCGTACGAGACGCCCTCCCCCGCGAGAATGCGTTTCACCGTCACGACTTGGCCGGTCAGGCGGGCGACCGGCACCCCCGTCGATGTGCCTCCCGGCAGTGGAATGCCGTACAGGCCGCGGCCCACCCGCACGTAGGCGTCGTCCGCGCCGTATCCGGCGAGCACGCCCGCGGTGCCGTGCACATGGCCGGGCAGGCCGGGTGCGAGTTCCGCAGCCTCGCGGAGACCGGTGGATGCCGCGGCGTGCGGCGTGCGCGCATCCGTGACGCCCATGAGCGCCACGGGAGGCAGCGAGTCGGCGATCTGATCGAAGGCGGTGCGGTCGGCCGGTCGGATGCCTCGCGGTGCGCCCCCGCAGTCGATCACGACGTGCGCACCAGATGCGCCGAGCGCGTCGGCATCCTCGGCCTCCCGATGCGAGCCGACCGCGGCCTGCACATCGAGGCCGTTCACGGCCGCACCCGTGGGCCGCAGCGCCAGCAGTGGCGCGGAGACGCCGGCGTCCCGTAGCCGAATCGCCTCGTCGAAGTCCGCGACGGCGAGCAGGTCCGCTCCACCTTCGAGGCACGCACGGGCCACCGGAACGAGTCCGTGGCCGAATCCGTCGTGGTCGACACGGGCGATGAGACCGTGGACGTTCGCCCGGTAGCGGCGCACATTGGCAGCCAGCGAGTCGAGGCGGACGGAGAGACGTCGCGAGTCGGCGGTCACAGCAGCGTGATCTTCGTCATGGTCTCGATACTCCCCGCTTCACTGGACGGATGATCGTTGCTGGGCGAACCGGCTACTGGATGGTCGTGAACACACTCGAAACGTGGGCACGCATACGTTCGGTGGCGCGCTCGGCGAGCCGGTCGAACTCTGCGAGCGAGGCGTCCGGTGTGTAGACGATCTCTGCGTGACGAGCGGCTGCAGCTGCGAGACAGTCTGCCAGCCAGGGATTCAGCGGAAGCAACGGGCCCTGCAGCAGAGTTCCGGTGATTGTACGGGTCTGCACGCCGTCGGGGCGGGACATCGGACCAGTCACGTCGCGCACGATCGTGGCGAACGGCGTGGTCACACCAGACAGCTCGGTTGCCTGGTCCTCGAACCCGGTGAGCTGCCGTTTCGTTCCGTCGCCGTGGGTAGTCTCCGCGATCGCATAGCCGACCCGGCGCGCTCGTCCGCGATGCGCGATCGCAGGAATCAGGCCTACGCCCTCGAGCGAGCCGGTGGCGTCTTCGATACGGGAGCAGATGAGCTCCAGCCCTGCACCCACAGCGAAGAGCGGCACACGCTGCACCCACTCGGACAGCTTCGCCTGCTGCGCGAGAGCATCCGCGTGCACGTTGCGCAGCGCTGACAGCGGCCCGTTGCCGATCACGATCAGATCGGGTTCCGCACTCAGAGCGGACCCCGGTCGGTGCTCCTCGATGGTGACCGGCACGCCGGAGCGCTCCAGCCGTGTTCGAAGGACCTCGACGTTGCCGGCGTCGCCGGTCACGCCGAGCTCGTCGGGGTACAGCTGAAGAATCCGCACTCCGGCGGCGGCGTCCGTCACAGGCGGGTCTCCAAGTCCGGGAATCCGAGGTGTTTGCGAGCCAGCATCATCTGCTCGTAGTTCACGAACCACAGCTTGCGGTCGTGCTCGGGTGCGGGCAGGGCGCGCATGAGTTCGATCGCCTTCTCGAGATCCGGCTCGACGGTCGTGACCGGAACACCGGCGTAGGCGAGCCGCAACGCGACCTGCCATGCCTTCTCGCCGGCGACCACATCCACATGGTCGAGTACATCGAAATCGACGTCGTAGATCCAGGAGATATCAGGCGTTCCCTCGTCGAGGGCGAACATGACCTGCTGAGGCGGGGCGGTCAGGGAGTCGAGGTTGAGCTGAAGGCTGGGACCGTTCTTGAACATGACGAATTCGACCGATTCGTCGCCGAACGGTATGACCTCTCCTCTGCCGTATGCCGGGCGCATGCTGCCGAACGCCTGCACGACGCGCTGCCTGTCGAACGCCTCGCCGAGTACGAGACGCGCCGTTGCGGATGCCGCGGCGGCGTCCACCGCGTAGTGCAGCCCGCGTGCCGGCAACTCGACCGACATCGCGTCGCCGGCGACGGCGATGGTCGCCTCGCGTCCGGCGAACGACCGGACCTCGCCCAACGCGGCCGGTCGCGCTGCCGCTGCTGCGTCACGGAAATCCGGCGCATTCAACAGCCCGTGCTTGCTGCCGGCGAGCACGGAGTCGGATGCGCCGAAGTACGACACGTCCGGAACCGACCTCGATCCCAGGCGGCTCTGCACCCGGCTCAGCAGGGGGTCCTCGCGATTAGTGACGATGTGTTCGCTCGCCAGCACCGAGGCATCCAGCATCATGTCGGCGACACGCTCGGTCTCATAGAAGCGGTACAACTGGTCGACCTGGCAGTTCAGCATGAGCACGGTGCGCGGGCTGAGCAGGCGGGCCAGGTCGACGGCGAACGCCTCGTCCACCTCGAGCACGGCCACATCGGCGGGCAGTTTGCCGCTCAGCGTCACCTCCGACAGCATTGCGGAGGCGATGCCCTGCGGCAGGTTCGCACCGCTCGGGTTCGTGAAGACGCGGAGGCCGTGGGCGCGCAGCAACTCCGAGACCATGTGTGTGGTCGTGGACTTGCCGTTGGAGCCGAGCACGAAGACGACGCCGTGGCTCCACTGCGCGGAGACGTCCTCGATGAAGCGCGGCCACACCTTTCGCACGAGGTATCCGGGGAAGGCGGAACCGCCTCCCCGGAGCCGTGTGGCGAACCGCGCGAGGCGGCCGAGCAGGATCCCGAAGAATCGCCTCACGCGTGGCCTACTCGAGGTAGTCGCGCAGCGACTGGGACCGCGACGGGTGCCGCAGCTTGGCCATGGTCTTCGACTCGATCTGACGGATGCGCTCGCGCGTCACCCCGAACGTGTCGCCGATCTGGTCGAGCGTCTTCGGCATTCCGTCGCCGAGTCCGAATCGCATGCGGATCACCCCTGCCTCGCGCTCGGAGAGCGAGTCGAGCAGGCTCTCCAGTTGCTTCTGCAGCATGGTGAAGCCGACGGCATCCGCCGGCACGACCGCCTCGGTGTCCTCGATGAGGTCGCCGAATTCGCTGTCGCCATCCTCTCCGAGCGGCGTGTGCAGGGAGATGGGCTCGCGACCGTACTTCTGCACCTCGATGACCTTCTCGGGGGTCATGTCGAGTTCTTTGGAGAGCTCCTCGGGCGTGGGTTCGCGGCCGAGGTCCTGCAGCATCTGGCGCTGAACGCGGGCGAGCTTGTTGATGACCTCGACCATGTGCACCGGGATGCGGATGGTGCGGGCCTGATCGGCCATCGCGCGGGTGATCGCCTGACGGATCCACCACGTTGCGTAGGTCGAGAACTTGAAGCCCTTCGTGTAGTCGAACTTCTCGACCGCACGGATGAGACCCAGGTTGCCCTCCTGGATCAGGTCCAGGAACTGCATGCCGCGACCCGTGTAGCGCTTGGCCAGCGACACCACCAGACGCAGGTTCGCGCCCAGCAGGTGACTCTTCGCGCGCTGACCGTCACGGGCGACCCAGCCGAGGTCGCGGCCCAACTGCGACCGCTTCTCCTGGTCGGTCATCGCACCGAGCTTCTCCTCGGCGAACAGACCGGCCTCGATGCGCATCGCCAGCTCGACCTCTTCGGCCGCGTTCAGCAGTGCGACCTTGCCGATCTGCTTCAGGTAGTCCTTGACCGGGTCGGCTGTCGCGCCGGTGATCTGTGCGGAATAGACGGGAATGTCGTCTTCCTCGTCGGCCGCGCGGAGCACGATGGCGCCGGTCGGCAGCGCCTCTTCGGCATCGTCCGTGGTCTCCGCGGTCGCTTTCGGCTTGACCGTCTCCTCGGAAGGCTCCTCGGATGCGTCGTCCGTCGCTTCCACGTCGGCCGACTCGTCGACCACCTCGGTGTCATCCAGCTCCGAGGGCTCGACGTCGTCGGGCTCCTCCTCATCGAGCTCGTCTTCGTCGGCGGCCTTCGCCGGTGACGCCTTGCTCGACGCCTTCGCGGGCGACGCCTTTCCCTTTCCCGCGGCCTTCGAAGTGGAAGCCTTCGTGGCCTTGGGCTTGGATGCCGTGTTCTTGGCCGACGCAGTCTTGGGCGTCGCGGCCTTGGTCGCCTTGGTGGCGGTCGTGGTCGTGGGCTCCTCTACCGTACGGGTGTCAGCGGTTTTGGCTGCCATGGAGTTCACCTTCCAGCCCTCTCGTGCGGCACGCAGTGCGGGTACTGATCGAGGGGGTGCGGGTCGCTTGCGGACACTATGAGGACCCATGTCAAGTCCGGAAGCGATACGCACCGCCTGACGTCGACCGCTGACCGATCGCGCAAGTAGTGGTGTCCGAAGATGAACGGGTCCAATCATCGATTATTGCACGAATGCGAAGCGCTCAGCGCCGCTCTGCCATGACCATGCGGGAAGACTCGACGGAGCCAGGGTTTCGCGCCGTGCTCTGATTGCAACAGTTCGCAGCACCCCGCTATTCCGCTTGACCGTTGAGACGGAGGCGCATTCCTCAGCGCCTCCGGGTCCTGGGCTGGTCCATGCCGATGTGGATGCGCGTGTGCTTGCGCTCGCGCACGATGAAGAAGATGCCGATGAGCCAGAGCGGCACCTGGGTGAGGAAGGCGACGCGGAACGCGTCGAGGCTGTAGGTCGACGGCGTGCCTGCGCCCTGCACGTCCAGCGCGGCACCGATCAGGAAGATCGCGATGAGCCCGGCCAGGAATGCTCCGGTATTCGTGATGCCGGTAGCGGTGCTGAGACGATGACCGGGATTGAACGTGCGGGCGTGGTCGAACGCGATCATCGACGCCGGTCCGCCGGACCCGACCGCGATCGCGAGAAGCACCAGCAGCCACACCGGCGCCGGCGTCGGCCAGGCGATCACGACCAGCCAGACCACCAGCTGAGCGATGACCGACGGCAGCACGAGCGCGCGGGAACGCGAGTTCGGCAACCGACCGGAGAGGGCCCCGAGTACCGGGCCGAGCACCATCCCCACGACGACGTACACCGTTGTCACGCCGGCCGCGGCAGGTGCGCTGAGCCCCTCGCCCGCTGTCAGGAACGGAATGCCCCAGAGCAGGATGAACGCGTTTCCGGCGAACGCCGTGGTGAAGTGCGACCAGAATGCCAACCGGGTGCCCGGGTGCGACCATGCCGCCCGGAAACCCATCCGGGTGTCCGCGGCCGATGTCACGACGTGGATCGCGCCGGTACGGGTATCCACTGAGACGTCGCCTGCGACATCCGGCGGGTGGTTGCGGATGAGCGCGAACACGAGCACGGCGAACACGAGGCAGAGACCCGCGACCGAGCCGAAGGCGATGGACCAGGTCGTCGCGTGGACCAGCGCCGCCAACGGTATGAGCGCCAGGAGCTGCCCGGACAGGCCCACCAGGCCGGTCAGCTGAACCATCAGCGAATTGCGTTGAGCGGGGAACCACGTGGCCACGAGCCGGACGACACTGGGGAAGACGGCCGCATCGCCTGCACCGATGACCATGCGGGCGAGGATGGCGATTCCCACGTTGGGCGAGAGCGCCATCAGCAGCTGGCCGGCGGCCATCAGCACCATCCCGGCCGTGATGATGGGTCGGCTACCGAGTCGGTCGAGAAGGATGCCGATCGGCAGCTGCATGGCGCCGTAGACGGCGAGCTGCAGCACGGCGAACATCGACAGGGTCGACGCATCGGCCGAGAACCGGTGCGCGGCATCCGTGCCCACGGCCGCGAGCGAGGTGCGGTTCGCGACGGACAGCATGTAGGCGGTGACGCCGATGCCCCAGATCAGCCAGGCACGCCACGGCTGGGCGCGGGATGGCGAGGAGGCGGGCAAGCAGAGATCCGATCGGCGAAACGAGCGCCATCCAGCCTACCCGGGCGCAGGATAAGGCAGGACTTCAGGCGTCCTCGTCGCCCCTGCGGCGATACGCGAGGAACTTCTCCAGCTCCGCCGCGATCTCGTCGGCCGAGGGGAGAGCCCCGTCGACGTGGGTGAGCGGCGACTTGAGCGGGCTGTCCTGCATGTACGCGTCGTGCCGCTGCTCGAGCGCACCGACCAGGCGCTCCAGTTCGGGGTTGCCGGCGACCTGCTCGTCGATGTTCGCAACGAACTCGCGGTCGTCTTCGCGCAGCTTGTCGGTCGGGAAGATCAGGCCGGTCGCCGAGCTGATATTTGAGATGGCCGCAACAGCGGCGGCGGGGTACTCGGTGTCTCCCAGGTAATGCGGCACGAGGAGCACGAACCCGACCGTGGAGGCGCCGACCTCCTGCAGCCGGTACTCGATGAGATGCATCGCCGTGGCCGGTGCCTGCGTCGTCGGACGCCACACGGACATGGCGTCGGCGAGCCCTTCGCGATTGCCGCTCACCGTCACGCCGATCGGCCTCGTGTGCGGCACCGGCATCGGAATGGAGTGCACCCAGATGGTGGAGCGCACCTTGAGAAGCGAGACGAGGTCGAGCACAGCGCTGCTGAACCGTTCCCATTGGAAGTCGGGCTCGTATCCGGTGAGAAGGAGGAACTGCTGGCCGACCTCGTCGCGCATGAGGTAGAGGCTGAGCTGCGCCGGCCGGTAGTCGGTCAGGTGGTCCTGCTCGAACGTGATGATGGGGCGGCGCGCGCGGTAGTCCAACAGGGCATCCGAGTCGAACCGGGCGATCTCCTCCGAGTCGAGCGTTTCGAGCAGGTACGAGTTCAACTGCGAGACGGCGCCTCCGGCGTCGGCGAAGCCGGTGAGCGCGGCCACCAGATAGAGCCCGGTCGGCACGGTGTCGAGCGCCGTCCGGACGTCGTAGAGCTCACGCGGATCCTGCATGAAATCCATGCTAGTCAGCGGGTCCCGGCCGTCCCGCCCGGGTCACGCAAGCCCAGAGCGAACACGCGGCGCGTGCCGCCCGTACGATTCCTTCCATGTCTTCGTCCAGCACCTCGGCGCATACCTCGCGTTCCTCCATGCTCCCGTCTTCGACTTTCCGGCTCCGCGTCGCCGATGAGCGACCGGTGGCCGCGGACGGCGATGTGCTCGTGCTCTTCGTGCGAGCTGGAAAGAACGGACCCGAGTTGCTCGGACACGACGGGCACGGCGAACTACTGGCACAGCTGAAGGTCACCGGTGCGCCGGATCAGCTGGTGCGAGTTCCCGCCGGCGTGCTCGACGAGCTGCCGGCGGTTCTCGTGGGCCTGGGCTCCGAGGTCACGGAGAGCGCGCTCCGTGCGACGGCGGGCACCGCAGCACGTCTATCGGCCGGGGATCGCAGGCTCATCATCGAGGCGCGCGCCGTTCGACCCGGCACGATCGACGAGGCAGCATCGGATGACCGTGAGCCGGCCGAAGCTGCGGCTGACGGTCGCCTTGCCGCGCTCCTGGAGGGTGCCGCGCTCGGCGGCTACGTGTACGAGGGGCGGCCGAGAGGCGACGAAGACCGGTCCCCGGCGTCGGAGGCGGTCGTCGTTGGTTCCTCCCGGGCGTCCGATGCGCTCATGCACCGTGCGACGGTGATCACCGAAGCGGTGCGCCTGACGAGGGAGCTCGTGAACACTCCGCCGTCGGCGCAGAGCCCGGAGGAGCTTGCGCGTGCGGCCGTGGAGGCTGCATCCGGCCTCCCCGTCGAGGTGCGGGTCTGGACAGAGACGGAGCTCGCGGACGACGGCTTCGGCGGCGTCCTCGGTGTCGGCAGCGGGTCGACTCGCCCGCCGCGTCTGGTGCGCCTCGACTATGCCCCCGATGGTGCAACCTCGCATGTCGCGTTCGTGGGCAAGGGCGTCACGTTCGACACCGGCGGGCTCTCACTCAAGCCGCCGGCCTCGATGGTGGGAATGAAGTACGACATGGCGGGTGCGGCATCCGTGCTCGCGGTGGTCGTCGCGGCCGCGCGGCTGCAGCTGCGAGTCCGCGTCACCGGCTGGATGTGCATAGCCGAGAACATGCCGTCGGGTTCGGCCATCCGGCCGAACGACGTGCTGACGATCCGCGGCGGCACCCGCGTCGAGGTTCTCAACACGGATGCCGAGGGCAGGCTCGTGCTCGCGGACGGACTTCGTGCGGCGACGGAGGAGCATCCGGATGCCGTGATCGACATCGCGACGCTGACCGGTGCGGAGGTCGTCGCGCTGGGCACCAGGTACTCGGCCGCCATGGGCGACGAGCGGCTGGTGAAGCAGGTGACGGATGCCGCGGAACGCGCCGGCGAGCTCGTGTGGCCGATGCCCCTGCCCTCGGAACTCCGCGCACGGCTGCGGTCGGAGGTTGCAGACCTGACGAATGCGACGCCCGGGAACACCGCTGCAGGCATGCTGCTCGCAGGCGTCTTCCTCCGAGAGTTCGTCGGCAAGACGTCCGATGAGCCGGATGCGCCAACCGTGCCGTGGGCGCATCTGGACATCGCGGGCTCCGCTCAGAACGACGGCGCGCCGTACGGCTACAACCCCAAGGGGGCGACGGGTGTGCTCGTTCGCACGCTGGTCGGACTGACGGAAGACTTCGCAGCTCGGTAGTAGGGTCGTATGGGCAGGAACGCCTGCCGTACGACGGCGCCTTGCAACCGAAACACACGCTCGCACGGTGCCGTTCATCATCCCGACCCGAGGAGTAAATGGGTGTCTGAGCAGAACTTCGACATCGTTGTTCTGGGAGGCGGGAGCGGAGGCTACGCGGCGGCATTGCGCGCGAGCGAACTCGGCTTCTCCGTCGCCCTGATCGAAAAGGACAAGGCCGGAGGGACCTGCCTGCACAGGGGATGCATCCCCACCAAGGCGCTTCTGCACTCGGCCGAGGTCGCCGACTCCGCGCGCGACGCCGCCAAGTTCGGTGTCACTGCCGCTTTCGAGGGCATCGACATCGAGGCGGTGACGAAGTACCGCGAGGGCATCGTCGCGAAGAAGTACAAGGGTCTACAGGGACTCGTCAAGGCGCGCGGCATCACCCTGGTCGAGGGTGAGGGGCGACTGGCCGCGCCCAAGACGGTGCGCGTCGGTGACGTGGACTACGTCGGCAAGTACGTGATCCTCGCCACGGGTTCCTACTCGCGGTCGCTGCCCGGCCTGGAGATCGGCGGCCGCGTCATCACGAGCGAGCAGGCGCTGCAGCTCGACTTCGTACCGAAGAAGGTCGCTGTGCTGGGCGGTGGCGTGATCGGCGTCGAGTTCGCGAGCGTGTGGAAGTCGTTCGGCGCCGACGTCACGATCATCGAGGCACTCCCCCACCTGGTGCCGAACGAGGATGAGTCCATCAGCAAGTCGCTCGAGCGCGCATTCCGCAGGCGGGGCATCGACTTCCGCCTGGGCGTTCGCTTCCAGAACGTGACGCAGAACGACGAGGGCGTCGTCGTCACGCTGGAGAACGGCGACACGGTGGATGCCGAGCTGCTGCTCGTCGCCGTCGGTCGCGGACCGGTGACCGTCGGCCTTGGTTATGAAGAGGCGGGCATCACCATCGACCGCGGATTCGTCATCACGGACGAGCGGCTCCGCACTGGCGTGGAAGGCGTCTACGCCGTCGGCGACATCGTGCCGGGACTGCAGCTGGCCCACCGCGGATTCCAGCAAGGCATTTTCGTCGCCGAGGAGATCGCGGGCCTGAACCCCATCGTGGTGGACGACGTCAACATTCCGAAGGTCACCTACTGCGACCCGGAGGTCGCGTCCATCGGCCTCAGCCAGGCGAAGGCGGAGGCGGAGCACGGCAAGGAGAACATCACCTCCTACGACTACAGCCTGGCCGGCAACGGGAAGAGCGAGATCATCGGCACGAGCGGGTCCGTCAAGGTGGTGCGGGTGAATGACGGTCCGGTGGTGGGCGTTCACATGATCGGCGCCCGGGTAGGCGAGCTCATCGGCGAGGCGCAGCTGGCGGTGAACTGGGAGGCCTACCCCGAAGACATCGCGCCGTTCATCCACGCCCATCCCACGCAGAACGAGTCGCTTGGTGAGGCGTTCCTGTACCTGGCGGGCAAGCCGCTCCACACGCTTTAGAGGCGATTGAGGGGAGAGACGCGCCAGCTTGCTCGTGCGTCCGATCCGATTGAGCCAGTGAGTGGCGCAGCCACGATAATCCGCGGCACAGCCGAGTCACTGCAATAAGCTTTCGTAACGAATCGCATTCCTGAAGGAGACTTACCCATGAGCGAATCCGTCAGCCTCCCGGCACTCGGTGAGAGTGTCACGGAAGGCACGGTCACCCGCTGGCTCAAGCAGGTGGGCGACCGCGTCGAGGTCGACGAGCCCCTGCTCGAAGTATCGACCGACAAGGTCGACACCGAGATCCCGTCGCCCGTCGCCGGCGTCGTGGAGCAGATCCTCGTGCAGGAGGACGAGACCGTCGAGGTCGGAACCGCGCTCGTGACCATCGGAGACGGCTCAGGTGCGGGCGCTGAGACGCCGGCACCCGCCCAAGATGCGGCCGCATCAGCTGAGCAGCAGACCGCTCCCGCTGAACAGGCACCGGCTGAGCAAGCGGCTCCCGCCGAACAGCCAGCAGCCCCTGCCGAGCAACCTGCCGCTGCCCAGGAGCAGCCTGAGCCTGAGCCTGCGCAACAGCCGCAGGCCTCCCAGCAGGCGGAGGTGCCCTCGACCGCGGCGGAGACGCCCGAGCAGACTCCGGCTCCAGCACCCGTCGACCAGCCTCCGGCGCAGCAGCCGCCCGCCACCGAGGCGCCGGCCGCCGCCGCACCGGCTCCGGCGGTCGCCGCAACTCCCGCCGCCCCGTCTCCTGCCGCCGCGGCGCCTGTAACGCCGGCCCCCGCGCCTGCTGCGCCCGCCTCGGCGCCCGCGGCGCCAGCAACACAGTCGTCCGGGTCGCACGCAGGCTCCGGCTACGTCACGCCGATCGTGCGCAAGCTCGCGAACGAGCAGGGCGTCGACCTGGCAACGGTCACCGGCACGGGAGTGGGCGGTCGTATTCGCAAGGAAGACATCCTGAGCGCCGGCAGCAGCGGATCCGCCGTTCCCGCTGCCGCCGCGAGCACGAAGCTCGAGACCTCGTCGCTGCGTGGAACCGTTCAGCCCATGTCGCGCCTGCGCAAGGTCGTGGCCGACCGTGCCGTCGTGTCGATGCAGAACTCGGCGCAGCTCACCACCGTGGTCGAGGTTGACGTGACCAAGGTCGCGGCTCTGCGGAGCCGCGTGAAGGGCGACTTCGAGAAGGCCACCGGCACCAAGCTGTCGTTCCTGCCGTTCTTCACGCTGGCGGCTGCCGAGGCTCTGAAGGCGTATCCGGTCATCAACGCTACGGTCGACGGTGAGAACATCGTCTACCCGGACCACGAGAACATCTCCATCGCCGTGGACACGGAGCGGGGCCTCCTGACCCCGGTCGTGCGTAGCGCCAGCGATCTCAACATCGCCCAGCTCTCGCAGCAGATCGCGGATCTCGCTCAGCGCACTCGCGACAACAAGCTGAAGCCCGACGAGCTCGCCGGAGGCACGTTCACCGTCACGAACACCGGATCCCGCGGTGCGCTGTTCGACACCCCGCTGGTCTTCCTCCCGCAGGTGGCGATTCTCGGCACGGGAATCGTGTCGAAGAAGCCGGTCGTGGTGCAGGCAGACGGCACCGATTCCATCGCCATCCGTTCGACCGTCTACCTCGCGCTGTCGTACGACCACCGCATCGTCGACGGTGCGGATGCCGCACGCTTCCTCGTCGCGGTGAAGAACCGTCTCGAAGAGGGTGCCTTCGAGTCCGACCTCGGCATCTGAGGGCGGGATCTAGCTCTCGAACAACGCACGAAGACGCCAGCCGGCTTCGGTCCTGATCAGCAGGATCGAAGCCGGTTTCGTCGTCTCACCCGCCGGCGCCACCGAGACGACCGCCGCATCGCCTATGGTCTCGGTCAGCGACAGCTGGTCGAGCTCCGGTGCAGCCTGCCCCCTCTGTCCGCCCGCGATCAAGGCGCGATCGGCGGCGAAGAGAGGCGAGTCGGCCTGATCGACGTCGGAGAGGCATCCATCGTCGCCCTTTTCGAGGCACGAGCCGCGCGACCGGAGCAGCCGGAACGCCGCGTGAACCGGGTCGTCCTCAGGTTCCGCTGCCTGCGAATCGGTGGGCGGCGTGGCAGTGCTCATCGGATGCCGAGGCGACGGGATAGACGACGACCGCGCGTGACCCGCCTCCGGTGCGGTGAGGGCAGGCGTCGGCGCCTCCGCGTGCCCTGCCTGGGTGCTCGGCAGGGCCAGCAGTGCGACGAGCGTCAGGGCGACCGCTCCCCCTGCGCCGATCAGAACTGGTCTCCTGCGGCCGCTCAGGAGGCGGCGCAACCGACCCGAGATCATGCGCGCAACGCCGTGCTCCATCGCGGCCGCCAGCGTACCTATGGCGCGGCCGGCTGCACGGCGCCCACGTTCTGCTCGTTCGTCGGTCGTATCGCGAGGGTGTTGAGGCAGGTCTTCACGAGACCGCTGAGCCGTCTCGTCGTGGACCACGGCTCCGCCGGAGAGCGCGGTGTCGTTGTACGACCGCGCCGTCATCGCTCGAGCGCCCGTTCCCATCGTGAGCGGCGCGGGCGGACCGAGCGCGAACAGTGCTCGTTCGACCTCATCCACGATCGCACCCTCGGCAGCGCCTTCGACCCTGAGACGGTCCATCGCGACGCGGACGCCTTCGACCTCGTGTGCTTCGACCGTCTCGGCGCGGGTGACGATCGCATCCATGATCGTGGCGCACCTGTCCCAGTCCTCGGCCACCCGGGCCGGTGTGACGGGCGTGACCGATCCGAAGCCGAGCAGCACCGGGCATCCGCTCTCGTCGAAGCGGATGCTCGCCGCTGCAACGTTCCCGTGCGCCCATCCAGCCGCATGGACGGCTCGTATCCCTCGCACCACCGACACGGCTGCGGTGACGACCTCGCCTGTGTCGAGGAGGATGCGGTCCCTCAGCCAGTCCGCCAGCGTGGGCCCGGACAACCGTTCCAGCACGATGCACACCGGTCGATCGGGTGCGCACGAGACATCGATGACCGAGACCACGTGCGAAGACGCGACCGCGGTGAGACAGGCGACCTCGTTGTCGATCCGCGCCGCGTCGACGTCATCCGCGTAGGCCTTCACAACGACCTGGCCGTCGTCGCCCGATGCGAGGTAGGCGACGCGGTGCTCGCCGCGGCCGATCGTGCGCAGCAATCGGTACCCGCCGAGCTCGCTCCGGACGGCAACGGCTCCGGGATCTCGTTCCTTCGTCGTGTCGGGCGAGGTGCCGCGGTGCTTGCGCTTCTTGCCTGCCATGGATGCCAGCGTGCCGCGGCACGACATTCGCGCGGACGTCATGTCGGCGTTCTGTGCGGCGGTGAGGACGGACGCGAGATGGGGAGGAAGAGAGCGCGATAGGCTCAAGGGGTGATCGACTACGTCGACACGGGGCTAAGCGCCAACTCCGTGCCGTATCTCGACGCTCTCGACCAGCAGCGTGCCGTGCACGCTGCCGTCGTCGGCGGGCGGGCGCCAGACACAGTCATCCTTCTTGAGCACGAATCCGTGTACACCGCAGGTAAACGAACCGAGCCGGACGAGCGGCCGTCGGACGGCACGCCGGTCATCGACGTGGACCGTGGGGGCAAGATCACCTGGCACGGCCCGGGTCAGCTCGTCGGGTATCCGATCCTCCGGCTTGCCGAGCCGATCGACGTCGTCGGGTACGTCCGGCGCCTGGAAGGGATGCTCATCCATGTGCTTGCCGACCTCGGCGTCGACTCGCACCGCGTCGACGGGCGGAGCGGGGTGTGGGTGTCGACAGACGGGCCGGACGCGAAGATCGCGGCCATCGGCATCCGTGTCGCCTCCGGCGTGACCATGCACGGGTTCGCCCTGAACTGCAGCAACGACCTGGAGCCGTACGAGCACATCGTGGCGTGCGGCATCCGCGATGCCGGCGTAACGACCATCTCCCGGGAGCTCGGCCGCATCGTGACGCCACAGGATGCCGCTCCCCTGGTGCGCGCGCACTTCGACTCCGTGATCGGGGTTGCCGCGTGACCGCCGCGCCGGACGGGCGCAGGCTGCTGCGCCTGGAGGCCCGGAACGCCGAGACGCCGATCGAGCGAAAGCCGGAGTGGATCAAGACCCGTGCTCGGATGGGCCCGGAGTACACGCAGCTGCAGGGCCTGGTGAAGTCCGAGGGGCTGCACACCGTCTGCCAGGAGGCCGGCTGCCCCAACATCTACGAGTGCTGGGAGGACCGAGAGGCCACCTTCCTCATCGGCGGAAGTCAGTGCACCCGGCGGTGCGACTTCTGCCAGATCGACACCGGCAAGCCTGCCGAGTTCGACGCCGACGAACCGCGCCGCGTTGGCGACACGGTGGCACAGATGGGACTGCGCTACGCGACCGTGACGGGCGTCGCCAGGGACGACTTGGCCGACGAGGGGTCATGGCTGTACGCCGAGACGATCCGGGAGATTCACCGGCAAGCACCGGGGACCGGGGTGGAGATCCTGGTGCCCGACTTCTCCGGGCGGCCCGAACACCTGCGTCGGGTGTTCGACGCTGAACCCGAAGTCTTCGCGCACAACGTGGAGACCGTGCCGCGACTGTTCAAGCGAATCCGGCCCGCCTTCCGCTACGAGCGGTCCCTGGAGGTCATCACGCAGGCACGCGACGCCGGCATGATCACGAAGTCCAACCTCATCCTCGGCATGGGCGAGGAGCGTCACGAGGTGAGCGACGCGTTGCGGCACCTGCACGACGCAGGCACGGACATCCTGACGATCACGCAGTACCTTCGGCCCAGTCCCCGACACCTGCCGGTGGCGCGGTGGGTCAAACCGGAGGAGTTCGTCGAGATCAAGGCGGAGGCTGAGGCGGTCGGATTCCTCGGCGTGCTCTCCGGTCCGCTAGTGCGCTCGTCGTACCGCGCCGGGCGTCTGTGGGCGCAGTCGATGACGGCGAAGGGGCGGCCGATCCCCGCACACCTGAGCGCGCTGGCGGATGCCTCGCTCGGCTTCGCTCAGGCTGTCGGCTGAGGTCGCCGAACCACTGCCGTAGGCCGCATTCCGGCACGTGCTGAGCCGGTATCCTGGACACCATGGCACGCAAGGACACCGAAGCGACGAAGGAACCCGGCCGCATCAAGCAGATGTGGCAGGTCTTCCAGATGACCCGCCGCTACGACTCGCGCGCTCAGTGGTACATGCTGGGCACGCTTCTGCTCGGTGCCGCGATCGGCGTTGTGCTCGCGCTCACGCTCACCGGCGGCAACGTGTTCTCGCTGGTGCTGTGGATCGTGGCCGGTGTGCTGCTCGGTGCGCTCGGCGCCATCATCGTGCTCGGCCGACGGGCGGAACGCGCTGCCTACTCGCAGATCGAGGGCCAGCCCGGCGCGGTCGGCGCTGTGCTGCGCAGTTCGCTCAAGCGCTCGTGGCGCGGCAGCGAGATGCCGGTGGCCGTGAACGGACGTACTCGCGACGCGGTCTATCGCGCGGTGGGCCGCGGCGGCGTCGTGCTGATCGGCGAAGGCCCTGCGACGCGTACCCGGAAGATGGTGGAGGACGAGCGGCGCAAGATCGCCCGCATCGTGCCGAACGTGCCGATCAACGTGTTCAACGTCGGCCCCGATCCTGATGCGGTGCCGCTTCACAAGCTCGCCGGCCGCATGGCGAAGATCAAGGTGGCTCTGACGAAGCCCGAGGTTCTTGCGGTCGACAATCGGCTCGGTTCGCTGGGGAGCCAGATGCCCATTCCGAAGGGCGTCGACCCGTTGAAGGTGCGCCCGCAGCGCGCTCGCTGATTGCCGCCGGTTGCGCCCGTCGAAACCGCCCCGGGTTCAGCTGACGATCAGGTCAGGCGCGCAGGAGTGCCGTGCCCGTGACCTTGTCGTGGAACCCGCGCTGATCGGAGTCCCACACGAGAGCCGGGATCACGACGCATAGCAGCACGGTGCGCACGAGCGGGCGCCACAGCCCCACCCAGGTGCCGTTCAAGGCCACCAGCCGGAGTCCGAGGATGCGGTGACCGATGCTCCCGCCGATCGTCGGGATGAAGACATACTGCAGCAGAGCGAAGATGCCCAATGTCGCCCAGCTGTCGTAGTGGAAGAACGCGAAAGAGAGCAGGCTCGCGATCGCCCAGTCGATGATCAGGGCGAGGATGCGCCGTCCCGGTCGCGCGATCGATCCGGATCCCGTCTCGGGAAGCCCGAGCCGTTCTCCGGGATAGCGACTGGGTGCGAGATCGCCGAACCGGCGCGGAGTGGTGGAGCTGGGCACCGGACCACCCTATCGATGGCTGCTGCGTAACATCCCCGAAACAATCGCGATACGGTGGGGAAATCGCCGCCCCCTAGCCTGTCACCGGCTGTTCGCGCAGCGCGATTCGCCTCCCGTCACCTTCTTGGAGAAACCACATGTTCAGTGATTCGTCCGAGGTGCTCAAGTTCATCAAGGACACGGACGTCAAGTTCCTCGACATCCGGTTCACCGATCTCCCCGGTGTGCAGCAGCACTTCAACATTCCCGCCTCCACCGTCGACGAGGAGTTCTTCTCCGTCGGGCAGCTCTTCGATGGCTCTTCGATCCGCGGCTTCGCGTCGATCCACGAGTCGGACATGCAGCTCATCCCCGATGTCTCCACGGCTTACGTCGACCCGTTCAGGGCGGAGCGCACGCTGGTCATGGTGTTCGACATCTTCAACCCGCGCAACGGCGAGGTGTACGGCAAGGACCCGCGCCAGGTCGCGAAGAAGGCCGAGAAGTACCTCGCCTCGACGGGCATCGCCGACACGGCGTTCTTCGCCCCTGAAGCCGAGTTCTACATCTTCGATGACGTGCGCTACGAGGTGAAGCAGAACACCGCGTACCACTTCGTGGACTCCGAGGAGGCTGCCTGGAACAGCGGCCGCGCCGAAGAGGGCGGAAACCTCGCGAACAAGACGCCGTACAAGGGCGGATACTTCCCCGTCTCCCCCGTCGACAAGCAGGCGGATCTGCGCGACGACATCTCGCTGAAGCTCATCGACGCCGGCCTGATCCTCGAGCGCGCCCACCATGAGGTCGGCACCGGTGGCCAGGCAGAGATCAACTACCGCTTCGACACCATGGTGCACGCGGCCGATGACATCCTGAAGTTCAAGTACATCGTCAAGAACACCGCGGAGCAGTGGGGCAAGACCGCCACGTTCATGCCGAAGCCGCTGTTCGGCGACAACGGTTCGGGCATGCACACGCACCAGTCTCTGTGGAATGAGGGCAAGCCGCTGTTCTACGACGAGGCGGGCTACGGCGGTCTCTCCGACATCGCACGCTGGTACATCGGCGGCCTGCTCAAGCACGCAGCGAGCGTGCTGGCGTTCACGAACCCGACGGTGAACTCGTACCACCGTCTGGTGCCGGGCTTCGAGGCTCCGGTCAACCTGGTGTACTCGGCCGGCAACCGCTCGGCCGCCATCCGCATCCCGATCACGGGCACGAACCCGAAGGCCAAGCGCATCGAGTTCCGTGCACCGGATGCCTCCGGCAACCCGTACCTGGCGTTCGCGGCGCAGCTGATGGCAGGCCTCGACGGCATTCGCAACCGCATTGAGCCGCACGAGCCCGTGGACAAGGACCTCTACGAGCTCCCGCCCGAGGAGGCCAAGGCCATCCCGCAGGTACCGGGAACCCTGGATGCCGTGCTCGACGCCCTCGAGGCGGATCACGACTTCCTCACCGCGGGCAACGTGTTCACGCCCGAGCTCATCGAGACGTGGATCGACTACAAGCGCGAGAAGGAGATCAAGCCGCTCGCGCAGCGTCCGCACCCGTTCGAGTTCGAACTGTACTACGGAGTCTGATCGCTCCCAGAACAACACGAAGCGGGCCGTCCCTCAGGGGCCGGCCCGCTTCGTTGTACGTGCCTTCTCTTCCGTTGGCTTCGACGAGCTCGACCGAGGGGAAAGACTCGCCAATCGCGCGAGCCGCTCAGGAATCGTAGAAGTTGCGCTCGAACACGGCGCGCGCTCGCCTCGTGACCGCGAGGTACTCCTCCTCGAGCGCGCTCGCCGATCCGCGCGGGTAGCCGAGCAGGCGGGCGACGCCGTCCAGCGCCTTGCGCTCCGTCGGCAGCAGATCCGACGTCTTGTTGGTCCACAGCGTGACGGCACTGCGCGCCCTGGAGGCGAGCATCCACGCGTCGCGCAGGCGATCGGCGTCCCCCTGTTCCAGAAGTCCGAGGTCGACGCAAGCCGCGAGGGCTTCGAGGGTCGAGGTGGTGCGCAGGGCGGATGATGATGCGGCGTGCTGGAGCTGCTGGAGCTGTACGAGCCACTCCACGTCACTGAGCGAGCCCCGACCGAGCTTCAGGTGCCTTGCTGGGTCTGCGCCCTGCGGCAGCCGTTCGTTCTCCACGCGCGCCTTGATGCGCTTCACCTCGCGAACATCGCGTTCCGAGATGGAGGCCGGGTAGCGCACCGAGTCGGCGAGTTGCTCGAAGTCGGCGAGCAGGCGCTCGTCGCCCGCGATGCCGCGTGCCCGCAGGAGCGCCTGAGCCTCCCAGGTGAGGGACCACCGCCGGTAGTAGGCGCGATACGACTCGAGCGAGCGGGCCGGCGCGCCGTTCTTGCCCTCCGGGCGCAGATCGAGGTCGAGTTCGAAGGGCAGGCGGGCGTCGTCGCTGAGCCGGTTCAGCTCCGAGACGATGGATAGAGCCGCCGGGTGCACGGTCTCGGTTTCCACACCGTCGTGCGGGCGGAAGACATAGACCACGTCGGCGTCCGACCCGAAGCCCAGCTCTCTGCCTCCGAACCGCCCCATCGCGATCACGGCGAACTCCATCGGCGCAGGCGCTTCGGCGCGGATCGCAGAAAGGATGCCGTTGATCGTCACCTCGGAGATGTCGGAGAGGCCGGCGGCGAGTTCGGTGACGTTCGCAACACCGAGGATTCCCGCGAACGCAAGCCTCAGCACCTCTCTGCGCCGCACAGCTCGGATGGCCTTCGCCGCCGCGTCCGGGGTCTCGTGACGGTCCAGGATCGCGGCGACCTCGTCGTCGAGCGCGCCCCGCGGCCTGGCGCGAAGGTCCGCGTCGTCATCGAGCCACGCCACGCTCTCCGGAATGAGCCCGAGGAGCTCGCCGGCGAACCGGGATCCCGACAGCACTCGGGTCAACCGCTGAGCGGCGCCCGACGAGTCGCGGAGCATGCGGAGGAACCAGTGCGTGCCGCCGAGGTCTTCGCTCAGCCGCCGGAACGTGAGCAGGCCATAGTCTGGGTCGGCGCCGTCGGCGAACCACTGCAGCAAGACAGGCAGCAGGGTGCGCTGGATGGCCGCCCGCCGCGAGACCCCCGACGTCAGCGCCGCGATGTGCTGCAGCGCCCCTTGCGGGTCGACGAAGCCGATGGCGGCCAGGCGCGCCTGCGCCTGCTCACTGGTCAGCGCTTGTTCTCCGGCCAGTGCACCTTCGTCTCCGGGCAGCGCTGCCACCGCGGCGAGCAGCGGACGGTAGAAGAGCCGCTCGTGCAGTCCGCGCACCCGACGCTTGACAGCGACCCAGGCATCCGTGAGCTCGTCGGCGTCGCCGGCGAGGCCGGTCGCCCTGGCGAGCACGCGCAGCCGCTGCTCGTCGCGAGGCATGAGGTGGGTACGACGGAGCTCGGAGAGCTGGATGCGGTGTTCGAGTAGGCGCAGAACGCGATAGTCCCGCGCGAACTCCGCGGCCTCGGCGCGTCCGATGTAACCGGCGGCGGCAAGTGCTTCGAGCGCAGGCAACGTGCCGGCGACCCGAACCGTGGGATCAGTGTGCCCGTGCACGAGCTGCAGCAGTTGCACCGTGAACTCGATGTCGCGCAGCCCGCCCGGCCCGAGCTTCAGCTGCCGGTCGACCTCGTCGGCGGGGATGTTCGCGGTCACCCGCTCGCGCATACGCTGAACGGACTCGACGAAGTTCTCGCGTTCGGCGCTCGACCAGACGAATGGTGCGAGCGCATCCGTGTAGCGGCGTCCGAGTGCCGGGTCTCCCGCTATCGGTCGCGCCTTCAGCTGCGCCTGGAACTCCCAGCCCTGCGCCCAGCGGTCGTAGTAGGCGAGATGGGATTCGAGGGTGCGCACCAGCGCGCCGTCCTTGCCCTCCGGGCGCAGGTTGGCATCCACCTCCCACAGCGGCGGCTCGATCGCGAACTCGTCGATTCCCCGCATCGTCAGCGTCGCGAGTCTGGTGCCGACGTCGACCGCCCTAGCCGAGGAGACGCCGGCCACCTCGTCGCCCTCCACCACGAAGATGACGTCGACGTCGCTCAGGTAGTTGAGTTCCTCGGCGCCGGTCTTTCCCATGCCGATCACCGCGAGCTTGGTGCCGGCGACGTCCGCGGCGGGGAACGTTCCCGGCCCTGTTCCGCTGGCGATCGCCCGGGCGACGGCCAGCGAGGCGTCGAGGGCGGCGCCGGCGAGAGCGGCTAGCGTTCGTGCGACCGCACCGATCCCTTCGACGGGGTCGCGCTGGTGCAGGTCGAACGCGGCGATCTCCGTGAGGCGCGTGCGGTAGCGGGCGCGCAGGGCGATCCAGGCATCCTCCCCCGAAATGGATGCCATGCCGTCCCGTGCGCCGACCGAGTCCAGGAGATCGTCGCGCAGCTCGGATTCCGCCGGCAGGCTCTCGAGCGCTTGGAAGAACACATCGAGGGCTTCCGGCCGGCGCATCAGGAACTCGGCGAGCCCGCTGGAGGCTCCGATCACCTGCAACAGCCGGTGCAGCGCATCTTGATCCGCGAATAGCCGAACGGTCTCGTCTGGGCGGCGTCGCAGGAGGGCGAGCATCCGCTCGAGGGCGGCGTCCGGGTCGGCCACATCGACGACGAGCTCGATGATCCGCTCCGGCGGCGGACCGCCGAGCGCGGCGAGCTCGTCGAGGCGGGAGCGGGCATCCGAGAGTCCCACGAAGCCCGCCCGTGCCAAGGCGGTCAACGTGATCGGCGGCATCGTCAGAGGATCTCGAGGTTCGTGCGCAGCTCGTATGGCGTCACCTGAGCGCGGTACTCCCGGAAGTCGCGCTGCTTGTTGGCCAGCACATAGTTGAAGACCTGCTCCCCCAGCGTCTCCGCGACCAGCTCGGACTCCTCCATGCGCTGCACCGCCTGGTCGAGGCTGGACGGCAGCGCGTGGTAACCCAGCGCACGCCGTTCGGCGTCGCTCAGCGCCCACACGTCGTCCTCTGCCTCCGGCGGAAGCTCGTACTCCTGCTCTATGCCCTTGAGTCCGGCCGCCAGCAGCAGTGAGAACGCGAGGTAGGGGTTTGCGGCGGAGTCGATGCCGCGGTACTCCACGCGCGCGCTCTGCCCCTTGCTCGGCTTGTACAGCGGAACGCGCACCAGCGCCGATCGGTTGTTGTGGCCCCAGCACACGTAGCTCGGCGCCTCGTCGCCACCCCACAGCCGCTTGTACGAGTTCACGAACTGGTTCGTCACGGCCGTGATCTCCGGAGCATGCTGCAGCACTCCGGCGATGAACTGACGGGCCACTTTGGAGAGCTGATACTCCGAACCCGGTGCGAAGAACGCGTTCGTGTCGCCCTCGAACAACGACAGGTGCGTGTGCATGCCGCTTCCCGGATGCCCGGTGAGCGGTTTCGGCATGAACGTCGCGTACACGCCCTGCTCGATCGCCACCTCCTTGATCACCGTGCGGAACGTCATGATGTTGTCGGCTGTGGTGAGGGCGTCGGCGTAGCGCAGGTCGATCTCGTTCTGCCCAGGACCGACCTCGTGGTGACTGAACTCCACCGAGATGCCGAGGTCCTCCAGCATCCGCACCGACCGGCGACGGAAGTCGTGCGCGGTGCCGCCCGGCACGTTGTCGAAGTATCCGGCGGAGTCGACCGGCTCGGGGCCGCTCTCGCCGAACTTCGACGACTTCAGCAGATAGAACTCGATCTCCGGATGCGTGTAGAACGTGAAACCGCGCTCCGCCGCCTTCTCGAGGGTGCGCTTGAGCACGTTGCGGGGGTCGGCCACCGCGGGCGCGCCGTCCGGTGTCGTGATGTCGCAGAACATGCGGGCGGTGGGATCCACCTCCCCGCGCCATGGCAGGATCTGGAACGTCGTGGGATCCGGGTGGGCGAGCAGGTCGGACTCGAACGTGCGCGTGAGACCCTCGATGGCCGACCCGTCGAAGCCCAGGCCCTCCGTGAACGCGCCCTCCACCTCGGCGGGCGCGATCGCCACGGACTTCAGGGTTCCGACGACATCGGTGAACCACAGGCGGATGAACTTCACGCCGCGTTCCTCGATGGTACGGAGCACGAAGTCGCGCTGCTTGTCCATGAAGATCCCTTTCCTCGCGCTCGGTGATGGGACGGAATCGCTCGTCCCAGATTATCGGCGATTCAGACGAGAACCACGCGTGCTACCTCGCGTGGCCGAGCCGAGTCAGCCGGTGAGCGGCGCAAGCCGCGATATCGGGTGGAGCGGCGCGGATAGACTGACCGCCATGGCTGACCAGGCAAGCGAACCGTCGTCCACCGCTGCCGAGGAGCGGCCGTACGGCGGAGGTTCGGAAGGTGGCCCACGCCGGGTGCGTACCCGGCACTTCCAGAACGCGAAGGCTAGCGGAATCAAGATCACCGGGCTCACGAGCTACGACATGCTGAGCGCGCAGATCTTCGACGAGGCGGGCATCGACTTCCTGCTCGTGGGGGATTCCGCGGGCAACAACGTGTTCGGGTACGACACGACGTTGCCGGTGCGTGTGGACGACCTGATCCCACTCACCCGCGCCGTCGCGCACGCCGTGCGCCGGGCATTCGTGGTGGCCGACATGCCGTTCGGCTCATACGAGACCGACGTGCAAGACGCACTGCACACGGCTGTGCGGTTCATGAAGGAGACAGGAGCGCACGCCGTCAAGCTCGAGGGCGGCCGCAGGAGCGCCAAGCAGATCCGCCGCATCGTCGACGCAGGCATCCCTGTGATGGCGCACATCGGTTACACGCCGCAGAGCGAGCACCAGCTCGGCGGGCACATCATCCAGGGACGCGGCGAGTCGGGTGTCGAGGCGCTTCTGGCAGACGCGCACGCGGTCGAGGAGGCCGGGGCGTTCGCCGTGGTGCTGGAGATGGTGCCGGCGGATGCCGCGGCGCAGGTCACGAAGGAACTCGGCATCCCGACGATCGGGGTGGGCGCAGGGCCCCACGTCGACGGACAGCTGCTGGTCTGGACGGACTGGGCCGGCTTCACCACGGGTCGCGTTCCGCGCTTCGTGCGTCAGTATGCCGACCTGAAAGGTGTTCTGGGCGACGCGGCACGACGGTACCGGGAGGATGTCGAGCAGGGCGAGTACCCGGGACCCGAGCACAGCTACTGAGCCGGTCGCGCCCCGTCGCTACTCGGGGTCTGCGGGGACCTGACTCAGTTGCCCTCAGCGGCGTCTTCGTCGGCCCAGCGCTGGCTGTTCTCGCGAATCTTGTCCCACGCATGCTCGGCGCCCTCACGCGTGTCGAACGGGCCCAGCCGATCGGGTAACGGCGACTTGAGGCCCTGCTCGACCTGACCGGTCTTGGTGTTGTACCAGAACTTGTGCACCATGTCGTCGTCGTACGCCTCGGCCATAAGGTTGATCCTATGCCCAAGGATTCCTCCGGCCACCTGACTCCCGGCCGCGTCTCACCCCGGCGCCCCGTTCCCGCTTCCATTCCCCGACCGGAATACGTCGGGCGGCCCGGTCCGGCCCGCGACGACCGAGGTGACGTCTACTCACCCGAAGAGATCGAGCTGATCCGCGAGTCCGGCCGCATCGCCGCGCAGGCGATCGCGCTCGTGGGCGACCATGTCCAGCCGGGCGTGACGACCGAGGAGCTCGACACCGTCGCCCACGAGTTCCTCATCGCCCACGATGCCTACCCCTCCACGCTCGGCTACCGCGGCTATCCCAAGTCCAGCTGCACCTCGGTGAACGAGGTGATCTGTCACGGCATCCCCGACGACACCGCCCTCGAGGAGGGCGACATCGTCAACGTCGACATCACCGCGTTCAAGAACGGTTTTCACGGCGACAGCAACCAGACATTCATCGTGGGGCAGGCATCCGACGAGGTGACGCAACTGGTCGAGCGCACTCGTGAGGCGTTGAACCGCGGAATCAAGGCCGTCGCGCCCGGGCGACAGGTGAACGTGATCGGTCGCGCGATCGAGTCGTACGCGAAGCGATTCGGCTACGGCGTGGTGCGAGACTTCACCGGACACGGCGTCGGTCGCTCGTTCCACTCCGGGCTGATCATCCCGCACTACGACTCCGCCCCTGCTTATGACACCGAGATGGTGCCTGGCATGGTCTTCACGATCGAGCCGATGCTGACCCTCGGCAGCCACGACTGGGACATGTGGGCGGACGACTGGACGGTCACCACGAAGGACAAGTCCATCACCGCGCAGTTCGAGCACACGCTCGTCGTGACGGAGCGGGGAGCCGAGATCCTGACCCTCCCGTGAGCCGGTAGATTTCCCTCATGGCCTCCACAACGGCAATCGGGATCGACATCGGCGGAACGGGGATCAAGGGCGGCATCGTCGACCTGAAGACCGGAGAGCTGGTCAGTGACCGGGTCAAGCTGGCGACGCCGAAGGGCGGCAAGCCCGACGACATCGTCGAGACCTCCCGGGAGGTGCTCGACGCACTCGCCGGCGACGACCCGAACGCGCCGATCGGGGTGTGCTTCCCTGCCATCGTGAAGAACGGCCGCACGATGTCGGCGGCGAATGTCTCCAAGAAGTGGGTCGGGCTCGAAGCGGAGAAGCTCTTCGAGAAGACGCTCGAGCGCGACATCCTGTTCGTCAACGACGCGGACGCCGCCGGTTACGCCGAAACGGAGTTCGGCGCTGCCAAGGATGTCGATGGGCTCGTTATCCTGACCACTCTCGGCACCGGCATCGGCTCCGCTCTCATCTACGACGGCGTACTCGTGCCGAATGCGGAGCTCGGTCACCTGGAGATCGGCGGCCACGACGCGGAGAGCCGCGCCGCGTACTCCGCGAAGGAGCGCGAGGACCTGGACTGGGAGCACTGGAGCAAGCGCCTCACGAAGTACTACCGCACGGTCGAGTTCCTCTTCTCCCCAGACCTCTTCGTCGTCGGTGGCGGCGTCTCCAAGCATTGGAACGAGTTCGGCGACTTGATCGACATCGAGACGAAGATCGTGCCAGCGGTGCACCGCAACAACGCAGGCATCCTGGGTGCGGCGGCACTCGCTTCGCGCGGCCACCACAAGCGGCCGGTCGCCACGGCTTGAAACGGCGAAGGAAGGAACGGGCCGGCTGATACGCCGGGTTCTGTTCGGATGCACGCGCTCGCGCGAGGCATCCTGGACGGCCATCTATCTCGGGGCCGCGTTGCCGCGACCCTCTAGCGGTCTACCCGGGAACGAGACGAGCAGCCTCATGGTTCCCTGTCTGACCTTGCTCCGGACGAGGTTTGCCGAGCCGACCGGGTCACCCCGATCGCTGGTGGTCTCTTACACCGCCGTTTCACCCTTACCTTTCGCTTGCGCGAAGGCGGTCTGTTTTCTGTGGCACTGTCTCGCGGGTCACCCCGGGTGGGCGTTACCCACCGTCCTGCTCTGCGGAGCCCGGACGTTCCTCGGCGACATCCGTCAGACGGATGTCGACGCGACCGTCTTGCCGGCCCGTTCGCACTCCAGCGTAGCCGGTCAGGAGTTCTCGTCGCGGATGAGGATGGCCCCGCTGTCGGGGCACAGCACGACCTCGTCGTCCGCCGCCGACCGCACCTCGGCGAGGTCTGAAGGCGACAGCTTCATGTTCGAGGCGAGCGATACCCCTCCGACGAGGCGGGCGGCGCCCACGCCGTACCGATCGCGTTGCTTCTCGTACAGGGCTACGAGGTCGGCAGGAAGACCGGATGCGATAGCGGTGCGGTCGGCGGAGGCATCCGTTCGCTTGCGCTCCAAGGTCTCGACTTCTGCGGTGCGCTCGGCCTCGAGCTGAGCCACCTTCCCCTCGATATCGGCGCCCTCGGCGTCGATCCCGGCCAGCTGTATCTCGAGTGCCTCGATGCGCTCCATGATCGCAAGCTCGATGTCTTCGAGATCGCCGCGTCGCTTGCGCAACGACTGCAGCTCCGCCTCGAGGGCGGCGACGTCTTTCACCGATGCGGTGTGCTGAACGCGCTCGGAGTCGCGCGTCATGCGAGCCTCGACGATCTCGACATCCGACTCCAGGCGGGAGAGCTCTGCTCGAGCGTCTTCCAGCTCGCCGGTGACGCTGAGCCGGCGCCCGCGGATCTCCGCCGCCTGCGGCTCGAGTTCGGCGAGCTGCTTCGCCTGCGGCGGGTTCGCGATGGACCGTGTCGCCTGCGCGATCGCGTTGTCGAGCTCCTGAACGCGCAAGAGTTCGCGTTGGTCGCGTGGATCAGCCTTCACAGCACTCATCTCGTCGTGGAAGTCCGGGTGTCGATCTGCTCTACGTTATTGCACGGCGTTCGCATGGGCGTCACTGCACGACCGTGAAGTCCCACGGATCCGTTCGCAGCTCGCTGACCACGACATGAAGACCGGGCAGGGCCTCCCGCAACTGCTCCGCGGCGACATCGAGCCAGAGCCATTCCGCTGCCCAGTGCGACACGTCGATCAGCGCTGGACCGCCGCCCACGCGGGCCTGCTCGATCGCCTCTGATGCCGGATGGTGACGCAGGTCGGAGGTGATGTAGACATCCGCCGCACGCACTGCAGGCTCGGCGAGGAACGCGTCGCCCGCTCCACCGCACAGTGCGACGGTGGTGACCGGCCGCGCGTACTCGCCGGCGACGCGAACTCCGGTTGCGGTGGGCGGAAGGATGCCTGCGATGCTCCGCGCGAGATGCCCGAGGGTCGTTGCTTTGGGGAGCGTTCCCACTCGGCCGAGTCCGGAACCGTCGTCGGTTCCCGTGACGATGGGTCGCGCGTCCACGAGGCTCAGCCGCGACGCGAAGACGTCCGACACCCCGTCGGGCACGACGTCGGCGTTCGTGTGCGCCGTCACGAGCGCGCACCCGGATCGGATGAGCCGCGCCACGAGCGCGCCCTTGTAACTGTCCTCGGCGACGCTGGTGACACCACGCAAGAGCAGCGGATGATGCGCGAGCAGCAGGTCGTACCCGCCCTCCACCGCCTCGTCGACCGTGTCGGAGACGGCATCCACGGAGAGAAGAACCCGGGAGACGGATGCTCGCGGGTCTCCGGTCACGAGCCCGGGAGCATCCCACTGCTCGGCTCCCGACACCGGCCACAGGCGCTCGGCTACGGACAGGAACTCGGCGATCGTCGGCACCGTTCGAGCCTACGGCGTCGACGAGCATCACGCCGGACGAGCATGGGATGCGCCCGATGGGCATCCCGTCTCGCACAGGGCTCAGTGCCAGAGCAGCCATGAGGCGGTGCCGACTCCGCCGGCGACCAGCACCGAGGCTCCGGCCGCGAACCAGAGCCAGAGTCGAGGCCTCCTCCCCGCGCGCCGCTGCTCGACGACCAACTGTGCGGTGCTCTGTGGTGAAGTGCTCTGCGGCTCAGCGCTCCTCCGGCCCGGCTCAGCCGCAGGCGTGTGCCGCCCTGCGAGCAGTTCTTCGAGTCGCTCGATGGCGGCGAGAGTGTCTCCCGATTCGGCCTGCGCCGCTATCTCGCGCTCTGCATCGGTACGCGGCTCGTATGCCGGCTCCGGCGGCCGAACCGGCAGGAAGAGCGACTGCGGACGGATGATCGGCAACGACGCCGTGAGCAGCGAAACCTCGTTCTCCAGCGCGCCGGCGAGCTCGTCATCGTCGTGCACTTCGGATGCCGCACCCCGGCCCTCATTGGCAGCCGCATCATGCTCCGACGTGCGAGGGACGAACGTGGTACGCCGTCGCGGAGGCTCGGCAAGCTCGACGCCTTCCGGCTCCCCCGCCTCGGTCCCCATAGCGCGAGTCTATTGTTCCGGGCCCCCGCACACCCGCGTTCTCCACACCGCTCGCATGCGGGCAGTCAGGCGGCGAGGCATCCATCTGCGGCGGGCCGACGACGTACGATCTTCGTATCATGGACGCGGCGATCCCCACCCCCTACGAAGACCTGCTCCGCGACGTTCTCGAGCACGGAACGCACAAGTCGGACCGTACAGGCACCGGCACCCGCAGCGTCTTCGGACGCCAGCTCCGGTTCGACCTGGCCGATGGCTTCCCGTTGATCACCACGAAGCGGGTGCACTTCAGATCCATCGCGTACGAGCTGCTCTGGTTCCTGCGCGGCGACTCGAACGTGCGCTGGCTCCAGGAGCACGGCGTCACCATCTGGGACGAGTGGGCGGATGCCGACGGCGACCTCGGCCCGGTGTACGGCGTTCAGTGGCGGTCGTGGCCGGCTCCCGACGGGCGCCACCTCGATCAGATCTCCGCGGTGCTCGAGACCCTTCGCAGCGATCCGGATTCGCGTCGGATGATCGTGTCGGCCTGGAACGTCGCGGAGATCCCGAACATGGCCCTCGCGCCGTGCCACGCCCTGTTCCAGTTCTACGTCGCCGACGGCAAGCTCTCCTGCCAGCTGTATCAGCGCAGCGCGGACCTCTTCCTCGGGGTTCCGTTCAACATCGCGAGCTATGCGCTGCTCACCCACCTCGTGGCCGATCAGGTCGGACTCGACGTCGGAGAATTCGTCTGGACCGGCGGCGACTGCCACATCTACGACAACCACATAGAGCAGGTCACGGAGCAGTTGTCCCGCGAGCCGTTCCCGGCACCTCGGCTGGCGATCACCAGGCATCCAGACAGCATCTTCGACTACCGGTTCGAGGACTTCGAGGTGATCGGATACCAGCACCACCCCGCCATTCGCGCGGCCGTGGCCGTATGACGATCGCACTGATCTGGGCGCAGGCGCACTCCGGCGTGATCGGTGCGGGAGGCGGCATCCCGTGGCGAGTGCCGGAGGACAGCAGGCGATTCCGAGCGCTGACGATGAGCGGCGACGTCGTCATGGGCCGCAAGACCTGGGACTCGCTGCCACCACGTTTCCGCCCGCTGCCCGGGAGGCGCAACATCGTCATAACCCGTGACGCGAACTGGTCGGCGGTCGGCGCCGAACGTGCAGGCTCGGTCGACGAGGCGCTCGGGATGCTCACGGGCGACGGCTGGGTGACCGGCGGCGGCGAGATCTACTCCGAGTCGATCGGGCGCGCCGATCGTCTCGAGGTGACAGAGATCGACGCCGAACTCGACGGTGACACCCGCGCACCGGTCATCGGAGACGAATGGATGCTCACCCGAGCCGAACCGGAGAGCGGCTGGGCGACATCCGAATCGGGACTTCGCTACCGCTTCCTCACCTACGTGCGGCGCTGAACACGGTCGCTGCAGACCCTGCAGCAACCGCTGATGTTCAGTGCTGTCGGTACGCCGAGCGGCCGAGCTGGAACGCCGCTGCGAGGCCGAGAATCAGCCCGACGATGCCGACGGTGCCGATGAATCCCCAGAGCAGCGCTTCGATCATGTCGTCCATTATCCCAGAAAGCACGGCACACCGTTGCCGCTCTTCGGCAGGAGTGCGAGACTCGGAAACGGGTCGGGCGCTCCCCGGCACGGTGGCATGCATGGATCGCGAGAACATGACTGAAACGTCGGCGGCGAAGTCGGCGCGTCGTGCGAGCTTTCGGCGGGCCGCGGTTCTCTTCGCAGTGCTCCTGACGGCGTCGGCCGCCGGCATCGGTGCTGCTCCCGCCGACGATTGCGTCAGCGGATGCTCGACCGGCACACCCACTCCGACGCCTGACCCCGGTACCGGCACGCCGACCCCGACGAGCACCCCGACGAGCACCCCGACGAGCACCCCGACGACCCCGCCTCCCACGACGCCTCCTACGACACCGCCCCCTACCACACCGCCCCCTACGACACCGCCCCCCACGACGCCTCCGCCGACCACGCCGCCTCCGTCGACTCCGCCCGGCGACGGTTCGACGAGCGACACGCCATCCTCCACTCCGACCACCGACGGTGACAGCACGCCTGCCGCAATCGATGGTTCCGGTTTGAGCGACGACGCCATGCAGAAGCTCCAAGCGGCGATCGACAAGGCGCAGGCTGCGCTCGATTCCGCCCAGTCCCTGCTCGACTCGGCCACATCCGAGTACGACGCCACGAAGACCGCATACGCGAACGCGAAGAACCTCGCGACCTCGGCGGACGCCATCGCGAAGTCCGCCCAGAGCGCCGCCAAGGCGGCAGTGGCCAAGCTCATGGTGGCGCTGCAGCAGACGCACGCTGATCAGACCACGACCACGATCGGCGCCATATTCGGCGGTGAGGCCGCCGGTGGGAACGCCGACCTATTGCAGCGTCTCACCGCCGCGAGTCAACTGGGCAGCATGCACGGTTCGCTCGACACTCTGACCAAGCGTGCGGAGTCGACAGCCAAGCATGCCGATGCGATGAAGGCGGCGGCGGCGAAAGCGGATGCCACGCTCGCGTCGATCCCCCTGGCGCAGAAGCGAGCAGCGCAGAAGGCGGCGCAATCCACGGTCGATGCCGCGCAGGCATCCCTCGACGCGGCCACCGAAGCCATGATTGCTGGGTCGAGCAACGGCGCCGATGGCGACTTCATCGACACCTTCACGCTCGCGCCCGGTACCTGGGTCGACCCGGTGAAAGGTCCGATCACGGATGTCTTCGGTCCAAGGCCGTCTCGGCCGGCCGACACCCCGGTCTTCCACCCGGGCGTAGACATCGGTGCGGCGTGCATGAGTGTGATCGTTGCGGCCGCGGACGGCACCGTGAGCTACGCAGGCCCTTACAGCGGCTATGGCAACTTCATCCTGATCGACCACGGCGATGGGGTGCAGACCGCTTACGGACACATCTCCGATGGAACGATCATGGTGGCACCGGGCGACCAGGTCACCGCTGGGCAACCGATCGCGCGCGTAGGCAGCACGGGCGAATCGACGGGGTGTCATCTGCACATCGAGGTGCGGGTGAACGGCACCGCGATCGATCCCATGCCGTTCTTCGCCGATCGTGGCGTCACGCTCGGGCAGTAGGTTCGGGTACGCGTTCACCGCGCAGGTCGAGCACGACATCGGTGTAGTCGACGCCTGAGACAACATGGTGGCGGCCGGGCACCGGATGCATGCCTCTTGCCATGTAGAAGCCGAGGCTTCGATCGCGCGACTCGGCCCACAACGTCGCCGCGTGCCGGGAGCGAAGACGCTCGAGCAGAGCGCCGAATATCGCCGTGCCCACGCCGCAGCCTTGCATCTCCGTTGCGACCGCCATCTGCCGTAACCGCCATGCGGGCATGGGAGCGGTGAACATCGGAGCGGCAGGCGTCGCGCTCGCGACGCCGATGATCGCGCCGCTGTCGTCAGTCACCGCCAGATGGAATGTGCCGGGAACGTCGTCTTCCGGCAGGTGAAGGTCGAGGTCCGTGCGGTCGCTGCGCAACAGCTCCGCACGGAGTGGATACGTCTCGGCAGCCGTGACCTCGAACACATCCCAGCCCATAGCGGCAATTGTGGACCCAAGGGCACTCAGACTCGGATGGCAGCCTCTCTGATCGCACGGAGCACTGTGAGCAATGGATGGAGCGCTTCTAGCTCCTGCGTGTCGGCACGATCGGCTGCCTTGACCACCTCGCCATGAGTGAGAGTTCGTGAGCCGATGACCGCAACGGGCACCTCCGACCAGATGTGGCTCTCGGCCACCTCCCGATCCGGGCCGGGTGAATCAGGGCGTGACGGCTCGGGAGCGGGGTCGCCCGAGAGCACCAGACCGATCCGTGTCGCGGCGAGCACGTCGATCACTTGGCTGACTGTGAGCATCGGCGGCAACAGGATTCGATCCCCCGGCCGATAGCCTTCGTGAAGGTAGCGCTCGGCCCTCACGATGGAGCGCCGGTTCAGCTCTGTGACGGTGAGGTGGTGCCGGAGTACCTGCACGACGGCATCGGGCGATGCCTCCGCAGCTGCGTCGAGGATGTACGGGATCGCCAGACTCACCGCTACCCCTCTCGCTCGATTCGTGGTCACAACGGCCCGCGGCGCTCCAACTCGGTCGTGAACGTCGCCCGTGGGACCGAGCGTCCAGCAGAGAATCCAGGGTTCGACTGGAATCGCGTCGGGTGGGCCCTGCCGGGATCGAACCGACGACATCCACGGTGTAAACGTGGCGCTCTACCAACTGAGCTAAAGGCCCGCGGGCTGAGTCTAGCGAGCGAGAACGCCGGAGCGGGACAGCGGCTAGATCATGACGACGACCTTGCCGGTGCGGATGCCCTTCTCGAACCGACGGTGAGCCTCAACGATGTCGTCGAAGGCGAACAGGTCACCGACCGCCGGCAGCAGTGTTCCCAGCCGCACACCGGCGTCGAGGAAAGCCGCCATGCGTCCGACGACGGCGAGATCCAGAAGGTAGTCGAAGCCGCGGTAGTCGATGACAGTGATCGCGGAGTCGGCGGGACGCGGGGTGGGGCGCGGATCGAGGAACCCTGCAGCGACAAGCTTTCCGCCAGGCCGGGTCGCGTTCAGCAGGTCTCGCTGACCCGGTCCCCTGACGAGATCGAGGGTCACATCGGCGCCGGTCCCACCTGTTCCACGGCGCACCGCATCGACGAGGTCCGCCGTCTCGGTGGCGATGACGGTGGCGGCACCGGCGGCGAGCAGTTCGGCGGTCTTCGCCGGGTTCCGCGTCACGGCAATGGGTGTCGCTCCGATCTGGCCCGCGATCTGCATGGCCGCGCGGCCGACACCACCGGACGCCCCTGAGATGAGGAGGCGGTCGCCCGGCCGCAGTCCGGCGACCTCCATGAGCGCCCCGTAGGCAGTGGAGTACGCGACCCAGATAGCTGCTGCCTGAGGGATCTCCAGTGTTGCCGGGCGGGCTATGACCCACCTGGCTGGAAGGGTGATGTATTCCGCGTAGCTGCCTCGCACGGCGGCATCTGGGATGGCGATGACGATAACCGGGTCACCGACTTCGAGCCCGGTGACCGCGGACCCGACCGAGTCGATGACCCCCGTGCCTTCGATGCCGAGGCGAGCGTGCGGCAACGGGACCGGCGCCGGCGAGGTGCCGGAACGCATCATCACATCGAGCGGGTTGACGGCGAACGCCTCGATCCGAACCGTGACCTCCCCCGCCGCGGGTTGCACGGTCGGTGTCTCCACGATGTGCAACACCTCTGGTCCACCGAACCGATCGAACTCGACGACTCGTGACATGGTGCTCCTCTCTCCATCGGATGCGGGTTACGCACTCCGCTTCACCACGCTAGAGAGCCGCGTGTTACTTCGAAGTACCTTTGACCTCATGCAGAACGCTGCAGGACCGGTCTTTCTGGCGGACTGTCCCACCCGCCTGGCGATCGAGATCATCTCCGACAAGTGGGCGGTGCTCGTTCTGTTCGGGCTCAGCCAGAAGCCTCGCCGGCACGGGGAACTCGTCGAACTCATCGGAGGCATCTCGCGCAAGATGCTCACGCAGACGCTGCGTCGGCTCGGGGAATTCGGCCTTGTCGAACGACTCGATCAGAAGCCGGGTCGCGCCGAGTACCGGCTCACGGATCTCGGCAAGACCATTATCGATCCCATCGAAGGCCTGACCGCCTGGGCACGAGATCACGGCGACGCTGTGGTCTCCTTCCGGGAGGCCGTGCAAGCGGCTGCCTCCGACCGGCAGGTCTCTTAGCAGGGTGCGGCTGCGACGAGCGGACGGGCGGCGTCAGGCCGCCTTCAGCTCCTCGAGCGCGATGCGGTACGCCGCGAGCGTGCGCGCTTCTCCGGGAGCGGTGATGAAGCTCTCGCGGATGATGCCCGCCGAGTCGATGAGGAACGTCGCGCGGTTGGCGAAACCCTTGTCTTCCAGGAAGACGCCGTACTGCTTCGCCGTGTCGCCGTGCGGCCAGAAGTCGCTGAGCAGGGTGAACCGGTATCCCTCGTGCTCGGCCCAGGCGCGCAGCGTGAACTTGGAATCGACGGAGATCCCGATCAACTCGACACCTCCCGCGCGGAACAGTTCGAGGTTGTCCCTCAACTCACAGAGCTCGCCGGTGCAGGTGCCGGAGAAGGCCAGCGGGAAGAAGACGAGGGCGACAGCACTCCTGCCGCGGAAATCGCTGAGCCGAACGTGCTCGCCGAACTGGTTGGGCAGTTCGAAATCGGGCGCCTGGGTGTCGTTCTCCAGAGCCACCGTCTCTCCTCTCGCACCGGCGAAGGTCGTCGTCGTCATCCATGTGCACGCGACGAGCGCGCACGGTACGACAGCATAGACCGCGGGCCACCGCGCGGCGCCTGCCACGCTATCCTTGCGTACGGCGCGCCGACTGTCGTAACCCGACAGCGCTGGGCGCAGCCCACGATCGATCCACACAAAGAAAGAGGTCGCGGTGACTGTCAACGACCAGGACCCGTATTCGGTGAACTACATCGACTCGGACCCTGAGGAGACCGCCGAATGGCAGGAGTCCCTCGACGCGCTCGTGGCGGCGGAGGGTCGGCAGCGCGCTCGCGAGATCATGCTGAACCTGCTGAAGCGGTCGAAGGAGCTCCACCTCGGCGTGCCGATGGTTCCGACGACGGACTACATCAACACGATCGCACCAGAGAACGAGCCCCACTTCCCCGGCGACGAGGACATCGAACGCCGTTACCGGGCATGGATCCGCTGGAACGCGGCCATCCTCGTGCACCGTGCGCAGCGTCCTGGAATAGCCGTCGGCGGTCACATCTCCACCTACGCATCCAGCGCAGCGCTCTACGAGGTGGGCTTCAACCACTTCTTCCGCGGCCAGGACCACCCGGGCGGCGGCGACCAGATCTTCATCCAGGGCCACGCATCGCCCGGCACCTATGCACGCGCATTTCTCGAGGGCCGGCTCACGGCCGACCAGCTCGACGGCTTCCGTCAAGAGAAGTCGCATGCGCCGAACGGCCTCTCGTCGTATCCGCACCCACGGTTGATGCCGGAGTTCTGGCAGTTCCCGACCGTCTCCATGGGCCTCGGCCCGATCAACGCCATCTACCAGGCGCAGGTCAACAAGTACCTGACGAACCGCGGCATCAAGGATGCCTCCGACCAGCACGTCTGGGCCTTCCTCGGCGACGGCGAGATGGACGAGGTGGAGAGCCGCGGCCAGCTCCAGGTGGCTGCGAACGAGGGCCTCGACAACCTCACATTCGTCATCAACGCGAACCTGCAGCGCCTGGACGGGCCGGTGCGCGGCAACGGCAAGATCATCCAGGAGCTGGAGAGCTTCTTCCGCGGTGCCGGCTGGAATGTGATCAAGGTCATCTGGGGCCGGGAGTGGGATGCGCTGCTCGCGCGCGACACCGAGGGCGCCCTGCTGAACGTTATGAACACGACGCCGGACGGCGATTACCAGACCTACAAGGCGGAGAACGGCGCGTACGTGCGCGAACAGTTCTTCGGCAAGGACCCGCGCGCCCTCGAACTCGTCAAGGACTACACCGACGAGCAGATCTGGAACCTCAAGCGCGGCGGCCACGACTACCGCAAGGTGTACGCGGCGTTCCAGGCGGCGCTCGAGCACAAGGGCCAGCCGACGGTCATCATCGCCAAGACCATCAAGGGTTACGGCCTCGGTCCGCACTTCGAGGGCCGCAACGCGACCCACCAGATGAAGAAGATGACGCTGGAGGACCTGAAGAAGTTCCGCGACTCGATGCACATCCCGATCACGGATGAGCAGCTCGCCGAGAATCCGTACCTCCCGCCGTACTGCAACCCGGGCGAGAACGACGAGGCCATCCAGTATCTGCTGGAGCGGCGTCGGGCGCTCGGCGGATTCATTCCGGAGCGGCGCACCAAGTACACGCAGATCCCGCTGCCCGACGACAACGCGTACGCGATCTCGAAGAAGGGGTCGGGAACGCAAGAGGTCGCCACGACGATGGCGTTCGTGCGTCTGCTGAAGGACCTGCTGCGGGCGAAGGACTTCGGGCACCGCATCGTGCCGATCATCCCCGACGAGGCCCGCACGTTCGGGATCGACGCGTTCTTCCCGAACGCGAAGATCTACAACCCCAACGGGCAGCACTACACATCGGTGGACCGCGAGCTGCTCCTTTCGTACAAGGAGAGCGCCCAGGGCCAGATCCTCCACGTCGGCATCAACGAGGCCGGTGCGATGGCCGCGTTCACGAACGTGGGTACCTCGTACTCCACGCACGGCGAGCCGCTGATCCCGATCTACGTGTTCTACTCGATGTTCGGCTTTCAGCGCACGGGTGACGCCATGTGGGCGGCCGGCGACCAGATGGCCAGAGGCTTCATCATGGGCGCGACCGCCGGACGCACCACGCTCACCGGCGAGGGTCTGCAGCACGCGGACGGCCACTCTCCGATGCTGGCCGCCACGAATCCCGCAGTCGTCTCGTACGACCCGGCATACGGCTACGAGATCGGGCACATCGTGCGCAGTGGCATCGAGCGCATGTACGGCGGCAATCACCCCGACCCGAACGTCATGTACTACCTCACCGTGTACAACGAGCCGATGGTGCAGCCGGCGGAGCCGGAGAACCTCGACGTCGAAGGCGTTGTTCGCGGCATCTACAAGCTGAGCAGCGCCGAGGGCAACGGTCCGCGCGCACAGCTGCTGGCATCCGGTGTCGCGGTGCCGTGGGCGCTGGAGGCGCAGAAGCTGCTGGCAGACGACTGGGGCGTGCGCGCGGATGTCTGGAGCGTGACGAGCTGGAACGAGTTGCGTCGCAACGGGCTCGCCGCCGATGAGCACAACTTCCTTCACCCCGACGAGGAGAAGCGGGTCCCCTACGTGACGACCAAGCTCGCCGACGCGCAGGGGCCGTTCATCGCCACCACCGACTACGCGCACTCGGTGCCGGACCAGATCCGCGCGTACGTGCCCGGCGAGTTCGCGACGCTGGGCGCCGACGACTTCGGATTCTCGGACACCAGGGCAGCCGCGCGGCGCTTCTTCAAGATCGACGGACCGTCGATGGTGGTGCGAACTCTCGAGCTGCTCGCCGCACGCGGTGAGGTCGACCCGTCGGTGCCTGCCCAGGCGATCGAGCGCTACCGGCTCTACGACGTCAATGCGGGCACCACCGGAGTCGCCGGCGGCGAGAGCTAGGCGACGCGCGTGGCGAAGCCGAGGAGCAAAGAGGAGACACTCGCCTGGCTGCGCAAGATCTCGGGTGAGCTCGCGACGGCGACGCTGAAGCGACTCGATGACACACTGCCCTGGTACAGCGAGATGCCGCCGGGGCGGCGGTCCGCCGTCGGGCTCGTGGCGCAGGCGGGCATCACGTCGTTCATCTCGTGGTTCGACGACCCGCGTTCGACGCCGTGGATCGCCGCTGACGTGTTCGGGGCGGCGCCGCGCGAGCTGCTGCGGTCGGTCTCGCTGCAGCAGACCCTGCAGCTCATCCGGGTCGTCGTCGAGGTGGTCGAGGACCGCGTGCGAACGAGCGGCAACGAGGAGCTCGGCGAGGCGATCCTGCTCTACTCCAGGGAGATCGCCTTCGCGGCCGCGGATGTCTACGCCCGGGCAGCGGAGGCGCGTGGGCTGTGGGATGCGCGCCTCGAGGCCCTCGTCGTCGACTCGATCCTCACCGGTGAATATGACGACGAGCTGCCCAGCAGGATCGCCGCGCTCGGCTGGCACGGCCACGGCGAGGTCAGCGTGCTGGTCGGAACGGCGCCGAAGCAGCTCGACGTGGACCAGCTGCGGCGCATTGCACGGCACATGAGCGCCGACGTGCTGATCGGCGTGCAGGGTTCCCGTCTCGTGCTCGTGATCGGGCGGGCGCAGCCGAGGGCGAGCGAATCCGAGGAGGTCGGCCCTTCGAACTCGATCGGCTTCATGGAGATAGCAAGGCAGCTGGAGCCGCAGTTCGGCCCGGGGCATCTCGTGCTCGGTCACGAGGTGCCGGGGCTGGTGGATGCCTCCAAGAGTGCGCGCGCCGCATTGGCCGGTTTCGCGGTGGCCAAAGGCTGGCGTAACTGTCCACGGCCGGTGCACGCCAACGACCTGCTGCCAGAGCGCGCGTTCGCCGGGGATCCGTTGGCCAGGAGCACGCTCGTGAACCGCATCTACCGCCCGCTCCAGGCGCACTCCCCCGAACTTCTGAACACGTTGTGGAGCTACCTCGACAACGGCCGGTCGCTGGAGGCGACCGCGCGGGAGCTGTTCGTGCATCCGAACACGGTGCGCTATCGACTCAAGCGGGTCACGGATGTCATCGGCTGGGACGCGACGGGCGCGCGCGAGGCGCTCATCCTGCAGGCGGCGCTCATCGTGGGATCGATCAATGAACCGGATGCGCCCATCAGGCGGCGCTGACGTGCTGTACGACACCGACAAACGATTCCGCCCGAGTTCATGGAAGACCGACACGGGCGGCCCTCTCAGGATTGGCAGACTAGAACAGTGATTGTCGTCGCCTGCCCTGGACAGGGCTCGCAAACCCCCGGATTCCTCGCGCCCTGGCTGGAGAACTCCGCCTCGCGTGACCTCGTCGCGCGCTTCTCGGAGGTCGCGGGGGTCGATCTGGTGAAGCACGGCACCGAGTCCGATGCCGAGACGATCCGCGACACCGCTCTTGCTCAGCCCCTCATCGTGGCGGCCAGTCTGCTCGCCCTGCGCGCGCTCCGCGCCGCAGCACCCGATGCTGTGATCGGCGGCATTGCCGGCCACTCGGTGGGCGAGGCCGCAGCCGCCGCCGGTGCGGGCATCCTCTCCGAGGAAGATGCGCTGCGGTTCGTGCGCGCCCGCGCATTGCTCATGGCCGATGCGGCCGCCGCGGCTCCCACCGGTATGAGCGCGGTGCTGGGCGGTGACCCGGATGCCGTCGTCGAGTACGTCTCCGGGTTCGGCCTCGAACCGGCGAACTACAACGGCGGCGGTCAGATCGTGGTGGCAGGAGACCTGGACGCGCTCGCGCGGCTCGGCGAGGAGCCACTGCGCGGGACGCGGGTCGTGCCGCTGCAGGTCGCAGGCGCCTTCCACACCCGCTACATGCAGCCGGCACGCGACGGGCTGGCGAAGGAGGCCGCGGGCTTCACCGCACACGACCCGGCACTGACCATCTGGACGAACCACGACGGCTCGGTCGTCGGCTCCGGGACCGAGTTCCTCGAGTTGATGGTGGGGCAGGTCGCGTCTCCGGTGCGCTGGGACCTGTGCATGGCATCCTTCGAGCAGGCAGACATCACCGGGCTGATCGAGCTGACCCCGGGCGGCGCACTCACCGGCCTCGCCAGGCGTGGGCTGAAGGGCGTGCCCGCCGTCGCCATCAAGACTCCGGACGACCTCCCCGCTGCACTGGAGCTGCTCGACGGCGGAAGCGACGCCTGACCCGATGAGTGCACCCCGTCTCCGTCAGTCGACCGGCGCCCAGTACACGCGCATCCTCGCGTTCGGTGCCGCGCGCGGCAGCATGGTCGTGCCGAACGACGACCTCGTCGGCCCGATCGACTCGTCCGACGAGTGGATCAGGCAGCGCACCGGGATCATCACGCGAACCAGGGCCCCGCGCGACGTGCTGGCGATCGACCTCGCGACGGCGGCCGCGCGTGAGGCGATCGAGAAGTCCGGCGTCGCGGCCGCCGAGATCGACCTCGTGCTCATCGCCACGATCAGCAACGTTCAGCAGACCCCTTCGATGTCTGCCGTCGTCGCAGAACGCGTCGGTGCGAACCCCGCCGCGGCCTACGACGTGAACGCGGCGTGCGCCGGCTACGCCTACGCGATCGCACAGGCCGATGCGCTGATCCGAGCCGGAGCCGGACACTACGCACTCGTGATCGGGGCTGAGAAGCTCTCCGACATCGTGGATCCGGCCGACCGCAGCATCTCGTTCCTGCTCGGCGACGGCGCCGGTGCCGCAGTGATCGGGCCGAGCGATGTGCCCGGCATCGCGCCCACCGTGTGGGGCTCGGACGGTTCGCGGGCGGATGCCGTGGGCATGGACCACACGCTGGTCGAGTTCCGCGACGGGGAGGCATCGTGGCCCACACTGTGGCAGGACGGCCCGTCCGTGTTCCGCTGGGCGGTGTGGGAGATGGCCAAGGTCGCCAGACGCGCGCTGGAGGCGGCCGGGATCACGTCCGCCGACCTAGGAGCATTCGTTCCCCACCAGGCCAACATGCGCATCATCGACGAGTTCGCGAAGCAGCTGAAGCTGCCAGAATCCGTCGTGATCGCGCGTGACATCGAGACGACCGGCAACACGTCGGCCGCCTCGATTCCGCTGGCGGCCCACCGGCTGCTGGCGGAGCATCCGGAACTGAGCGGCACGCTCGCTCTGCAAATCGGCTTCGGCGCGGGCCTCGTGTTCGGCGCCCAGGTCGTCTTGCTGCCCTGAACAGCCCACCTAGACTGTTCTGCTGTCACCCGACATCCCAAGGAGAAACGAAGAAATGGCACTTTCCCGCGAAGAGGTCCTGGCCGGCCTGGCCGAGCTCATCAACGACGAGACCGGCATCGCGACCGACACGGTCGAGCTGGACAAGTCCTTCACCGACGACCTCGACATCGACTCGATCTCGATGATGACGATCGTGGTCAACGCCGAGGACAAGTTCGACGTCAAGATCCCCGACGAAGAGGTCAAGAACCTCAAGACCGTCGGCGATGCCGTCGACTTCATCGTCAACGCCCAGGCCTGATCATCCGTCGGCGCGGCGGTACTCGCCGCGCCGACGTCACGTTCCATTCACCATCAAACGGCGCTTGTCGTGCGTTGCGAGGCTGAAGAAAACTCATGACCAAGAAGATCGTCGTCACCGGCATCGGTGCCAGTTCCCCCTTGGGCGGCACCGCCGTCGAAAGCTGGAGCGCACTGCTGGCGGGCGAGTCCGGAACGCACACGCTCGGCTACGACTGGGTCGCGAAGTACGAGTTGCCGATCACATTCGCCGCGGAGGCGAAGGTGAGGCCGGAGACCGTGCTGGAGCGCCCCGTGGCCAAGCGTCTCGACCCGGCGTCGCAGTTCGCGCTCGTATCGGCGAAGGAGGCGTGGGCCGACGCCGGAGCGCCGGATGTCGACCCGGACCGTCTCGGGGTGGACTACGCGACCGGGATCGGCGGCGTATGGACGTTGCTGGATGCCTGGGACACGCTCCGGGAGCGCGGTCCGCGGCGGGTCATGCCGCTGACCGTTCCGATGCTGATGCCGAACGCTCCCGCCGCCGCCGTCTCCATGCACTTCGAGGGCCGCGCGTTCGCGCGCACGACGGCATCCGCCTGTGCCTCCAGCACCGAGTCGATCGTCAACGCCTACGAGCACCTCCAGCTCGACCTTGCCGACGTGGTGATCGCGGGCGGTACCGAGTCAGCGATCCACCCGATCACGATGGCGGCGTTCGCGTCGGCTCAGGCGATGTCGAAGCGCAACGACGACCCTGAGCACGCGTCCCGGCCGTATAGCATCGACCGCGACGGCTTCGTTATGGGCGAAGGCGCAGCGAGCCTCGTTCTGGAGACCGAGGAGCACGCTCTGGCGCGTGGTGCCCGCATCTACGCGGAGCTGGCCGGAGGGGGCGTGAGCGCGGACGCCTACCACATCACGGCGAACGACCCTGAGGGCAAGGGCGCCAGGCGCGCGCTTCTTGCCGCGCTCGAGCGGGCAGAGGCCACTCCGGATCAGGTGACCCACATCAACGCGCACGCGACGAGCACGCCGGTGGGCGACATCGCCGAGTACGTCGCACTGCGGTCCGTGTTCGGCGACCGCGTCGATGAGATCCCCACGTCGGCGACCAAGGCATCCACGGGACACCTTCTGGGTGGCACTGGGGCGCTGGAGGCGTTGTTCACCGTGCTCGCCCTGCGCGACCGTGTGGCGCCCCCGACCATCAACATCACGGAGCAGGACCCGGAGATCCCGCTGTCGGTCTCCGGCGAGCCGCAGCCGCTCGGCGATGGGCCGCAACTGGCCGTGTCGAACTCGTTCGGGTTCGGTGGGCACAACGCCGTCGTCGCGTTCCGCAGCCACGAACACTGACGCGGCCGGGTTCGCGGCCGCGTCAGCCGACCTTGTGCAGCCAGATGACAGGTGCGTCGTCGCTGGCGTGCCGGAACGGCTCTAGCTCGTCGTCCCACGCCTGACCCAGGGCGAGTCTCAGCTCGTGCTGCAGGTCGTAGGCGCTCGAGCCGGCGAGTTCCATCGCGTAGCGCACGCGATCCTCGGGGATCACGGTGTTGCCTGCGGTGTCGGTCTGAGCGTGGAAGATGCCGAGCGAGGGCGTGTGGATCCATCGCCCGCCGTCGGCGCCGAGGCCGGCATCTTCCGTCACCTCGAATCGGAGGTGCTGCCAGCCGAGCAGGCCGGACGCGATGCGCGCCGCGGTGCCGCGTTCGCCCTCCCAGTAGAACTCCGTGCGCAGTGCACCGGGCAGCACGGGCTGTTCCTGCCACTGGAAGTTGACCGGACGTTCGAGGGCACGACCGACCGACCATTCCAGGTGGGGGCAGAGCGCACGAGGAGAGGAGTGCACGTAGAGCACCCCTCTGGCCTTTATTGACGCCATGGTGTCCTCCGTTCGATGTGGTGCGTCTTCCCCTACGACCACAGAACGATGAACACTGACCGATGCATTATCCCCCGGTGAGCGGCGGAATCACAAGAGCGTGATTCGTGGGTCGCGGATCCCGGCGGGGCTCCGCGGCGCGTCGCATTGCTCGCAAACGCATTCCAGGTATATCAATACCGCGTATGCATTCAGTCACCACTCATCGGAGGGAGCGCCGTTGTCCGTTCGCCAGAGCCTTCTCGCCATTCTCGATCAGGGGCCGTGCTACGGCTACCAGCTGCGGGCCGAGTTCGATCGGAGAACCGGGGCGACGTGGTCGTTGAACGTCGGCCAGATCTACAACACGCTGGACCGGCTGGAACGCGACGGACTCGCACGCAGGGCCGGTGCCGACGAGCAGGGCCACGTCTTCTACGAGATCACGAGCGCCGGCAGTGCGGCCGTCTCGAACTGGCTGTCCTCCCCCGTCGCCCGGGATTCCGGCACCGTTCGCGACGAACTGGCGATCAAGCTGGCCCTGGCGGCAACGCTGCCGGGCGTCGAAGCATCCGACGTCGTAGCACCGCAGCGGGTGGCGACGCAGCAGGCTCTCGGGCGGTTGGCAGCGGCACGCGAGGCGGCGTCGTCGCCGTCGAATCCCGAACAGCTCGCCGAGCTGCTCGTGCTCGATTCCCGCGTCGCTTCCGCCGAGGCGGAGCTGCGATGGCTAGAGCAGGTCGAATTCCGCTTGCAAAGCGCCAGGAAGGCCGGAATCGCCGATGGCGTGCCGTTGGCAACGGATGCACCCAAGCGCGGGCGTCCCGCTGCGAAGGCGACGACGGGCATCCTGATAGACGGTGCTCATCCGGCAGGCGATGTCGTTACGGAGTCGATCTGACATGACGCGTCTCGTACTGCTCTCCGACACCCACATCCCGAAGCGGGCGAGAGATATTCCGGCGAACCTCTGGCGGGAGATCGAGTCAGCGGATCTCGTCATCCACGCCGGCGATTGGGTCGACCTCGAGACCCTCGATACCCTGGAACGACGTTCTCGCAGTGTGCTCGCGGTGTACGGCAACAACGATGGGCCCGAGTTGCAGGCACGCCTGCCCGAGGTCGCACGCAAGACGGTGGACGGCGTGCGGATCGCCGTCGTTCACGAGACCGGCCCCGCCTCGAACCGGGAGCGTCGCATGGACGCCGCATTCGGTCACACCGACCTGCTCGTGTTCGGTCACAGCCACATTCCGTGGGACACCGTGACTCCCGAAGGCATGCGCCTGCTCAACCCCGGCTCGCCCACAGATCGGCGGCGCCAGCCGGTCGGCACATTCATGACGGTGGACATCGATGGCACGGAGGTCCGCGACGTGCGCATCATCGCCGTCTCGGCTTGAGCATCCGGAGTTCTGAAAGAGCATTGCAGGTCTGACCGCGGTCGCCTACTCTGAAATGGTCTTTCAGAACGGAGCGTCCATGGATGAGAAGAGGATCGCACTCGACGACCCGCGCACTCTCGAGGCCCTCGCTCATCCGGTGCGGCTCGATCTGCTAGGCCACCTGATGAACGAAGGGCCGGCCACCGCATCGCAGTGTGCGCGCGCGATCGGAGACAACCCGTCGAACTGCAGCTACCACCTGCGAGTGCTGGCCGGGCTCGGGCTGGTCGAGGACGACCCATCCGCCGACGGTCGTGAACGCCGGTGGCGCGCCACGATCACCGGCTTCACGACGAACCCTCATTCGGCGGGATCGGAAGAGCTGTTCGCCGCATCGGTGCAAGCCGACTACCAGGCCGCGCGGCAGTATCTGCGCGAACGCTCGCGGCTCGACGAGGCATGGCGTGAAGCGGACGCCCACGCACACTACGGCCTGCGGGTGACGCCGGACGAGCTGGCTGAGATAGTGAGCCGCATCGACGCCATCGTGCGCCCCTATATCGCCGCCGTTCGCACGGACGCGCCAGCCGAAGCGGAGACTGTGAACCTCTCGCTGCTGGCGCTTCCGCGCGCCAGGCACCGCGAACGCCCATGAGCACGGCGCTGCGCTCCCCCGCGTTCGTACGGGTGCTGCTCGCGGGATTCGTGTCGGACACCGGCGACTGGATGCTCTTCGTCGCCCTCCCCCTCGTGGTCTACCGGCTGACGGGCTCCGCTTTGGGCACCTCGGTCGCGTTCGTGCTCGAACTGGTGCCGATCGTGCTGCTCGCCCCGTTGGCGGCACGGCTAGTCGGACGATTCGACCGCAGGCGCCTGCTGGTCGTCGTTTCCCTCGTGCAGGCGGCCGCCGTGGCTCCGCTGCTGTTCGTACGGAGTGCTGAGCAGATCCCGGTGCTGTATGCGGTGATCGTGCTGCAGGCATCCTGCTCTGCGATCTTCGAGCCGGCGAAAGACTCGTGGATGCCCGATCTCGTCTCCGCCGACCGTCTGGTGAGCGCCAACGCGCTCATCGGGCTCGCGCAGAACGTCGGGCGCCTGGTCGGCGGACCGTTGGGCGGCGCGCTGCTCGCGTTCGGGAGGATGGACGTGATCGTCGCAGCAGACGCCGCGAGCTTCATACTCGCGGCCGTGCTGTTGTGGAGCGCGCCGCACGACCGGGTCCGTCGGGCGATGGATGCCACCGTCGGCGGTGGGGCTCACATTCCAGCTCCGGGCGCCCTGGCGACACCGGATGGCACGGCGCCCGTGCGCGTCGGGGTGTTCCCTGCACTGCGGCAGCGTGGGATGTGTGCGACCTACGTCTCCGCCGGTCTCGCTGCGATGGCGCAGGGCCTGTTCCTGGTGCTGTTCGTGCTGTTCGTCACCGACAGCCTGAACGGCACGGATGCCGAGGTCGGGCTCTTGCGCGGCATCCAGGCAGTCGGCTCGATCGCCGCGGGAGCGGCACTGGGCCTCTTCTCCGTGGCGGCCCGGCCGCAAAGGCTCGCCGTGATCGGCGCAATCACATTCGGCATCATCTCGTTGACCGTGTGGAACCTGCCGGCGATCAGCACAGCGACCTGGCCCTACGTCGTCTTGTTCATGCTCGTCGGCGCGCCCGGCGTGCTGCTCGCCACCGGGTACATCAGCCTCATCCAGACCACGGCCGCTGACCGCGGATCGGCGTTCGCTGCATACGGGCTGGTGAGCGCGATCGGTCAGGGCATCGGCCTGCTCGCCGCGGGTGTGCTGCAGCCGATGACCGGGCTGCTTCCGCTACTGGAGGCGCAGGGCGCGCTCTATCTGCTGGCGGGCGCCGTCTTGATCACGCGGCGCGCTGGGAATCGCACGATCCAGCTGTGGAAGCGCGAGCCGAATCCGGGCAGCGGCACTCGTGAAGTCGAAACCGGCGGCATCCGTTCGACGTCATGACGAGTGCTGATGTATGCGCGAAGGTCGCGACGATGACGCACGAGGCAGGGATGCGGGAATGAAGTACATGCTGATGTTGCGGGCGTCCGCACGGGACGACGGCGGCTCTGGGGCCGAGCCGGCACGAAAGGCCATGGCGGCTTACGACGAGCAGCTCATCAGGGCCGGCGTTCTGCTGGCGGGTGAACGCCTCGATCTGGATGCAGGCGCGCGCGTCTCGTGCGACGGCGAACGACGCTACGTCAGCGACGCGCAGGATTCCGAGCCACCGATCGCGATGTGGATGCTGCAGGTCGCGTCGCGCGACGAGGCCGTCGAATGGGCCAGACGGTGCCCGGCGACCGACGGATGCATCGAAGTGCGAGGAATCGTGGAACGATCCGAAACAGACGTGCGTAGCGACGCGATCGCGAATGCGCGATGAAGGAGGCACGGTGGCATCGGACGAGGTGACGACGGACACGGCGACGGTCGCCCGGGAGATCGAGACGGTGTGGCGCCTGGAGGCGGCCAAGGTGGTCGCGACGCTGGCAAGGATGGTGGGCGATCTCGGCCGGGCCGAGGATCTCGCCCAGGACGCGTTGGTGGAGGCGATGCAGTCGTGGCCACGCACGGGCATCCCGCGCAATCCCGCCGCCTGGCTCACGTCGGTGGCCAAGCGACGCGCAATCGACGCGTGGCGGCGTGACGAGCGTGCAGCCGAGAAGTACGCGATGATCGCGGCTGCCGAGGCGGGCGACGAAGAGGCTGTCGAGCCGGACGAGACCCGCATCGACGACGACCTGCTGCGCCTGGTGTTCGTCTGCTGTCACCCCGTGCTGCCCGCGTCCTCGCGGGTCGCGCTGGCACTGCGCGTGCTCTGCGGGCTCACGACAGAGGAGATCGCTCACGCCTACCTCGTGCCGCCGGCCACGATCGGGCAGCGCATCACTCGGGCGAAACGAGCACTCGCGGCGGCGAACGTGCCGTTCGAGGTGCCGGATCGCGACGAGTTCGACGAGCGGCTCGGATCGGTGCTCGAGGTCGTCTACCTCGTGTTCAACGAGGGCTACGCGGCGACGTTCGGCGACGAATGGATGCGTCCCACTCTGGCCGAGGAGGCGATGCGGCTCGGTCGTGTGCTCGCCGAATTGGTGCCGGACCGAGCAGAGGCTCACGCGCTCGTGGCGCTGATGGAGCTGCACGCGTCCCGGTTCGCAGCCCGTCGTGCTTCTGATGGCGCGGCCGTGCCCTTGACGTCGCAGGACCGCACCGCGTGGGACCGGCTGCTGATCGCTCACGGCCTCGCCGCGCTGCGGCGGGCGGATGCGCTCGGCGGTCCGCGCGGCCCGTACGCACTGCAGGCCGCGATCGCCGCGTGCCACGCCACCGCGCCCACTGCCGACGACACCGACTGGCCACAGATCGCCGGACTCTACGACGCGCTCGTGGAGCGGATGCCGTCACCCGTCGTCGGACTGAATCGCGCCGTCGCAGTGGGCATGGCGTACGGCCCGCAGGCGGGCCTGGACGCGCTCGAGCCGCTCAGCTCGGAGAAGTCGCTGTCCAGGTACGCGCTGCTGCCTGCCGTGCGCGGCGACCTCCTGGAGCGGCTCGGGCGGCTCTCCGAGGCACGCAGGGCATTCTTGAGCGCGGCGTCCCTGACCGCGAACGAACGTGAGCGCGACGAGCTGCTGCGCAGGGCGAGCGAGGCCGATCCTCTCGGTTGACCGCGGGCACCCGCTGCCGGCCTCCGTCGGCCGCGAGCGCTCCCGGCCCGAATCAGAATTCGTGCAGCAGGGAGCCGTCCTTCTTCAGCACGTTCTTCTCCCCCGCCTCGATGCGCACGGCGAACCGGTTCTGCTTCGGCGGCATCGGGCAGTTGAACGCGTAGCTGAAGGCGCACGGCGGCAGGATGGCCCGGTTGAAGTCGAGAGTGATCGTGCCGTCCGGGTTCGGCGCGACGAACAGGAACCGGCCGACGGAGTACGTGTCGTCGCCGCTCGTGGCATCCGAGAAGACCAGCTGGAGGGCGCGGCCCGCCTTGAACGCGGCGAGGTTGTAATCGGCGCCGTCTTTGCTGAACGTGATCTCGCCGGGGATCGCCAGCTCGCGGGTGGCTCCCTCGTCTTTCAGGTGCTCGAAGCCGACGGACAAGCCCTCGACCGGGGTGAACGTCGCCTGGATGACCCACTCCGGGTTGTACGGGAAGACGTCGATCGAGCCGAACTCCTGGATGCCCTCGGACCGGATGTCCCAGACCCGGAGCGCGTACTCGCCTGCTTCGTTGCCGATGACGGTTCCCGTGACCGTGTCGCTGAAGGCAATCGTGCTCGGATCGTCGGTGTCTTTGCCGCGAACGATCGCCTCACCGTCGACCGTTTTGCCGTCGACGACGACCCCGTCTGCCGCGGTCGCTGTCACCTTGAGCCCTGACCCGCCAGCGGGCAGCGGCGACCAGAGACCCGCGGCGCCCCACACCGGCTGGGGTGCGGCATCCGTGATCCACTGCGTGTTCACCAGAGCGAGATTGCCGTTCGGCTGCACCACCGAGTACTCCCTGCGCTCGTGGAAGTTCTTCAGGAGCTGGGCGGGATCGGTCGTGGATGCTGCGGCGGTGTCGGTCATGAATCCATCCTCTGCTATCGACTGCGTTCGTGTATTGCGACTCGTCGGTGCTCTTGCTGCGCTAGGGACTGCAACGCGTGGAGACGGCCGGATATTGCGTCACTTCGCCTGGTCGTAACTGTCCACCACGGCGACGCTGAGCGGGAACTCGACCGGGAAATCGCCGAACAAGAGACGCCCGGCCGCTCGCGCCGAATCCCGGACGGCGGTGGCGGCCTGCTCAGCAACGGCTGCGGGAGCGTGCACCACCACCTCGTCGTGCAGGAAATAGACGAGGTGAGGGCTGCGGTCGAACGGGGGCGCCGCACGAGAAGGCACATCGCCGACGATCTCGACAAGCCGGTTGCGCAGCTCGGCCATCCAGCACAGCGCCCACTCCGCAGCGGTGCCCTGCACGACGAAGTTGCGGGTGAAGCGACCCCAGTCCCGCGCGCGGGAGCGCGCACGGCGCTCCTGGTCGGCCGTCGCACCGGGGAGCGACGCGGCGCGCTGGCCCCCGAACCACTCCTCCGAAGGCAGAGGGGATGTGCGGCCGAGCAGCGTGCTCACCCGTTCGCCGCGCTCTCCGGCGGCTGCCGCTTCGGCAACCAGCGATACCGCCTGCGGATAGGCTCGCGCGAGTCGCGGCAGAACTCGCGCGCCGTCACCGGTCGTGCCGCCGTACATGGCCGCCAGCATGCCGACCTTGGCATGCTGCCTGCTGTCGACGACGCCGGATGCGACGAGGCCGTCGTAGAGGTCGCGCCCGCGCCCTGCGGCCGCCATCCGTTCGTCATGGGCGAGCCCGGCGAGGATGCGTGGCTCGAGCTGGGCGGCATCCGCGACGACGAGCTTCCAGCCCGGGTCCGCGACCACTGCGCCGCGCACCTGCTTCGGCAGCTGCAGGGCACCGCCCCCGCTCGTCGCCCAGCGCCCGGTCACCACGCCACCGGGCAGGTAATCGGGACGGAAGCGCCCGTCGTGCACCCAGGCATCCAGCCATGCCCAGCCGTTCGCGGCGTACAGCCTGGAGAGCTTCTTGTACTCCAGCAGCGCGGGCATGGCAGGATGCTCGACCTCGCGCAGCTCCCAGGCTCGTGTGCTGGATGCGTTGATGCCGGCCCGTTGCAGTGCCTTCACCAGCTCACCGGGCGAGTCCGGGTTGAGCAGCGGGGCATCCAACCCGGTACGGATCTGCGCGACCAGTTCCTCCATGCGCTCGGGGCGCCCGCCGAGCCGGTCGCGGGGACCGAGCAGTTCGGTGAGCAGACGCTCGTGCACGTCGGCCCGCCATGGAAGGCCGGCGTGCCGGAGCTCCGCGGCGACGAGCGAGCCGGCGGACTCGGCGGCCAGGAGAAGACGCATGCGGGATGCCGTGGGTCGATCGTCGATGGATGCGACGGCGCCCAGCTGGGCCCGCAGCTCTTCCACCTCATCCGTCTGAGTTTGGCTTGGGGCGGGGTCGTCGAGGCGGAAGAGTGCGTCGTCGGTTGCGGCCTCCGGTGCCGGTATATGCCCGGGCCACGGCGGTAGCGCGTCGTGCAGCGCCGTGTGGGCGACTGCAGCTGCGCCCCGCAGGATCGTGCCGCACAGGGCAAGGTCGACGCATCGAGCCACCCGGATGCCTTCGGCGAGGAGTCGCGGGTACCACGAGCGCGTGCTGTTCCAGACCCAGCGCGGCTGGGTCGACTCCGTGCGCCGCAGGTACTCCGGCCACTCGGCGGCGGCCAGTCTCGAAGTGGCGCGCTCCGCGCCGTCGGCGTCCATCTCGGTGACAGCGGTGCCGTCGGCAGTGCGACGTGCGACGAGATAGGAGGGCATCAGCGCGCTGCAGCGGGTTCGCTGCGCTGGCGTCCGAGCAGAGCCATGGCGTCGCGCACGGTCAGGCCTGGCAGGTAGGCCCGGAGCAGGGCGAGGCCGATCGCAGGCAGCGCTACCGGGTCGGGGTAGGCAAGGATGAGCGGCCGGAGCTCCGGCTGGAACTTGCGCTTGAATGACAGGAGCGAGCGGAAGCCGTACATCGCCTCCAGAGAGGAGGCGAGCATTGTCAGCACGGCTTCCACCGCACTGTCGGGTGCGTCCGCGGTCGTCGTCCGCGCAAGAGGCGCAGCGGAGAGGCTGAGGTAGTCCATGCCGTCCTCGCGCGCACGTTCGGCGGCGCCGGCGATCACGTACTCCATCACGCCGTTCGGCCCGTCGATGCGACGCCGCATGAAGTCAAGCGTCAAGCCGTGCACCCGGCCATCGCGATAGCCGGGCATCCAGCTCGTCACCGCCTGAATGACGCCCTCACCGTCCCTGGCCAGTAGGAGTGCGACGTCGCGATCGTGCAGTTCGTCGAGTCCGCCGAGCGTGAAGCCCATCTCGGGGAGCTCCTTCTGAGCGACCCATTGCTCGGAGAGGTCCGCGACCTGCCGCGTCGTCTCCCGCGACAGGTCGACGTGCCTCGTCCACTCCAGCGTGTAGCCGTCGCGTTTCGCCCGATTGATGGCCGTGCGGATGTCCTGCCACTTCTTACCGGTCGTGCTCCAGGACTGCGGCGCGATCACGGCCTCCTCTGCCACGACGAGACGATCCCAGCCGATCGAGGCGAAATGGGCATCCCACTCCCCCGCATCAACGCTGTAGAACGCAGGCGTCCAACCTCGGTCGTCGCAGTAGCGTGCGAACCCGGCCATGGCATCCGCCACGCGACCCGGATCGCCGAACGCCGCTCCGATCGTGATCGCCACGCCCCCGACGACCCGGTAGCCGACGGCAGTGCGCCCCTCCGGTCCAAACCAGTACGAGGTGTACGGCCAGGTCGTCATGAACGACAGGTGGTCGCCACCGTACTGCTTGAGGATGCGCCTGGCCCGGTAAGCATCGTGAACCGACGACGCCGGACGGGCGAGCAGCGGAGGAATCGCGGCACCGATCGCGATGAGCCAGAACAGCGGCCCGACGCCGTGGTACAGGATGCGACCGGCCAGAGACGACGGCAGAAAGTCCGGTATCTCCCGGTGCAGGAACGCGACGGGTATGAAGCGCTCGACCGCGTCGAGCAGCAGATCGGCGATGCTGATCGGCCGGTCGAAGGCGATCGTGCGCAACGCCCAGCCGAGTCCCACGTACAGCACGATCAGTGCGCCGACGCTCACCACCACGATGGTGAGATAGCGCACGATCGAGCGTCTCGTCGGCACGACGGTGAAGCTTCGCCGAGTGGCGAACAGCAGTACCGCCGTCACTATCGGGGCGACCACCGTCGCGCCGAGGGTCGCGACCACACCCCAGGAACCGTGATCCGGCAGACGCTGGACGCCGGGGATGCCGATGCGGGGCAGGAAACCGAGGTAGTACGCGGCGCAGAACGCGAGCAGCGCGTTCATCGCGATGCCGAGTCCGACGGCGAAGCGGCGACCCCTGGCGAGGCCCCAGGTCACCAGAACGAGCATGAGCAGGGGCAGCACGCTCAACACGATCGGGCCGAACGAGCCGATGCGTTCCAGCGTGATCGCGTGCACGCAGGAGCGGCTCACCGCGTATACCGTGCACGCGCGCAGCCCTTGCGGGTCAGAGGACGAGCCGTTGTCGAGCAGCAGTGCGAGCGGCGCGAGCAGGCCATGCGGATGCATCGACAACGCCGCAATGATCGGCCCGATTGCTCCGGTGGCAACGACCGACGCCATCAGCACGCGTACCTCGTGGTGGGAGCTCCACCCCCACTTGCGCGATCTGCCGGACGGGTTCAGAACCAGTCCCAGCGCGTATCCGATCAGCACCGCCAGCGCGCGATAAATGTCGACAGGGCCGCCACGGTAGAGCAGGAACATCAGCACGATCACGGTTGCGAGCACTCGGATGCGTCGCCTGGTGCGCACCGACGCGAACGCACTCGCCGTCATGACGGCGCCGGCCGCACCTGTCAGCGGGTCGAGCACGAGTGTGTCGAGAACGCCTTCGTTGAACATGCCGCCTGCCGAACCGATCACGGTCTGCACGGTGGCGCCGAGCACGTCGGCTGCGACGGCGGTGGCGAAGAACGCGAGCACCGTGCGCCAGGTTCCCATGCGGCGTTCGCTGATCGCCAGGGCGATTCCGCCGAGCACCAGGGCGAACGCGAGGGCCACGTAGTCGGTGGCGATGATCAGCGAGGTGACAGGGCTCCACCAGTGGCCCCACAACCCGAGCGGGTCGAAGCCGGTGGCGAGCATCCGTCGAATCGGAGCACGCACACCGGAGGGGGTGCTCACGATGATGGTGACGACCGTGACGACCACCAGGTAGGCGATGGTGAACGGCACGGTGGAGGCACCGTCGAGTGCTCCGCGTAGCAGTCGTGAACCCGACGATCCGGTGCGTGTTTCTGGGCGTGAAGCTGTCATCCGACCGCCCACCCTAGGGCATGCGAGCGACACGGCGACGGCCGACACGGGCACGACCTGAACGGAGACGACGGCGGACGTCGGATGCCCATGTGTCGCCTCCGCTCCGGCATGCTTGTCGGCCGGACTCGATTCTTCCCCGCGCATCTGACTGCCCGGCACTACTGAGCGGCGTATTCAGAAACGTGACAGCAGCCGCACATGTCGCGGACGGCCATCACACGAACTGGATGCCCAGCGTGTGCGGTCTCACAGGTTGAGCCGGCGCCATGCAGCCGGCGCATGGCCCGTTCATCGGTACCAGTAGGGCGGACGGGACTTGAACCCGTGACCGGCGGATTATGAGTCCGATGCTCTAACCAGCTGAGCTACCGCCCCGTGAGGCGCGACGCGGTCACTCCGCGTCGGCCGGTGCGACGTCGTCGGTGACGAGGTCGGGCACCGCTTCACCACGATACAGGCACTCGAAAGTGTTCAGCGTTCGCTGGATGTCGTGGGCCGCGATGAGCCGGAGGGACTCCTTCTTCATTGCGGTGAGTTCGTCGTGCGGCATGCGCAGCACCTTCTCGAGCTTGTCGGCGAGATCCTGTACGTTTCCGGGCTTGAACAGGTACCCGTTCTGCCCGTCATGCACGAGGTGCGGCAACGCCATGGCGTCGGCGGCGACGACCGGCAGCGCGGAGGCCATGGCCTCCATCGTCACGATCGACTGGAGTTCCGCGACCGATGGCATGGCGAGGACGGTAGCGCGCGTATAGGCCTCACGTAGTTCGTCGTCCGAGACGTAGCCGGTGAAGGTGACCCTGTCGCGGAGGCCGAGCTGTTCGGCGAGCTGCTCGAGGTGCTTGCGCTGATCACCGTCGCCCACGATCTCCAGCTTCGCGTCCAGGTCATCGGGAAGCATGCTCATCGCACGCACCAGTACGTCGATCTGCTTTTCGCCCGTGACACGACCGACGAAGATGATGCGGTTCTCCGTGCGCGGCTGGAAGTCGGCTGTGTACTTGTGGGCATCCACACCGCACGACACGGCGTACACGTCGCGAAGTCCCGTGTGCTCCTCGAGGAACTGCGCGGCCTTATGGGTGGGGGTCGTGACCGCTTCCGCCCGCCGGAACGTGCGCGCCGCGCCCTTCCATGCGATCCGCACGGACCACTTCTGCAGCCACGAGGGAATGAGCGAGAACTCGACCATGTTCTCCGGCATCAGGTGGTTGGTGCCGATGAGGCGGATGCCCCGCTTCTGCGCCTCGATGGACAGCCCGCGGCCCACGATGACGGGCGACTGGAAGTGCACCACGTCGGGCCGCACCTCCTCGAGCACGCGCGCGCTGTTGCGCCTGATGGTCCACGGCATGGCGAACCGGAGCCAGGGGTGCGGGCGCCAGCGCAAGCTGTACAGCCGGTGCATGATCATCCGCTGGCCCTCATGCTCTTCGATCCAGGTGCCATGCCGGCGTCCAGCCGAAGGTCCCATCACGTGAACCTCGTGCCCGCGCTCGACAAGGCCGGCGGCCAGTCGCTCCGCGAACCGTGCCGCTCCGTTCACGTCCGGTGCGAACGTGTCGACACCGATCAGCACCTTCAAGGGCTTGCGCTGCGCCTCCGCGGGAGGCGAGGGCTCCGCAACCGGTTCGCGTGAATCCGTCAAGGAGTCGTCCTTCTCTTCATGCTCTCCATGCCGTAGGCGGGGGCGTCGGCATGATCATCGCACCGGGAGTCGAGACCGGGCGGGATTACAACGCCCCAGTCTATGCAGAGCCCGCCCTGTGCGGGTTCTCCGGCTCCGCCGCGTCGTCGTACGTGCGCACACCCGGATGCACGCGAGCGAGCAGGAAGACACCGACAATCGCGATGGCCCCACAAAGGAGGAAGGCGAGCATCTGCCACAGCTGCGCACCCGCGGCCTCGTTGAGGATGGCGATGCCGATCGTGACCGCGATGAGCGGATCGATCACCGTCAGACCGGCGATGACGAGGTCGGGCGGGCCGGAGGCGTACGCGTTCTGCACGAAGTAGGCGCCGAGCCCGACTGCGGCCAGAAGCGCCAGCACGCAGAACAGCGTGAGCACATCGAACTCCTGCTGCTCGATTCGCGAGATGACGGACTTCGCCAGTGTCGCCACGAAGCCGTAGAGCACACCGGCCCCCACCACGTACCCGATAGCGGGCAGTCGGGACCGGAAGACGCCGAACGCCACTCCGCACAGCACGAGCACGATGCCGAGCACGATGAGGATCTCGACGAGGTCGCTCTCGGTGACCGGAACCTCGCGTGCGGCGAACGCGGCCACGACCACGAACGCTCCGACACCGCCCACGCAGAGGCAGATCGCCAGAATCGTGCGTTTGTTCAACCGGTTACCGCTCACCCTGGCGTTGATGATCGCCGTGATCACAAGAGAGACCGCGCCGAGCGGTTGCACGACGATCAGCGGCGAGAACGCCAGGCTCGTCAGCTGGAGCACGATGGCCAGGCCCAGCATCACAGTGCCCAGCACCCAGGACGGCCTGGCCAGAAGCAAGGTCAACTGCTTCAGCTGAAGCCCGCCACGACCGTCGTGCTCGGTGTGCCGCTCGACCTTTGTCACGCCTCGGTGCTGCAGTTGCGCGCCGAGGGAGAGGAAAACGGCGCCGACCAGGGCGATCGGGATGCCGATGAACTGGCGCGGCTGCAGAGCAGTGAGGTCGCCGGACGCTGCCGCCAGGTCGAAGATCACCACACGACCCTAACGTCAATGCGCGCCGATACCCTGGTCGAATGGCCGTTCTTCCCATCCGCATCTGCGGAGATCCCGTGCTGCACGCTCCGGCGACCGAGGTGACGGAGTTCGACTCCGGCCTGCGCGAACTGGTGCAGGACATGTACGACACGATGGCGGCCGCCCCCGGTGTGGGGCTGGCCGGCCCGCAGATCGGTGTGGCGAGGCGGCTCTTCGTCTTCGACTGGACAGATGACTCCGACGAGCGGCACCGCGGGGTCGCCATCAACCCGACCCTCTGGATCGCCCCCGTGCCCGCCGGCGACGCGGACCCCGAGACGGAGTCCGAAGGATGCCTGTCTTTCCCGGGCGAGAGATTCCCGCTCCGACGAGCCCCGCGGGCGATCCTGCAGGCCGTCGACCTGGAGGAGAAGCCGTTCGAGGTGCGAGCGGACGGCTGGCTCGCGCGGATCTTCCAGCACGAGTACGACCATCTCGACGGACTTCTGTACGTTGACCGGCTCACCGACGGCCACGCACGCACCGCGGCGAAGGTGGAACGCAAGCGCGGCTGGGGTGTTCCGGGCCAGAGCTGGCTTCCCGGTGTCGACCATCTCGAGGATTGAGCACCCGCCGGCGACAGCGGATGCTGCGCCGGCGGGCTGATCCTCAGCGGGGCGAGGGCCCTGGACGGTTCGCCCGCAGCACCTCGAGGCGCTTGCGGTACTCCACCTCGTCGATGTCGCCCTGCGCGAAGCGCTCGGCGAGAGTCGACTCCGCGTTGCTGCTCGCCGCCCAGCTCCCGTACGGGCCGAACTGGCCCGAAGGGCCGTGTTCGCGCCAGTACGCCCTGCGGCGCCTGGTGACGAGGAAGACGATCAGTGCGATCACGAGGATCCAGAAGATCGGAATGAGGAAGAACAGCGGGAAGAACGGGAAGAATCCCCCGGCCCACGGGCCGCCCCAGTGCGCCGCGACCGCGAGGGGTGCGGCGCTCGCAGTCGACAAGAGTGCGCTGACCATGATGAGAGAACCTTTCTGATACGTGAACGGGCCCGGTTCGAGCCGATTCCAGGTTCCTGCGGGGACTGGGGTGGGCGCGTCCGCCAGCGGGAGGCATCCTCCTGCTCCCATGGGAGCACGAGCAGTGCACCATGGGAGCACGCCGGAAGGCTCAGAACCGGCCGGGTGCAACGAGTCCCGACTCGTAGGCGATGACCACGAGGTGCACGCGGTCGCGCGCGTCGAGTTTCGTGAGGATGCGCGACACATGCGTCTTCGCCGTGAGCGGGCTCATGAAGAGCCGAACGCCGATCTCCGCATTGCTGAGGCCCTCTGCGACGAGGGCGAGCACCTCGCGCTCCCGCTCGGTGAGCGGCTCGAGCACGGCGGCGGTCACCTCGGGACGCACCGACCCGGCCAGACGTGAGAGCAGGCGTTTGGTCACCCCGGGCGACAGAAGCGCGTCGCCGGCCGCCGCTACCCTCACCGAGCGGATGAGTTCGACAGGGTCGGTGTCTTTCACCAGGAAGCCGCTGGCTCCGGCCCTGATCGCTTCCGACACGTACTCATCGAGCTCGAACGTGGTGACGATGACGACGTGAACGTCCTGCAGCGCTTCATCGCCCACGATCTCCGACGTCGCCCAGAGGCCGTCGCCGTCGGGCATCCGGATGTCCATGAGCACGACATCCGGACGCTCCCGTCGCACCAGGGCCACGGCGTCTCGCCCGGTGGATGCCTCCCCCACCACCTCGATGTCGGGCTCGTGGTCGAGCAGCGCACGGAATCCGGCGCGCACGAGCTGCTGATCATCGGCCAGTACGACGCGGATCACGCTGTCTCCTCTTTCGGTGCGGCTGGGCGTCCCCCTCGTGGGATCACGGGCAGACGTGCGATCACCCTGAACCCGCCGATCGCAGTCGGCCCGGCCTCCAGTGTGCCGCCGAGGGCTGCCGCTCGCTCTCGCATCCCCAGGATGCCCCGGCCGGGTGCCCTCCGGTCGTCGGCCTCGCTGGCGGCGGACTCCCGGGCCGGCCCGTTCTCGATACGGACGATCAGGGCGTCCGCTCGGATCGACACCTCGACCACGACGGAGGTGGTCGAGGCATGGCGGCGCACATTCGTCAGCGATTCCTGGACGATGCGGTATGCGGCGGTCTGGATGGCTGCCGACACGGACGGATCGCCGGTCCACGCACCGGTCGCGACCTCCCCGAGGGCTTCCACGCGTAGCCCGAGACGGCGGGTCTCCTCAAGCAGCGCAGGAAGCGCGTGCAGCGTCGGCTCTGGGCGCCGGGGAGCGGATGCCTCAGCCGGATCGTCGGACTGCCGGAGCATCCCGAGCACTCCGCGCACCTCGTCCAGGGCGGTCGCGCTCGTCTCTCGGATGGAGCGCAGGCTCTGCCTCGCGCTCTCCGGGTCGTCGTCGAACAGGTGGAGGCCGACGCCCGCCTGCACGCTGATCTGCGAGAGCGAGTGAGCGAGAACGTCGTGCAGCTCCCTGGCGATGCGCAGTCGCTCCTCCTCGGCGGCCGATCGCCGGCGGGAGGCTTCCTCGCGCGCCGCGGTTCGGAAACGCTCGCGCCTCCCGCTCGCACCGCTCGCAGCGGCCGCGACCACACAGAGCGCGACGGTGACGGCGAGCACCCGGATGCCCGCAGCACCGCCGCCCTGCGCCAGAATCCAGCCGATTCCGACCAGCCCGAGGCCGGCCAAAGTGCACCACGCCCACATCGACGCGCCACCGAGCACGGCCCGCGCGACGGCGATCGCGACCGCGAGCGCGGCGGCAGGCGGACCCGGTGCCAGCGCGATGGCCGGAACCGCGAGGGTCGCGACGGCGATCACACCGGCCCTGCGCGATGGGAGCAGCAGAAGCGCCGCGGCCGCTATCCCGAGAACGACCGATCCGGCTGACACCAGATCGACCGTTCCGCGGGCATGGTGCCAGGCGCCGCCGAATGCGAACGCGAGCCCTGGAAGCTGAACGAAGACGCTCAGGGCGGTGGCGAAGACCCGGGCACGCCATGAGCGGCGTGAGCGGATCTCAGGCGCCGGCTCGGGCCCGGTGCGCAGCCAGGGCGGGTACGGCATCTCCTCATGCTAGCCAGCGACCGCGTCCAGGCCGTCGGCCGCCGGGCGGTCGCGACTACTCCCCGCGGAGTACCGCCCGCACGCCTGCAGTCGGCTCATCGCCCGTCGCGATCGGACGGTCGGCGTGCTGCGACCACTGGCTCCACGATCCCGGATAGAGAGCGGGCCGGAACCCCGCGAGCATCAGAGCGGCGGCGTTGTGTGCCGCCGTCACGCCGGAGCCGCAGTACGTGGCAATCGCCCGGTCGCCGGTGACACCGGCCGCCTCGAACCGCTGCCGCAGCTCGTCCACGCTGAGGAATCGCCCCGAGGAGTCGACGTTGGCCGTCGTCGGCGTATTCCGCGCCCCAGGGATGTGGCCGGCGCGCGGGTCGATCGGCTCGGTCTCGCCCCGGTATCGTTCCGGGGCGCGGGCATCCAGCAGCACACCGTCATGTGCCACGCGCAGCGCCTCGTCCATCGAGACGACCGGGAGGTGGCCGTAGCTCAGCGACACGCTGCCGGGCGCCTGCTGTGCGACTCCGGACTCGAGCTCGCGACCCGAGGCGAGCCATGCGCGCAAGCCGCCGTCGAGCATCCGTACCTCGTCGAATCCGGCATACCGCAGGAGCCACCACGCGCGGGCGGCGGACATGTTGCCGAGATCGTCATAGACGACCACCAGGTCGCCGTCGTCGACTCCCCAGGAGCGGGCATCCGCCTCGAACTGCTCGATGGGTGGCAGCGGATGCCGGCCCTCCTTGGCATCCCCCTTCTTCGCCAACTGGGTGTCGAGGTCCACGTACACGGCGCCTGGAAGGTGCCCGGCGAGGTAGGCAGGGCGCCCATCCGGCACGTCCAGCCGCCACCGAACGTCGAGTAGCCTCACCGGGCGGCCGCCGGACGCGGCGTTCTCCAGCGCAGCTGCGAGATCGTCGGCGGTGATGAGCAGGTCGGAGGGATCGGACATGACGGCAACGCTACTCAGTCCTGTGGGCCCTGACGGCTACTCCAGGTCGTCTTCGGAGACCAGCTGCACGCTGCTGACACCGTCGATGCCGGTGAGCGCGTCGATGAGCGGGGTCGCGTCATCCGGGCCACGCAGCTCCAGCAGTACGGCGGCCAGACCGTCACCTGCCGGGTGATGGTCGGTGCGGCTGACCACCCAGCCGTTGCCGGTGATCGCGGTCAGAACGTCACGGAGAAGTCCTCTTCCGTCGCGGTAGACCACCTCCAGCTGCACCTGGGCGTTGCGGCCGCGCGGTAGAAGGCGCGTGACGGCCGTGAGCCCGTACGCGATCACGAAGTGCAAGGCGGTCACGGCCAATGCGAGCACCCAGAGTCCCGCTCCCGCGGCCATGCCGATCGCGGCGGTCTCCCACACGGACGCCGCCGTGGTCAGCCCGTGCACGGCACCGCGCCGGGTGAGGATGAGGCCTGCGCCGAGGAACCCGATGCCGGTGACGATCTGCGCCGCGACTCGTGACGGGTCGAGCGTGACGTGCGGGCCCAGAACATCGGCGAAGCCGTACTTGCTCACCAGCAGGAAGAGTGCTGCGGATGTTCCGACGATCGCCTGAGTTCGAAGTCCTGCACTCTTGCCGCGCAGCTGTCGCTCGAGACCGACGAGTGCGCTGAGCACGAACGCGAGTACAAGCTCGCCCACCTGGAGCCAACCCTGGCCCTGGAAGATGTCGACCGCGTGATTCATGACGCTTCGACCGTATGCCCGCCGCATTACCTGCGGCGAGGCCTTGACGCTCCCCCACTTGGACTCGAACCAAGAACCTGCCGGTTAACAGCCGGCTGCTCTGCCAATTGAGCTATGGAGGAATGCCCCCGCGGGGCTCACCTACTTTACCAAAGCGCGGCGCCTGGACAAATCGACAGCCAGTGTCGGGCGCAGCGCCGGAACCGCGGTCATTCGCTCAGGCGGAGCGCCTCGGCGAGCTGCGCCACGTAAGGGTGAGTCGGCGCGGTGAAGACGTCTTCCATGGTGCCGTATCCGACCAGCGATCCGGACTGGAGCACAGCCACTGTCGCGGTCGCGTGCCGCAGAACGCGCGCATCGTGGCTGACGATGACGGCAGCGAAATCGTGCTCACCGTGCAGCCTAGCCAGAAGGTCGACGACGGAGTCCCGCACGGTAACGTCGATGCCTGCCGTCGGCTCGTCGGCGACCAGCACGCTCGGCCCGAGCACGAGCGCTTGCGCGATCGCCACCCGCTGCCGCTGGCCACTGCTCAGCTCGTACGGGTACTTGTCGAGCGCGCCGAGCGGCAGCTGCACCGAATCGAGCAGCGAAGCGACACGCACGCCCGCCTCCCGCCTGCTGAAGTGCTTGTCCCGCTCGTAGATCGGCGCGGAGACCAGCTCGGAGACGGTCAGCGCCCGGTCGAGGCGAGTTCCGGCGTCCTGTCGTAGATAGCCGACGTGGAATGTGAGCGTGCTGCGGTCGCGGGAGCGCAGCCTCCTGATCGAGTGGCCCATCACCGTGGCGTCGCCTCCGGTGATCCTCGGCGCCGCTCCGCCGTCGGCACCCGCTCGACCGGAGACGATGCGTGCCAGGGTGCTCTTGCCCGAGCCGCTCTCGCCAAGGATGCTCAGCACCTCGTCGGGCCGCACGCGCAGGCTGATGCCGCGCAGGGCGACGCATCCCGCGGACGCCCCGTGCGACGGGTACTCCGCCGAGAGGTCATCGAGCACGATCGGGTCGCGGTAGGTCTGTGCGGTCATTCGGTGACTCCGGCGGGCATGAGAATCAGCCTATTAGGGACACCGTTGGCGGTGAGGGCGTCACTCGCCGCGGAGCCGTACCCTGTCCGCGTCGATCTGCACGAGCTCGCGCTGGATGCCCGCCACCGCGTCACGGTCGCCGGGATCGGTGCGCTGGAGCCGGCCGAGGGCATCCGCCTTGCGTCGGAGCAGGTCGCGGTCGAGCAGCGACGCCGTCACCGAGGTCGCGAACGCCGCCGCGCCGGCTTCGTCGCGCGCCGGGATGGGCGCGACGCTGAGTTGTCTGACCAGGCCCGCGAACGGCGGCGGAACGTCGCGCGCGACGCGCTCCACCCAGGCGGATGCGCCGTACGCGTCGGCGTTCGCCGCGATCGCGTCGCGCACGACCGCGAGCGAGGCATTCGAGAAACCAGCGTGCGCGACCGCGCCCGCACGCTGCGCGCCGACGTGCTGCGGATATTGCAGCACCGCCATCAGCGCTTCGCGCTCGAGCCGGGTTGCCGGGTCGGAACCGATGCTCGCCAGCGAGACGTCCGGCTCGCGCGAGCCGGGCTCATCTTGTCCACGGCGGTCGTACGGGTCGCGGTCGCCGGGGCGAGAGCGGGCATCGTGCTCTCCGCGGCGCTCGTCCCGGCCTGCACCGCGCCCCGTCTGTGCTCCCGATGTGCGTCGCAGTGCAGCCTGCACAGCGGACTGCACCTCGCCGAGCTCGGCACCGAGCATCCGTGCCAGCTGCCTCGTGTAGCCGGGCCGCAGGGCTGCGTCACGGATTCCCGCCACGATCGGCGCGCACTCGCGTAGCGCGGCGACCCGGCCCTCGACGGTCTCCAGGTCGTACTTGCTCAGCGCCTGGCGGATGACGAACTCGAACATGGGTCGCTTCGCATCCACCATGCGGCGCACGGCGGCGTCGCCCTGCTTGAGCCGCAGATCGCACGGGTCGAGCCCATCGGGGCCCACGGCCACATAGGTCTGCGCGGCGAACCGCTGCTCCTCGCCGAAGGCCCGCAACGCGGCCTTCTGTCCCGCCTCGTCGGGATCGAATGTGAACACCACCTCACCGAGCCCGCTGTCGTCGCCGAGCACACGACGCAGCACCTTGATGTGGTCGACGCCGAATGCCGTGCCGCACGTGGCCACCGCCGTGTCGACGCCCGCGAGGTGGCACGCCATCACATCCGTGTAGCCCTCCACCACGACGACCCGGTGCGAGCGCGAGATCTCCCGCTTTGCCAAGTCGAGCCCGTACAGCACCTGCGCCTTGTGGTAGATCGCGGTCTCAGGCGTGTTCAGGTACTTCGGTCCCTTGTCGTCGTCGAGAAGCCTGCGCGCGCCGAACCCGACGGTCTGGCCGGTGACATCGCGGATGGGCCAGATCACCCGGCCGCGGAACCTGTCGTACGAACTGCCGCGCTCGCCCGTGGAGACGAGACCGGATGCCGCCAGCTCGTCGCCCGTGAAGCCGCGGCCGCGCAGATGGGCGCCCAGGGCATCCCATGCGTTCGGGGCGAAGCCGACGCCGAAGCGCTCTGCCGCGATGGGATCGAAGCCCCGTTCCCCGAGGAAGCGACGGGCGGCCTCCGCATCGGGCGCGCCGAGTCGTTCTCGAAAGAACTCCTCGGCGGCCGCGTTCGCGGCGATGAGCCGTGCACGGTTGCCGGACTCCGCCGCTGCGGGCCCGCCGTCCTCGTAGTGCAGGCTGTAGCCGATGCGCGCGGCGAGACGTTCAACGGCCTCGCTGAACGTGACGTGGTCCATCTTCATCAGGAACTCGTACACGTCGCCGCCCTCGCCGCAGCCGAAGCAGTGGTAGAGGCCGACCTGCGGGCGCACCTGGAAGCTCGGGCTGCGCTCGTCGTGGAACGGGCAGAGGCCCTTCAGGGAGCCCACACCGGCGGACTTGAGGGTGACGTAGTCGCCGACGATGTCGGCGAGGTTCGTTCTGGCCTTGACCTCTTCGACATCGCTCTGTCGAATACGGCCCGCCATGGCGTTGAGTTTAGAGTGTTCGCGCGGACGACACCGGCCTGTGCACTACTTGTGTGCGAGGCGCTCGTACCAGGAGATCGCCGACTGGTCGGTCAGGCTCGCGACCTGGTCGACGACCACGCGCTTGCGCGCGGCATCATCGGATGCCCGCCGCCAGTCCTCCGCGAATCCGGGATCGAGGTTCGCCTCACCGGTGGTCAGCAGCACGTCAGCAAGCTCGGCGAGCATCGTGCGCTGCCTGGCGTAGATCGGCTGGCGCGTGTTGCGCGACATCACGAACGTCGCGACGATGCCTTTCAGAACGGCGATCTCCGCCTGAATCTCCCGCGGCACCACCACGTCGGCTCCGAAGCGGATGAGGCTCGACTGCGGGAAAGCCTCCTTCGTGGCACGTGCCGAGGAGACCGCGAAACGGCCGATGAGCTGGCTCGTCAGGTTCTTCAGCCGCGCCTGCGCGCGACGCGAGCCGTCCCAGTCGTCGAGCCAGACATCCAGGCTGTCCAGCCGATCGAAGGCGGCGATGAGCTCATCGTGCCCGATCTCTCCGCCGATCCATTCGTACATGGAGCTGACAAGCGCGTCGTGGTCGACCCGCCGGCCGAGCGCGGCGACGTCGATGTACCCGTTCACGACAGCGTCTTCGAAGTCGTGCACCGAGTACGCGATGTCGTCGGAGAGGTCCATCACCTGGGCCTCGATGCACTTCACGCGCTCCGGTGCCCCCTCGCGCAGCCAGTGGAACGCCGGCTCGTCGTCGGCGTAGAAACCGAACTTGGCGCGTCCGCTGGGGTCGGCCACGGAGGATGACGCCGGCCACGGGTACTTGCAGCTCGCGTCGAGGCTGGCACGGGTCAGGTTGAGGCCGTACGGATGCCCGTCGCCGCCGAACACCTTCGGCTCGAGTCGCGTGAGCAGCCGCAGGGTCTGCGCGTTGCCTTCGAACCCGCCGATATCGCTCGACCACTCGGCCAGGGCCCGCTCGCCGTTGTGCCCGAACGGCGGGTGTCCGATGTCATGCGCCAGGCACGCCGTGTCGACCACGTCCGGGTCAAGGCCGAGGCTCGAGGCGAGCTCGCGGCCGACCTGAGCAACCTCGAGGGAGTGCGTCAGCCGGTTGCGCGCGAAGTCGAGCCCGGCCGTCGGGCTGAGCACCTGGGTCTTGGCGGCCAGCCTGCGCAGCGCGCTCGAGTGCAGCAGCCGCGCGCGGTCGCGAGCGAAGTCGCTGCGCCGGGTCGAGTGCTGCTCGGGCAACCACCGCTCCCGGTCGAAAGCGCCGTAACCGGTCGAACGGTCAGGAACGACGGGCTGCGTGATGCCCACAGCATCGGCGGCGGTGCCGGGGTCAGCCGCCACTCGTGTTCACCTCTGCCTCAGCAAGCTGCTCATGCTCGTCCGCCGCGATGGAGCGCGATTCCAGCCAGCGGTCCGGCAACGCGGGATTCTTCGGCGTGCCCGCGCGCCCACGTGGGCCCTCCGCGTCATCACCCGGGTACGGCTGCGCCGGGTCGAGCGTGCCCAGCAGGTCGTCGAGTTGCTGGAGCGACTCGACCGTGGCGAGACGCGCCCGGAGGTCGCCGCCCACCGGGTAACCCTTGAAGTACCAGGCGACGTGCTTGCGGATGTCGCGGCATCCGCGCTCCTCGCTCTCGAAGAACTCGACCAGAAGCTCGGCGTGCCGGCGGAACGCGGCCATCACCTCACCCAGGCCAGGACGCGCGGTCGCGGCCTCGGCCTCCTCTGCACTGATCTGGCCGGCGTGCGCCTTGAACGCCGCAGCAAGGTCGCCGAACAACCACGGACGGCCAAGGCAGCCGCGGCCGACCACAACGCCGTCGCACCCGGTCTGCTCGACCATGCGGATGGCATCCTGACCGGTCCAGATGTCGCCGTTGCCGAGCACCGGAACGCTGGTCACGGTCTCCTTGAGCTTCGCGATGGCCGACCAATCGGAGTGGCCGGAGTAGAACTCGGACGCCGTGCGCGCGTGGAGCGCGATCGATGAGACTCCGGCATCTTCGGCAATGCGACCGGCCTCAAGATACGTGAGGTGGTCCGCGTCGATGCCCTTGCGCATCTTGATGGTAAGAGGACGATCGCCGGATGCCTGCACCGCGGCGGTCACGATGTCGCGGAACAGGTCGAGCTTCCACGGCAGCGCGGCTCCGCCGCCCTTGCGGGTGACCTTGGGCACCGGGCATCCGAAGTTCAGGTCGATGTGGTCGGCGCGATCCTCGGCCACCAGCATCGTGACGGCCTCGCGCACGGTCTTCGGGTCGACGCCGTACAGCTGGATGGACCGAGGCGTCTCGCTCTCGTGGTGACGGATCAGCCGCATCGACTCGGGTGTGCGTTCGACGAGCGCACGGGAGGTGATCATCTCGCTCACGTAGAGACCGGCGCCGAATTCTCGGCACAGGCGGCGGAACGCGGTGTTGGTGATGCCGGCCATCGGCGCGAGCACGACGGGTGCGTCGAGGCGCAGCGGGCCGATGGCCAGCTGCGAGGGGCTTAGTGTTGCCAGAGGAGACATCGCTCACGATTCTCCCAGATTGCACCTGAAAGACCAGGTAAGACGTGAAAGAACAGGTATCGGCCGAGAGGAACGGGACGCGTATGCCGCAGGGACGCGAACGAGTCGTCGAGGATGCCGCAGCACGCGGAGTCGACGTACGGATCGTCGAGCGCCCGGCGGCCCGGTCCCTGCACGAGGCCGCTTCGCTGCTCGGCATCGAGCCGTCGGACATCGTCAAGACGCTCGTCGTGAAGCGGCACGACGGCGACTACCTGTTCGCACTCGTGCCCGGCGGCCGTAAGATCTCGTGGGCGAAGCTGCGCGCTCTGGTCGGTGTGAACAAGCTGTCGCTTCCGGATGCCTCGCTCGCCCTCGCCGCGACGGGATACGAGCGCGGGACCATCACGCCGTTCGGCTCGACCACCCCGTGGCCGGTCGTCGCCGACGCCGGGGTCGCCGGCCGCACAGTCGCCATGGGCGCCGGCGAGCACGGCTACAGCGCGTTCGTCGACGGCGACGCGCTGATCCGCGCGTTCGACGCCACGGTCGCCGACATCACCGACCCGGAGTAGCCCCCGGCGCCTCGTCGTGCACCGGCTGCGGAACGATGCAGACATCGCCGTCGCACACGACCGCGGTCGGGTCGCCAAAGGGCTTCAGCTCGGTCATGCCGACACCGCCTCCGACTCGTCGACCTGGTCGCGCTCGTTCCACACCTGCTCCAGCACCTGCGCGAACGTTGCCGCCTCCTGGGCGCCAGAGACACCGTATTTGCCGTCGATGACGAAGAACGGCACGCCGGAGATGCCATACTCCTGCGCCGTCGCCTGGTCCTGGCGCACTGCGGAGAGATAGTCGCCGTGCTCGAGCGCAGCACGCGCATCCTCGCCGTCGAGTCCTATCTCGGACGCGTAGCCGGCGAGATCGTCGATGCGGCCGACGTGCCCGCCCTCGACGAAGTACGCCTTCAGCAGACGCTCTTTCATCTCGGCCTGCTTGCCGTGCGCCTTGGCGTAGTGGATGAGCTCGTGGGCCTTGACCGTGTTGGTGTGCTGCATGGCGGCGAAGTCGTAGTCGAGCCCGACCTGCGCAGCGATACCGCTCACGCGCTCCAGCATCTGTGACGCCTGCTCCGGGCTGATCCCCTTGTGCTGGGCGAGGTAGTCCGCCTCGTTGCCCTCGAAGTCGACCGGCGTGTCTGGTGAGAGTTCGAACGAGTGATACTCGACCTCGACGCCGCGGCCGTCGCCGGCGCCGGCGAACAAGCCGGACCCTGCCTCGAACTTGCGTTTGCCGATGTAACACCACGGGCACGCCACGTCGGACCAGATGTCAACCTTGATGGGATCGCTCACATGCAGGTGCAACTGGCAGCGGGCGGCCGCTATTCCGCAGCGGTGGGCACGTCCACCGCTCCGCCGAAGCGGCGGTTGCGCGCCGCGTACAACTCGATCGCGCGCCACAGGTCCTGTCGTGTGAAGTCCGGCCACAGCGTGTCGAGGAACACCATCTCTGCGTACGCGCTCTGCCACAGCATGAAGTTGCTCGTGCGCTGCTCGCCTGAACTGCGCACGAACAGGTCGACATCGGGCAGCTCCGGCGCATACAGGTGACGCTGGATCGTCTTCTCGGTGACGGCGGAAGGACGCATCCTGCCCGCAGCGACCTCGTCGGCGATGCTGCGCACGGCATCCGCGATCTCGGTGCGGCCGCCGTAGTTGACGCACATCGTGAGCGTGAGCACGTCGTTGCCTGCCGTGAGTCGCTCAGCGAACTGGAGCTCCTTGATGACGGATGCCCACAGCCGCGGCTTCCTGCCAGCCCACCGCACGCGCACGCCCCACTCGTTCAGCTGATCGCGTCGCCGGTGCAGCACCTCACGGTTGAACCCCATCAGGAACCGCACCTCGTCGGGCGAACGCCGCCAGTTCTCGGTGGAGAACGCGTACACGCTCAGCTGCTTCACCCCGATCTGGATGGCGCCGGCGACGACGTCGAGCAGCGAGGCCTCCCCCGCCTTGTGGCCCTCGATACGGGTGAGGCCCTGCCCGTTCGCCCAGCGGCCGTTGCCGTCCATGACGAGCGCAACGTGCCCCGGTACGGCGGATGCCGGCAACCGCGGTGGGTACTCGCCCGTCCAATCCACGGGGCGGTAGGCGACAGCATCCTGGTGCGTGTACGGCTTCGGAGTCACGCCGTCTCCCCTGCAACTGCCCTGGAGACATGCGGAAGCGACCGTAGAGCGCGCTCCAGATGCCACTGCGTGTAGGCGGAGACGATGCCGCTCGCCTTGGCGCGAGTGCCGGCATCTGTTGACTCCGCCGCCGCCCATTCACCCCTCATGAGCGCGGCCAGCAGGTCGATGACGACGCGGCCGACGCGCGGCGCCCCCGGCGGAGCACAGTCGTCGCAAACTACGCCGCCCAACTGCACGACGACGCTGGTGTGCTCCCCCGGCCTGCCGCACCGCGCGCACGCGTCGAAGCTCGGCGCCCATCCGGCCAGCGACAGCGCCCGCAGCAGGTAGGAGTCGAGCGTGAGCGACGCGTCGTGCTCGTGCCGCGACAACGACCGCAGCGCACCGACGAGCAGCAGGTACTGCTGCGGCGATCCCTCCGACTCGGTCAGCCGGTCGGCCGTCTCGACCATGGCGTTCGCCGCGGTGAAGCTCGAGTAGTCTCCGGCGATCTCTGCACCGTATGCGCCGAGCGACTCCGCCTGGTTCACTATGTCGAGGCTGCGTCCCTCGTAGAGCTGCACGTCGGCGACCATGAACGGCTCGAGGCGCGCACCGAACTTCGAGGCCGTGCGACGAACCCCCTTGGCGACAGCACGCACCTTGCCGTGAGCCCTGGTCAGCATCGTGACGATGCGGTCGGCCTCGCCCAGCTTGTGGGTGCGTAGCACGACGGCTTCATCACGGTAGGTGGGCACCGGTCCATTATCGCCGCGGCGCTCGTGCACGGTGCGAACGCCCGCCGTCGCTGACGAAGAATAGTGGTGTGACCGAGTCCGCCTTCATCATCCCGCTCTGGGCGGATCTGACCGCCGTCGCACTCGGCGGCATCCAGGGCGCGCTGTTCGCTTCGGGATTCCGCGGACAGCGCCGGCTGGACCTGCTCGGGGTGGCCGTGATCGGAACCGTGGTGGGCCTCGGCGGCGGCCTCATTCGAGACCTGCTGCTCGTCGTGCGGCCCGCAATGCTGTCGAACAATTGGTATCTCATCACGGTCATCGCCGCGTCTCTGCTGGGGATGCTGCTGGCGGGTCCGCTGCGCAGGGTGAACGCGCTGATCGTGGTGCTCGATGCGCTCGTGATCGGGATGTTCGGCGCGTTCGGCACGGCAAAGGCGCTGGGGCTCGGCGTTCCGGTCGTTCCCGCTGTCTTCGTCGGCGTGTTCGCGGCAGTGGGCGGCAGCGTGCTGCGGGACGTGATCATGGGCCTGCCGGTGGCGATCATGCACGTCGGGTCGCTCTACGCCGTCGCCGCAGCGGCCGGATGCGTGCTGCTCGTCGTGCTGCACGCGTTCGGCGTCGGCCTTTTCGTCGCCGGTGTCGCCGGATTCGCGCTCACCGCGGTGATCCGCATTCTGGCCGTCGTGTTCGACCTGTCGCTTCCGGAGCAACGGATGCTCTACCGCCGCAAAGTGGCCGCGGAGACCTCCGCGATCCCGATCGTGAAGCCAGACAAGGGCAGCTCCGCCGGCTGAGCTCAGGTGGCGTCCCACAGCGCCCGATAGAACGCGATCCGCTCCTCGTCGGGATCCACCCCGTACGCCTCGTAGTACAGGCGGTCATAGCCGAGGCCGTAGTTCCACTCGGTGCTCCACGCGCCGATCGCGATGTCGGCCCAGCGGTCTGCGATGCCCATCCGGCCCAGATCGACATGACCGGCGACGGAGCCGTCGTCGTTCAACAGCGTGTTGGGGGCGCATGCGTCGCCGTGGCAGACCACAAGCGTGTCGACGGCCGGGGCGTCTCCCAGCCGCTCGAGGGCCGCCGCACGCTCCGGGATGCCAGACATCCGGCCCCGCTGAACACGCTCGCCGACCGACCAGTCGAACGGGCATCCGGCCACTGGCAGGGCTTCGTGCAGAGCGCGCAATCCCTCGCCCAGCGCAATGACCGCCGTTCGCGGCTCGGAGCGCCACCGATCCGTGACCGCGTTCGTGCCCGGCAACGCCCGCGTGACGAGCACCTCGCCGTCCTGGTCGGAGGAATAGCCGACGACCTCGGGAACGCGCGTGTGTACCGCCGCCCACTGCAGACGTTCCGCCTCTGCGGCCAAGTCGAGTTCAGCCCTGCTCTCGGGCGGCGCCCACTTCGCGAACACGCGGTCGCCGTCGGCCCGGCCCCGCACCGTGACGCCGCCCACCTCGTTGACCCACACGACGGCGTCGATGCCGTTCCCGAGCCGCCTTCTGAGCGGCTCGGGAACGGCGAACGACGCATGCGGTTCGCTCGCAAGGGAACGCGCGCCGTGCGACCCGGCCGGCACACCGCTGTCGGGCGCGGCCGCGCCGGGAAGACCAGGACTCAGCATCGAGCAGGATGTGGTGCGATCAGGCCGACGTCAGCTGACGCTCGGTCACGCCGTCGTCGACGCGCACCGCACGGTTGACGGCCGACACGATAGCTTTCAGCGACGCCGAGACGGTGTCCGAGTCGATGCCGACTCCCCACAGCCGCCGCTCGCCGACCTGCAACTCGACATAGGAGGCGGCCTGGGCGTCGCCGCCCTCCGACATGGTGTGCTCCACGTAGTCGTAGAGAGACACCTGGATGCCGCGTGCGGCCAGCAGCGCGAGGAACGCGTCGATCGGGCCGTTGCCGGCCGCCTCGGTCCACTCCACGTCGTGGCCGTCGCGCAGCTTCACCCGAAGTGAGAGGGTGCCTGACTCGTCCTTCGCCGTCGCCGTGGACTGCACCTCGAAGCGGCCCCACTTCGCCGTCTCGTCGACGCTCGGCAGGTACTCGTCGCTGAAGATGCGCCAGAGCTGGTCGCTCGTGACCTCGCCGCCCTCGGCATCCGTCTTCGCCTGCACCACCCCGGAGAACTCGATCTGCAGTTTGCGAGGCAGGTCGAGCGCGTGATCGTTCTTCAGCAGATAGGCAACTCCGCCCTTGCCGGACTGCGAGTTGACGCGGATGACCGCCTCGTAGCTGCGACCCAGATCTTTGGGGTCCACCGGCAGGTAAGGCACTGCCCACACGAGGTCGTCGATCTCGACGCCCTGCTCCGCGGCGTTCGCGGCCATCGCCTCGAAGCCCTTCTTGATGGCGTCCTGGTGCGAACCGCTGAAGGCGGTGAACACCAGGTCGCCCACCCACGGGTGCCGCTCGTTCACGGGAAGCTGGTTGCAGTACTCCACCGTGTGCTTGATGCCGTCGATGTCGCTGAAGTCGATCTGCGGGTCGATGCCCTGGGTGAACAGGTTCACGCCGAGCGCAACGATGTCGACGTTGCCCGTGCGCTCGCCGTTGCCGAACAGGCATCCTTCGATGCGGTCGGCGCCGGCGAGGTAACCCAGCTCGGCGGCAGCGATCGCTGTGCCACGGTCGTTGTGCGGGTGCAGCGACAGAATGACGTTCTCGCGGTGGTTCAGGTGCCGGGACATCCACTCGATCGAGTCCGCGTACACGTTCGGGGTCGCCATCTCCACCGTCGCCGGCAGATTGATGATCACATTGCGCTCCGGCGTGGGCTCGAACACCTCGAGCACCTGGTTGCAGATGTCGGCGGCGAATTCGAGCTCGGTGCCGGTGTAGCTCTCCGGCGAGTACTCGTAGTAGATCGTCGTACCGGGAACCGTCGACTCGAGCTCTTTGCACTTGCGGGCCCCGCGCAGGGCGATGTCGACGATGCCCCGCTGGTCGGTGCGGAACACCACGGCACGTTGCAGAACGCTCGTGGAGTTGTACAGGTGCACGATGGCCTGCTTGGCGCCTCGGATGGCCTCGTACGTACGTTCGATGAGGTGGTCGCGGGCCTGCGTCAGCACCTGGATAGTCACGTCGTCGGGGATGGCTCCGGTCTCGATCAGGCTGCGAACGAAGTCGAAGTCCGTCTGGCTGGCGCTCGGAAAACCGACCTCGATCTCCTTGTAGCCCATGCGCACCAGAAGGTCGAACATGATGCGCTTGCGCTCGGGGCTCATGGGATCGATCAAGGCCTGGTTGCCGTCGCGGAGGTCGACGGCGCACCACCGTGGTGCCTTGGTGATGCGGGCATCCGGCCAGGTGCGGTCGGGAAGCTCGACACGGATCTGCTCGTGAAACGGCCGATACTTGTGGATCGGCATTGCAGACGGCTGCTGGGTGTTCTGCATGGTCTTCTCTTCTTCTCGTTCTCGCGAAACTTGTTCAGCCGACGACGAACTCCGCGACGAGGGAGGCCGAGAGACTAGGCCTCGTCGCGGCAGCTAAGAAGGAGCATGCCGAAGCGCACGAGATCATGGTACACCCGTCGCCCAGGCGTTCCGTCACCGCGGCATCCGGGCGGCCTGTCAGATCTGCCGAGTGCTCGCTGCCGCAAAACGCTGACGGATGCTCCCCAGCCCCTCGATCTCGCTCGTCACGCTCTGTCCCGGCTCCAGGTACACACGGGGGCTACGCCCGAGGCCGACGCCCTCGGGGGTGCCGGTGAAGATCACGTCTCCCGGCAGCAGCTCGACGAGCGCGGAGAGGCGGGCGATGAGCGACGGCACGGAGAAGATCATGTCGCTCGTGCGTCCGTTCTGCAGAACCTCGGTCCCGCCGTCGGCGCGGGTGAGCGTGCATCCGATCGAAAGGTCGGATCGGTCCGCGATCGTCGCCAGTTCGTCCAACGTGACGACGGCCGGACCGATCGGGGCGAAACCCTTCAGGGATTTGCCGATCGAGAACTGCGCGGGCGCACCCCAGAATTGCACGGTGCGGTCGCTGATGTCCTGGCCGATGGTGAGGCCGGCGACGTGGCTCCAGGCGTCCTCCTCGCGGATGTCGCGACCACCCTCGCCGATCACGGCCACCAGCTCGACCTCCCAGTCCACGGTGTCGCTGGTGAGTTCGACGTCGACGTCGGCCCCGGTGAAGCTCGAGACGAACTTCGTGAACACCATGGGATTCTCCGGGATGTTCAGTCCGGACTCTCCCGCGTGGCTCGCGTAGTTCAGCCCGATCGCGAACACCTGCGGCGGCCTCGGAACGGCCGGCCCGAGGTCGCGAGCCACGAAGGGGGCACCGGCTGAGGCATCCTGCGCGCCTGCCCACTGCACGAACTCACGCCAGCGGTCGTACACGGCCTGCGGATCCGACGAGAAGCGTCCTTCGCTGGCCTGCTCCACGTCGAGGGCGCGGTCATCGGAAAGGAGCACGAGTCGTCCGGAGAGGTTGGCGATGCGCACAGCTACCTGCTTTCGGTGCAATACGGAGTAAGAATCTGCGACAGAGCCGGAGGAAACATCCGACCAATCGAGCGTAGCGGAACTCTATCGCGGCGTTGCCGCTCAACGGCTCAATCGGGCCGGCCACATGAGCAAGCTCGCGCGGTCAGCGAACGAGGAAGTCGCGCATGGCGATCCCGAGCGCCGGATCGGTGACCGCGCTCATGTGGTTGCCCGGGATCTCGACGAACCTCGCCAGCGGCATGGCATCGGCCAGTTCGGGACCGGAACCGTGCCCGCGGTCATCCTCGCCCATGACGACCAGTATCGGAGTGGCGATACCGGCGAGCTCCTCCATCGTTGCTCCCACCGAGGTCTCGAGCACGAGACGCAACGGCACCGGGTCGCCTCCGGTGGTATGCATGAAGGCCTCCGAGCGCCACTCCTCGGTGCCCCTCTCGTGCTTTCCGAGGCCGTCGAAGACGCGAGCGAAGAACTGGTTGCGCTTCTCCACCTCGGTGATGCCGCCGAGACCCATGCCCGCGACTATCGCGCGACGGGGCTGGGCGCCGCGCACGAGCATCCGCACCGTCGTGCGCGCCCCGAGCGAGTAACCGCCCAGGTCGTACTCGGTGAGCCCGAGCTGTTCGATAAGGCCGAAAGCATCGTCGGCGAGCACGTCACGCGGATAGTGCTGCGGATCGTGAGCCTTGTCGCTGTCGCCGTGTGCGCGCAGATCGGGCATGATCACCCGGAAGCCGGAGTCGGCCAGCAGCTTCGCGTGTCCGTAGCGAATCCAGTTCACGTAGGCCGTGGAGAAGAATCCGTGGATCAAGACCACGGGGCGACCGTCGCCGAGCTCGCGATAGGCGAGGGCTGCGCCGTCGCGTCCTCGGTAGCGGTTCACGGGCAGATCGGGCATGCGCGGCATCCCTCCAGCCTACGGATGCCTGACCGCCTGCTGCGCTATGGCTCGAACGTTCTGCTGCCGGCGTCACCGGCGGTCATCGCACCGCCTCAGCGGACAGCATGAGCTCCGCCACGTCGGACGCGGCCATTCGCGGCCCATCGTGCACGATGCGGCCGTCGGCGAGCATGATGATGCGATCCGCGTGGCTTGCGGCGACCGGATCGTGGGTCACCATGGCGACGCTCTGCCCATAGCCGTCGGATGCCTCGGCCAGCAGCGCGAGCACCTCCCGTCCCGTACGGGAGTCGAGGTTGCCGGTCGGTTCGTCGGCGAAGATCACCTCGGGCCGTGTCGCGAGCGCCCTGGCGATGGCCACCCGCTGCTGCTGGCCACCAGAGAGCTCGTACGGGCGGTGCGCCGTGCGGGCTGCGAGGCCGAGCGCGCCGATCAGCTGATCGATCCAGCCGAGTTCCTCGGCACTCGGCCTCCTCCCGTCGAGTTCGAACGGAAGCAGGATGTTCGCGCGCACGTCGAGCACCGGCACGAGGTTGAACGACTGGAACACGAACCCCGCCGAGCGACGGCGGACTCGAGTGAGCTCGCGGTCGCCGAGCGCGGTCAGTTCCCGGTCGCCCAGCCACGCACGCCCGCTCGTCGGGCCGTCGAGCCCTGCCATCACGTGCATCAGAGTCGACTTGCCTGAACCGCTTGCACCGATCACGGCGGTGAACTCGCCGCGGCGGATGCCGACGGAAACGTCGTCCAGAGCGGTCACGGCACTGCTTCCCGTGCCGTAGGTCTTCGTGAGGCCTGCGACGCGCGCGGCAAGCCCGAGGTCCGAAGGAGAGATCTGCATACCTTCGACGCTACGGATGACCCTTGGCGTCATCGTCGGCCGAGCGGGCCATTCCGATGCGACCTCAGGATGACCCGCACCGCTGCCGTCGGTCTACTCCACGAGGCCGTTCTCGTAGGCGTACGCGACCAGCTGCACGCGATCGCGCAGCCCGAGCTTGGTCAGCACGCGCGAGATGTGCGTCTTCACGGTCGCCTCGGAGAGGTACTCGCGCTCGGCGATCTCGCCGTTGCTCAGAGCCCGCGCGGCGAGATCGAAGATCTGCCGTTCCCGAGTGGTCAGCGTCTGCAGCTCGGCGGGAACCCGCTTCTGAACGCGCGTCGTGAACTGCTCGAGCAGCCTGCGGGTGGCTGACGCCGCGATGACGGCGTTGCCGGCATGCACGGTGCGGATGGCGGCGAGCAAAAACTCGGGGTCGGCATCCTTCAGCACGAATCCGCTCGCGCCGGCCTGAATGGCCCTCGCCGCACTCTCGTCGACGTCGAAGGTCGTGAGCACGAGCACACGCGGCGTCGCGCCGGTGTTGCGGGCGACGATCTGCGCTGTGGCGGCGACGCCGTCGAGCTCCGGCATCCGCACGTCCATCAGGATGACGTCGGGTCGCTCACGCGTCGCCAGCTCGACCGCCTCTCGTCCGTTCGCGGCTTCTCCGGCGAACTCGAGGTCTGCTTGCGACTGGATGAGCATGCGCACGCCGGCCCGGAACAGCGCCTGGTCGTCGACGAGTGCCACTCGGATGCGATCGGTCACTCTGCAGCCTCTCCTCGGGGTGCCACCGGGGTCGGCAGCATCGCGAACACTTCGTACATCCCTGCCGTGTCGGGCGCGGGTCCAGCGGACACCGTGCCACCCGCCAGTGCTGCTCGCTCGCGCATGCCGGGAAGGCCGTGCCCCGCCGATCGTACGGCGTCGACGGGGGCTGTTCCGGCGGGAACGCTCACCACAGCATTGCGCACGCGCAGATGCAGGGCTTGCGGCTCCCAGAGCAGCTCGACGCTCACCGCTCGCGCGGTGTCGCCATGGCGAAGCGCATTCGTCAGCGCCTCCTGCAGGATGCGGTACGCGGCGAGCCCGGTCCCTTGCAGCAACGGAACGGGCGTGCCGCTCGTGGACTCGGCGATCCTCAGCCCCGCACCCCGCATGCCGGCGATCAGCGCAGGCAGGTCGTCGAGCGAGGGCTGCGGGCCGTCGGGCACTTCCTGCCGCAATTGCGTGAGCAGCAGACGCACCTCGGTGAGCGCGGACCGCGCGGTCGCCGAGATCGTGCCGAGGGCATCCGACTGCACTTCCGGACTGGTCGCCCCCGCGTAGCGTGCACCATCGGCTTGTGCGATCACCACGGCCAGGGAGTGAGCGACGACGTCGTGCATGTCCCTGGCGATGCGTGTGCGCTCCTGCTCGATCGCGGACTCGTACGCGGCACGCTGAGCGGCGACGGCCGCCTGCACTTTCGCTTCCCGCGACTGGCGCACCGTGCGGGCCAGCAGCCCCAGAGTCCAGCTCAGCACGAACAACGTGAGCATGCCGATGCCGAGGGCGATCAGCGTCACGAGGGTGTGCGTCGGGGACCCGACCGGGTTGAAGTACTGGTCGCGTGACGACAGCGACAGATACACCGCGGCGATAGCACCGCCCGCGATCGAGGACCCGAGCCCGATGAGCCGCACGGTGCGGGAACCGTAGGATGCCGACGCGTAGGCGACGCCGAGCACGGCGGCATCCGCGGGGGTGACGGCCATGAGCACCGCGATCTGCAGCAGCGCGCCCGCCCAGGCTCCGATCACCGCCAGTGCAGGGCTGAGCCGGCGCACCGCGAGAGCGCCGCAGAGCAGCAGCGCGACGACGGGTCCCGCGATGACCGACTCGGCTGTGGCGCTCCAGATCACGAACAGCAGCAGCACGCTCGCGACGACGATGTCGACGATGAGCTGTGTGCGGCTGATGGATCGAATCACCCGTCAACGGTACTGGCGGCGACCGCACGCCCGATGCCGATCCCGGCCGGAATCATCCTCGAGACGGATGCGCGTGCATCCGATCGACGGAGGCTACCCGCTTCAGAATCCGAGACGGCCGAGCTGCTTCGGGTCGCGCTGCCATTCCTTGGCCACCTTCACCCGCAGCGAGAGGAAGACCTTTCCCCCCACCAGCGGTTCGATCTGAGCCCGCGCGGTCTCGCCGATGGTTCGCAGCCGCGAACCGCCCTTGCCGATCACGATGGCCTTCTGGCTGTCGCGCTCCACGAACAGGTTCGCGTAGATCTCGGTGAGCGGCTTGTCGTCGCGCTCCACGATGTCGTCGATCGTCACCGCGAGTGAGTGCGGAAGCTCGTCTCGCACGTCTTCGAGCACTGCCTCGCGGATGTATTCGGCGATCCGGTCCTGCAGCTGTTCATCGGTGATCGTGTCATCCGGGTACAGCTGGGGAGAGACAGGCAGAAGGCGGATCAGTTCCTCGACGAGGATGTCGAGCTGGTCATTGCGCACCGCAGAGAGCGGGATGATCGTGTCCCACTCGCGCAGGCTCGACACGGCAAGCAGCTGGTCGGCGACGGCGGCCTTGGATGCCGCGTCCGTCTTGGTGACGATCGCGACCTTCTTGGCGCGCGGGAAGTCGTCGAGCCGCTCGTTGATGAAGCGGTCGCCCGGCCCGACCTTCTCGTCGGCGGGCACGCAGAACCCGATCGCGTCGACGTCGCCGAGCGTCGACTGCACGAGCGAGTTCAGGCGCTCTCCGAGCAGCGTGCGTGGGCGGTGGATGCCCGGGGTGTCGACGACGATGAGCTGACCGTGCGGCCGGTTCACGATCCCGCGGATCGCCCGCCGTGTCGTCTGCGGCTTGGAGCTCGTGATGGCCACCTTCTCGCCCACGAGCGCGTTCATCAGGGTCGACTTGCCCACGTTCGGGCGCCCGACGAACGAGACGAATCCTGCCAGGTACGGCTGGTCGTGCTCGGCCGGATCGTCCTTGGGCTCGTGGGTGCGCTTCGCGCGGCTCATTCGTTGTTTCCTCTCGCCCGCCCCGCCGGCTGTGCCGGAACGGGGCCCGTTCGCTCACGCCCGTCGTCGGAGCGACCTCGTGTCGGCACCGCTTCGATCGCACCGCCGGATGCCTCGGCGATGCCGAACAGGGCGGCGTCGCGTTCCGCCAGCACCGTGCTGATCCGGCGCCTCCGACCCTCCGCTCGGTCCGCCGTCAGCCGCAGCCCGCCGATCGTGGCCACCGAGCCTTCTACCGGCAAGCGCCCCAGCGCCTTGGCCAGCAACCCGCCGACCGAATCCACGTCGTCGTCATCGAGCTCGATGCCGAACAGGTCGCCGAGCTCGTCGACCGGCAGCCGTGCGCTGACCCGGAACCTGTCCTCCCCGAGCGGTTCCACGAGCGGCACGTCGTGGTCGTACTCGTCGGAGATGTCGCCGACCAGCTCCTCGATCAGGTCCTCCAGGGTGACGAGGCCGGCGATGCCGCCGTATTCGTCGACAACCATCGCGAGGTGGTTCGACTCCAGCTGCATCTGCCGCAGCAGGGCATCCACCTTCTTCGACTCCGGCACGAACAGCGCCCGGCGGGCGAGAGCGCCGATAGTGGCGACGTCCACGTCGAGCGGCCGCTCGTACGCCTCCTGCGCCAGGTCGCGCAGGTACAGGATGCCGGACACCTCGTCGACGTCGTCGCCCACAACCGGCATGCGCGACACGCCCTTCGCGAGGAACAGGCTCATCGCGGCCGAGACGGTGGCGTCGGCATCCACGGTCACCATGTCGGTGCGAGGGATCATCACTTCGCGCACGAACGTCTCGTTGAACTCGAAGATGGAATGGATGAGCTCGCGGTCGTCCTCCTCGAGCACATCGAGGTCGGCGGCCTCGTCCACGATGCTGAGCAGTTGTTCCTCGTTGGCGACCGCCGCCGATCTCGCCCGAGACGGAGTCACCCGGTTGCCGAGTTCGACGAGTCCACGGGCGATCGGGCCGATCAGAACCCGGATGCCGTGCACGAGCGGAGCCGTCGCGACGAGCAGTCCCTTTGCGTGCGCGCGACCGACGCTGCGTGGACTGGTGCCGACGAGCACGAACGACGCTCCCGTCATGAGCGCGGCGGAGAGGATGAGTGTGAGCCACCACTGCGAGAACACGCTCGCGAACGCGAGGGTGACGAGCACGGCGGCCGTCGTCTCGGCGACGATGCGGGAGAAGCTCACCGCGTTCAGGTGCGCTCCCGGATCGGTGGAGATCGCCTCCAGCGACCGACGGAAGCGCGACGTCTGCGCCAGCTCCGCGACATCTGCACGTGACTGCACCGAGATGGCCGCATCGACGGCCGCCATAAGACCGCCGAACGCCACCAGCAGCAGCGCGATGACGAAGAACAGAGCGATCACGTGAGCGCCTATCGTCGTCGTTCGGCGACCGCGAACCCCACGAGCACGTCGCGCTGGATGGCGAACATCTCGCGCTCCTCATCCGGCTCCGCGTGGTCGAATCCGAGCAGGTGAAGGATGCCGTGCGCGGTGAGCAGCTTCAGCTCGTCCATCAGCCCATGCCCAGCAGCTTCGGCCTGAGCGCCCGCCACCTGCGGGCAGAGCACGACGTCGCCGAGCAGCCCCGCCGGCGTCGGCTCGTCTTCTGTGCCCGGCCGCAACTCGTCCATGGGAAAGCTCAAGACATCCGTGGGCCCAGGCTCATCCATCCACTGCACGTGCAGCTGCTCCATGGCCGCCTCGTCGACGAGAAGGATCGCCAGCTCCGCCTCGGTCGACACGTGCATCATGTCGAGCGCGTAGGCGGCGAGGCGCTGCAGCGCCGCCTCGTCGACCTCGACGGCCGATTCGTTGTTGACTTCGATGCTCACGGGGTCCTCTTCGCGTGTCTTGGCTTCGGCTGCTGCGTGCGATTGCGCTCGGCGTCAGCGACGCTTGGGCGGCAGGTGGTCGCGCGGAATCGATCCGCGGCGTTCGGCGCGGTTCGCGAACTCCCTTGCCTGCTCACGCTCGTAGTGCTCGGCCTGCTTGCGCGCGTCGTACTCGGTGTACGCATCCACGATGCGTCCGACGAGCGTGTGGCGTACGACGTCGTCGCTGGTCAGCCGTGAGAAGTGGATGTCCTCGATGCCGTCGAGCACGCGCGTCACCAGCCGCAGACCGCTCGCCGATGTGGGTAGGTCGATCTGCGTGATATCGCCGGTCACGACCATCTTCGAGCCGAACCCGAGTCGCGTGAGGAACATCTTCATCTGCTCTGGCGTGGTGTTCTGCGCCTCGTCGAGCACGATGAACGAGTTGCTCAGGGTTCGCCCGCGCATATAGGCGAGCGGTGCGATCTCGATGGTGCCGCTGGCGAGCAGCTTCGGCACGAGCTCGGGGTCCATCATCTCGTTCAGCGCGTCGTAGAGGGGACGCAGATACGGGTCGATCTTGTCTGTCAGCGTGCCGGGCAGGTAACCGAGCCGCTCCCCCGCCTCGATCGCCGGCCGGGAGAGGATGATGCGCTCGACTTCCTTGCGCTGCAGCGCCTGCACGGCCTTAGCCATCGCCAGATAGGTCTTGCCGGTGCCGGCAGGTCCGATGCCGAACACGATCGTGTTGTGGTCGATCGCGTCGACGTACTCTTTCTGCCCGAGCGTCTTCGGCCGGATGGCCTTGCCGCGAGACGTGAGGATCGCCTGACCGAAGACGTCGGCTGGGCTCGATCCGTTCTCGATGATCCTCGCCGAGCTCGTCACCTCCACCGGTGAGAGGTCTTGTCCTTCGCGCACCATGACCAACAACTCCTCCACGAGCGTGCGGGCGGCCTCGACTTGGGCCGGATCGCCCGTGATCGAGATGTCGTTGCCTCGCACGTGCACGCTGACCAGCGGGTACTGCTTCTCGATCGTCGTCAGCAGGCGATCCTGCGCCCCGAGCAGTCGCACCATGGCGACGCCGTCGACGTGCAGCCGGGCTTCCGCGTTGTCGCGGGCGACGTCGGCCGCGGCCGACGTCTCATCACTTCGAGCCAAGTGTTCCTTCCGCTAGACCCCCACCGAGCACATGTGCGTGCACATGGAAGATCGTCTGGCCGGCCGATTCGCCGTTGTTGAAGATGAGACGGAACTCGCCGCCGGCGCGCTCATCGGCGACTTGCTTCGCCACCTCGACGACGTGCGCCAGCAGCACCGGATCTTCTGCGGCCAGCTCGACAACGTTACGGTAATCGGCCGTCTTGGGCACAACGATGACATGCACGGGCGCCTGCGGAGCGATGTCGTTGAACGCGATCACCGAGTCGTCCTCGTACACCACGTCGGCCGGGATCTGCCGTTCGATGATGCGCGTGAAGATGCTCGGCTCCGTCTGAGTCATACCTTTCATTCTACGAAGAACGACCACGCCGGCGGGCTTGGTTCTGCACGGCCATCGCGTCGCGATCGTCGGTCGATCGCGGCCGGCCGCCGATCACCAGCGTCCGATCGCTGCATTCAGCACCGCGATCGCCGCCGGCCCTGCGCTCGACGTGCGCAGCACGGAGTCGCCGAGGCGAACCGAGGTCGCGCCCGCGGCCGTCAACCGTTGCGACTCCTCCGGGGCGATGCCGCCCTCCGGGCCGATCACCACGACGAGGTCGCGATCATCTCCGGCGGCCAAGCGGATGCCCGTGAGCGGCACCACCGCGCCCGGCTCGAGCACGAGCATCCGGCTGGTGGACGCGCGCTCGGCCAACCGGGCGGTCGTCACCGGTTCGGCCACGTCGGGCAACCATGCGCGCATCGACTGCTTGGTGGCTTCGCGCACGATGGCGCGCCAGCGCTCAACGCCCTTGCGTGCCTTGTCACCCTGCCAGCGCGACACGGACCGGGACGCCTGCCACGGCACCACCTCGTCGACGCCGAGTTCGACCGCGGCCTGCACGGCCAGCTCGTCCCGGTCTCCCTTCGCCAGCGCCTGCACCAGCACGGTTCGGGGCCGTGCGCGGTCGATCTGCGAGACGGCGTCCACGCGCACGACCACCCTCGACGGCTCGGCCGTGAGTACGGCACCTTCGACGACGAGCCCGCGCCCGTTCGTCACCTTCAGTGCGTCGCCCACCCGGGTGCGGCTCACGCTGACGATGTGCCTGGCCTCCGCGCCCTCGAGCATGACCTCGGCACCGGTGGCGGCATCGTCGAGGTCTTCGCGCAAGTAGAGGTTGGCCATGCGCGTCTAGAGGAATCTGTCGCGCAGCTTGGCGAACAGTCCCTGCTGGAACCGCGCGAGCGACGGTTCTTCCGTCTTGTGATGTTTGGCGAACTGCTCGATGAGGTCGCGCTCCTTGCGGTCGAGCTTGGTCGGGGTAACTACCTGCACGCCCACTCGCAGGTCGCCGCGTCCCGTGCCGCGCAGGTGCGTGATGCCCCTGCCCTTCACGACGATGACGTCCGCGCTCTGCACACCCGGCTTGAGTTCGAGGTCGATGTCGCCGTCGAGCGCCTTCACCTTCGTGTGGGTGCCGAGCACGGCATCCGCCATCGACACCGTCAGCGTGCACAGCAGGTCATCGCCGTCGCGGCTGAACACGTCGTGGTGGCGCACCTTGATCTCCAGATAGAGGTCGCCGTTCGAACCGCCCGCCGGACCCGCCTCGCCACTGCCGGGCATCTGGAGCCGGAGTCCGGTGTCGACACCGGCCGGAATGTCGACCGGCACGGTCCGCCTGGCCCGCACCCGCCCCTGTCCCTGGCAGGTCACGCACGGCGTGGCGATGACCGTGCCGTATCCGCGGCAGGTGCCGCACGGCGAGGAGGTCATGACGTTGCCGAGCAGCGAGCGCACCGTGCGCTGGATGCTCCCCGTCCCGTGGCAGATGTCGCATGTGACGGGCGCGGTGCCGGGCTGGCAGCAGGAACCCCCGCAGGTCTCGCACACGACGGCGGTATCGACCTCGAGATCGCGGTGAGCTCCGAAGATCACCTCGTCGAGGTCCACCTCGACCCGCAGCAGGGCATCCTGTCCGCGTTCCCGGCGCGAGCGCGGGCCGCGCTGAGCGCCGCCCGTCGCGCCACCGAAGAACGTCTCGAAGATGTCGCCGAAGCCGCCGAAGCCTCCCCCGTCGAAGCCGGGTTGTGGTCCCAGGTCGTACTGCTGCCTCTGCTGGGGGTCGCTGAGCACGTCGTAGGCGTGCGTGACGAGCTTGAACCGCTCTGCGGCCTCGGGGCTCGGGTTCACGTCGGGGTGCAGTTCACGCGCGAGCCGGCGATATGCCTTCTTGATCTCGTCGGGGCTGGCGTCGCGGGCGACGCCGAGTACTTCGTAGTGGTCGGCCACGGAAGAGGGGTTTCCTTAACTGATCGTGTACTGAACGTTTCTCACCGCCACGGCAGGGTCACTCGCCGAGCAGCCGGGAAAGATAGCGGGCCACCGCACGCACGGCGGCCATGTTGTTGGAGTAGTCCATTCGGGTCGGGCCGAGCACGCCCAGCCTGGCAGCGTCGATGCCCGAACCCGCATAGCCGCTGGCCACGACGGATGCCTCGGAGAACGGCGAGACCGCGTTCTCGCGTCCGATCCGTACCGAGACGCCGTACTGCTCTCTGTCCAGCTCGCGGGCCATCTCGCCGAACAGCTTCAGCAGCTCCACCTGCTCCTCGATAGCCTCCAGCACGGGCGTCACGCTGCCGGTGAAGTCGTTCTCGGTGCGCACGAGGTTCGCGGCTCCCGCCATGATGAGGCGCTCCTGACGGGTCGCCTCGATCTGTTCGACGATCACCTGGCACAACGAGGCGACGGTCTCCCGCGCCTGCGCGGTCCACCGCTCGGCCGGAAGAGTGGAAGGAAGGCGACGGAGCACGACTGCCGCATCCGCCAGTCGCAGCCCCGCGCTCTGGGCGTTCACCTGTGCGCGCACCTCGGCGAGGGCATCCTCTCCCAGATCGCCATCCGGTTCGGCGACGCCCTGCTCCACGACGCCCGAGTCGGCGATCAGCACGCACAGCACGCGGCGCGGGGCGAGCGGCACGAACTCGATGTGGCGCACTCTGGCACGTGACACCGACGGGTACTGCACGAGAGCGACCTGGTGGGTCAGCTGCGCGAGGAGGCGCACCGTGCGCGCCAGAACGTCGTCCACGTCGACGGACTGGCCGAGGAACACCTCGATCGCCTGGCGCTGAGCGCTGGAGAGCGGGCGCAGTTCGGACATCCTGTCGACGAACAGCCGGTATCCCTTGTCGGTGGGCACACGCCCTGAGGAGGTGTGCGGGGCCGCGATGAGCTCCTCCTCCTCGAGGGCCGCCATGTCATTGCGGATGGTCGCAGCGGAGACGTCGAATCCGTGCCGCTCCACGATGCTCTTCGAGCCGACCGGCTCTCGGGATGCCACGTAGTCCTGCACGATGACCCGGAGGACCTCGAGGCTGCGTTCTGTCACCATGGCGCCAGCTCCCTTCCGGTCATCGACTCCGGCCCGCACGCGATTGGCACTCGTTGCGGTCGAGTGCCAATCATATCCCGGGCGCACGACGAGGGCGTCTCCGTCCACGGTGCGGCACAGCATCCACCCGCTGCGTTCCGAACAGGTGAAAGGAGTTTCAGGCTAACGACCCACGATGCCCACCGTGAAACTGCTCCTCTTCGGCCACCGGTGGTAGGGGCCAGTCCGCTCACTACGGCGCGGAATCATTGCAGTCGAGCATGGCGAGCAGTACTTTTAGCGCTATCTCGCAAAGGGCGAGATACGCATCTTGCATGCCGTCGAAAGGCGCACCGTCATGAGCGATCCGAATCTCCCTCAACAGCCGGCCGGTGAAAACGCACCCCCGGCGCCGCCGCCCCCTCAATACGGGCAGCAGACCCCTCAATACGGGCAGCAGCCTCCGCAGTACGGGCAACAGCAATACGGCCAGCAACCGCCCGGGCAGCAGCAGCCGCCGCAGTACGCGCAGCAGCCGCAGTACGCGACTCCGGCCGGGCCCCTGACGCCCGAGCAGGACAAGTCCTACGCCGCGTGGTCGCACTTCGGCGGCGCGATCGCCTTCCTCGCCTTCTTCATCGGGTGGCTCGCCATCCTGGCGATCGTCCCGTCGCTGGTGTTCTATCTGGCATTCGGGAAGCGCGGAGAGCGGGTGCGCAATGAGGCGAAGGAGGCGCTGAACTTCCAGATCACCATGGTGGGAGCCATGATCGTCTGGGCGATCGTCGCCGCCATCATCTACGCGGCCCTGTTCGTTCCCCTCGTGCTCGGCGGCGGCTGGTTCGTGCTGGGGCTGATCCTCGCCCTGGTCGGGTGGGCGCTCGTGGTGATCGACGTGGTCTTCTCGATCATCGGCGGCGTGCGCGTCAACGCGGGAGGCAGCTACCGCTACCCGTTCGCGGTGCGATTCATCAAGTAGCCGACCGTCGCAACACGCGGACGGCATTCATCACCTACGAAGGAGAGCTCATGAGCAACGTCCCACCCCCTCCCCCGCAGAATCCGTATCCGCAGAGCCAGGCGCGCCAGATGCAGCCCGCCGACGAGAAGCTGTGGTCGATGCTCATCCACCTGGGTGGCGCGATCATCTCATTCCTCAGCTACGCGAGCCTCGCCTTCCTGCCCGCGCTGATCGGGTTCCTCGTACTGAAGGACCGGGGGCCCTTCGTGCGCGAGAACACGAAGAACGCCCTCAACTTCCAGCTGACGATGCTGATCGGTGTCATCATCGGCTGGATCACGGCGTTCATCCTGATCGGATTCCTGATCCTTCTCGCGGTCTGGATCGTCAACATCGTGTTCAGCATCATCGCGGCGGTCAAGGCCAACCACGGGGAGAACTACCGGTACCCGATCACCATCCAGTTCATCAAGTAGCAGTCAGCCGTCGCACGACGGCGTCCGCCAGAAGCCGTCCTGTGCGGGTCAGTTCCACCGATCCGTACAGGGCGGCTTTCGCATTCACGAGACCGTCCGCGATGAGGCCGGCGACCGCGGCGCGTCCTGTCGCGCCGAGCGCTTTCGTCGGCAGTCCGTCGCGGATGCGCACCCGCAGCAACACGTCCTCGAATGCCCGCGTCGCGGCATCCAGAGTTTCCCGCCCTGCCGCGGGCGAGTCGCCGGAGAGCACACGTTGCGCGTAGGCGGCAGGATGCTTAACGTTCCACCAGCGCACGCCGCCGACGTGACTGTGTGCACCTGGACCGACTCCCCACCAGTCGTGCCCCAGCCAGTAGCCGAGGTTGTGCCGGGAGCGGTGTGCGGCATCCGTGGCCCAGTTGCTCACCTCGTACCATTGGAATCCGGCGGACTGCAGCCGATCGTCGGCGAGTTCGTACATGTCCGCCTGCAGGTCGTCGTCGGGCCCCGGAAGGTCTCCTCGACGGATCTGCCGCGCCAGCTTCGTGCCATCCTCGACGATGAGCGCGTAGGCGGAGAGGTGATCGGGCTTGCACTCCAGCGCGGCGTCGACCGACGCCGACCAGTCGGCGAGGGATTCCCCCGGGGTGCCGTAGATGAGGTCGAGGCTCACCTGCAGGCCGGCATCCTTCGCCCAGCGCACCACTTGCGGCACGCGTTCCGGATCGTGCGTGCGCTCGAGCGTGCGCAGCACGTGCGCAACGGCCGACTGCATGCCGAACGAGACCCGGGTGAATCCGGCGGCGGAGAGCTCCGCGAGGTACCGAGCGTCCACGCTGTCGGGATTCGCCTCCGTCGTCACCTCGGCCCCTGCGGCGAGGCCGATCGTGTCTCGGACCGCGCTCAGCATCGAGTTCAGATCGCTGGACGGGAGCAGAGTCGGCGTGCCGCCGCCGAAGAACACCGTGGCGGCGGGACGAGCCGCAACGCCGGTACGTTCCAGAACACCGGCCGCGAATCGCACCTCCATGGCCGCCTGCTCCGCGTAGTCCGCCTGGCGTGCACCGCGCAGTTCCGTTGCCGTGTAGGTGTTGAAGTCGCAATATCCGCAGCGCACGCGGCAGAACGGCACGTGCAGATACACGCCGAGGTCGCGCGCGGTCGCGCCATCGGCTGCGCTCGCCGGCAGCAGCCCGTCGGCAGGAGCGGGATCAGCGATCGGGAGTGTGCTCGGCACCCTCGACCCCATCGGAGTCGTCGTCCGTCTCGCCGGCAGCCACATCGGCCGCTGCCGGAAGCTGCGGTTCGTCATGCACCGTGACGTGCGTCACCGTGAGCGCGGTCGGCGCGTTCCGCTGTGCGTCGTCGTCGCCGACCCCGGGGGTCTGCGCGACGCCAGGGCTCCCGGTGACCGGGTGCAAAGCACGCAGGTAGCGCTTGCCCAGCCGGCGCTGCGAGGCGAACGACACCGGGGCGATCATCTTGCGCACGCCACCGGCGGCCCGGGAGAACGACCGCATCGTGAGCCACACCGAGTCGTCTTCGCGCTGCTCGAGCACGAACGACTCCTCGCCGGAGAGCGGATGCCCGTTCATCGTTCCGTAGCCGAAGCCGACGCGGTGCTCCTCCTCGATCACATACACGACGCGCACGGGGGCGTTCACATGGAACGGACCGAACGGAACGCGCAGCACCGCTGTCATGCCGTTGGCTATGTACGGATGCCCGTCCTCGTCGAAGACCGCCTCGGTACCGTGGTGCGGCTCGAGTCGCTCGGGGGTGCCGTCGGCCGCGTAGCGCACGCCGGCGTACTCCTCGCCGCTTCCGGGATCCACGTGGGTCACCTCGACGCCGCTCCCGCGCTGCACGCCCCACGTCATGAGCGCTCGCGCCGACGTGGTGAAACGCTCGTCGCCGCTGCCGAGCCTGATCGAACGCGACGTCGGGCGGTAGCCCTTCGGGGGATGCTGCGTGAGGTCGTGGGCGAGCGTCGCTCCGACCGCAGCGTAGGTCACCGGCTGGTCGGTGAAGGTACTGCGTCGCATGGCCATCAGAGTCTAACCAAGGTTGCTGCCCGATCCCTGACCCGGTTCCACCAGCCCCGACTCGTACGCGGCGATCACCGCCTGCACGCGGTCGCGAAGTCCGAGCTTGAACAGCACCCGGCTCACGTGCGTCTTCACGGTGCCTTCCGCCATGTGGAGCCTTGCGCCAATCTCCGCATTCGTGCGTCCGTGCGCTATCTCGGCGAGCACCTCGCGTTCGCGCTCGGTGAGCGTGCTCAGGGGTGGGTCATCCGCTCCAGGCGGAGGCGGGCGATGCACGAACTGCTCGATGAGCCTGCGCGTGAGCGAAGGAGCCAGCAGCACATCGCCGCTCGCCGCGGCTCGCACGCTGTTCACGAGAGCCTCGGGCGTCACGTCTTTCAGCAGGAAACCACTGGCGCCCGCGCGGAGGGCCTCGTAGACGTACCGGTCGACGTCGAACGTCGTCAGCATCACGATCCGGATGCTCGCGTGTGCACTGAGCACGCCCCCGATGGCGTCGACTCCGTCCACCCCCGGCATACGGATGTCCATCAGCATCACGTCTGGTGCGGTGCGCCTGGCCAGTGCGATCGCCTCTCCTCCGTCGCCGGCCTCACCGGCGATCCGCATGTCCGGTTGCGACTCGATGATCAGCCTCAGTCCGGCTCGGATCAGGGGCTGGTCGTCGACGAGCGCTACGGACACTTCGCTCATACCGGGTCTCCGCGCAACGGCAGCATCGCCGACAGCGTGAACGAGCCGTCGGCATCCTCGTGCGAGGTCAGCTCACCGCCCATGAGTTCCACCCTCTCGCGCAAACCGGAGAGCCCGCGTCCGGCACCCGGAACGGTATCCGACTTCGTACCCGGTCCGCTGGTCACCGTGATCAGGAGGCGGTCTGCCGGTTCTGCGATGCCAACCCGGACGACGGTGTCGACCGTCCCCGAGTGCTTCAGCACGTTGGTCAGTCCTTCCTGCACGACCCGGTACCCGGTGAGTTGAAGGCCGAGCGGAAGCGACTCTGCACGCTCGGACACGAACAGCGAGACGGGCAGCCCGAGGCGCCGCATCCGCTTGCAGAGATCCGCGAGCCCGGTGAGCGTGGGCTGCGGGTCGCCCCTCTCGTCCGTGTCGCCTCGGAGGACCGTGAGCAGCGCTCTCAGCTCCCCGAGCGAGTCCCTGCCCAGTTCCTCGATCTGCGCCAGCGCCGTCACGGCCGCGCCCGGGTCGCGCGCTGCGGCCACCCGTCCACCGCCGGCTTGGACCACGATCACGGTGATGGTGTGGGCGATGACGTCGTGGAGTTCGCGGGCGATTCGTGCGCGTTCCTGTTCGCTTGCCCGTTCCGCTGCCTGGGTGCTCTCGATCTCGGCACGCAGGGCGTTGTCACGATGAACGGCCCAGCTGCGCGCGAACAGCCCAAGAGTCCACGACGCGACGAGGAAGGCGCCGTTGTAGAGCACGTCTCCCGGGTCGCTCATCTCGGGAAAACGCACTGCTATGGATGCGAGCGTCGCCGCGGCCGTCGCGAGCGCGATAAGCGGACGGAGCATGCCAGGCTCGTGCCGAGCGCACGAGTACACCGCTACCAGCCAGGGTATGAACTCGCCCCAGTACGTGAGCGCGACGGGGAAGACCCAGGGCGGAATCGCGATCACCGCGACGATGACGATCAGGATGGCGAGCGGCTGCTTGCGCCGGAAGGTCAGCGCGGCACAGGCGATAACGGTCGGGATGACCGCCGTCACGGCCGGTGCCCTGCCCGTCGGCTGGCTGAGGCCCGTTGCGATGTCTAGGAGACCGACGACGAGGAGCAGCACCGGCGGTACGCCATCGATCGCGATGTTGCGCCAGTCGAACCTTCCCGGCCTCGCGATGGCATCACGGTAGCGCCGGACGGCGTCTGCCGCGTCTGCCACACGACAGATGCGGCATCAGTCCCGCGACCGATCGATCAGGGCTGGGTGATGGATGTCTGCGCGGCGACCGCGAAGCAGCCTGACATGTAAGCGGTGTCCGGACACGCCGCCAGGAGGACATCATGAATTGGACATCAACCGACGGCGTACGTCGATCCGTCGTCGTGACCGGCCTGATCGCCGGTCCCGTGCTGCTCGTGGCGTCGAACGCGTTCATCGTGCCCGACGCCGCTGGCGGGATGCGCGCCGAGTTCGCCGCGATGGCGGCGCAGCCGTGGCTTCTGCTCGTGCAGTCGCTGCTCGAGGCGCTCGGCTTCACGATCGCGATGGCGTCGTACGCAGGAGTTCCGCACGCACTCCGCGGCAGAGGCGGTGCGCTCGGAACTTGGGGAGCCGCGCTCTGCATCGTTGGCATCCTCGGGTTCGTTCTCTCCGCTGCGGGCGGTCTCTTCCTCTACGTCGTCGCCCGGATGCGGGACGCGGACGCCGGATTCGCCGCGGGCGCCGCGCTGAACGCCGATGCGGTCACCGGGAACATCGTGATGATCCTGATGCTGGCCGGCGAAGTGGGAGTCTGCCTGATCGTGATCGGGCTGATGCGAGCCCGCCTGATCAGCTTCTGGCCTCTCGTGATCGTGCTGGCCGGCATCGTCGCGGACTACGTGCTGCCGTCCATCTTCTCCGGGCTGACCGCGGACGTGCTGCTGCTCGCCGCGAGCACCTGGGTGGGGATCCGACTGGCGAGGGCCCCGAGGCCCGTGTGGCTGGGCGACCCGGTCGACGCTCGCCGGCCGCAGTCCGTGGCTGCGCGCTGACCCGTCGCGCCGGCGGACCGAGGCAGGCTGCTGTCGTCCGCCGGCGCTACTTCGACTTGTCCTTGCCCTCGACGTCGCCGGAGAGTGCGGCGATGAACGCCTCCTGGGGCACCTCAACGCGACCGACCATCTTCATGCGCTTCTTGCCCTCCTTCTGCTTCTCGAGGAGCTTGCGCTTGCGGGTGATATCACCGCCGTAGCACTTGGCGAGCACGTCCTTGCGCATGGCACGGATGGACTCGCGGGCGATGATCCGCGCGCCGATGGCGGCCTGCACCGGCACCTCGAACTGCTGGCGTGGGATGAGCTTCTTCAGCCGCTCGGTCATCATCACGCCGTATGCATAGGCCTTGTCCCGGTGCACGATCGCGCTGAAGGCATCCACCTGCTCGCCCTGCAGCAGGATGTCGACCTTCACGAGGTCGGCCTCCTGCTCGCCGGAGGGTTCGTAGTCCAGGCTCGCGTAACCCTGCGTACGGCTCTTCAGCTGATCGAAGAAGTCGAACACGATCTCGCCGAGAGGCATCGAGTACCGGATCTCCACCCTGTCCTCGCCCAGGTACTCCATGCCCAGCATCGTTCCGCGCCGGGTCTGGCACAGCTCCATCACTGTGCCGACGTAGTCCTTGGGGGTGAGGATGGCCGCCTTCACCATCGGCTCGCTCACTGCGCGCACCTTGCCGGTCGGGTATTCGCTGGGGTTCGTGACCGTGACCTGCTTGCCGTCCTCCGTCTGAACGTCATAGATCACGCTAGGAGCGGTGGTGATGAGGTCGAGGCCGAACTCGCGCTCGAGCCGTTCCGTGACGATCTCGAGGTGCAGCAGGCCGAGGAATCCGCATCGGAAGCCGAAGCCGAGCGCGACCGAGGTCTCCGGCTCGTAGACGAGCGCGGCATCCGAGAGCTTGAGCTTGTCGAGCGCTTCACGCAGGTCGGGGTAGTCACTGCCGTCGATCGGGTACAGCCCGGAGAACACCATGGGCTTCGGGTCGGTGTAGCCGGCGAGCGGTTCGGACGCCGGCCGCCCGGCATTGGTCACGGTGTCGCCGACGCGGGACTGGCGCACGTCTTTCACGCCCGTGATGAGGTAGCCCACTTCGCCGACACCGAGGCCCTTCGTCGGCACCGGCTCCGGAGAGCTGACACCGATCTCGAGCAGCTCGTGCGTGGCGCGGGTGGACATCATCTGGATGCGCTCCCGCGGAGTGAGCTGTCCGTCGACCATGCGCACGTAGGTGACGACGCCGCGATAGCTGTCGTACACGGAGTCGAAGATCATGGCACGTGCCGGGGCATCCGCCACACCGGTGGGCGCGGGCACCAGCTCGGTCACGCGGTCGAGGAGAAGATCGACGCCCGCCCCGGTCTTCCCGCTCACCCTGAGCACGTCGTCCGGGCTGCCGCCGATCAGGTCCGCGAGTTCACGCGCGTACTTCTCAGGCTCGGCGGCGGGCAGATCGATCTTGTTCAGCACCGGGATGATCGTCAGGTCGTTCTCCAGGGCGAGATAGAGGTTCGCGAGCGTCTGCGCCTCGATGCCCTGCGCGGCATCCACCAGCAGGATCGCGCCCTCGCACGCCGCCAGCGATCGCGAGACCTCGTAGGTGAAGTCGACGTGACCGGGAGTGTCGATCATGTTGAGCGCGTACGTATCGCCGCCGTACTGCCACGGCATCCGCACCGCCTGGCTCTTGATCGTGATGCCGCGTTCGCGCTCGATGTCCATGCGGTCGAGGTATTGAGCACGCATCGCCCTTTCCTCGACCACACCGGTCAGCTGCAGCATGCGGTCGGCGAGCGTGGACTTGCCGTGGTCGATGTGCGCGATGATGCAGAAATTGCGGATGCGCGCGGGGTCGGTCGCGGCGGGCTCGAGAGCCTTGGTGGCACGTGGGGACATCGTTCGGCAATTCTCCCATGAGCACGCCCGTGCTCATGGCGCCAGTCCCGGGCGTTCGGCACGACGGCGTACCGGCTTCGAGCAGCGTGCCGTCAGCACCATGCCGGTCCGCCTATCCGGCGAAGCGCTCCGCTCGCTCCACGACCACGCCGCGACCGTCGCGCCAGCTGTACACCTCGCGGCCCGAGATGAACACCTGCTCGGCGCGGCTCATCACCTCGAGCGGATCGCCCGACCACAGCACCAGATCGCCGTCGAGCCCGGTGCGGATGGCGCCGACCCGGTCGTCGAGGCCCAGGAACGACGCCGGGTTCACGGTGAGCGCCTCGATCGCGACGACCGGGTCGAGGCCCTCCTTCACCGCCAGCGAGGCCTGATGCACGAGGAAGTTGATCGGAACGACGGGGTGGTCGGTGGTGATCGCGACGCGCACGCCGACCGACGCCAGCTTGCCGAGGTTCGCGATCGCACGGTCGCGCAACTCCACCTTCGAGCGTGACGTGAACATCGGCCCGTAGATGACCGGGATGTCCCGCTCGGCCAGCACATCGGCGAGCTTCGCACCCTCGGTGCCGTGATTGATCACGAGCCGGTATCCGAACTCGTCGGCCAGACGGAGCGCTGTGGCGATGTCGTCATGGCGATGCACATGCTGGTCCCAGGCGAGCTCCCCGTCGAGCACGCGTGTGAGCGTCTCCTTGGCGAGATCGCGGGCGAACGGCTCGCCCTTCGCCGCTGCCGCATCCCGCGAGGCCGCGTAGTTCTGCGCGTCCACGAACGCCTGCCGCAGCACGTATGCGACACCGAGGCGCGTGCTCGGCGTCTGCTTCTTCTCGCCGTACACGCGCTTGGGGTTCTCTCCGAGTGCGGACTTGACGCTCACGGCCTCCTTGATGACCTGCTCGTCGATGGTGCGTCCGCCCCAGGTCTTGATGGCCACCGTCTGGCCGCCGATGACATTGCCGCTTCCCGGCTTCACCACGACCGAGGTGATGCCGCCGCTCAGCGCGTCACGGAAGCCCTCGTCGTCGATGTCGATCGCATCGATGGCGCGCACACCGGCCGTGTTCGGGTCGGTCATCTCGTTCGTGTCGTTGCCCGCGCTGCCGTTGGCCTCCTCGTGGATGCCCACGTGACCGTGCGCCTCGATGAAGCCCGGCAGCAGCCAGCGGCCGGCCGCATCCACGACCCGAACGCCCTCCGGAGGAGCGATGTCACGGCCGACGGCGGTGATGATGCCGTTCTCCACGACGACGGTGCCGTTCTCGATCGGCTCGGAGGCGACCGGAACGACGTGGGCTCCTACGATGGCGATGGATGCTGCTTGTGCGCTCATCCCTCCACCCTAGGATTCAGGGTGGCCCGCTGTGATTCGTGTGCGGCAGGCGGTGTCTGGTATCGTGGTCTGCTGGCTTGCGTGTGGTTCTGGCCGCACGAAAAGTCACGCGACGCCCTCTCTCGTCTCGTGACACATCCCATCTGAAGCATTTCGAAAGAAGGACGTATCCACTCGTGGCAAACATCAAGTCGCAGCTGAAGCGCATCAAGACCAACGAGAAGGCTCGCGAGCGCAACAAGGCTGTGAAGAGCGAGCTCAAGACTGCTGTGCGCTCCACTCGCGAGGCCGTCGCCGCCGGCGACAAGCAGAAGGCCACCGCGGCGCTGGCTCACGCCAGCAAGAAGCTCGACAAGGCTGTCAGCAAGGGCGTGATCCACAAGAACCAGGCCGCCAACCGCAAGTCGGCCATCGCCAAGCAGGTCGCCTCGCTCTGAGCAGCAGACTCGTTCACTGAGCGTTGAAAGAACCCCGTCTCCGGACGGGGTTCTTGTCATTTGCCGCTTCGCCCATCGCCTGCCACGGGCCCATAGCCTGCCACGGGCCCATCACCTGCCACGGGCCCATCACCTGCCACGGGCGCTGAGCACGCCGATCATGCGTTCGAGCGCGAACACCGGGTCACGCCCGGCGCCTTTGACGTTCGCGTCGGCGTCGGCGACCTCCTCGATGCTGCGCGCAAGGCCCTCTTCGGTCCACCCCTGCAGGTCGCGGCGGGCGCGATCCACCTGCCATGGGGCGAGCCCGAACTGCGAGGCTAGCCCCGCGGAGCTGCCGCGCGCGCCGTACAGCTTCGCCATCGTGCGCAGCTTGCTGGCGAACGCCGCCACCATAGGCACCGGATCTGCACCGGATGCCAGCGCGTGCCGCAGCGTGATCAGCGCCTCGCCGTAGCGGCCGGCGAGGGCGGCGTCTGCCACTCTGAAGGCATTGGTCTCGACCCGGCCGCCGTAGTAACGGTCCACAGTTGACTCGGTGACCTCATCGCCGGCATCCGAGATGAGCTGCTGGCAGGCGGCTGCCAGCTCGGCGAGGTCATCCGAGAACGCGCTCGTCACGGCACGAAGGGCACCGGGAGTGACTCGCTTGCCCGCCATGCGGAACTCGGCCTGCGCGAAGTCGTACTTGTCGGCATCCCGTTTCAGCTCTGCACAGACAACCTCGACTCCGCCGCCTGCACCCGAGCGGATCGCGTCGAGGAATCGCTTGCCGCGTTGTCCACCGCCGTGGCGGACCAGCACCGTGGTGTCGTCCGCCGGCGCCTGCAGGTACGCCACGAGATCGTCGACGAATGCGTCGTTCGCACGCTCTGCGCCGGTCACCCTGATCAGTCGCGGCTCGCCGAAGAGTGACGGACTCGCCACTGATGCGAGCTCCCCGGCCGCGTAGTCCGCTGCGACGATGTCGGTGACCTCGAGGCTGGGATCTGCCTCGCGCAGCGAGTCCCGCAGGACGCGGATCGCGCGGTCGGCGAGCACGGTCTCGGTACCGCTGACGAGCACGACGGGCGCCTGCCGCACCTGGTGCCATGCCAGTTGAGGAATGACCGTCTTCGCGCTCGCGGAGCGTCCCGAGGATGCGCGTGCGGAACCGCGGCGCGCCGAGGGCGATCGTGTCGACGACGAACGCGATCCACTCGACCGGGATCCCGCTCCCTCTGTTCTCGCCGCCACTCTCTTTACTCCGTTCGACGTGCTCGCGCTGCTGGTCAAGCCTATTCGGCGCGACCGACACGGCTGGCACATCATCCCGGCCGGGCAAGTTCCGCGGGCATCGCGTGCCGCTGCGTCCACGTACGGAGGCCACCCGCGCTTTCTGCCGAGACCATGAGCATCCCTTCGACGTCGGTGCGCATCACCCTGCTGCCCGCACGACGCAGGATGCCCAGCGCCGTCGCTGTGGGGTGGCCGTAGTCGTTCCCGGTGCCGCACGAGATGAGTGCGACGGCCGCGCGGATGTGGCGGTACAGCGGCTCCGCCTGGTCTCGCGATCCGTGGTGCGCGACCTTGACGACATCGACGCGAGGAACACGGCCCGTCTTCAGGAGGGCATCCTGCGCGCGTTCGTCGAGGTCACCGAGGAACAGCGAGCGGATGCCGTCACCGCTGAACAACACGGTGACGCTCTGCTCGTTGCCCGGTTCCATGCCGTGCGACTCCACATCGGGCCACAGCACTCGCCACGACACATCGCCGAGCCTGCCGTGGTCGCCCGTGTGCGCGACGTGCACCGTCGCTCCACCGCGCTTCAGCTGCTCCTCCATGCGACGGCCGCGCGCGTCCGACGGCGGGCCGATCATCGCGACACCCACCTTGCCGATGACAGCCTGCGTGCCACCGACATGGTCCAGGTCGTAGTGGGTCAGCACGAGCAGGTCGATCCGCGATACACCGAGTTCGTTCAAGCAGGCAGTGAGCCGTGCGGGATCCGGTCCGGTGTCGACCAGAGCGCGCGTCCCATTGCTGCTGACCAGCACCGCGTCGCCCTGGCCGATGTCGCACGCAGCGATCGACCACCGGGCGGGCCGGTCGATCGCCTCGGCGATCTGCGCTCCCGCCACGCCGGCGAGCGAGCAGACGGAGATGGCCGCCGCGGCGGATAGCGCCGCGATCCGCGCCACCCGAGCGATGCGGTGCACCGGGCGCGCGACGACCAGCATGATCGCAACGGTCAGCACCGCCATGAGAACGACGCCCAGGGCCCCGTCGGCCCAGCCGATTCCGCTGGAGGGCAGCGCCGCGCTCACCCTGGCCACGGCGGCGATCCATGCCGATGGCACCCAGGCGAGATGCGCCAGCAGCGCGCCGGCCGGAGCCCAGAGCGGAATGACGACACAGGATGCCAGCCCCAATACCGTCGCCACCGGTGCGGCTGGCTCCGCCACAAGGTTCGCGAGCACGCCGTACAACGGCACCGTCGGATTCAGCATCAGCAGCACGGGCTGGCACACGACCTGCGCCGCGATCGGCACCGCGAGCAACGCTGCCAGGCGGGACGGCATCCACCGGGCCAGCCGCTCTGCCAGCGGTGGTGCGAGCAGCAGAAGCGCACCTGTGGCCAGAACGGAGAGCGCGAAACCATAGCTGACCGCCAGCCACGGGTCGACCGCGAGCAATGCCACGACGGCCAGCGCCAGCGCTGGCACGGCGCGTCCGGGTCTGCCGGCCCAGCCGCCGAACACGATCACCGCCGCCATCACCGCCGCCCGTAGCACGCTCGGCTGCGGCGTGACCAGCACCACGAAGCCGGCCAGTGCGGTGAGCGACGCGATGGTCCTGCCGCCCCTGCCGAAACCGAGCGCGGCCGCAGCCGCTCCGACCAGGGAGACGACCACCGCGCAGTTCGCGCCCGACACCGCGGTGAGATGTGTCAGGCTCGCCTGCTTCATGTCGTCCGAGAGGGACGACGGCAGCTCGTGCACGTCTCCGATGGCGAGCCCGGGCAGGAGCTTTCCTCCGTCTCCCGGTAGGCCGCGTGCCTGCGCCGAGAACGCCGAACGCACGGAGTCTGCGGCAGCGAGTATCGGCGAAGGCGGCGCCAGCGACCGGGGCCGAGAGGAGGCATAGACGAACGCCGCTGTCTCCGATGACGTCGGCAGAACCTTCATCGTTCCGCTCACCGCGACCGTCTCGCCGATGCGCACCCTCGTGCCGGCCGGCGCGAACACGAGCACGGGCATCCTCGCGGCGTGCGACCGCGTTCCTGCGGTCATACCCACCGCGGTGGCCGAGAATCGCATGCCCGATGCACCGGGTCGGCCGAACCCGCCGCCGCTCCCCGAAGCCTGCGCGACAGAGGCGACCTCCAGGCGGAAGGTGATGGTGTGGTGCTCAAGCTGGGCCACGGCATCCGGATGTCGCGACGGCATCCCGGCGGCAGCCGCGCTCGCGACCAGTGCCGCGGCCGCCGCGGAGACGCAGACGGCCGCGGCGATGGCGGATGCTCTGCCGGGTGCGCGGTCGCGACGAGTAGGACGCGTCATGCGGATCACCACCGCCGCCCCCGCGGCGGCGATCGCCAGCGCCCAGAGCGCGAGAGCCAGCCACCAACCGTTCGGCAGCGCGATCGCGACACCGCCGCCCACCCACGCCACCATCGCCGGCACTGCGAGTCTCAGGTCGATCATCCGAAGACCCCGCACATCAGACGGTCACCAGGTCTTTCAGCCCATCGAAGGTCTTCTGACCGATACCGCTGACGTTCATCAGGTCTTCGATCGACGTGAAGCGCCCGTTCTGAGTGCGCCACGCAAGGATCTTCGCCGCCATCGCCGGGCCCACCCTCGGCAGCGACTCGAGTTGCTCCTCCGTCGCCGTGTTGAGATTGACCTTGCCGCCGGGCACGGCGCCCGTCGACGTACCGGCCGGACCGGCAGCGCCTTGCGCGGGTTGCACAGGGTCGCCGACATGCGGCACGACGAGTTGCTCGCCGTCGGTGAGGGGCCGGGCGAGATTCACGCCTGCCTGCTCGGCGTCCGCTGTCATCCCACCTGCGACGCCGACGGCGTCGACCACCCGCGAGCCGGCCGGCAGCGTGTACAGCCCTGGCCGAGCGACGGCGCCGAGCACGTGTACATACAGAACGGCTGCGGGGGTGGGAGTCGGTGTGCTCGTGCCCGAGTCGCCTGCCGTCACGCTCACCGCCGGAACGTGCCCGGATTCCCCGTGCGGCGAGAGCATTCCGACCAGCACGGCTGTGGCAAAGGCCGCGATCAGCAGCACGGCGGCGGCGCCGACCCCGATCCGCACCTTGACGGAACGGGGAACGGCACGCGAACGCTGATTCAGCTGGTCGAAGGGGTCGTCGGCATCCACTCCCGCGACGCTATGACGGCGCCGACGAGCTCTGCGGCGCTCTCAGCGGGGACGGGGATGACTGCCCTGCCGATGCAGTTGTGGAGGACGACTACGCACCGATCGCACGGCGCGGGCGTCGCGCTATTTCTTCGTGGCGATGTTGACGACGCGCGGGGGACGCGCGATGACCGCCGCCACCTCCCGGTCGCCGAGCGCACGCTGCACGGCTTCGGATGCCCGGGCCAGTGCCTCCAGCTCCTCTGCACCGATGCGTGGCGACACCTCGAGGCGATCCCGCACCTTGCCGTCCACCTGAACCACAGCGGTGACGGACTCTTCCACCAGCAGGCTGGGGTCGGCCTTCCGCCATGTCTGGGCTGCGACGGTCGGTTCGTATCCGAGCGTCGACCACATGTCTTCGGCGGTGTACGGCGCGAACAGGTTGAGCGCCAGTGCGACGCTCTCCGCCGCTTCGCGTACCGCGGCATCCTTCGGCCCAGGGCCGGAATCGATCGCCTTCCTCGTCGCGTTCACCAGTTCCATGAGCCGTGCGATCACCACATTGAACTTGAACGACTCGACCAGTGCCGGCGCATCGGCCAGGAACCGGTGTGTGATGCGTCGGAGCGAGACATCACCGGTGCGCCAGTCGACCTCGGGAGCGCTTTCGACGTCACGCGCAAGCCGCCAGGCGCGCGCCAGGAACTTTGCGCTGCCTGCAGCCGAGACATCCGCCCAGTCGATGTCGTCCTCCGGCGGCCCGGCGAACGCGAGCGTGACGCGAAGAGCGTCGGCGCCGTGCTGACGCAGCTCATCGGCGAACTCGACGAGGTTGCCCTTCGACTTGCTCATGGCGGCGCCATCCAGGATCACCTGCCCCTGGTTGAGCAGCGACGTGAACGGCTCCGTGAACGACACATAGCCGAGGTCGAACAGCACCTTCGTGATGAAGCGCGAGTAGAGCAGGTGCAGGATCGCGTGCTCCACGCCACCCACGTACTGGTCGACCGGCGCCCACTTCTCCACCTCGGCGGGGTCGAACGCCTGAGTACCGTCGTTCGCGGACAGATAGCGCAGGTAGTACCAGGAGCTGTCGACGAACGTGTCCATGGTGTCGCTGTCACGTGTGGCTGTGCCGCCGCACTTCGGGCACTCCACCGTCGACCACTCGGTCGCGGCGCCGAGCGGGCTTGTGCCCTTCGGTTTGAGGTCCAGGCCCTCCGCATCGGGCAGGAGCACCGGCAGCTGGTCTTCCGGCACCGGCACCTCGCCGCACTCCGGGCAATGGATGATCGGAATCGGCGTGCCCCAGTACCGCTGCCGCGAGATGAGCCAGTCGCGCAGCCGGAAGTTGCGCGACGCATGCCCGATCGACGAGGCGTCCAGTGCCTCCGTGATGCGGTGGATCGCGTTGTTCTTGCTCAGCCCGTTGAACGGCCCGGAATTGATCAGGCGACCATCGCCGGTCAGCGCCACGCCGGTTGATCCGGGATCCAGCGGTGGAAGGTCCTCGGGCAGCAGCGCCTCGCCTGTCGCCGGGTCGGTGGGAATGACGGGAATCGCACCGGTCACGGGCGCATTCGTGTCGACCACCACCCGTACCGGCAGACCGAACTCACGCGCGAAGTCCAGGTCGCGCTGATCGTGCGCAGGCACGGCCATGATGGCGCCGTGACCGTACTCGGCCAGCACGTAATCCGCCGCCCAGATCGGGAGTCGCTCCCCGCTCAGTGGATTGATGGCGTACCGCTCGAGGAACACCCCGGTCTTGGCGCGGTCCGTGCTGAGCCGGTCGATGTCGGTGATGGACTGCGTCTCCCGCAGGTACTGGTCGAAGCGTTCGCGCACCTCGGGAGAGGCATCCTGCACCAGTTCGGCAGCCAGATCCGATTCGGGTGCCACGACCATGAACGTCACGCCGTAGAGCGTGTCGGGCCGCGTCGTGTAGACGGGGACCGGCTCGTCGCGACCTTCGATCCTGAAGTTCACGTCGGCGCCGATCGACCGGCCGATCCAGTTGCGCTGCATGGTCAGCACGCGAGGCGGCCATGCGCCCTCGAGCTGATTGAGGTCGTCGAGCAGCCGATCCGCGTAGTCCGTCACGCGGAAGTACCACTGCGTGAGCTTCTTCTTCTCGACCAGGAAGCCACAGCGTTCGCAGTGCCCGTCGATCACCTGCTCGTTGGCGAGAACGGTCTGATCGTTGGGACACCAGTTGACGGAGCCGTCCTTGCGGTAGGCCAGGCCCTCTTCGTACAGCTTGAGGAACAACCACTGGTTCCACTTGTAGTATTCAGGATCGCTCGTGTGCAGCTCACGGCTCCAGTCGAACGAGGGCGCGTAGATGCGGAAGCTGCGCTTCTGCTGGGCGATGTTGTCGTACGTCCAACCGCGAGGGTCGATGCCGCGCTTGATCGCGGCGTTCTCGGCGGGGAGCCCGAACGAGTCCCAGCCGATCGGGTGCAGCACGTTGAATCCCTGTTGACGCCAGTAACGTGCGACGACGTCGCCGAACGCGAACGCCTCGGCATGACCCATGTGCAGGTCTCCGGAGGGGTACGGGAACATGTCGAGCACGTACTTGCGCGGACGGTTGTCACCGGGAGCATCCGTGCGGAACGGACGCAACTCCTCCCACACCGGCAGCCACTTCGCCTGAATGGCAGCGAAGTCGTACCGGGCGTCAGTCGCTTCTCGCTCGTCGTGTTGTGACACGTCGCTCTCAATCTCTGTGCGGGACGGGTGTGCGGACCCCGGCGTCCGCAGAAGAAAAAGGGGGCTCGGAAAAGATTACCCGGTCAGGGGTGCCCAAGGGCTGCCAGCAGTGCCGCCGCCTTCAGCCGGGTCTCGGCCAGCTCGTTCTCGGGCACCGACAGAGCGGTGATGCCGCCACCCGTGCCGACCGAGGCTTCTCCCCCGGCCATGACGATCGTGCGGATGACCATGGCGAACTCGGCGGATCCGTCCAGTCCCAGGCGACCCAGGCATCCGCTGTACACACCGCGGGGTCCTCCTTCGAGCTCGTGAAGGATGCCCATCGCGCTGAGCTTCGGCGCACCGGTCATCGAACCCGCGGGAAAGCATGCGTGAAGAACATCGAGCGCGTCGACGGCCGGAGCCAGTTCGGCTCGCACCGTGCTGACCAGCTGGTGCACGTGGGTGTGAGTCTCCACCGCCAAGAGCTCAGGAACAGACACGCCGCCGACGCGCGCCACCCGGCCGAGGTCGTTGCGCATGAGATCGACGATCATCAGGTTCTCCGCGCGCTCCTTGTGGTCGGCCATCAGCTCGCGCTTCAGTGCGGCGTCCTCGCTCTGTGATGCGCCGCGGCGTCTCGTTCCCTTGACCGGTCTGGTCACCGCGACGCCCTCGCGCACGCGAAGGAACAGCTCTGGCGATGCGCTCAGCACGGACACGTCGTCGACACGGATGAACGCGCCGTGCACGGCGTGGGAGATGCGCCGCACTGCCTTGTAGACGCCCAGTGGATCTGCCGGAGTGGATGCCTGCACTTCGTTCGTGAGGCACAGCTGGTACGCGTCGCCTGCGCGAATGAACCTCTGACACTCCGCGATCATCTGCAGGTAGTCGTCATCGCTGTGCCGCCACAACGGCTCCGGCGGATGCTGAGCCTCGGGGAGCTCTGCTGGGGGCCGATGCTCGTTACGCGATGTGCTCCCCGTACGGGCGCCGCCATCCTGCTCCGACGCCTCAGGCAATGAACGGAGAAGCTCCTCCGTCTCGGCGGCCCACGCCCGACCGTCTGCGTCGTCGAAGAACCACAGTGCCGACTGGCCGGCAGCGTGATCGATCTCGATCACGCGGTCGGCGGCCAGCATCACGGCATCCGGATAACGCGACGACGCGGCGGCCACCCCGAGCCGCCGCGCACCGTACTCGTAGCCGAACCAGCCGACCCAGCCCAGCGGGCACGGTCCCGCCGCGACATCCGTCCGATCGCCCACCGCGGGGCGGTCGTGCGGCCAGGAGCGCAGAACATCCTCGAACGTGCCGGCCACGGGCATCCGCTCGCCGCCGAGCATGCGTACGAGCCCTTCCCCCGTCAGCAGCCAACTCGGCCGAACCGGCGACGCCGCGCCCAGGTAGCTGAAACCGCTGCCGGCGTGGATGCCCGCATCAAGCCAGAACGCGAGCCTCTCCCCCGAGAACATGGCCTCGAACACGCGCTCGGCGTCGACAAGAACGGGAAGCCGTTCCCGGCGCACGGGCACGGATGCGCCCCGCGCCGAGAACGGCTCCATGTGCGCCGCCTACTTGAAGAGGTTCTTCGAGGCGAGCCACTCCTTCGCGATCTGCGCCGCGGACTCCTTCGCGGAGCCGGAGCTCTTGTCGTTCATCGTCACCAGATCGTCCGTGGTCAACGTGCCGGACACCTTGTTCAGCACGTTCTTCACGGTGTCGGTCACCTTGTTCTCGTTGATGATCGGCACCACGTTCTCGGCGATGATGATGTTCTTCGGATCCTTCAGCGTGACCAGGTTGTTGTCCTTGATCGCGGAGCTCGTCGTGTAGATGTCGGCCAGCTGCACCGTTCCGTCCAGGAGAGCCTTCACCGTCAGCGGTCCGCCGCTATCGCTGATCGGGTCGAGCGTCGCCGTGACGCCGTAGGCGGACTTGAGCCCCTTGATCCCGTACGGCCGATCCGCGAACTCCGGGTTCGCGCCAACGGTGAGCGGAACCGTGACCTTCTTCAGGTCGGAGAGGCTCGTCACCCCGTACTTGTCCGAGAACGCTTTCGTGACGTTGTACGAGTCCTTGTCCTGCGCCTTCGACTGGTCGAGCACTTCGAAGCCCTTCGGGAGGGCGTCGCTCAGAGCCGCGTACACGTCGTCGCTGGACTGTGCCGTGCTCTTCGCGTTGTAGTACTGCAGAAGGCTTCCGGAGTACTCGGGCACGAGGTCGATCGAGCCGTCCTGCAACGCCTTCAGGTACACCTCGCGCGCACCGATGTTCGGCTTGATGCTCGCATCCACCCCGTTGTCCTTCAACGCCTGGGTGTAGATCTGCGCGATGATCTCCGACTCGGGGAAGTTGGCCGAACCGACGACGATCGCACCGCCGGATTTCGACGCAGGGGTCGACGAGGAGTCGAGCGGGTTGCCCGACGAGCAGCCGGCAAGAGCGAGGGCACTCACCGTCGCAACGGCTGCGAGGGCGATAGCGCGTGTTCTCAGTGACATGGTGCTTCGCTTTCTTCTGTGGGGGCCGAATCGCCGTGAGCGGCTCAGCCTGCTGTGGTGGACTGCGAGGTCGTGGTGAGCCTCTTGGATGACCGCGCACGCACGTCGGATGCACGCCCGACGACGACGCCACGCGGCACTACGAGTCGCTGAACGACGACGAAGATGCCGTCCGCGATCAGCGCGAGCAGGATGACGAGTACGGACGCGCCGAGCATCTCGGCGTAGTTCTGCACGGCGTACCCGTCGTAGATGAACCGGCCGAGGCCGCCGAGCGGCAGATACGCCGCCACTGTCCAGGTCGCGATCACCTGAAGGCACGCCGAGCGCAGGCCGCCGATGATGATCGGCATGGCCAGCGGCAGCTCGACCTTGACCAGCACCTGCCAGCCGGTCATGCCGATGGATTTCGCCGCATCGATCGTCGCCCGGTCGACGGCATCCACTCCCGCGTACGCACCAGCCAGAACCGGCGGGAGCGCGAGCAGCACCATCACGATGAGAGCTGGCCCGATGCCCAGCCCGATCCAGAGCGCGACAAGCAGCAGCACGCCGAGAGTAGGCAGGGCGCGCAGCGCGCCCGACAGTTGCACGGCCACGGCACGGCCTTTGCCGGTGTGACCCACGGCCACACCGACCGGAACCGCGATCACGACAGCGATCACGAGAGTGATCAGCGTGTACAGAACATGCTCGCCGAGGCGCGTCGGGATGCCACCGGGACCGGCCCAGTTGGCGGGGTCGACCAGCCACGCGAACGTCGAGTTCCACAGGCTCATGCAGCGCCCACCACCTCGAGCTCGGGGTCGACCCGTGCGCGCCGAACGCGCCGTGTGCCGTGCGTCCACGGCAGCAGCAGCCGGCCGAGCAAGGCAAGGATGAGGTCGAAGATCACGGCGATCACGATCGTGCCGACGATGCCGACGATGATCTCGAGCGGGAAGTTGCGCTGGAACCCGTCGAGGAAGAAGTAGCCGAGGCTCGTCACCCCGATGACGGAACCGACGCTGAGCAGGCTGATCGTGCTGACGGAAACCACTCGGATCCCCGAAAGCAATACCGACCCGGCCAGCGGAAGCTCCACCGACCAGAACCGGCGCCAGGTGGAGAATCCGACGGCGGTGGCCGAGAGCTTGACGTCGATGTCGACGGAGGCGAAGGCATCCGATGCGGTGCGCACCATGATCGCCAGCGCATACAGGCTCAGCGCGACGATGATGTTCAGCGGGTCGAGGATGCGCGTCCCCAGGATGCCCGGCAGCACGATGAAGAGCGGCAGCGACGGAATCGCGTACAGCAGTCCGACGATGGCGAGCACCGTGCCGCGGCTCGCACGGTAGCGGTTCGTGAGCCATCCGACCGGGATGGCCAGCACGAAGCCGACCACGATCGGCACGGCGGAGAGGCCGGCATGAACCAGGGTCAGCTGCAAGATCTGACCCGCGTTCTCGATCAGCCAGCTCACGGCTGCCGATCACCCTGCGCCGAAGCACCCGAAGCGGCGGCGGCCGCTCCGGCCTCATCGATGACTGAGTCGCGGTGGCCGGATGCGGCGTCGCGTACGAGAACGCCGGCGGGACGACCATCGCCGTCCACGACGACGGCGCGCCCGGATTCCGGCCTCAGATGCAGCACGCGCTTGCCGCGATCCGCTCCCACGAATCGGGTGACGAACTCGTCGGCCGGGTGGGCCAGGATCTGCTCGGGCGTTCCGACCTGGGCCACGATGCCGCCCGGCTTGAAGATGACGATCTGATGGCCAAGCAGAAGGGCCTCGTCGATGTCGTGCGTGACGAAGACCACGGTTTTGTCGAGCTCGTGCTGCAACCGCACGAGCTCGTGCTGCAACTCGGCGCGCACAAGCGGGTCGACCGCGCCGAACGGCTCGTCCATCAGCAGGATGTTCGGGTCGACGGCAAGCCCCCGTGCCACGCCGACGCGCTGCTGCTGACCACCAGAGAGCTGGCTCGGGTACCTGTCGGCGAGTGAGCGGTCGAGACCGACCGTGTCCATGAGCTCGAGCGCCCGCGCACGGGCATCCCTGCGGTTCACACCTTTCAGGAGCGGCACGGTGGCGATGTTGTCGGCCACCTTACGATGAGGCAGAAGGCCGGAATTCTGCATGACGTAGCCGATGCTGCGACGCAAGCCGACCGGTTCCAGCGTGGCGATATCGTCGCCGTCGATCTCGATCGTGCCGCTCGTCGGGTCGACCATGCGGTTGATCATGCGCAGGATGGTCGTCTTGCCACTCCCGGACGAGCCGACGAGAACGGTGGTCTTGCGCGAGGGGATGACGAGACTGAAGTCCCGCACCGCGACGGTGCCGTCAGCGAATTGCTTGGTCACCGATCGGAATTCGATCACCGCACCACTATGTCGTACCCCACCGACATTCGCTTGCGATGCTCAGGAAATACGCCGTAACAGGTGGCCCTCGTGTGGGCTCCGATCCCGCGCGACCGGGCGCCGACGAGCGCCTATGAGTAGTACTTCTCCAGGTAGGCGATGGCGACCACGCCCGCCTCGGCGAGTACGCGATCGTCGCCCTTCGGCTCACGCAGGTAAGCGCGCTCGATGAGCGACTCCGCCATCTGGCAGGCGATGTCGAGCCGGAACACGAGCTCCTCGCTGTAATCGAAGCCGTAGCTGGCGGCGAGGATCTCCGCGACGCGCTCCGCGAACTCGTGCACGTGATCCACGGTGACGGCGCCCTCGTCGACGCCGCGCACTTCCTCGAACCGCATGATGCGGAACCCGGGCTCGGTGCGGAACATGCCTGCGAACCGGGCGACGAGCAGTGCCATGGCATCCTGCCAGGTCGCGGGCTGCTTGCGCTCGAGCTCTTCGGAGGCCGCCAGGCGGTATCGCCTCACGGCGCGGTCGCGCAGCGCGACGAGCAAGGCGATGCGATCCGGGAAGTAGCGGTACACCGTACCGATGGATGCCCCGCTCAGCTCGGCGACCTGTGCCGTGGTCAGCCGGTCGAAGCCGACCTCGTCGACCACCGATGCCGCCGCGTCGAGCAGGGCGTCGATCCGCGCCAGACTCCGCTCCTGAGCCGGCTCGACGCGCAGCGCTCCCGCGTTCACGATCTCCTGCGTTCCGACGAGGATCTCTTCGATCATCTTCCGGCCAGCTCCCTTCCTCCGTGCACGACGCTGCGCCCGCTCGTCGAATATGCCCGATGCGACGGTACCCGACTGTTCTTCAGGTTGACAGGGATACCGCCCCTTCTCATCGAGGTCGCGGCCCGTGAAAGACTGTACCGATGGCCCGACGTCCCCGCTCCGTGACGAGGATGCATCGCGCCGCGCGCATCGAGGATGCCTTCCACGGTTTTCGGGCTCGACGTGCGCTGAAGCGCGGGTACTTGCCGACGGTGCTCTCCTACACGGGATACGGGACGACCGAGTGGATCAGGGTGCTCGGACGCGTCGTGCTCGCGAAGGATCCGCGGCCCGGCTCGCGCGCTGAGCGCAAGAATCGCAAGCGCGAGGAGAGCGTGCGCGGATGGCGCAGCTTCGTCAGCGTGCCGTACAGCGAGGTCGACGTGGTCGTCGAGGTCGACGGCACGAAGCTCGCCGTGCGACCGGACCGCGGCGGTGTCATCGACGAGGTGATCCCCGTGCGGCTCGAGCCAGGCACCCACACCGTGACGCTGCGTGCGGACACCAGCGACCACGCCGCGACGTCGCCCGTGCTGGTGGCGCCCGATGAGGCATCCTTCGGGCTGATCTCCGATGTCGACGACACCGTCATGGTGACGGCGCTCCCTCGCCCGCTGCTTGCGGCATGGAACACGTTCGTGCTCGACGAGCACGCTCGGGTGCCCACGCCGGGGATGGCCGTGCTGCTGGAACGGCTCGCCGCGACGCATCCGAACGCGCCCGTGCTCTACCTCTCCACGGGTGCTTGGAACGTGGCGCCTGCGGTGACGCGGTTCCTCTCCCGTAATCTCTTTCCGGCCGGGGCCCTTCTGCTCACCGACTGGGGGCCGACGCACGATCGCTGGTTCCGCAGCGGCCGTGAGCACAAGGAGCAGAGCCTGCAGCGCCTGGTCCGCGAGTTCCCGGCCGTCAAGTGGCTGCTGGTCGGCGACGACGGCCAGCACGACGAGGCGATCTACGCGGCGTTCGCGAAGGAACACCCCGGCAACGTGGCAGCGGTGGCCATCCGGCAGCTCTCGAACGCGGAGTCCGTACTCGCCGGCGGTCGTTCGACGGCGGAGAAGCACGCCCAGACGAGCGGGGTCCCGTGGGTGTACGGCGCTGATGGCGCCGATCTGCTGACGCAGCTCAAGGACCTCGGTATCCAGGTCTGAGCGCTGAGTGTCGCCGGCTGCTGCGATCATGAGCGGATGACGGCCCCGCCTCAACAAGCATGGTTTCGCGCCCAGCGTCTCCGTTCGCAGCACCTGGACGGCCGAGCGGCCAGCCCGCTCGAGGTCGTGCGCACGCTGGGAGCCGTTCAGGCGCAGAACGGTTCGGCTGCCCGATGGGCCATCGGCGTGCGCTCCCCCGGATGCGCGCAGGCCGACATCGAGCGGCTCTTCGATTCCGGCGACCTGGTGCGTTCGTGGACGATGCGCGGGACTCTGCACATCGTCGCCGCGGACGACCTCGGATGGATGCTCGCACTCACGTCGGCCAGGCAACGTGCGGCGGTCGCGCGTGAGGCCCGCGTTCGCGGCATGGACGAATCGGAGTTCGAGCGCGCATCCGAGCTGATCGTTCAGGACGTGGAGCAGAACGGGCCGCGTACGAGGGCGGTGGCGCTGAGCACGTTGGAGGGGGCCGGCATCCCTGTCGGCGACGAACGCGGATACCGCTTCATCAGAGACGCAGCTCTGCGCGGGCGCGTCGCCTGGGGACCGATGCGCGGCAAGCAACCGCAACTCGTGCTCGTGCAGCCCGCAGGTGAGCACGACCGTGACGAACTGCTGGCAAGGTACCTGGTGCGATATGTCGCGGGACACGCACCGGCGACCGTCCGCGATTTCGCCTGGTGGTCCGGCCTGACTCTCACGGACGCACGGCGCGCACGCGAGGCGGCCGGCTCGGCGCTCGAGACCGCCGGCGACGAGGAATGGCTGATCGAAGCAGGGCGCACGCAGAGCGACGCGATTGCCTCGACGCCCTCTGGGGTGCAGGCGGTCCCCGGCTGGGACGAGTACGTACTCGGCTATGCCGATCGCAGTCCGGTGCTCGACCCGGAGTTCGCGCCGCGAGTCTCTGCGACGGGCAACGGTGTATTCCTTCCGACCATCCTCTCGGCCGGCCGTGTCGTGGGGACATGGCGGCAGAGTGTGCAGGGACCGCGCGTTGTCGCGCAAGCGCAGCCGTTCACGCGGCTGACGGCGGCGGAGCAGCGCGGCTTCGACGGCTCGATGCACCGGCTCTCCCAGTTCCTCGGTCTCGAGGCCGCGCCGCGATAGAGGCGATTCAGGCGAGGACGAGCAAGCTTGCTCGCTCGTCGGAGCCGATTGAGCCAGTGGGCGCCGAAGGCGCGATAGGTTCGGCGTATGCCAGACGACCTGACGAAGGCGCCGAAGGCCGGCGACCTTCCGAAGACGCTCTCCCCTCGTCGCCTCGAGGCGTACTCAGACGGCGTCTTCGCCATCGCCGCGACTCTGCTGGTGTTAGACCTCAGCATCTCCGAATTCCACGTCGGTTCGAATCCCTCGGACGCCGCAGTGTGGAAGGCACTCTTCGAGATCAGCGACAAGCTCGTCAGCTTCGTCATCAGCTTCCTGATCCTCGGCGTGCTGTGGGGCATTCACGTTCGTCAGTTCGAGTTCGTGGAGCGCGTGGATCAGGTCGTGCTCACGCTCAACACGTTCCGTCTGCTCGGGGTCGTGCTCGTGCCGTTCACGACGACGGTCACCGACAACTTCAGCGGGACCGTCCCCGGACGGTTCCTGCTGCCGCTCAACTTCTTCTTGATCGTCGCGGTGAGCCTCTGGCAGTGGTGGTACATCTCCTCGTCGGCACGCAGTCTCACACCGAACATCTCCGATCGCTACCGACGCATCTCGCGTCGCAACGCGCTGGTCGCGGCGATCATGGCGGGCATCATTGCGATCGCGTCGATCTGGATCGGCTCGTTCGCGTTCCTGCTCTTCCTGCTGAATAACGTGGTCGACGTGCTCGATCGGCGCGAGGCGAAGAAGGAGCCTGGCCGGCGCACCCGCGCGGAACGACGCGGCGGAGCGTGACCGGCGCGAGCGCGATCATCCCTTGACCGCCCCGCCGAGCCCGCCGCCGCGCAGGAACGTGCGCTGGAAGATGAGGAAGATGACGACCGGGATGAGCGTGGCGATCGTGAGCGCCGCCAGATACACACCCAGGTCGGTGGAGGACTGGATCTGCGGGAGCCGCACCGACAGCGGCTGAATGCCGATGTCTTTCAGCACGAGGTTCGGCCAGAGGAAGTCTGCCCACGCCGCGTTGATCGCGAACACCGAGACCACGCCGAGGATGGGCTTCGACATGGGCAGCACGATCGACCAGAACAACCGGAACGTTCCCGCCCCGTCGGTCTTGGCCGCCTCGAACACCTCCTTGGGGAGGCTGTCGAAGAATCGCATGACGAGGAGCACGTTGAACGCGCTCGCACCCGCGGGCAGCCACACCGCCCAGAACGTGTTGATCAGCGAGTGCCCGATGAGCGGCGGGTGCAGCACCGTCAGATACAGCGGAACGAGCAGCACCACGGCGGGCACGAAAAGCGTCGCGAGCACGAGCCCGCTGATCAGCTTGCCGTACTTGGGTCGCAGCACCGAGAGCGCGAAGCCGCCCGTGGTGGCGACCAGGAGCTGCACGGCCCACTCGCCCGCGGCCATCCAGATCGTATTGAAGAAGAAGTCGCCGATCTGCACGTCATTCCATGCCTTCACGACGTTCGACCAGTCGACGCCGCCCGGAAAGAGGGCGAGCGGATGCGCGAGCGTGTCCTGAGTCGGCGTGATCGCCGATTTGAGCAACCAGAGCAGGGGCAGCAGTCCCGCCACGACCAGGCAGACGCCGAGCAGCACGTTCAGCGCGGTGCCGAGCACGCGCACATGCGGTCGTCTCCGATCAGTGGCAGAAAGAATGCCCCTGTCGCCAGCCTCCTGCACGATCTGTCTGCGCTTTCGCGCTTTCGCTTCGAGCCTCTGCCCGGGGAGCTCGGCTTCCTGCACGGGCTGCTGAGCCGGAACGGTGGTGGTCAATTGTCGCTCCATCTCGCGGTGAGCCGGAAGTACACGATCGACAGGATCGCCAGGAAGGCAGCAAGCATCAGGCTGAGCGCGGTCGCCTGGCCGTAGGCGCCCCCGAGGGACTGCGTGAACGCGTACTGGTAGATGAGCAGCAGGATCGTCGTGGTCGAGTTGACCGGGCCGCCGCCGGTGAACAGGAACGGCTGAAGGAACACCTGGGCGGTGGCGATGATCTGCAGGATCAGCGTGATGAAGAGGATGCCCCGCAGCTGCGGCAGCGTCACGTGCCAGATCTTTCCCCAGATGGATGCGCCATCCACCTCTGCCGCGTCGTACAGGTCGGGCGAGACGGAGGTGAGCGCAGCCAGGTAGATGATGATCGTTCCGCCTGCGCCTGCCCACGTCGCCTCCAGTACCAGGGAGGGCATGGCGGTGACGGCATCCTGAATCCATGGCTGTGGAGGAATGCCGACCCAGCCGAGGATCGTGTTGAACACACCGTTCGGGCTCGCGTCGTAGAAGATCTTCCAGAGCAGCACCGAGACGACCGGCGGGATCACCACCGGAAGGTAGGCGAGCACGCTGTAGAAGCCCTTCATGCGCTTCACCTCGCTCATCAACACGGCGGCGACGAGCGGGATCGGGTAGCCGAAGAGCAGCGCGAGCAGGGCGAAGAAGCCGGTGTTGCGCACGGCGATCCAGAACACCGGGTCCTCGAAGACGGCGACGAAGTTGTCCCAGCCGACGAAGACGGGTGCAGTCACGAGGTTGGTCTTCTGGAAGCTCATGATCACGGCTTCGACGATCGGGGTCCAGGAGAAGACGCCGAAGATGATCAGGAGCGGCAGGAGGAAGAGGAGCGTGGTCAGCCCGCCGCGCTGCACCCACGTGACCGGGTTGTGGCGGCGCCGGGTGCGGGCGGCCTTCGCCACCCGCACCCGCGCCGGGGAATCAACGGTCATCGTGCTACTTGCTGTCGGCGTCGACCAGCGCCTGCACCTTGGTGTCGACGCCCTTCAGCATGGTGTCGACGTCGGCGTTCTGATTCGTCAGCACGGCCTGCACGACCGCGTCGAGCGCCCCGTACAGATCCTGGGTGTGCGACGGCGGCTCCGGCGAGATCTTCTGGTTGAAGATGTTGTCGTTGAACGGCTTCAGATTCTCGACCGGGATGTTGTCGTACGGCTTGATCCACTCCTGGTTCTGCTCCCAGGTGGCCTTGTCGAACACCGGCAATGTCGGAGCATTCACGGCCTGATCCCCCTTCGCGAGGGTCTTCGCGTTGTTCACTGCCGCCGTCTTGTCCACGGTCGGCTGCGTGCGGTAGAAGTCGATCCACTTCACCGCCGCCGCGATCTGCTCAGGGCTGTCCTTGACGTTCACCACATCGACGTTGCCGCCGGAGAGGATGCCCGCATTCGGGCTCGAAGAGAGCGGGAACGTGGTCACCCCGTACTTCTTCTGGTCGAAGCCGTTGGCCTGCATGAGCGAGCCGATGACATCCGATCCGCTCATGTACATGGCCACCTGGTCTGAGGCGAACGCCTGGTTGATGCCACTCCAGTCGAACAGGAAGTTGCTGCCCATCGCGTTGTCGTCCCAGCGCAGCTTCTTCAGCCAGGCGAGGGCCTGCTTCGTCTGCGGGTTGTCGGCCGTGACGGTGACCTTGCCGTCGGAGCCCACCTTCTCGAGCTTGCCGCCGAGTGACTGCGTGAGGGTCGCCAGCTCCCATCCTCCGGTGTTGTCCTTCGTCATCTGCATGTAGCCGGCGACACCGGGCACCTTCTGGGAGATGATCTTCGCGTCCTGCTCGATCTCATCCAGAGTGGTCGGCGGCTTGTCGGGGTCGAGCCCCGCCTTCGTGAAGATGTCGCGGTTGTACGACAGCGCCATCGCGTACGGGCCCCACGGGATGCCGTACACCTTGCCGTCTTTGCCCGTCGCGACATCCAGCACGTTCTTGTTCCACTTGCCGGCGGTCGCGGTCTGCTTGAAGTACTTCGTGATGTCGGCGAGCTGGCCATTGTTCGCGAGCGTCTTCGAGTCGGTGAACGGCACGTTGAACACGTCGGGCAGCGTTCCGCCGGCAAGCTCGGCCGCGAACGTCGTGCCGGTCCACTGGTACTCGATCGCCTTGACGTTGATGTTCGGGTACTTCTTCTCGAACTGCTGCACGCGATCGTGCAGCGCCTTCAGCGCGTCGGCCGTCGCGCCGGGCAGCACGGGCGCGACGACGAGGTTGACCTTGCCGTCGTCGCCTCCGCCGCTGCTCGAGGAGCATCCGCTCAGGATGCCCACACCGGCCAGTGCCGCTGCGGCGAGTACCGCGAGCTTTCCTGGTGACTTCATTGTCGTGTCCTTTCGTTCGAAGGTGATTGCAGGTTGGTCAAGTGGTTGCGGGGTTGGCGAGCCATGCCGTGGAGTCGGGTGGCAGCATTCCGTTCTCCAGCGGGCTGCTGGCCAGAAGGATGCCGCCGCTTTCGGGCAGCTCGATGCTGTGCGTGGAGAGATTGGTGACCGAGAGGAAGTGCTCGCCGCGGTCGAAGGCGAGCACGTCGGGCTTCGATTCGCGCCAGGAGAAGGACGCGCCGGATTCCCGGTTCAGTGCCCTGCGGATGCGCAGTGCCTGCTTGTACAGCCAGAGCATGGACGACGGGTCGGCCTGCTGCGCCTGCACCGTGAGCGCTGCCCAGGAGTCCGGCTGCGGAAGCCACGGTTTCGCGGGAGCCTCCGCCGGGCTGAATCCGAAGGGTGGGCGCACACCACTCCACGGAAGCGGCACCCGGCATCCGTCTCTCCCAGGATCGACGCCGCCGGAGCGGAAGTGCATGGGATCCTCCAGCAACTCCTCGGGAAGGTCCTCCACCTCGGGCAGTCCCAGTTCGTCGCCCTGGTAGATGTACAGGGCGCCGGGGAGCGCTGCCGTGAGCAGGGCTGCGGCCCGCGCACGCCGGGTTCCCTGGGCGAGGTCCGTCGGTATGCCCGCGCGCTTCTTGGCGAACGCGAACGAGCTGTCCTCCCGGCCATACCTGGTCACCGGGCGTGTGACATCGTGATTGGAGAGAACCCAGGTCGATGGGGCGCCGACCGGAGCGTGCGCGCGCAGGGTCTCGTCGATCGACGCCCGCAGCTCACGGGCATCCCACGGGCGCGCCAGGAAGTCGAAGTTGAACGCGGTGTGCAGCTCGTCGTCGCGCAGGTACTTCGCGAAGCGATCGATGTCGGGCAGCCAGAGCTCGCCGACCAGCACCCTGCTGCCCGGGTACGAGTCCGCGATGGTGCGCCAGTCGCGGTAGATGTCGTGCAGCTCGTCGCGGTCCTGGGTGGGATGCTCGCCTGGCCTCGGGTGCTCCGGAACCTCTGGCAGGGCCGCATCCTTCACCAGCAGCGCGGCGGAGTCGACGCGAACACCACCTACACCGCGATCGAACCAGAACCTGAGCACGTCTTCGTGCATGCGGCGCACGTCGGGATGATTCCAGTTCAGGTCCGGCTGCTGAGGCGTGAAGAGGTGCAGGTACCACTCCCCTGGCGTGCCGTCGGGATTCGTCGTGCGCGTCCAGGTCTCGCCCGAGAAGTTGGACTCCCAGTGCGTCGGCATCTCGGCACCGTCGGAGCCCTTGCCGGGGTGAAACCAGAATCGTTCGCGCTCAGGCGAGCCGGAGCCGGCCGCCAGGGCGGCCTGGAACCATGCGTGGCGGTCGGAGATGTGGTTCGGAACGATGTCGATGATCGTGCGGATGCCTAGGGACAAGGCGTCCCGGATCAGTGCCTCGGCCTCCTCGAGAGTTCCGAAGCGCGGGTCGATCGACGTGTAGTCGGCGACGTCGTAGCCGCCGTCCGCCAGCGGCGATGCGTACCAGGGCGTGAACCAGATGGCGTCGACGCCGAGGTCCTTCAGGTATCCCAGTCGGCGGCGGACGCCCGCCAGGTCGCCGATGCCGTCACCGTTGCCGTCGGCAAAGCTGCGCGGATAGATCTGGTAGATCGTCGCGTGACGCCACCACAGCGGGTCGTCGTCCGACGGGCCGGCCGGAGCGATGGGCGCGGGAGATACCGCATCGGCGAGGGAGGGCACGTTCAAGGAGGGAGCCTTTCGTAGGCAGCGACCGTGGTGCGAAAGGCGGCGCTGCCGGAGCACGAGAGCGAATGGTGAGTCGGCCGACATCGGATGCCCGTGCGGCTTGAGAACTCAAGGTAGCTATCTCGACAAAATGACGCAAGAACTAAACATTGAGCAACTGGCTTACGCGGGATTGCGCTCGGTTGCAGTCGTGAGCCTCTCGAAAGACCCGTCGAGCAGTGCGGAGATCAGCGCGGAGCCGGTCCCGTGGACGCACGGACCACAAGCTCCGGCTCGAAGAGGAACTCGTCGACCGAGGGCCTCACGCCGCTGATCTGCGCGGTGAGCAGTTCCATGACCATCCGGCCCATAGGCTCGATCGGCTGACGCACAGTCGTCAGTGGCGGCTCCACGCATCCCATCAGAGCGGAGTCGTCGTACCCGACGACCGAAACGTCTTCGGGCACGCGTAGCCCCGCGCGACGAACTGCCCGGATCACACCGAGCGCGAGAGGGTCGCTCGCGCAGACGATCGCAGTGACGCCGGTGCCCAGCAGCTTCGTGGCTGCCGCCTGGCCGGCTTCGAGGGAGTACAGGGATCGCACCACGAGCCGTTCGTCGAACTCGTCTCCCGCGCGGGCGGTCTCGGCCTTCGCGGACTCGTACTTGCGCTTCGACGGCACGTGATCGTGCGGGCCCAGTACATAGCCGATCCGGCTGTGGCCGAGTTGGTGGAGGTGTCGCACAGCGAGCCGGGTCGCGACGCCGTCGTCGCACGACACGGTCGGAAAACCGATGCCCTCGGCCGGAGCGCTCACGAGAACCGTCGGCAGCTTCACCTCTCGCAGCTTCTCGTAGTGATCGTGCGCGCCGAGCTCTTGGGTGTACAGGCCGCCGGCGAACACGACGCCGGAGACATGCTGTTCCAGGAGCAGGTCGACGTAGTCGGCCTCAGAAATGCCGCCGGCCGTCTGGGTGCAGAGCACCGGCGTATAGCCGTTCTGCGCGAGGGATCCGCCCACAACCTCGGCGAAGGCCGGGAAGATCGGGTTCGACAGCTCGGGCAGCACAAGTCCGACGAGCCGGGCGCGCTCCCCGCGCAGCTTCGTCGGTCGCTCGTAGCCCAGCACGTCGAGCGCCGTCAGCACCGCCTGCCGTGTCGCCTCGCTCACTCCGGGCTTCTCGTTCAGCACGCGACTCACCGTTGCTTCACTGACGCCTACCTTGCGCGCCACTTCGGCGAGTCGTTTGGCCATGGAGCAATTCTTGCAATTGCTTGCAGTAGAACGCAAGATCCCGACATCACCCGCCATCCTTCGGAGTCCCTCGGCCCATAGCATGTCCCCATGCCGAAAGCCGCGCGCGGTCTCGCTCTGGCCTGTCATCCGGGGCCCGCGCTCGTGGTCACCGTGATCGCCGCGGTGCTGGGGGCATCCGTCGGCTATCCGGCTGCCCGAGTGGCGCTACTCGCGGCCGCGATACTGGCCGGCCAGCTCTCCGTCGGTTGGTCGAACGACTGGATCGACGCCGAACGAGACCGATCGGTGGCCCGCGACGACAAACCCATCGCCGTGGGACTGGTCTCTCGCGGCACGGTCGGTGCGGCGGCCTGGATCGCTCTCGCGGCCGCGCTGGTACTGACCGTCCCGCTCGGCGTGCCCGCGCTCGTCGCCCATGCGATCGCGATCGGCAGCGCGTGGGCCTACAACGCCTGGCTGAAGCGCACCGTGTTCTCGGTGGTCCCCTATCTCGTAAGCTTCGGGATTTTGCCGGCGATCGTCACCCTGGGGTCCATCGATCCGACGTTCCCGACGTGGTGGGTCGTGACGGCGGGATGCCTGCTCGGCGTGGCTGCACACGTCACGAACGTTCTGCCCGACCTCGAGCAGGACCGTCTCACGGGCATTCGCGGCTTCGCGCATGTGCTCGGAGCACGCGTCGGCGGACTTGTCTCGTTCGGCGCGCTCGCGTTGGTCGGCATCGTCATCGCGGTCGGCGCGATCGGTATCGGCGGGCTGAGCGGTGCAGCAGCCGTGCTCGTGCTCGCCGGCAGCGTCATCACCCTGATGGTGGCGGTGGCAGGGGTACTGCTGACGCTGCGCGGCGAGCGCTCACGGTGGCTGATGCGCCTCATCATGGCTTGCGCGATCGTCGACGTCATCGCGTTGGTCGCTGCGGGTCCGGTGCTGTCGGCCTGATCCGCGGCGCCGGAACGCTCGACTGAGCAAGCCCGTCGCCATCGCCTGAAACCGATCGGCGCTTGTTCTGGATACCGATACCCGACACCACACCGCCCACCAGCAACAGTGCGACGCACACGAGCAGCACGCGCTGCAGCCCGGCCTGCGCGAGCGGCCCGGCCACGATGAAGCCGGCGCACGCGACCGCGACCAGGCCCGCTATACGCGCCACCGCGTTGTTGATCGCTGAACCGATCCCGGCGTGCTCGGGCGGCACGGCGCCGAGAATCGCCGCCGTGAGCGGCGCGACGGTGATGGACAGACCCAGACCGAACACGAGAATGCCTGGCAGCACTTCGAACCAGTAATCGACGCGCGTGCCCATGGTGAGCATGAGCGCATAGCCGCCCGCGGCGACGATGGGACCGATCGCCATGAAGAGCCGGGGACCGATCTTGCCGGAGAGCGCGCCGAAGCGGCCGGAGAGCAGCAGCATCACGACGGTCGACGGGATGAGTGCGAGTCCGGCGAGCGTCGCTTTGTAGCCGGCGACCTCCTGCAGATAGATGCCGATGATCAGGGTGCCGAGCGACAGTGCCGCGTAGACGACGAGAGTGGCCAGATTGCCGACGCCGAAGTTGCGGATGCGGAAGAGGGCGAACGGGAGCATCGGCTGCCGGGAGCGCAACTCGATGATCGCGAACGCGGCGAGTGACAGGCATCCGACCGCGCCTATCCCCCACACCAGAGGGCTCGCCCATCCGACCTGGCTTTGTTCGATGAGGCCGAAGACGACGCCGCCAAGTCCGAGCGCTCCGAGAACGGCGCCGAGGTAGTCGACGTGGCCGTGAGCGTGCTCGTGATCGAGTTGCACACGCCACAGGATGATCACGGTCACCGCGATGGGCAGCGGGTTGATCCAGAACACGAGGCGCCACGACAACGTGTCGACGAACAGCCCGCCGAGCAGCGGACCGGCCAGCATGGCCGCGGACGTCCAGGCAGTCCAACGTCCGATCGCTTTCGGCTGGTCGTCCTCACTGAAGACCTGGATGATGATGGCGAGCGAACTCGGCACGAGAAGCGCACCGGCGATGCCCTGCAGTGCGCGAAACAGTACGAGCGACACACCGTCCGGTGCGAGCGCGCAGGCGATGGAGGCGACGCCGAAGCCGAACAGGCCGATCATCAGGATGCGCTTGCGGCCGAACGCGTCCGAGAGCGAGCCGGCGAGCAGGATGAGCGCACCGAGGGTGATGAGATAGGCATCCACCACCCATTGCTGCAGCACGAGGCCGCCGCCCAGCTCACGCTCGATCGCCGGCAGGGCGACGTTCACGACCGATCCGTCGAGGAACGCGACGAGGGATGCCAGGATCGCCACCGTCAGCACCGCGCGTTGCAAGGAGCTCACCCGGCTCAGTCAAGCACTCGCCCCCGTCATGCGCGCCACCGATTTTCGTCAGGCCATCCGGACCCGGGAACTTGGGCTTATGTCCGCAGGGATGGGCGCCCGACGAGCTCGCGGCATGCCGCGGGATCGCGATGGATCCGCGACAAGATCTGCCTATGGTGGAACCCGTGGCTGTGCGCGCAAACCGGACAGGGACCGACCGACGACGTGTCGGGGCCCGGCTGCGCCTGGCTGCGCTCGGTGCCGCCGTCGCGGTCGCGATCCCGCTCGTGACCGCGCTGCCTGCCCACGCCGACGACTATCCGAGCTGGGACGAGGTGCAGGCCGCGAAGGCGAATGCCGCCGCTGCGCAGGCTGAGTACAACAAGATCGCGGGTCTTATCGCGCAACTCCAGCAGGCAGCCGAGGCGGCCTCCACAGAAGAGTTGAAGAAGGAATTCGAGTACACCGAGGCGAAGAACGCTCTCGATGCGCAGACCAGCAAGCTCGGCTCGATCAATCAACAGGCCGCAACCGCACAGAAGGACGCCACACAGGCGAAGACGCAGTACGGCAAGCTCGCGTCACAGCTCTATATTTCCGGCGGCGGAAGCCTTACGGCGAAGCTCCTGCTGAGCAAGGGGAAGGCCGAGAACTTGCTCGATCAGCTCGGTTCGATGAGCCAGCTCACCGGGCACATCTCCCAGCTGCAGAATTACGCCAAGGAGAAGCAGAACGTAGTGACGTCGCTGCAGGGGCAGGCGAAGCAGGCGGAAGACATCCGCACCAGCCTCGAGCAGGATGCCGACACGAAGTACAAGGCGGCACAGGCGGCGAAGGCTGCAGCCGACGCGGCGCTGGCAACGCAGCAACAGCAGGGTGCCATCCTGCAGGCACAGGCGGCGAGCCTCAATGCGAAGGCGGCCGCGGAGGAACAGCAGCGCAACGACGGGCTTGCGCGCGATGCGGCTGCAGCCCGGGCTGCAGCCGCATCAGCAGGAGGAAGCGGCAGCAATGCCAACGTCAGCGGCGGCGGCAGCTGTACCGCCGGCTGCAGCCCGGGCGCCGCACAGGCATACGCACAAAGCGCAGCGGCATCTCGTTATGGCTGGGGTTCCGACCAGTTCTCCTGCCTCCAGCAGCTGTGGACTATGGAGTCCGGCTGGCGCTGGAACGCCTATAACTCGTCCAGCGCTGCGTACGGCATCCCGCAATCGTGGCCGGCGTGGAAGATGTCGAGCGCCGGCGCAGACTATATGACGAACGGCGACACCCAGATCAACTGGGGTCTCTCATACATCTCGAGCGCCTACGGCAGCCCGTGCGCCGCGTGGGACCACGAGATGTCGCAGAACCCCCACTGGTACTGACCGTACGGGAATAGCCGGACCGCACACCGGGCTGGAGATGCAGTGAAACGCATAGGCTTTCTCTCCTTCGGGCACTGGTCTCCGGCGCACGGATCAGTGGTGCGCAGTGCCTCCGATGCCCTGCTGCAGACCATCGAGCTGGCCGTGGCCGCCGAAGAGCTCGGAGCGGACGGCGCATTCGTGCGCGTGCACCACTTCGCGCCTCAGCTGGCGTCCCCGTTCCCGCTGCTCGCGGCGATGGGCGCGCGCACGTCTCGCATCGAGCTCGGCACCGCGGTGATCGACATGCGGTACGAGAACCCGCTGTACGCGGCAGAGTCCGCTGCCGCGGCCGACCTCATCGCCGGTGGCAGGCTGCAGCTCGGCATCAGCCGGGGTTCTCCCGAGACCGCAGACAAGGGCTACGAGTCGTTCGGCTTCATTCCCGCCGAGGACCAATCGGATGCCGACATGGCGCGTTCGCACACGGAGCTCTTCCGCGCGGCGATCGCAGGCGCGGGTCTCGTCTATTCGAACCCGCAGATGACCGGTCAGCGGGTGCCGCTCGCGATCGAGCCGCGCTCGGAGACGCTTCCCGATCGCATCTGGTGGGGCGCTGGCAGCCGCGCCACCGCCGTGTGGACGGCCGAGCAGGGCATGAATCTCATGAGCTCGACGCTGCTCACCGAAGACACCGGCGCGCCGCTGTCGGAGCTGCAGGCGGAGCAGCTACGACTCTTCCGTGACACGTGGAAGCAAGCAGGGCACGAGCGTGAACCGCGGGTTTCGGTGTCGCGGAGCATCCTGCCGATCATCGATGACGAGACGCAACGCTACTTCGGGTTGCGCGCGCAGGCCGATGCACACGACCAGGTCGGCTACATCGGCGACGAGCTCGCCCGGTTCGGACGCAGCTACATCGGCGAGCCCGACGTCATCGCAGAGGAACTGGCGCAGGATGCCGCCGTGCAGGAAGCCGACACGATCCTCGTCACCGTGCCCAACCAGCTCGGTGTGGACTTCAATGCGGGGGTGCTCGAGTCGATCGTGCGCGACATCAGACCGGCGCTGGGCTGAGCACGGGCACCTTCTCTCCCACACCGATTCTGAGAGTCTTCGACGCTGTCGTTGACCCTCACACGGTGTCAGACTCCAACGTTGGAGGCGTCATGTTGTCCATCGGAGAGTTCGCGTCGATCGGAAGGGTATCCGTACGGATGCTCCGCCACTACGACCGGATCGGCCTGCTGCGTCCCGCACGGGTCGATGCGCTCACGGGATATCGCGCGTACGCCGCCACGCAGTTGACACTGCTCAGCCGGGTCGTGGAGCTCAAGGGTCTAGGACTCACACTCGAGCAGGTCTCGCATGTGGTCTGGGGCGACGTGGACGACGGCGAGGTCGAACGGATGCTGGAATCCGCTCGCACGGAGCTTCAGTCCACCATCGCGGATGCCGAAGCGCGGTTGCGGCGCCTCGACGCGAGCCTCAAACGAATACGAGGAGAAACAGTCATGCCCAGCTCACAGACCATCACCGCCGAGGTGCGCTCCATCGAAGCGCAGCGGGTGGCCACGCTCACGCGCAAGGCGCCGGGATTCGGCCCCGCCAACGTCTCGCCCGTCATCGGGCCGATGTTTCCCGAGGCGGCCGACCTCATTCAGGCCGCAGGGATCCAGAAGTTCGGCCCCGCAGTCGCACTCTACGAGGCGGACGAATCCGGCGACGGAACGGGTGCGCTCGTGACCGCAGGCTTCGTGGTGCCCGACAACACGGCGTCGATCGACGGCCTCGACGTCGGAACCCTCCCGGGCATCGCCCAGGCCGCGGTGACGGTGCATCGCGGCGAAGTCGCCGGAATCGGAGAGTCGTGGAACGCGCTCATCGAGTGGGCGCGTGAACACGGCTACGAACTGGACGGCATCTGCCGCGAGGTCTACTGGACGCCCGGCGACCGCCCCCAGTCGGAGTGGGTGACCGATCTCATCCAGCCCGTACGTCTACTCTGAGGCTCGTGCCACGACAGCAGCGCCGTTTCCCTTCTCGGCACGCTGTTGCCTGTGCCTCCGTCGTGGCGGCGATCGTCGCCTGCTCTCTGGGCGGATGCGCCACAGCTCATCCCGCACCCGTAAGGTCGGCGTCTCCCCGTCCATCGTCTGCAGCGACTGCCGCACTCACATCCACTCCCAATGCAACGCCGACCGCCGGCGCGCCCGTGTCCGCGCTGGCGGTCGGCGACTGCCTGACGAACCCGGCCGGATCCGACCAGGTGGAAGACGTCCAATTCCTGGTGGTGCCGTGTTCTCTCCCGCACTCATCGGAGGTGATCGGGCTGCCGTCGCTCGAGGGCGACGCCTATCCCGGAGACGACTCGGTGTCGGCTCAGGCGGATGACACGTGCAGCTCTGCGTTCACCGCCTACGTCGGCGTGAGCATCTACGACACGACCGCGATCGACGTGAGCGCCTACACGCCGGGCCAGACGGACTGGGCAGCCGGGCGTCACACCGTGGTCTGTGTGGCCTTCTCCCCCGCCGGAGACACCATCGGAACCGTCAAGGGGATCGGAGCAGCGGCACCTCAGCCCGCGCCGTAACCGACGGGCGCCACCAGGTCAACGTCGTGTCGCCCGCGACATCGCCGGCCGGCACCCAATCGCTCCGCTGGCGGCGTTCCGCCTCACGCCGCGACCGGTTGTATCTCTAGCGAAGCCAGCAGGGCCACGGAGTCTGCGCCGGCCATGCCCGGTGCTGCGGTGAACAACACGACTCTGAGATCCGATCCGTGCACAGTGAGCACGTCACAGTCGAGATCGAGCCGACCGAGCTCGGGATGCTCGATCGTCTTGTGCGTGTCGTGCACCGTCTCGACAAGGTCGGCACTCCACAGTTCACCGAATCGCGGGTCCGTGGCACGGAGGGCCGTGATCAACCGGTGCACGCGCGGATCGTCGGGAAATCGGGCGGATGTAACGCGCAGGTCCGACACGTACGCCCTGAGGTAGTCGTCGCCTTCCCCTGGCCGGCGACGCACCCGGGTAGGCGCGTCGGTGAGGTGCCGGTCTGGGAATCGTGCCGTGGTAGTCGCTCCTGTCTGTCGCCCTGTGCCGCCCCTCACTGGCCGGCCGAGTTCGTTCGCTGTCGTTCCGGCTCGTCCGGTGCCTCCTGCTCGCTCAGCCGGCGCCAGACGTCGGCCAGCCTGGACAGGTCGTCGGAGTCGAGCCGGTCGAAGAACAGCTGGCGAAGTTGGGCGTACTGCTTGCGCCAGGCCTTGCGCAGCAGCGAGCGGCCCTGGCTCGTCAGGACCGCCTCACTTCCCCGGCCGTCCGCCGCCGAGCGGCGGCGTTCGATCAGGCCGCGCCGTTCCAGGCGATCGGCCAGCCGGGTGAATCCACCGGTGGACATCAGCCGGCGGGCGGCGAGATCGGACATCCGCATTCCGCTCGGCCCCGCCTCACCGAGCAGCGCAAGCACGCTGTACTCCGCCATGCTCACATCGAGAGCGGAGAGCCCGGCCTCCAAGGCACGCCACAACCGGTCATGGGTGAGCAGGAATCCCCGCCAGGCGGCATCCTCCAGCTCGCTCATCTTCTCCGTTGTCATATGCGGAACTCTAACGTCCTGCTTCGGCGGCACCGACGCGATCATTGACCGCATTTTCGGCCGACGCGACCAGGGAATAGAGCGGGCGTAACGTCAGTTATCTGCCTGCGCAGGCACCTATATTGCCAATCGATACCGCGAGTCGGTGCAGGAGAGAGGTCAGCGATGAGTTTCGAGATCGGGATCATGACGTTCGGCGAAGTGACCAAGGATCCACGGACAGGGCGGCTGCCGTCGCCGCGGGAACGGGTTCTGCAGACGATCGAGCAGGCACAGCTGGCCGATCAGGTCGGACTGGACGTATTCGGCATCGGTGAGCACCACCGCAGCGACTTCGTGGGATCCGCGCCGACGATTCTGCTTGCCGCGGCGGCCCAGGCGACCCGGAACATCCGGCTGACCAGTTCGGTGACCGTGCTCAGTTCGGAGGATCCGGTGCGCGTCTGGGAGCAGTTCGCCACCATCGATCTGCTTTCGGCCGGTCGAGCCGAGATCATCGCCGGACGCGGCTCGTACACCGAGTCGTTCCCGCTGTTCGGTTATGACCTGGCGGATTACGCCGACCTCTTCAGGGAGAAGCTGGATCTGCTGCTGAGGATCCGCGAACAGAACCCGCTGAGCTGGTCCGGAAAATTCCGGGCGCCGTTGGTCGATGCGGACATCGCCCCACGCGCCGACGGCGCATCGATCCCGATCTGGGTCGGGGTCGGCGGTTCTCCCGCATCGGCCATCAGCACCGGGCGGCTCGGGCTGCCGATCGCTCTGGCGCAGCTTCTGGGACCGATCACGCTGCATGAGCAGACGGTCGAGCTGTATAGAGCGGCTGCCGAGCAAGCCGGCCACGATGTCACGTTGATGCCCATCAGCATCAACACGCACGGTTACGTGGGCGGCACCAGTCAGGAAGCCCGGGACACCATGTACCCCTACTTCGCGCAAGGGATGGCGGAGAACAACCACCAGCGCGGAGCGGGCATGCTGATCCCGCGCGCGGCGTTCGAGGCTCAGGCGACCCCGGGATCGGGGCTGCTGGTCGGGAGTACCGACGAAGTTATCGACAAACTCCTGACCTATCACCGCCTGTACGGGGTCAGCCGAGCCATTGTCCAGATCGGGTTCGGCGGTATGCCTCAGGAACAGCACCTCGCCGCGATCGAGCGGCTCGGCACCCAAGTTGCGCCGGTGGTCCGCCGCGAGGTGCGTGCGGTCACGGAGCGTGCGGCATGAGCACGGCACTTGTGGGCGGTTCGCCTGCTGCGCCATCGCGCTCCGGTCAATCCCGGATGCTGCGCGTGGTGGTGATCAACGGCAGCCCACACGAGAACTCCAAGACGATGGGCCTGGTCGACGTCGTGCTGGCCACGCTGGAAGACCTGCTCCCGATTTCCGCACACCGGATCGACATCTACCGCCTCGGCACCGGACTTACCGCGGCCAGCGAACGCGAGGAAGTCGCACCAGGCATCGAGGCCGAGCTTCAGGCGGCCGAATCGGCCGACCTGCTGATCGCAGCCACGCCGATCTATCGCGGCTCCTACACGGGTCTGTTCAAGCACTTCTTCGATCTCATCGACCAATACGCGCTGGCCAACAAGCTCGTTCTGTTGGCCGCAACCGGCGGGAGCGACCACCACGCCCTCGCGTTGGAACACGCGCTGCGCCCACTGTTCGGCTTCTTCCAGGCAATGACCATCCCCGTCGCGATCTTCGCCTCCGCCGGCGACTTCGACGGCACCACCGTGCTCAACCCCCGCGTCTACGGCCGGATCGAAATGGCCCTCACGGATGTCAAGGACCTGCTGTCCAGCCGTGAAACCGGCGTGCGACCCAGCACGGCGGCCAACGGCGCGAACGAGAAGCCCGGCACGGCGCGTACCTCCGCCGTGCCACAACCCTGAGGAGGATCCTTGAGTAGACAACAACGACGCGTGCTCGATGCCGAACTACGGTCACATCCACAGCCGTCCGGACCGGTGCCGGTGGAGGACATGCGCGCGGCGTTCGCCGCCCTCATGGCCAACTTCCCCGTACCCGACGGGATCCGGCAGACACCCACCGTGCTCGGCAATCGACCAACCGTCCTTGTCGAGGCCGCCGAAGCAGACGGTGGCGCAGCCCAGCCGGGTACGATTCTGTACTTCCACGGCGGCTCGTTCTCGTTGGGGTCACCGGAGACCGCAATGGTCCTCACTGCCCACCTCGTGAAACGGACGGGCGTGCGCGCCATTTCGCTGGACTACCGACTCGCCCCCGAGCACCCGTTCCCGGCCGCGATCGAAGACTGCGTGGCGGCCTACCGAGACCTGCTCGCCAATGGCCATGAGCCGGACAGCATCGTGTTCGCCGGCGACTCCGCCGGCGGAGGCCTGACGGTCACGACCTGCCTTGCAGCGCGAGATGCCGGCCTGCCGATGCCGGCAGCGCTGCTCGCCTTCTCCCCGGGACTCGACCACACCCACGCCGGGGCTTCGATGACGACCAAGGAAGGCATCGACCCCATCTTCACTCCGGCCGCGTTGGCCCGCACCGGCGACATCTACCTCGCCGGTCAAGACCCCCACCAACCACTGCTTGCGCCCGCCGTCCTCGCCGACCTCGCCGGCTTCCCGCCCATCCTCCTGCAGGTCGGCACCAACGAGCTGCTGCTCGACGACGCAGTGCGCCTGGCCGGACGAGCCCGTGATGCCGAGGTCGACGTCATCCTCGACGTCGTCGCAGGGGTCCCACACGTCTTCCCAGTCTTTGTCGACGCCATCGACGAAGCCGGCCAGGCGCTCGATCGGGCCGCGCTCTTCCTGACCCAGCACCTTCCCTTTCCGTTACGACTGGGACCACCCCGACCTGGCCAGCAATGACCATCTGATCTTTTCCAAGGGCCATGCGTCGCCGTTGTTGTACGCGGTCCATAAGGCCGCCGGCGTCATCAGCGGCATCGATACCGACAGCATCGTCGAAGCGGCCCGCTGCACGAAGTAGTCACGCCTCACACACGGCACTCTCGTCAGGAGGAATCTCATGTCGAATACCACTTCGGCCAAAGGCAGGCGCACGCGGCCGCCCCGACGTGACGCGGCGCGCACCCCAGTTCCAACCGCGCACGGCTCAGCCGTCGGATTCTGGATGGTCGCCAGCGGCTTCGCAATCATCGTCGGCTTCTCCGCCGTGCCGACACCGTTGTACGGGCTGTACGCCGCCCGCGACGGATTCGGTCCGCTGATGATCACGGTCGTCTACGCGACGTATGTGATCGGTGTCGCGGCAGGACTGCTGGGCGCAGGACACATCTCCGACTGGTACGGCCGGCGGCGCGTGCTGATCCCGGCTCTTGCGACGGCCGCCATCTCGGCCGTGCTGTTCCTCGTCTGGCGTGACCTGCCCGGTCTGATGGTCGCACGTCTCGTCGGCGGACTCGCCGTAGGTGTCACCGGTTCGACCGCGACCGCCTGGCTGAGCGAACTACACGCGGCCGGGCATCCCGAAGCGAACAGCCGCCGTGCCGAGATCGTCGCTACGGTCTTCAATTTCGGTGGCATCGGCGTGGGTGCGCTGATCGCCGGCACCCTGGCGCAGTGGGTCAGGATGCCGTTGACCGTGCCCTACCTGGTATTCCTCACCCTGATGGCTGCCGCCGTCGTCGCACTCGCTCTCACCCCGGAGACGAGCATCGTTGCCGCGGCCGATCGGCCGCCTTACCGGCCCCAGCGGATGCGAGCCCCCGCGCACGGGCGCGGCAGGTTTTACGCGGCTCTGACCGGAGCCTTCATCTCGACGGCAGCCATCGGATTCTTCACATCCCTTGCACCCAGCTTTCTCGCCGGCCCATTCGGCCAGCCCTTCGTTGCTCTGGCGGGAACGCTCGTTCTCGTCGTCGCTGCCGCGGCCGCAATCGCTCCGATCACTCTCGTGGGCGCTCGGCAAGGCATCCAAGCCGGAATCGGCGCGGCGAGCATGAGCGCCGGTACGGTCGCCATCGTCATCGCCGTCGAGTTGCCCAGCCCGAGCCTGTGGCTGTTCCTGTGTGGCGGAGCTCTCATCGGTATCGGTGGCGGCACCTACTTCCGGAGCGCACTGACCGGAGCGCTGGCCTTGAGTGACCGCAGCAGCCGTGCCGGCACCCTCGCGTCGGTATATCTAGCCAGTTACGTCGGTCAAGCCGTCCCGGTCGTCGGGCTCGGTGTGCTCATGCAGAACATCGCGGCCGGCACGTCGTTATTGATCTTCGGCGTGCTCCTCATCGCTGGCGTCGCCGCCAGCGCGCGGTCGATGATCCAGGGGCACGCGGGCTCCGGGCCGCAACGCGCGCCCGCCGGGAAGGGAAAGTGAGTCTGGTGACGCAAACCACGGATTGGAGTGTTCAGAACATGTCGCGCTACCGCAACAAGCGCGCAGCCGTTATCGGTGGCACCAGCGGAATGGGTCTCGCCACCGCCCGTCTGATGCAGAACGAGGGCGCGGCTGTTCTCGTGACCGGACGCACAGCCGGCATCATCGACGCCGCTCGCAGGGTACTCGGTGAGGATGCGATCGTGCTGCGCAGCGACGTCACCAGCCATGCGGATATCGACGAGCTTGCACAGCAGGTCCGCGACCACTACGGCGAACTCGATGCACTCTTTTTCAGCGCCGGAATCAACCTCAGCTCCTCAATCCAGAACACCGGCCGGGAGACCTACGACGAGGTCTTCGACCTCAACACCAAGGGCGCGTACTTCACCTTGCAACAGCTCGCCCCGGTGATGCGCCGGGGCGGCGGCATCGTGATCGCCACCTCGGTTTCCGACGTCAAGGGCCTGCCGGACAATAGCGTGTACGCGGCAAGCAAGGCCGCCTTGCGCTCGATGACACGCACGTTCGCGCGCGAACTACTGCCAGGCGGCGTACGGGTCAACGCTGTCAGCCCCGGGCCGATCGACACCGGCATCCTCGACCGGTCGATTCCGCCTGAGGCAGCGGAAGCCCTCAAAAGCCCTCATGATCAGCAACAATCCGATGGGGCGTTTCGGAAGACCGGATGAAGTCGCGAGAGCGGTCGCCTTCCTCGCGTTCGACGCCACCTTCACTACCGGCGCCGAGCTCACCGTCGACGGCGGAGTCTCCCAGCTGGTCTGATCCGAGTTGTCGCTTTTCACGGCAGACAGCCAAGACGCGCGTGTGCCCGCTGCGCCCTGCGCGGGGGCCGGTCACGTTTCTCGGCGGTCTTCACAGACCCCGTCGAGTGGAGAAAGACCGAGCCCCGGAGTTCGGTTGAACTCCGGGGTTCTTGGTGGATCTGAGGGGACTCGAACCCCTGACCCCCTGCATGCCATGCAGGTGCGCTACCAGCTGCGCCACAGACCCGCGATTCGCCGTTCCGACGTGCGGAGCAACCTGATTAGAGTACTACATCGCCGTGACGGGTACGAATCGGATGCCCGTCACGCCTCCCGCGCGACCGGCAGGTGGAACGGCACCGTCGGGCAGTCCTTCCAGAGCCGCTCCAGAGAGTAGAACGACCGGTCCTCTTGGTGGAACACGTGCACCACCAGATCGCCGAAGTCGAGCAGGATCCATCGCCCTTCGGAGCGGCCTTCGCGCCGCAAGGTTCGTGCTCCTGCCTCGTTCAGCCGGTCCTCTACTTCTGCGGCGATGGCGATCACATTGCGCTCGGAATTGCCCGACGCGAGCAGGAACACGTCGACCAGGGGCAGCGGCCCCGAGACGTCGAGGGCGACGAGATCGGTCGCCGCCTTGGAGTCTGCGGCCTCCGCCGCGAGTTGGAGCAGTTCGCGCGAGAGCGCGGACGCGGTCATACGGATATCACCTCGTGGGGTCGGAAGTAGCAGGAGTCACTGACGAAGCGACCTGCAGAGAACTGTACAGACTTGGCCGGGCTGTGCGGCTCGAGCATATGCAGATCAGAAGGCATGGAAGGCGAAGCCGGCGACCAGCAAGGCTGCGACGCCGATCGCGAGGAAGGCGGCTGTCACGGCCAGCACCACGGGAAGCTTGTTCCCGCGTGCCTTCGGCGGAGTGATCATGCCTCGCGTCGAGGTGTGGGTCGCGACGGCCTTGCTCGCACGTACCGGGGCGACACCGGATGTGGCCGGCGCGGCGTCCGATTCCTCGAACAAGCGGTCGATGTCGGACGAGTCGAAGTGGTCAGGGTGCTGCCCCGTCGCACCCAACGACTTGGGAAGATCGATCGAGCCGGTGACGATCACCTCGCCGGTGCTCGTCAGCGGTGAGGTCGCGAGACCGGCCGAGGGGATCGAGGGCAAGATCAATGCGTTCGCGGTGGTCACGCTTCCGGTCGACACGGCGGACCGCGGAGTCCCATCGGTCGCGTTCTCATCGTCCATCGTGGACCAATGGCCCGCAGCCCTGGCCCGCAGCTGTGGATCGGTTGCCGGACCCGTTGTCTCCACGGCTCGATCGGTTGCGGCGGGTGTTGCGCCGGCCGGTGCCGCGCCGTCCGGGGCCGGAGCCTGCGGCCGACCGCCGACAGCCTCGGGAATCACAATCGGTGACACGGATGACGTGCCGCGGGCTGCGGCAGGCGTCGACACGGCGCTGATCGGAGTGCGCGGGTCTGACTCGTCTGGCCGCAACGGCGCTGCCGGCGGAACCACCCGGTGCGTCGTCTCTTCAGCATGCTCGGTCGCGGTCGCCGACTGTGCTGGCGGCCCTGGCTCTGTGGCTGTGCCGGGCTGCGCTGCCTCATTCGCGGCTTGAGCCTGCAGCATTGCGCGCAGTTCGCGACGAGTGAGCGGATGGCCGTCCACCGGCGACACCGTCGGCAGCGGCGGCTCGGGCTGCTGGACAGCCGATTCCTTCGAGTCCGAGGAGGACCGGGCGTCCGCCGGGGATGCCGGAACGTACGACAGCGGTGACGCCTGCGACGGGAGCGGAGCGGACGAGCCCGGCGCCTGGCCCGATGAGGAGGAAGGGTCGGTGGCGAACGCGACGGTGGCAGGGGCGCGGTCGTCTGCGGGTGCGGCTCCGTTCGGTCCACCGGCATGAGAAGCGGCCAGGAGGCTGTCGAACGAGAGGTCTTCGTAACGGGGCGTGCGCGGTCGAAGCGGCGGAGCATCCGTGGGAGCAGCATTCTGCTGCGCCTCCGCGTCGCGCTGTGCCGAGGCGAACGAATAGGGCGTGGCCACGTCCGGAACTTCACCTGCGGTCGTGGGTGTGACGGTGACGGCGCGACGTGAGACAGGAACCGGTTGCTGCTCCGGGGAAGCCGAGCCGACTTCGCGCTCAGCGGCGCGTTGACTCTCTCTAGCCTGTCGCCGCGTCTGTGGCGGCTGGTCTGGCCACGACGTCATGCCACACTCCGATAAAGGTGATGCTTGGAGATGTACTGGACAACTCCATCGGGTACGAGGTACCAGACAGGGAACCCCCTGCTGACACGGTCCCTACAGTCGGTCGACGAGATGGCCAATGCCGGAACCTCCAACAAGCTTACGTCGCCGTTGGGTAGACCCGTCACTTCCAACAGATGTCCCGGTCGACTCACAGCGACGAAATGGGCCAGTTTCCACAGCTCTTCGACGTCTCGCCAGCTGAGGATCTGCGCGATCGCGTCTGCCCCGGTGATGAAGTAGAGGTCGGTGTCGGGGCGCGACTCCTGCAGATCGCGCAGCGTGTCGATGGTGTAAGTGGGGCCGGCTCTGTCGATGTCCACCCGGCTCACCGTGAAGCGCGGGTTGGATGCCGTGGCGATCACGGTCATCAGATACCGATGCTCCGGCTCGGTCACATGCCCCTTCTGCCACGGCTCACCGGTCGGGACGAAGATGACCTCATCGAGATCGAAGGACTGCGCCACCTCGCTCGCGGCGACCAGGTGGCCGTGGTGGATCGGGTCGAACGTGCCGCCCATGACGCCGACGCGCCGGCGACGTTCTCCCGACGGCGTTGTGGTCGCTGACGGCCGCATGGACGCGCTGGGTCAGTGATCCTGCGCCGACGGATGACCCTGCCCGTGATGGTAAGCACCGGGCGCGCCCGCGTGCTGCGCGGCATCCGCTTCCGCCTTGTGGCTGTGACGGTTGGCGACGTCGCGGTAGGTCCAGGTCACGAAGGCCAGAGCGGCGAACACGCACAGCACGACGACGCCGAGCACCCACGGCTCCACACCGAACACGGCCGGCTTGCCGGCCTCGGTTACGACTGCTGCTGCGAACGACATGCGACTCTTTCCTCTCGTGGCGAATGCCCGATACCCCAGTCTATAGGCGACCGAGGTGAGCGAAGGGCGAGCTTGCCCGGTTTTCCGAACCGAGAGCCTGTGAGGGACGAAGTCCCGCTACTCGCGCACCTGGCCGCTTCCGCGCACGACCCACTTCGTGCTCGTCAGTTCGGGAAGGCCCATCGGACCTCGGGCGTGCAGCTTCTGTGTCGAAATGCCCACCTCGGCGCCGAACCCGAACTCGCCACCGTCGGTGAAGCGAGTCGACGCATTCACCATCACGACAGCGGAATCCACCTCGGCGAGGAACCGCTCCGCGTTCGCGAGGTCGTCCGTGATGATCGACTCCGTGTGCTGCGTGGAATAGCGCCGGATGTGCGCGATCGCCTCGTCGAGCGAGTCAACGACGCCTACAGAGACATCGAGACTCATGTGTTCCGTAGCCCAGTCCTCCTCGGTGACCGGCACCGAATCCGGGAAGATGGCGCGGGCACGCGCATCCGCGTGCACCGTCACGCCCTCCTGACGCAACGCCTGCAGCACGGGAGGAAGAAGGCGCGATGCCGCGCCGCTGTGCACCAGAACGGTCTCGACAGCGTTGCACACGCTCGGTCGCTGCACCTTCGCGTTGCGCACGATGTCGACGGCCCAGCCCTCGTTCGCGCTCTCGTCGAGCACGATGTGCACGACACCGGCCCCGGTCTCGATGACGGGGACGGTGGACGACTCAACGACCGTGCGGATGAGTTCGGCACTGCCGCGCGGGACGAGCACGTCGACGAGTCCCCTGGCCTGCATGAGGCGGGTGCCGCCCTCGCGGCCGAACTCGTCAACCGTCTGCACCGCGTGCGACGGGATGCCTGCGCCGGCGATCGCCTCTTGGATCAGCTCCACGAGAACGCGGTTGCTGGACTCGGCCGCACGGCCACCGCGCAGCACGACGGCATTGCCGCTCTTCAGCGCGAGGGCCGCGATGTCGACCGTGACATTCGGCCGGGCCTCGTAGATCGCGCCCACGACGCCGAACGGCACGCGCACCTGCTGGATCGAGACCCCGTTCGGCAGGCGACTGCCTCGCACCGACGTTCCTACGGGGTCGGGCAGCGCCACGACGTCGCGCACAGCTCCGGCAAGGGCGGCGATACGGCGCTCGTCCAGCGTCAATCGGTCGAGCAGCCCGTCGGAGAGCCCGTTCTCACGGCCACGGACGAGATCGTCGGCGTTCGCCCGGATGATGCTGCTCTCGTTGTCGATCAGCGCTCGTGCGATCCGCTCGAGCGCATCGTTCTTCTGCGCGGTGGTCGATGTCGCCAGCGGTACGGACGCCGCCTTCGCGTCCTCCAGCTTTCGTACGAAGGAGGGCGCATCCGTCGCCACGGGTACGGATTCGAGGATGCTGGGGGCCATCGCACGAGTTTATCCGGCTGGACTCAACGCGCCGTACGCGAGCGCGATCGGCACCCGTCAGTCCGGAATCGCCTCAGCCGCCGGCATCTGCTCGCCTCGCTCGTGCGGTGCGAACCAGGTGCCCACCGGTTCGCCGGACAAGGCTGCAGAGACCAGCCGGGTCGACGTGAGCAGCACGGCGCTTCCCGCCTCAGCCGCGTGACGTGCCGCTGAGACCTTGGTGATCGCTCCCCCGGTGCCCACACCGGCGAGCCCGGTCGATCCGATCTCGACCCCCTGCAGCTGGTCTCCGGCTGCGACGTGCCCGATGGGTTGGGCGCCCGGCTCGTGCGGAGGCCTGGTGTAGAGCGCGTCGACGTCGGAGAGCAGCACGAGCAGGTCAGCGCCGATCAAGGTGGCGACCAGCGCAGCAAGGCGGTCGTTGTCGCCGAACCGGATCTCGTGCGTCGCCACCGTGTCGTTCTCATTCACGATGGGCAGGATGCGCAGGTCGAGCAGGCGCTCCATCGCACGTCGCGCATTCGACCGGTGAGTCGGATTCTCCAGGTCACCCGCGGTGAGGAGCACCTGCCCGGCGACGATGTCGTACCGATCAAGACTGTCCTGGTACCGGTAGATCAGCACGTTCTGTCCCACCGCCGCCGCCGCCTGCTGAGTCGCGAGGTCGTTGGGGCGGCCGTTCAGCGCAAGATAGGGGATCCCGGTCGCGATCGCTCCCGACGAGACGAGCACCACCTGAACTCCACGGCTGTGCGCCGCGGCGAGAGCATCGACGAGGGGACCGATCTGGTGCGCATTCTCGCCGCTGATCGACGAGGATCCCACCTTCACGACGATGCGCCGGGCGGCAGGCACCAGCGAGCGGTCGGTGATCACCATCGGGCTACGCGTCCTCCTCGTCGTCGTGCCAGAGGCCTGCCTCGCGCTCGCGTAGGAGCTCCGCACGCGCCTCTGCCTTGGCATCCATGCGCTCGTGGTACTCCTCGCGACGCTGTCCGCGCGTCGGCCGCTGGTTCGGGTCGAGACGGGCATCGGTTCCGCGCGGGGACGTCACCAGCTCCGCTGTCGAGGTGAGCGTGGGCTCCCAGTCGAACACCACACCGTTGTCCGCACCGATCACGACCGTCGAACCGGCGACCGCTCCGGCCTTCACCAACTCGTCTTCGACGCCGAGCTTCGCTAGCCGGTCCGCAAGGAATCCCACGGCCTCGTCGTTCGCGAAGTCAGTCTGGGCGACCCAGCGCTCTGGCTTGCCGCCGAGAATGCGATACACCGGTCCATCCGATCCGCCTTCGACGCGCACCGTGAATCCGGCATCGTCGACAGCACGCGGACGGATGACGATGCGCGGCTTCGAGTCGGCGCTCGCGGCCTCGTCTTTCCTGGCATCCTCGACGACCTGGGCGAGCGCGAACGACAGCGCCCGCAGACCCTGGTGGCTCACCGTGGAGATCTCGAACACGCGGTAGCCGCGCGCCTCGAGATCGCCGCGTACGAATTCGGCGAGCTCCGCGGCATCCGGCACGTCGACCTTGTTCAGCGCGATGAGCTGCGGGCGTTCGAGCAGCGGGACCTGGCCATCCGGAACCGGATAGGCCCCGAGTTCAGCGAGGATGACGTCGAGATCGCTGATCGGGTCCCGGTCCGGCTCCAGCGTTGCGCAGTCGAGCACATGCAGAAGCGCGCTGCAGCGTTCAACGTGCCGAAGGAACTCCAGCCCGAGGCCCTTCCCCTCGCTCGCGCCCTCGATGAGGCCGGGCACGTCCGCGATCGTGTACCGCACCTCTCCGGCCTGCACGACACCGAGGTTGGGGTGCAGCGTAGTGAAGGGGTAGTCCGCGATCTTCGGTTTCGCCGCCGACAGGGCGGCGACCAAGCTGGACTTGCCCGCCGAGGGAAAGCCGACGAGCGCCACGTCCGCCACCGTCTTCAGCTCGAGAACGACGTCGCCCTCCCAGCCGGGCGTGCCGAGCAGGGCGAATCCGGGTGCCTTGCGCTTGGGTGAGGCGAGCGCGGCGTTGCCCAGACCGCCGAGACCGCCGGGCGCGACGACGAAGCGCATGCCCGGCTGGTCGAGGTCGACGAGAAGCTCGCCGGAGGCATCCTTGACGACAGTGCCGACCGGCACCGGGAGTTCGAGGTCCGCGCCCGATGCACCGCTGCGGTTGTCGCCCATGCCGAAGCCGCCGTTCTCCGACGAGCGGTGCGGATGCCTGTGGTACGCGAGCAGCGTCGTGACACCCGGATCGGTGACGAGCGCGATGTCGCCGCCGTGCCCGCCGTTGCCGCCGTCGGGACCGGCGAGCGGCTTGAACTTCTCGCGGCGCACCGACACGCAGCCGTTACCGCCGTGGCCGGCCCGCAAGTGCAGCGTCACGGTGTCGACGAACGTCGCCATGGTGCCCCTCTCCCCCGCATACGGGCCTTCATCGGATGGGATGCCCGTTCGTCTCCGAACGCGCGACCTGTGCAAACACGGATGGGCGGGCACGAGGCCCGCCCATCGGCTGTGTTCGTCACAGGAAGATCAACTGACCACCACGTTGACGACCTTGCGGCCGCCCTTGGTGCCGAACTCGACAGCGCCCGGTTCGAGCGCGAAGAGCGTGTCGTCGCCACCGCGGCCGACGTTCGCGCCCGGGTGGAAGTGCGTGCCGCGCTGACGGACGATGATCTCGCCCGCGTTCACGACCTGGCCGCCGAAGCGCTTCACGCCGAGGCGCTGCGCGTTCGAGTCGCGGCCGTTGCGAGTGGAGCTCGCTCCCTTTTTGTGTGCCATGAGTGTCTCTCCTCGCGCTGCTTACTTGATGCCGGTGACCTTGACGCGCGTGAGCTCCTGGCGGTGGCCCTGGCGCTTCTTGTAGCCGGTCTTGTTCTTGAACTTCTGGATCACGATCTTCGGGCCGCGGAGGTCTCCGAGCACCTCGGCGGTGACCTTCACCTTGGCCAGAGACTCGGCGTCGCTGGTGATCGTGTCACCGTCGACGAGGAGCACCGCGGGCAACTCCACGGTGCCGTTCTCGCTCGCCTTGACGCGGTCCATCGTCACGATGGTGCCGACCTCGACCTTCTCCTGCCGACCGCCGGCGCGCACAACTGCGTAAACCACTACTCGTACCTATCTGATGAGGGGCGCAAAGAGCCCCAGACTGACGTTGATTTTCGCTGGTCACGCCCCCAAGTGGGAGAAGGGTTCGAGCCAGAAAACGAAAGGATGCTGGCCGCGATAAGTCGACACGCACCAACGGTCGAGCTTACCAGACACCGGAAAGCCGCTCAAACCGAACGCCACCGTAGACTCGCCCGCATGGCCATCCTGATCGACACCCCGATGTGGCCGAACCACGGCACGCTGTGGTCTCATCTGGTCAGCGACGCCTCGATCGACGAGCTGCACGCGTTCGCACGCGCGAACCGCGTACCCGAGCGGGCATTCGATCTCGACCACTACGACGTTCCTGCGGAGCGCCACACCGAACTGGTCAGTGCGGGAGCGCTGCGCGTGTCGAACCGCGAACTCGTCGTGCGGCTGAGGGCAAGCGGCCTTCGCATCACACAGGCAGCGCGCCGGAAGGCGCCTCGAGCCGACTCCCACCGACACTGACATGCTCGGCGCGCGCCTCGGTAGCGGCGCCGAACCGTCAGCTCGCCTGCGAGTCGTCGTTCCGAGGTGCTACCGCACCGCCGGTCAGGCCCGCCGTCGTCACGCGCCTGCGCGACCGCCCGTGGCCGGGCTGCTTCGGCTCGGGAAGAGCATCGAGCACGGAGCCCAGGATCTCCTGCGCCTGCACCCTGTCCACTCGCGGCTTCTGCTCGGTGTGCGCGGCCACCGGGATGTCCAGGATCGACAGCGCTGATTCCGCGTCGACTCCCGAGGGCACCTTCGTCGGTTCTTCTGCAGCTGCGGGGGATGCTTCGTCGGCCCCCCGACGCGAACCGCGACCGCGATTGCCTCGGCGGCCCCGCGGGGCATCCTGTTTCTCGCCCTGCGTCAGGTCAGCCGGCTCGGATGCCGCTTCCTGCGGCTCGGCCGCGTGCTTCGGTCCCTCGACGCCCGCACCGTCGCCCTGAACCGGCTCGCTCGCGACCGATTGGGTTTGCACGGTGGCGGGCACGGCGGCAGCGGACTCGGTGACGGCGGCCGGAGCATCCGTCGAGCCGTCCTGGTGCGGGTGGAGCGTGCTGGCCGCGATCTGAGCGAGCGCGTTCTTCGCGTCATCGGTGATGGCGTGCGTGCCGGTGTGCGTGTTCGAGGCGCCGTTTCCGTTCGACGGCACCGACGAGCCACCGTTCTTGCCGCCACGTCGGCGCTCGGGAGGCTGTGGTGCTCGGTGCCGCGTGACCGGATCGTGGTGCACGATCACGCCACGGCCGGCGCAGACCTCACAGGGCTCGCTGAACGTCTCGAGCAGGCCGAGGCCGAGCTTCTTGCGCGTCATCTGCACGAGTCCGAGCGAGGTGACCTCGGCCACCTGATGCTTCGTGCGATCTCTGCTGAGGCACTCGACGAGCCGGCGCAGCACGAGGTCGCGATTCGACTCGAGCACCATGTCGATGAAGTCGACGACGATGATGCCGCCGATGTCGCGCAGCCGAAGCTGGCGCACAATCTCTTCCGCCGCCTCGAGGTTGTTCTTCGTGACGGTCTCTTCGAGGTTTCCTCCGGAGCCCACGAACTTGCCCGTGTTGACGTCGATCACGGTCATCGCCTCTGTGCGGTCGATGACGAGCGAGCCACCGGACGGCAGCCACACCTTGCGCTCGAGAGCCTTCTCTATCTGCTCGGTGATGCGGAACTCGTCGAACGCGTCACGCGATCCCTCGTAGGCCTGAACGCGATCGAGCAGGTCGGGAGCGACCTGGCGCAGGTAGCTCTCGATCGTCTGACGGGCATCGTCGCCCGCGATGATCAGCTTCTGGAAGTCCTCGTTGAAGACATCCCGGACGATCTTGATCAGCAGGTCGGGCTCGCTGTGCAGCAGCGCAGGCGCCTGCACGGTCTCGGTCTGCTTCGAGATGTCCGCCCACTGCGAGGTGAGCCGGTTGACGTCGACGGTGAGCTGTTCCTGCGTGGCGCCCTCCGCTGCCGTACGCACGATGACGCCGGTGTTCTCGGGGAGCACCTCCTTGAGGATTTTCTTGAGCCTGGCGCGCTCCGTGTCGGGCAGCTTCCGGCTGATGCCGTTCATCGAGCCGTTCGGCACATACACCAGGTAGCGGCCGGGAAGGCTGACCTGGCTCGTCAGCCGGGCGCCCTTGTGCCCGACCGGATCCTTCGTCACCTGCACCAGGACCTTGTCGCCCGGCTTGAGCGCGAGCTCGATGCGCCGGGGCTGGTTGCCCGTCTCCGCCGCCTCCCAGTCCACCTCGCCGGAGTACAGCACGGCGTTGCGGCCGCGGCCGATGTCGACGAAGGCCGCCTCCATGCTGGGCAGCACGTTCTGTACCCGGCCCAGATAGACGTTGCCGATCAGCGACGCCTCCTGGGAGCGTGCGACGTAGTGTTCGACGAGGACCCCGTCTTCGAGAACGCCGATCTGGATGCGCCCGCTCTTGGATCGCACGACCATCTGACGGTCGACGGCCTCGCGACGGGCGAGGAACTCGGCCTCCGTGATGACCGGGCGCCTCCGGCCCGCATCGCGGCCGTCACGGCGACGCTGCTTCTTGGCCTCGAGCCTGGTCGAACCCTTCACCTTCTGCGGCTCGGTGATGAGCTCGGGCTCGCGCTGCCGCTTGCCGCCCTCTTCGGCACCCTCACCGGATGCCCCGCGACGACGCGTGCGGCGCCTCGAGGTCGAAACCTCCTCGCGCTCCTGCTCCTCGTCCTGCTCCGCGGCCGGCAGCGGCGGAAGCACCGGCGGCGCCTGGAACAGCAGGGCTGTGCTCGGCAGCCCCGGCGCCTGCGCCGCGTGCGTCGTGGCTTCGGATGCGCGGGCATCCTGTGCTGCGTCGCCGGAAGCGAGCGCCTCTGCGTCACGTTGTCGGGCCGGCATACGCTTTTCGTCGTCGCCGGCGACCTGCTGCTCGGCAGCAATCGGAGCCGGCGCTGCAGCGGGCTGCTGCGTCTGCTGCCCGGCTGCTGGCACCGTCGCCGACGCGTCGTCGGTCGGTGCCGGAGCCGCCGAATCGGCCTTGGGAGCCTGCGGCGCTTCGGCCTTGCGGCCTACGCGACGTCCGCCGAAAAAGCGACTGCGTCTGCGCTGCTGTCCGCCTTCCGCGTTCCGTGCTCCCGATTCATCCCATGCATTCTGATCGTTCTCCACCATCGCTGGTGCACTCCTCGACCGCACGGCGCACGCGCGCGCCGGGTACGGCTGTACTCGTGCGGGCGGCGCTCAGAGCGCTCGTCCGCCAATCCTCGGTTCGGCGTTCGAAGGGGTGCGCGATGGATGCTGCGCTTCGTGGCGCGCGGTCCGCTGCACTCGTCTTCGTTCGCCCGTCCCTGTCTCTCGTGGTCTGCACTGTCTTCTCGCCCGGTCGCGCGCGGCCGGGCCCCCGGGCATCCGACCTTTCAGCGGTTCCCGGAAAAGCTTCTTCGTCTCTGCCCGGACGGCGTCCGGGCAGCTGTCTGCCATTATCGCACGGCCGCCGTGGAGCCCCGTTCAGGCCCGGGAAGAGCTCATTTGCCGCTCTGCCATAATGCGATGGTGTCGCTCGACTCCCCCACCGAAACCAAGCGGCCTTTCGGGCTCGCGATCTTTCTCATCGTTGCCGGCGTCATCGGATGGTTCGCCGCCTTCGCGCTCACGCTCGACAAGTTCACGCTCCTGGAGCATCCGAGCGCGCAGCTGACCTGCAACATCAACCCGCTCGTTGGGTGCGGCAAGAACCTCGATTCGTGGCAGGGGTCGGTACTCGGTTTTCCGAACCCGATCATCGGCGTGGCGTGCTGGGCCGCGCCCATCGCAGTAGGGGTCGCCATCCTCGCGGGGGCACGATTCCGCCGTTGGTTCTGGATGCTCTTCAACCTCGGAGTGCTCGGTGCGATCGTGCTCGTGATCTTCCTGATCTACTCGAGCCTCTACGACCTCTACGTGCTCTGCCCGTACTGCATGATCACGTGGACCGTGACCATCCCGACGTTCTGGGCCGTGACGTTCTACAACCTCAAAGAGGGGAACATCCCGACCAACGCTCGGGTGCGGAACTTCTTCGCCGCCGCGTACACCTGGATCCCGCTCATCACGTTCATCAGCTACGTGATCGTCGCGGTGTTCGCGCAGATCCAGGTGCAGTGGATCCCGAACGCCTTCCGCTAGCGCGCTGGCGTCGGCGGAGGCCAAGTGGGCCAGCGCCGACGCCGGCGCCGAGACGGCTGTGCTGCCTCGGTTCTAGAACCAGAGCTTGAGCTCGCTCGCAGCGCTCTCTGGCGAATCGGAGCCGTGCACGAGGTTCTGCTGCACCGGCAGGCCCCAGTCCCTGGCGAGGTCGCCGCGGATCGTCCCGGGAGCGGCGCTCGTGGGATCGGTCGCTCCTGCCAGCGTGCGGAATCCCTGGATCACGCGGTTGCCGGCGACGCGGATGGCCACGATCGGGCCGGACTCCATGAACTCCACCAGCGGCTCGTAGAACGGCTTGCCCTGGTGCTCGGCATAGTGCTGCGACAGCAGCTCGCGGTCTGCTTCCACCAGTTTGATGTCGACGAGCGCATAACCCTTCGCTTCGATCCTTCTCAGGATCTCTCCGGTCAGTCCGCGGGCCACGCCGTCGGGCTTGACGAGCACGAGGGTCTCTTCGATGGTGGTCATTCGTTCTCCTGTTCGGTGGATTCGGACTGGGATGCCCGGAAGGCCGCGCTGCGCCTGTCGAGCCGGGCGCCCGCGATCATCGCGTACGCCCAGATGGCGGTGAAGATGACGCCGACGATGAAGAGCATGCCGACGAGGAACCCGGCGGCGATCACGCCGAGCTGGATGAGCCAGCCGAGCCAGTAGCCGACACGGAATCGAAGCAGCAGGATCGCCACGATCATCAGCACGATGAACACGGCACCGCCCCCGAGCGCCTGCACGGGAGGCAGTGCGTGCAGACCGAAGACGACGAGCGCGCCGAGGAAGACGACGACGAGCTCGAAGCCGAGCACGATGGAGCCGAGGCTCTCTTGCGCCGAACGCTCTCGACGCGGGCGACGCGTGCGCGCAGGGGTGCTGCCGGTCATCGTCCTTGCTCCGTCGTACCGCGGGTATCGGCCCCGCTCATTCGGTGGACGCCTTCCACTCGCGCTCCTGCGCGAGCCCGAGAGCCTCGCCGATCAGGGCTATCGATCCGGTGACCACGACGGCGCGGCGCGGATGCGATGCCGCCCACTGCCTTGCGGCCTCGATCGCGTCGCCGAGGTCGTGGTGCGCTTCCGCGTGCTCATGCGTCCACTCCTCCACGTGGTCGGCGAGCTCTGATGACGAGGTGGAGCGCTCGGAGTGCGACTGGGTCACGAAGATGCGGGCCGCGAGCGGTGCAAGCGCGTCGACGATTCCGTGGGCATCCTTGTCGCGAAGGATGCCCAGCACGAAGGCGATTTCATCGAAGTCGAAGAACTCCGGAAGCGCTCTGGCCAGCGTGAGTGCGCCTGCCGGGTTATGGGCGGCGTCAACCAGCACTGTCGGATCCGTGCCGATGAGCTGCAGCCTGCCGGGCGAGGTCGCAGTGGCGAACGCCTCCTCGAGGAGCGGAACGCGCAAGGGTTCGCTGCCGTCGCCGAGGAAGGTCTCGACGGCCGCCACAGCCACCGCGGCGTTCTGCGCCTGGTGCGCACCGTACAGCGGAAGGAACAGGCCGGAGTAGGTGCCGGCACGACCCCGGATGGTGACCAGCTGGCCGCCGACTGCCACCGCGTCATCCTGAACATCGAAGTCGACGGGCTGAAAGGCGATGGATGCCTCGCGCAACTCGGCCGCACGCACCAGCTCGCGCGTGGCATCCTCCACCTGGGCAGCGCTCACGACGGCGGCCGACGGCTTGATGATGCCGCTCTTCGTGCGGGCGATCTCCGCGATGGTCGAGCCGAGCCGGTCTGTGTGATCGAGCGAGATCGGCGTGAAGACGGCGACCTGACCGTCGCCGACGTTCGTGGAGTCCCATTCCCCGCCCATGCCGACCTCGATCACGGCGACGTCGACCGGCGCGTCTGCGAAGCAGGCGAACGCGAGCACTGTGATGACCTCGAAGAACGTGAGGCGCTGCTCGCCCTGCTCCGCCAGCTCGGCATCGGCCATCTGCACGTACGGCGCGACGTCATCCCAATTGCGCGCAAGGGCCTCGTCGCTGATCGGTTCGCCATCGATCGTGAAGCGTTCATTGAACCGCAGCAGGTGTGGGCTGGTGAAGAGCCCGACCCGCAGGCCGTACGCCCGCAGGATGCTCTCGATGATGCGACTCGTCGACGTCTTGCCGTTGGTTCCGGTCACATGGATGATCGGATACGCGCGCTGCGGGTCTCCCAGAAGTTCGACGGCCCGCCTCGTCGGCGCGAGCCGCGGGCGCGGGCTGCCCTCGCCCAGCCGGGTGAGGAGCGTCTCGTAGACCGCGTCGGCCGCCTCGCGGTACTCGTCATCCGTCAGATCTGTCACCGAACCTTCTCCAAGCTCACCAGTAGCGCGGACCCGGCGCCGACGGGTGCGGACTCCGCCGCGTCGGCGACCGCATCGTCCACATCGACGTCGAGCTCGACGGCGAGCGTCTCGGCGCTCACCAGCTCGGCGTGCGTGCGCACGGCGTCCGCACCCGCCGTGTCCAGCACGAGCCGCAGCCGGATGCGGTCGCTCACGTCCAGTCCCGCCTGCTTGCGGCTCTCCTGCACGACACGCACGGCATCCCTGGCCAGACCCTCGGCCTCGAGCACCTCGTCGGTCGTCGTATCGAGCAGCACGAAGCCTGCACCGGGAAGCAGAGCGAGCGCGCGTCCGGTGTCGTGCGTCTCCGATGTCTCGAGTACGAGCTCGTACTCGCCATCCTGCAACGGGATGCCGCCGGCTGTGACAACGCCGTCGCTCTCGGTCCATTCGCCCTCGCGCGCCGCACGGATCGCCGCCTGCACGCTCTTGCCGAGGCGCGGTCCAGCGGCTCGCGCGTTGACGGTGAGCCGTTTGCTCACGCCGTACTCTGCGGGGCTGTTCTCCGTCAACTCGACCAATCGCACACGCTTCACGTTGAGCTCGTCGCGCAGGATGCCCTCGAACGGCTCGAGCGAGGCCGCGGCGTCCGTCACCACGGTCAGCTCGGCAAGTGGCAGGCGTACGCGCAGACCGGCTGCCTTGCGCAGCGACAACGCGACCGAGCTCACCTGCCGCACCCGGTCCATCGCCGTCACGAGCGATTCATCGGCCGGGAACGTCGATGCGTCAGGCCAGTCGGTGAGGTGCACGCTGCGCCCGCCGGTGAGGCCCTTCCAGATGCGCTCGGTGGTGAGGGGCAGCAACGGTGCAGCAACACGCGTCAGGGTCTCGAGCACCGTGTAGAGGGTGTCGAAAGCCTCCGCATTACCACCGTCGGGCGTGACGCCCTCCCAGAACCTGTCTCGGGAGCGACGCACGTACCAGTTCGTGAGCACGTCGGCGAAGTCGCGGATCTTGGCCGCCGCGAGCGTCGAGTCGAAGTTCTCGAGATCGCGGGTGACGGCATCCACCAGCTCCCTCGTCTTGGCCAGCAGATAGCGGTCGAGCACGTCGGACGAATCCGTGCGCCATCTCGCGTCATAGCCGCACGCGTTCGCGTACAGGGAGAAGAAGTACCAGGTGCTCCACAACGGAAGCAGCGCCTCGCGCACCCCCTGTCGGATGCCCTCCTCCGTGACGACCAGGTTGCCGCCGCGCAGCACGGACGACGACATGAGGAACCAGCGCATCGCGTCCGAGCCGTCACGGTCGAACACCTCGGCCACATCCGGATAGTTGCGCAGCGATTTCGACATCTTCTGGCCGTCGCTGCCGAGCACGATGCCGTGGCTGACGACCCGCTTGAACGCCGGCCGGTCGAACAGCGCGGTGCTCAGAACATGCATGAGATAGAACCAGCCACGGGTCTGCCCGATGTACTCGACGATGAAGTCGGCCGGATTGTGCGCCTCGAACCAGTCTTGGTTCTCGAACGGGTAATGCACCTGCGCGTACGGCATCGATCCGGAGTCGAACCACACGTCGAACACGTCGGGGATGCGTCGCATCGTGGAGCGTCCCGTCGGATCGTCCGGGTTCGGCCGCGTCAGCTCGTCGATGTACGGGCGATGCAGATCCGGTTCGCCGTCCGCGTTCACAGGCAGCCGCCCGAAGTCGCGCTCCAGGTCGGCGAGCGACCCGTAGACGTCGATCCGCGGATAGGCGGAGTCGTCGCTCTTCCATACCGGGATGGGCGAGCCGAAGTAGCGGTTGCGGCTCACCGACCAGTCGCGTGCACCGGAGAGCCACTTGCCGAACTGTCCGTCTTTGACGTTCTCCGGCACCCATTCGATCTGCTGGTTGAGCTCCACCATGCGGTCGCGGAACTCCGGAACCCGAACGAACCAGCTCGACACCGCCTTGTAGATCAGCGGGTTGCGGCATCGCCAGCAGTGCGGGTAGCTGTGCTCGTAGGATGCCTGCCTCAGCAGCCGCCCCATCGCCTTCAGTGCCTGCGTGAGCGGCTTGTTCGCGTCGAAGACCTGCAGCCCCGCGACATCCGTCACCTCCGGCAGGAACCGGCCGCCCTCGTCGACGGAGACGACGACCGGGATGCCGGCGGCCGCGCACACCCGCTGGTCGTCCTCGCCGTATGCGGGCGCCTGATGCACGATACCCGTGCCCTCCTCGGTGGTGACGTAGTCGTCCACGAGGATCTGCCAGGCGTTCTGCGTGCCGTACTTCTCGGCATCCGCGTAGTAGTCCCAGAGCCGGTCGTACTGCACGCCGGCCAGCTCCGCGCCTGTCACAGTGCGCGTGACCGCGGCACGGGCGTCTTCCGCCTTCTCGTAACCGAGGTCTTTCGCGTAGGAGCCGATCAGGTCGAGCGCCAGCAGGTACTCCGCCGCGAGCACCGTGACGTCGCCTCGCTCGGCGGCGCCCTCGCGCTCCACCTCCGCGTCCGGCGTGCCGTTCGGCCCGGCCGGAACGACGGCGTACTCGATCTCCGGGCCGACCGCCAGGGCCTGGTTGGTGGGCAGCGTCCACGGCGTCGTCGTCCAGGCGAGCGCACGCACGGCGGTGAGGCCAAGCGCCTCGGCCTTCTCGCCCACCAGCGGGAACGTCACGGTGACGGTCTGGTCCTGGCGCATCTTGTAGACGTCGTCGTCCATGCGGAGCTCGTGGTTGGACAAGGGCGTCTGGTCGCGCCAGCAATACGGCAGCACGCGGTAGCCCTCGTACGCGAGCCCCTTGTCGTACAGCTGCTTGAACGCCCAGAGCACCGACTCCATGAACGTGATGTCGAGCGTCTTGTAGTCGTTGTCGAAGTCCACCCAGCGCGCCTGGCGGGTGACGTATTCGCGCCACTCGCGGGTGTACTTCAGAACGGATGCCCGTGCCGCGGCATTGAACGCCGCAATGCCCATCTGCTCGATCTGGCTCTTGTCGGTGATGCCGAGCTGTCGTTCCGCTTCGAGTTCTGCGGGCAGACCGTGAGTGTCCCAGCCGAAGCGGCGATGCACCTGCTTGCCGCGCATCGTCTGGAACCGGGGGAACACATCCTTCGCATACCCGGTCAGCAGGTGGCCGTAGTGCGGGAGCCCGTTCGCGAACGGCGGGCCGTCGTAGAACACCCACTCCGGGGCGCCCTCGCGCTGGTCGACGGACGCCCGGAACGTGTCGTCGCGCTTCCAGAACGCGAGGACCTCCTCCTCGATCTGCGGAAAGCGCGGCGACGGAGTGACGCGACCGGAGGCATCCAGCTCGACGTCAGGACGATTCGAATCATCGGATCGGGGGTACGGCATGCTTCTCCTGGCAGGTGAGGACTTCTGCGCGAGGACGCCGCCGCACGTGTGAAACACGATGCGGGAGACGCGGTACCACCCCGTTTGCCGTACCCCGGCATCCATCGGCGAGGCACGACCACTCAATGACAGGCTGTGACGGGCCCACCCGCCCGGTTCTACTGGATGCTTCGGCCATGCCGCAGCGTCGTTCTTCCGGAGACTCCCCGGTGATGTCCGGATCTCAGTCGTTGCCGTCATTCTACAGGGCTGCGAGGGCCGTCCTGGTAGGGGTAACCCCCCGCGCTTTTCGGGAACCAGCCGGATAGGGCACGCCCGCCTGCTTCGCCAGGCTGAAGGCATGCCTGCACTCCGACTTCGCCGCCCACGCGCCGTCATCGCCTCGATCGGCGCCATGACGGCTGCCGTCGTCGGGCTGGCCATGCTGGCCGGACGCACGGGGAACCCTCGCGCCCGGGTCGACACCGTCGGTCAGGTCTCGTTTCAGAATCCCCTTCGTCTTCCCCCGGCAGATTCCGGCCCGCCCGGGGCCGACGGAGTCCGCCACTTCACGCTCGTCGCACAGAAGGGCACCACGACGTTCCGGAACGGCGAGTCAACGCCGACGGCGGGCTACGGCACGCCCGAGCAGCCAGGCGCATACCTGGGACCGACGATCATCGCGAACCGCGGCGATCGCATCAGGGTGCGCGTGAAGAACGAGCTCGACGAGGTGACGACGCTGCACTGGCACGGGATGCACCTGCCTGCCGCGATGGACGGCGGGCCCCACCAGCCGATCGCGCCAGGGGCGTCACGCACACCGGCCTTCACCATCGACCAACCCGCCGCCACCTTGTGGTACCACCCCCATCCGCACGGCGCGACGGAACACCAGGTCGCAGCCGGCATGGCGGGAATGGTCATCCTTCACGACGAGCAAGAACAAGCGCTCGGCCTGCCGAATGAGTATGGAATCGACGACATCCCGGTCATCGTGCAGGATGAGCACTTCGGCCGGAACGGACGATTCGCGCCAGGGGACCACGGATTCGTCGGCGCCCTGGGAGACACGCTCCTCGTCAACGGCACGGTCGGTCCTTATCTGAATGTGACAACGGATGCCGTCCGCTTGCGTCTGCTCAACGCGTCCTCCGCACGCACCTACGACTTCGGACTCGACGACCGTCGCCCGTTCGCCCTGATCGCAACCGATGGCGGCCTGCTGTCCGCGCCGGCGGCCATGTCGCACATCCGTCTGTCCCCCGGCGAACGGGCCGAGATCGTCGTGCGCATGACCCCGGGTGAGACCCTCACGCTGCGTTCCACTCCACCCGACCTCGGAATCTCCAAGGTTCTGGCCGCGCCGAACGGGGGAACCGACCGGTTCGACGTGCTTCAGCTCCGGGCCGCCGATGCTTTACGGCCGCTGGCCGAGCTCCCCTCCACCCTCGCACCCATCGAACGGCTGAAGCCGGCCCCCGGTGCACCGATCCAGCGTTTCACCCTCGATGGCCACCTCATCAACGGCCAGAAGATGGATCCGAACCGCATCGACACCACGGTGACCGCCGGGCAGGTCTCGGTGTGGGAGGTCACGAACGCCATGGACATGCCGCACAACTTCCACATCCACGACGTGCAATTCCAGGTGCTGTCCGTCGGCGGCAAAGCGCCGCCAGCCGAGCTGTCCGGATGGAAGGACACCGTCTACCTCATGCCGCATACGCCGTTGCGTCTGATCATGACGTTCCGCGATTACACGGACCGGCACATGCCATACATGTTCCACTGCCACCTGCTCGCGCACGAGGACGCGGGCATGATGGGTCAGTTCCTCGTGCTGAAACCCGGACAAAGCGCGGGATCGCCACCCCCGCTGCCGCGCGACTCCCAACAAGGAATGAACCATGAGCACTGAGACGATGAGCACTGAGACGATGAGCACTGAGACTACCGACCAGACTGTGAGCATGGCAGCAAGCACGCCGGGCGTCGTTCCCGTCCAGCGTCCGTATGACCGGCGCGGAGGGTTCTGGGCGTTCTACGGCCGCCTCTGGGCGCGGATGCCTGGCGAGGCCGGCGTCTTGTTCATCGCCTTCCCGATCGCCGTGGTCGCAACATCCGTGCTGTGGCCGCTGTTCTTCACGGGCGTGGGAATGCTCGTGCTGATCCTCGGGTTCTTCCTCGTGCTCGCGGCCCTGTACGTTGCGCGCGGCTTCGGCGGTGCGACGCTGACGCTCCTCGAGGCAACGGGCCAGCCGCATATCCCCAGGCCGGTCTGGAACCGCAAGGTCGGCACCGGCTTCTTGGGCCGCGTGTTCGGACCGTTCGCCAACGGTCACTCGTGGCTGTATCTGCTGTACGCCATGGTGGTGCAGATCGCACTCTCCACCGTGACGTGGGGAATCCTCATCGCCTGGGTATCCATGTCGTTCGGTGGCGTGACCTACTGGATCTGGGGCGGATTCATCCCCCACCAGGGGCAGAGTGTGTGGATCTCGCAGGTCATCTGGGAATGGGTGACCCGGTCGTCCGCGACCTTCGACCCGCTGACCGGTGACATGGTGTTGTATGCCGTGGCCGGCGTCATCTTCCTCTTCACGCTCCCGTTCGTCACGCGCGGCCTCGTGAGCCTGCACTGGCTGGTGGCACGCGGGTTCCTCGGCTCATGGCCCAGTGACCGACTTCGCCGCGAGGTGAGCGAGCTCTCCCAGTCGCGCGCGGCGGCCGTTGCGGCCGAGGACCGGGAGCTCCGACGGTTGGAGCGAGACATCCACGACGGGCCCCAGCAGCAGCTGATCCGCCTCCGTATGGACATCGCCGCCGCTCAGCGCCGCCTCAACGACGACCCTGATGCGACGAACAGCCTGCTGGAGGAGGCAGGGGCACGCGCCCAAGACGCACTCGACGAGTTGCGCGCGCTCTCGCGCGGATTCGCTCCTCCCATACTTCAGGACCGCGGGCTGGGCGCGGCGCTCGACTCCCTTGCGGCACGAAGCGTCGTTCCCGTCACGGTGGTCAATGAGCTCGGCGAGCGCCCCGTTCCCTCCGAGGTCGAACGCAACATCTACTTCGTGGCGGCCGAATTGCTCACGAACGTGGCCAAACACGCGAGCGCCGGCTCGGCGCGGCTCCAGGTGAGCATGGATGACGGCAGCCTTGTGCTCAGCGTCGCCGACGACGGACGAGGCGGGGCGACCGAAGCCGCGGGTCACGGATTGGCCGGGATCCGGGAACGGGTCACAGCGATGCGTGGCACCACGCAGTTCACGTCAGGCCCGGCAGGCACGACAGCAAGGATCTCCGTGCCGTTATCGTGAGAGCGTGACCGGGCCCCTTCGAGTGATGCTGGCCGACGATTCCGTACTCCTGAGGGAAGGACTCGTGCGAGTACTCGAGGAGGCGGGCTTCGACACCGTCGGGGCGTTCGGTGACGCCGACTCCCTGCTCGCAGCAGCGCGCGCGACACCCTTCGACGTAGCCGTGCTCGATGTGCGTATGCCGCCCACGTTTCGCGATGAGGGTGTGCGCGCCGCTCTGGAACTGCATCGCAGTCATCCCTCGTGCGGCGTGCTGTTGCTCAGTCAGTACGTCGAGACGACGTACGCGCGGGAACTGCTCGGAGGCGGTGCCGGCGGCATGGGATACCTGCTCAAGGACAGGGTGGCGAGCCTGGACGAACTCGCGGATGCCGTGACACGCGTCGCCACGGGCGGCACCGTGCTCGACCCCGAGGTCGTCGCTCAGCTCGTGGGACGACGGGCCGATCCGCTGTCGGCCCTCACCCCGCGCGAACGGGAGACCCTCCAGCTCATGGCGGAGGGCCGCACCAACGCAGCCATCGCCGAGCGGCTGCACATCGGCATAGGCGCTGTAGAGAAGAACGTGACCGCTATCTTCGCCAAGCTCGGTCTCGAGGACTCGGGCGCCGATCACCGCAGGGTGCTCGCCGTTCTGACCTGGCTCGATATCGGAGGCTGACGGCCGCCCCTGAGAGGTGGTGCACAACTTCGGCGTCCTGACCCTGGAGGAAACATTCGCCACCGTCCCGTGCGCAGGCACCACACTTGAAGTCCGTGACCGATTCCACAGCCATCGCCGCACGCAACGCCGACCGCAACGCCTGGCGGGTAACCCTCGCGTCCCTCGTCGGCACCTCGCTCGAGTCGTACGACTTCTACGTCTTCAGCTACTTCAGCGCTCTGTTCAGTGCGGCAGTGTTCTTCCCCGCCGAGAACAAGGTCGCGGGCACTCTCCTCGCCTTCCTCACCCTCGCGACCTCGTACTTCGTCCGTCCCATCGGCGCGATCGTCTTCGGCCACCTCGGAGACCGCCTCGGTCGCCGCGCGACGCTGATCTGGACGATCGGCATCATGGGCGTCTCGACCGCGCTGATCGGTGTGCTCCCCGGCTACGCCACCATCGGAATCGCCGCGCCGATCCTGCTCGTGGTGCTGCGGATCATCCAGGGCATCTCGCTCGGCGGCGAGTGGGGCGGCTCGATACTGGTCGGTGTCGAGCACTCGACTCAGCGGCGCCGCGGGTTCTATGCCGCGCTCCCCCAGCTCGGCTCGCCGATCGGCACCATCGTCACGGCTGTGCTGTTCCTGGTACTGAGCTTCAACATGTCAGCCGAAACACTGGCCGCCTGGGGCTGGCGCATCCCCTTCCTGCTCGCCCTTCCGCTGCTGGCGGTCTCGCTGTATCTGAGGCTGTCCATCGATGAGACGCCGGTCTTCTCGCACCTGGTGCAGGAGAAACGGCGCACACGGATGCCCGTGCTCGACGTCTTCCGCCTCCAGTCCGTCGCCCTGGTCGTCGCGATCGGCGCCGCGCTGCTCGGCATCGGCTCGTACTCGCTGATGAACACCTACACCATGAGCTACGGCGTCGCGACGCTGCACTTCGACTACACCCAGTTGTTCATCGCCACGACGATCGGCAGCCTGCTGCAGCTTGTAACGATCCCGCTGTTCGGCGTTCTGGCCACCCGCATCGGCTCGGCGCGAGTGGTGTGGATCGGTGCACTCACGACACTGCTCATCGCGTTCCCGATGTACTTCCTGCTTCAGTTCGCGACATTCCCGATCCTCGTCGGCACGATGATCGTCGGCGGCATCTTCCCTACGCTGAGCTGGGCGGGGCTCGGCGGACTGATGGCCGACATCTTCGGTCAGTCCATCCGTTACAGCGCGCTGTCGATCGCGTACGCCGTGGCGGCGGCCCTATCCGGGCTGATCCCCATCCTGACCGAGGCGCTCGGCGCCGCCACGCACAACGCGTGGTGGCACCCTGGCATCGTGCTCGGCATACTGTCGGCGATCACGCTGGCGACGGCACTGGCCGCAGCGTCCATTGCACGCCGCCGCCGGGAAGGACTCGCAGATGCCGAAGACGTGCTCGAGTCCGAGCAGGCAGCAGAGGCGGTGCCGGCGACCGAGTAGCCCGCTTCGCGACCGGCTGCCGGGCCCACGGTAGAATGGCGGAAATCCCACACTCAGGCACCAGTTGACGCGGTGCCGCACATACTGACCACGAAAGATCCGCCATGACCGACGCCGCGAACCACGACGCATCCGCCACGACCGCTTTCGGCAGGATCCCCGACAAGCCGGCGCTCGAGGGTCTCGAGCAGGTGTGGGACGAACGGTGGCGCGCTCAGCGCACCTACCACTTCGACCGGGACGCAGCCCTGGCCGCCGAGCGGTCGGCGATCTACTCCATCGACACGCCGCCGCCCACAGCCTCTGGCTCCCTGCATATCGGGCACGTCTTCAGCTACACGCACACGGACATCGCCGCTCGCTACCACCGCATGCGGGGCAAGCAGGTGTTCTACCCGATGGGCTGGGACGACAACGGGCTGCCCACCGAGCGCCGGGTGCAGAACTACTACGGCGTGCGGTGCGATCCGTCGCTGCCGTACGATCCCGACTTCGTGCCGCCGTATGAGGGCGGCGACAACAAGAGCTCGCGAGCGGCCGACCAGAAGCCCATTTCGCGGCGCAACTTCATCGAGCTGTGCGCAAAGCTCACGGTGGAAGACGAGAAGCATTTCGAAGCGGTATGGCGCAAGCTCGGTCTCTCCGTGGACTGGAACCAGACGTACCGCACGATCGGTGATGAGTCGATGTTCGTCTCGCAGCTCGCGTTCCTGCGCAACGTCGAGCGCGGCGAGGCGTACCAGGCGATGGCTCCCACACTGTGGGATGTGACGTTCCGCAGCGCTGTCGCGCAGGCGGAGCTCGAGGATCGCGACCAACCTGGCGCGTTCCACACGATCTCGTTCCACGGCGAGGCCGGCCCTGTCGTCATCGCCACGACGCGTCCCGAACTCATAGCGGCGTGCGTGGCCCTTGTCGCGCATCCGAGTGACGAGCGCTACAAGCCGCTCTTCGGCAAGACCGTACGCACGCCGGTGTTCGGCGTGGAGGTACCGGTGCTCGCACACCACCTCGCAGAGCCCGACAAGGGAACGGGCATCGCCATGGTCTGCACGTTCGGCGACATCACGGATGTGACGTGGTGGCGCGAACTCGACCTGCCCACTCGCCCGATCATCGGCTTCGACGGCCGCGTGCTCGCCGACCCGCCCGAGGCGATCGCCACGCAGGAGGCGAAGGACGCCTACGCCCAGTTGGCGGGCAAGACCGTGTTCTCGGCCAAGCAGGCAATGGTCGAGCTGCTGAAGGCATCCGGCGATCTCCTGGAGGATCCGAAGCCGATCACACATCCGGTCAAGTTCTACGAGAAGGGCGACCGGCCGCTCGAGATCGTCTCGACCCGCCAGTGGTACCTCACCAACGGCGCGCGCGACGGGAAGCTCTCCGACCGGCTCATCGAGCTCGGCCGCGAGATCGACTGGCACCCCGACTTCATGCGCGTGCGCTACGAGAACTGGATCGGAGGGCTCTCCGGCGACTGGCTCGTGTCGCGACAGCGGTTCTTCGGCGTGCCGATCCCCGTGTGGTACCCGGTAGACGCGGATGGCGAGACAGACTTCGACCACCCGATCCTGCCTGCTCGGGAGCAGCTGCCGGTCGATCCCACGATCGACACCGCCCCCGGGTTCGAGGAGGCGCAGCGTGGCGTGCCGGGCGGATTCGTCGGCGAGGTGGACATCCTCGACACCTGGGCGACGTCATCGCTCACTCCGCAGATCGTGGGGGGCTGGGAACGCGACCCGGAGCTGTTCGAGTCCGTGTTCCCCTACGACCTCCGTCCGCAGGGTCAGGACATCATCCGCACCTGGCTGTTCTCCACCCTCCTGCGTGCTCAGCTCGAGGAGGGCGTCGCGCCGTGGAGGCACGCTGCTCTCTCCGGATTCATCGTCGATCCCGACCGCAAGAAGATGTCGAAGTCCAAGGGCAACGTCGTGACGCCCGCAGACATCCTCGAGAAGCACGGCTCCGATTCGGTGCGCTATTGGGCCGCATCCAGCAAGCTCGGCACCGACTCCGCGTTCGACCCGCAGAATCCGACGCAGATCAAGATCGGGCGGCGCTTGGCCATCAAGGTGCTGAACGCGGCCAAGTTCATCCTTGGCTTCCCGGAGGGCGACGGTGCAGTCACGGAGCCGTTGGACCACAGCATGCTCGCCTGGCTCGCCGACGTGGTCGCCGACGCGACCACAGCGCTCGACGGTTATGACCACGCAAGGGCGCTCGAGGTGAGCGAATCGTTCTTCTGGACGTTCTGCGACGACTACCTGGAACTGGTCAAGGAACGCGCTTACAGCGAGGGCCCTGGCGCCGGCTCGGCGGTGGCCGCCCTCCGGATCGCGCTCTCCACCATGCTCCGGCTGTTCGCCCCGGTCATCCCGTTCGCCACGGAGGAGGCCTGGTCCTGGTTCCAGGCGGGCTCAGTGCACACGACGGAATGGCCCTCCGCCGACGAGGTGCGAGCAGCGGCGGGCGAGTCGACACCGCTCGTACTGAAGGCGACGTCGGGTGTGCTGACGGGCATCCGCGGAGCCAAGACGTCGGCGAAGGCGTCGCAGAAGGCACCGGTCGCCCGTGCCGTCGTCACCGCGCCCGACGACGATCTGCGGGCCATCGAGCAGGCCGCTGCAGACATCCGTGCCGTCGGCCGCATCGCCGAACTCGAGTTCGTTCCGGGCGACGAGCTGACGGTCGAGGTGGAACTCGCGGACGAGTCTGCCGCGTAGAAATGGTCTATCGCGGCAGTGCCGCTCAGAGGCTCAATCGGCTCGACCGAGCAAGTGAACTCGCTCGGCTCTCGCCTCAATTGCCTCTAGGCGCACTGTTCCGCCTGACAATAGGTTGTAGACACGTCTCGCGCGTACCGCGAAGGGCGTGCCCAGAGGGGGATTGAATGGGAATCACGATCCGCGAACCGGCAGAGGGAGACTTCTTCTCCTGGCTCGCCCTTTACGAGGATTACGCTGCGTTCTACGGACGCCAGCTCACCGACCAGGGCGCTCTCCTGGTGTGGAGCTGGCTGACGGATGCCGCGCACAGCGAGCGCGGGCTGGTCGCCGTCGACGACGAAGGCGCCCTGGTCGGCCTCGTGCACTTCCACGACGTGCCGCGTCCCCTGGAGGGCGGCCACGCACTGCACATCGACGACCTCTTCGTGCTCGAGGAGCACAGAGAGCAGGGTTACGGGCGCACGCTCATCGAAGCCGTCGCTTCCCTCGGCGCCGCGTCCGGCATTCGCGTCGTGCAGTGGCTGGCGAAGCCGGAGGACTCGGATGTCCGTGGCTTCTACGACGAGATCGCCGATGCCTCCGAAGAGACCGTCTACCGTCTGCGTCCTCAGGAGTCCTGACCGTGCAACTCGGCACCCGCTGGCCCGTTGGCGGCACCGCGCCGGATCGCCTTCCCTCCGTCGTCGTCTCCGCCGTGCGGGCCGTGGAGGATGAGCTCGAGGCGCTCGACGTCGACGCCTCGACCTGGCGGTGGACGCTGACCTGGCTCGAGGGCAAGCCCGTTGTGGAACTGGATGATGGAACGGTCATCCGCTATCACCCCGAAGAGGACACGGCTACCGTCTCCCAGCCAGACGACGGCGATATCGCCGGTTGACCTCGTCAAACCGCGCGTTGGTTCGACGAGGTCGGCCCACGGCGAGGTCGCAACTCAGGGCAGCAGCTGCCCCCGCAGAGCGGCCGTGCGCACCGCGGCTTGCTCTTCGACCTCCGCCTGACGACGGTAGAGCGCCTGCCGCTCCGCCTCGAGTCGCTCACGCCGCTCGCCCCAGGAGACCAATGCCCTGCCGATCCTGATCGCTGCACGCCCTCGCCCGAATCCGCGAGCGGGAACCGCTCCGATCGTGCTCATGATCCCTGCTCCACTCCCCCGATGATCGGGAACGCATTGAACTGCACCTGCACCGGCCGCGCCCCTGCCGGCACCTCTCGCTCGCGGAAGGCGACGATCGCCTCGTCGAGCACGTCATAGACCTTCGCGGAGAGCTCGGCGAGCTCCTCGGCCGTCATGCGCAGGTTGGACGTCGAGATCGTGCTGGCCTTCAGCCACGTCTCGGAGAACGTGTCGGCCGCCCGCGCCATGAAGTCGTTCAGCGCGTTCTCCTGGTTCCTGCGGAATTCCCTGTTGACGAGGTCGTACGCCTCGCGTCCGGCAGCGGTGTCGCCGAGCTCCGTCGGATCCATCGAGAGCCCGACCGGCGCCCGGCGCCACCAGCGCTCTCTTGCGCTGCCTTTGCCCTCCACCTCGCGAACGAAATCATGCTTGGCAAGCTGCCTCAGGTGATAGCTGGTGGCGCCGCTCGACTCTCCGAGACGTTCTCCCAGGCCACTGGCTGTCAGCGGTCCGAATTTAGACAGCTCGTCGAGGATGCGCACCCGCAACGGGTGGGCCATCACCTTCAGCGCTGCGAGGTCGATGTGGCGATCGGTGCGACGCAGCGGCCGCTCGGAGGTTTCTCCCCCCTCAGCTGCCGAAGTCGCCTCGGCCGGCTCTTCGTCGTTCATGCCACGAGACTACGCGTGCAAAGTATCCTTTGCAAGGATTGCTTTGCATAGTGTCCTTTGCAACCACTTCTTTGGATGCCGAGTTTCGGCCCTAGGCTGGGCACATGACGAACCCGCTCATCAGCGACAGCACGCTTCCGCACGGCCTTCCCCCGTTCGCCGAGATCCGCGACGAGCACTACCTCCCCGCGTTCGAGCAGGCCATGGCCGACCACCGTGCAGAGGTGGCCGCGATAGTGGCCGACCCCGCGGAGCCCACCTTCGAGAACACGTTCGTACCCCTGGAACGCTCCGGCCGTCTCTTGCGCCATGTCTCCGAGGTGTTCTTCAACAAGAGCTCGGCCGACTCGAGCGACGAGATCAGCGCCATCGAGGAGAAACTCGCACCCGACCTCGCCGCACACGAAGACGCGATCCGGCTCGATCCCGCACTCTACGAACGCATCAGTGCCGTGCACGCCCGCCTGAACGAACTGGGCCTGGACGCGGAGTCCCGCTATCTCGTCGAGCGCTACCACGAGGAGTTCACGCTGGCCGGCGCCGGACTCGCGGATGCCGACAAGGAACGTCTCAAGCAACTGAACGCTGAGCTTTCCACGCTCTCGACCCGGTTCGAGAAGAACCTTCTCGCAGACACGAACGACCTCGCTGTGCACGTGGACGATGCGGCGCAGCTCGATGGTCTCTCCCCTGCGGAGCTCTCCGCGGCTGAGCAGGCCGCGCATGAGCGCGAGCTCGACGGGTACCTGATCACGCTGGTACTGCCCACCGGGCACCCGTACCTGGCGCGGCTGACCGACCGTGGTGTGCGCGAGCGCGTGATGCGGGCATCCCGCTCCCGGGGCATTCACGGCGGCGATCACGACACACGCGACCTCGTTCTGCGCATCACTTCGTTGCGCGCCGAACGTGCCCGCCTCCTCGGGTTCGCGAACCACGCAGCCTACGTCACCGCTTCGCAGACGGCGCGCACTCCGGATGCCGTGGCTGGCATGCTGGGCCGCCTCGCCCCGGCCGCAGCCCGGAATGCCGCCGCGGAGAAGAAGGACCTGCGTGCATCCGCCGGTTTCGACATCGAGCCGTGGGACTGGGCGTACTACTCCGAGAAGGTGCGCGCGGCGAAGTACGACGTGGACACCGCCGCGATGCGCCCGTACTTCGAGGCGGAGCGGGTGCTGCGCGACGGCGTGTTCTTCGCCGCGAACCGGCTGTACGGCATTCGTTTCGAGGAACGCGCGGATCTGACCGCGTATCACCCGGATGCCCGTGTGTTCGAGGTCTTCGACGAAGACGGCACGGCGATCGGCCTCTACATCAACGACCTCTACACCAGAGACTCCAAGCGCGGCGGCGCGTGGATGAACGAGCTGGGCGAACGCACGCACCTGCTCGGCGGATCGACCATCGTGGTCAACAACCTCAACGTTCCGAAGCCGGCCGATGGCGAGCCGACGCTCCTGACGTATGACGAGGTGGGCACGCTGTTCCACGAGTTCGGGCACGCGCTGCACGGGCTGTTCGCCGTGACGAAGTATCCGAAGTTCGCCGGCACGAACGTGTTCCGCGACTTCGTCGAGTTCCCCAGCCAGGTCAACGAGATGTGGCTGCTGTGGCCCGACGTGCTCGACAACTACGCACGCCACTACGAGACCGGCGAGCGGATGCCTGCAGAGCTCGTGGAGCGCATCCGCGCCTCAGAGGCGTTCAACCAGGGCTTCGCCACCAGCGAGTACCTTGCTGCGGCGATGCTCGACCAGACCTGGCACCGCATCGACGCCGACGCGAGAGTGGAGTCCGTCGAGGGGTTCGAAGCGGCCGCCCTGAGGGAGGCGGGACTCCACGATCCCGCCGTGCCGCCGCGGTACGCGAGCACGTACTTCGCTCACACGTTCTCGGGCGGCTATGACGCCGGCTACTACTCCTACATCTGGAGCGAGGTGCTCGACGCGGACACCGTCGAGTGGTTCAAGGAGAACGGCGGGCTCTCCCGTGAAGCAGGCGAGCGGTTCCGCCGCCACCTGCTCGGTGTAGGCGGTTCGAAGGATCCGCTGGAGGCGTACCGCGACTTCCGAGGCCGGGATGCCGTTATCGAGCCGCTGCTGCGCCGTCGTGGTCTCGACGCGGCGGGCTGAATTCGCCGAGCCGGTGCGGGACCGTCAGCGTGTCAACGAGAGGACGGTGACGACCACGACGAGGGTGCCGATGATCCCCGTTGTCAGGCCGATGGAGAACCAGCGGAGCCGACCGCCGACTCGTTCCGGAGCGGTTGGCAACCCCGGCATCGCACCGCCGCCGCTCTTCATCGTCACCGGCCCCATCGAGCCCGGGCCGAGTCCATTGCTCATGACTCGACTATATCGAGGCAGGCGCAAAGCGGCCGTATGTCGTCGTGTGACGACTGCGGATGCGCTCGTCAACGCCTGCTGCGTACCCTGAACGAACCGAATCGCGAGACCCACGATTCCTCGACGCAGGGAGCCAAGTCATGTCCGTCCGAGCCGACCAGCACACCGCCGCCTCGTGCGCGTGGGAGCAGGGGGGCATGTGCGCGGACAACCGGCCAGGTCACGGACTGCACGCGGTGCAGCTGCGCCTCGCGGCCGCCACGCCCTCTCAGTGGCAAGACCTGCTCGTGGTCCGCGTCCGTAACGACGGCTGGGTCGAGGCCGCGACGCTGGACGGCTGCCCGGTCTCGCTCTGGAACCACGGCGACCTCACGGACGTGGTGGCCGCGGGCGATCCCGTCGCGCTGCACCCCGTTTACAACGTGCTTTCCGCAGGCGCACGGCGCTTCAACGTGCTCGCCGAGAGCGCGGCCTGAGTTCAGACCGCTTCGGCCTGACGCATCATGTCGAGCATGGCCTGGCATGCCTTCATGCAGGCATCGCACGCCATGGCGCACATGCGGCACGTCTCGCTCATCTCGGAGTGATTTCCGCACTCGTCGGAGCACGCCGAGCACATCGCCATGCACGCCTGCAGCATCGACTCCATCGCGGCCATGTCGAACCCGCTCGGACGCATCATCATACGCATCATCGTGTTGCAGACATCCGCGCAGTCCATGCACATCGACGCGCACTTGATCATGCCATCTGCCATGGCGTTGTCGGCGCACATCGTGCACGCCTGCTCGCACGCCGAACACGCCTCCATGCACTCCTGCATGGTCATCGTGTCCATAGCAGGCATGCCGATCGCATCCATCGACATGTTCTGCATCATTTCGGCCGTCATCTTGGTGTCCATCGGAGCCCCCGTTACGTCATCGTGACGGTTGCGATGCTACGCGCGAGCGGCCTCGACTGCTACGGACTCAGGCGGACTTCTCTTCGCGCCGCGTTCGACGATGCGGAACGATGGTCGGCGCCGCGTTGTCGAGCACGGCCTCGCGAGTCACCACGACGCGGGCTACCTCGTCACTGGAGGGCACCTCGAACATGATCGGTCCGAGCACCTCCTCCATGATCGCCCGCAGGCCGCGAGCTCCGGTCTGGCGCAGCACGGCGAGGTCGGCGATGGCGTCGAGCGCCGCAGAGTCGAACTCGAGCTCCACGCCGTCGAGCTCGAACATGCGCTGGTACTGCTTGACGAGCGCGTTCTTCGGCACGGTCAGAATTTGAATGAGCGCCTCGCGGTCGAGCTGCGTCACCGTCGTCACGACGGGCAGCCGGCCGATGAATTCCGGAATGAGCCCGAACTTGTGCAGGTCTTCCGGCAGCACCTCGCTGAAGAGGTTGACGTCGTCGCCCTTGCTGTGCAGCGGCGCACCGAACCCGATGCCCTTCTTGCCCGCACGGGAGGAGATGATGTCTTCCAATCCTGCGAAGGCGCCGGCGACGATGAACAGCACGTTCGTCGTGTCGATCTGGATGAACTCCTGGTGCGGATGCTTGCGCCCACCCTGCGGAGGAACCGATGCGACGGTGCCCTCCAGGATCTTCAGCAGGGCCTGCTGCACGCCCTCCCCCGACACATCGCGTGTGATCGACGGGTTCTCGGCCTTGCGAGCGATCTTGTCGACCTCGTCGATGTAGATGATCCCGGTCTCGGCGCGTTTGACGTCGTAGTCCGCGGCCTGGATGAGCTTGAGCAGGATGTTCTCGACATCCTCCCCGACGTAGCCCGCCTCGGTCAGCGCTGTTGCGTCGGCGAACGCGAACGGCACGTTGAGCCGCTTCGCGAGCGTCTGCGCGAGGTAGGTCTTGCCGCATCCGGTCGGGCCGATGAGCAGGATGTTCGACTTCGAGATCTCGATGTCGTCACCCACGGACTCGGCCGGCCCGAGCGTCGTCCGCGCCCGGACCCGCTTGTAATGGTTGTAGACCGCGACCGAAAGCGCCTTCTTCGCCGCATCCTGGCCGATGACGTATTCCTCGAGGAAGGCGAAGATCTCCTTCGGCTTGGGAAGGTCGAACTGCCCGGTGTTCTCCTCACCGGACTCCGCCATGCGCTCTTCGATGATCTCGTTGCACAGCTCGACGCACTCGTCGCAGATGTACACGCCAGGGCCCGCGATGAGCTGCTGGACCTGCTTCTGGCTCTTTCCACAGAACGAGCACTTGAGCAGGTCGGCGCTTTCTCCGATGCGAGCCATGGAACCTCCCGATTGGGCTGCTTCGTACGAGCCTAACCTGTGGTGCAGACAATGACCGGTAGGCATCTGTCGGGTGTGGCAATCTCGTGCCCGGGTGCGAAAAGCGGCGGAGGACCGGTCGTCTCCTCCGCCGCCTTCTTGTGTCTTGCGACCTACTTCGCCGTGAGAGCCGGCAGGTTCTTGCGGCTGCTCAGCACCTGGTCGATCAGCCCGTACTCACGGGCCTCCTCGGCCGAAAGGATCTTGTCGCGGTCGATGTCCTTGTTCACCTGTGCGACATCCTTGCCGGTGTGCTGGGCGAGCGTCTCCTCGAGCCAGGTGCGCATGCGCATGATCTCGTTCGCCTGGATCTCGATGTCGGATGCCTGCCCCTGCCCGGCCTCACCGACGGCGGGCTGGTGGATCAGGATGCGTGCGTTCGGCAGCGCGAGGCGCTTGCCGGGCGTGCCTGCGGCAGTGAGCACGGCGGCGGCCGAGGCGGCCTGGCCGAGAACGACCGTCTGGATCTGCGGGCGGATGTATTGCATCGTGTCGTAAATCGCCGTCATGGCAGTGAACGAGCCGCCGGGCGAGTTGATGTACATCACGATGTCGCGGTCCGGGTCCTGGCTCTCCAGTACCAAGAGCTGCGCCATGATGTCGTCGGCCGACGCGTCGTCGACCTGCACGCCGAGGAAGATGATGCGGTCCTCGAAGAGCTTCGCGTACGGGTCTTGCCGCTTGTAGCCGTAGGCGGTGCGCTCCTCGAAGCTGGGCAGGATGTAGCGGGAACTCGGCATCGCGATGCGCGGTCCGCCGGCCAGACCGGAGAAGTTCGGGGTTTCCATTACGTGTGGTGTCCTTCGTCTCGTGCGCGTTCTGCGCCTACTCCTGGGTTCCGCCGCCGCCGACCACGTCGGTCGCCGACTCGCGGATGTGGTCGACGAAGCCGTAGTCGAGCGCCTCCTGGGCGGTGAACCAGCGGTCGCGGTCGCCGTCCGCGTTGATCTGCTCGACTGTCTTGCCGGTCTGGGCCGCAGTGATCTCGGCGAGGCGCTTCTTCATGTCGAGGATGAGCTGCGCCTGCGTCTGGATGTCGCTGGCTGTTCCGCCGAATCCGCCATGCGGCTGATGCAGCAGCACTCGTGCGTTCGGCGTGATGTACCGCTTACCCTTCGTGCCGGCGGTGAGCAGCAGCTGACCCATCGATGCGGCCATGCCGATTCCGACGGTCACGATGTCGTTGGGAACGAACTGCATGGTGTCGTAGATGGCCATGCCAGCAGTGATCGAGCCGCCGGGCGAGTTGATGTACAGGTAGATGTCGCGCTTCGGGTCCTCGGCAGCCAGGAGCAGCAGCTTCGCCGCGATCTCGTTGGCATTGTCATCGCGCACCTCCGAGCCGAGCCAGATGATGCGGTCCTTCAGCAGTCGGTCAAAAACACTGGGTTGCAGTGTCGGTTCGGCCATGAACGTGCTCCCTTTTTCGTACGTGCTCTCGAATCTATCGAAGCGGTCGCGCGGTCACGGCCCTGTTCGCCGTCGGCAGAGCCGATGGCGAACGAGACAAGCAGGGCTCGCCGCAAGCGCAGCCTGCCGTCGGCAGAGCCGATGGCGAACGAGACAAGCAGGGCTCGCCGCAAGCGCAGCTTGCCGTCGGCAGAGCCGATGGCGGACGAAGCGTCAGATAGCGATCTCTCTCGCGTACGCGGTGACGGACTTCGTGTACAGCGGAAGGTGTGGTGCGAGCGCGCCGAGCGCGATCGATGATGCACGCCGGGCTTCGCCGCTGCTCACGAGAGCGAGCGCATAGAACGCGGCGACGGCGTCCCGGTAGGGAGAAGTGGGGTGATTCGCGTGCTCGTCACCGAGCATCCACACCGCTTCGTGCACTCGTCCCAGGTTGCGCAGGGTGCTGGCGAGCTGGATGACGGCGCGCACCCGGTGATCGTCGTCGAGCCCCAACTGCAGCGCGCGCCGGTAGAGCGGTTCGGCCTCTTCCTCCTGTCCGGCGGAGTCCCGCGCTCCTGCCCTGTGGAAGAGCGCGACGGCGTTGTCGCCCCAGACCGCGGCCAGCCGGTCGATGCGCTCGATGCGTTCGATGTCGCTCAGTTCTTCGTCGGCCCACACGGCGTCGAACTGCTGGTCCCAGTCGGTCATGGCATCCTCCGCGCTGAAGAGGGGACGAACAAGAAGAAGGGGGCGGATGCAACGCACCCACCCCCTCGCAAGACCCTATCGCCTTGCCGGACTTGTTCTTCTTACTTCTCCTCGGCTTCCGGCGCTGCCTCGTCGGTCGCCTCCGCGTTGTCGGATGCCTCAGCTTCGTCGGATGCCTCAGCCTCGTCGGCCGGCTCGTTCACCGCGGCGAACTCGGAGAGGTCCACCTGCTGGCCGTTGGAGTCCTTCACGACGGCGCGGCCGAGGAGTACGGCGATCGTCTTGTTGCGAGCGACCTCACCGAACATCTGCGGAAGCTGGCCGTTCTCGCCGAGCAGCTGCACGAACTCGTTCGGGTCCATGCCGTACTGCGCGGCGGCCTGAACGAGGTAGTTGCTCAGCTCGTCCTGGCTGACCTGGATGTTCTCCTTCTGCGCGATCTCGTCGAGCAGCACCTGCGTGCGGAAGGCCTTCTCGCTGGCCTCCTTAACCTCGGCACGGTGCTCGTCGTCTTCGAGCCGGTTCTCGGACTCGAGGTGGCGGTGCACCTCGTCTTCCACCAGGCCCTCCGGGACCGGGATCTCGGTGAGCTCGAGCAGCCGGCCGACCAGCAGGTTGCGCGCCGCGTTGCCCTGATCGAACGTCTTGCTGCGGGCGGCTTCGCCGCGGAGGCTCTCGCGGAGCTCGTCGATGGTGTCGAACTCGCTGGAGATCTGCGCGAAGTCGTCGTCGGCATCCGGGAGCTCACGCTCCTTGACGGCGTTCAGCGTGACGGTGATCTCAGCGTCTTCGCCCTCGTGATCGCCGCCGAGCAGCTTGGAGGTGAACGTCGTGGTCTCGCCGGCAGACAGCGCGTCGAGCGCCTCGTCGATGCCCTCGACGAGCTCGCCGGAACCTACCTCGTACGAGACGTTGCTGGCGGTGTCGACCTGCTCGTCCCCGATCGTGGCGACCAGGTCGAGCTGGGCGAAGTCGCCCTTCTTCGCAGGGCGGTCCACCGTGACCAGCGTGCCGAAGCGGCTGCGCAGGCGCTCGAGTTCGGCCTCGACGTCCTCGTCGGTGACCTCCGCCGCGTCGACGGTCAGCTCGAGGCCGTCGTACTCCGGAAGCGTGATCTCAGGGCGAACATCGACCTCGATGGCGACGATCAGGTCACCCGAGTAGTCCTTGTCGCTGGGCCACTCCGTGATGTCGGCCTCGGGGCGGCCGACCGGCTTGACGTCGTTCTCTTCGACCGCGTTGCGGTAGAAGCCCTCGAGCCCCTCGTTGACGGCGTGCTCGAGAACGGCAGCCTTGCCGACGCGCTGATCGATGATGGGCGGCGGCACCTTGCCCTTGCGGAACCCGGGGATGCTCACCTCCCCGGCGATGTGCTCATAGGCATGCTTGATGCTGGGCTGCAGCTCTTCCGGGGTCACTGCGATGGTGAGCTTCGCGCGTGTCGGGCTCAGCTTCTCGACCGTGGTCTTCACGTGGGAGATCTCCTGTTTTCGAAAGTGGTTCAGTCAGAGTCGACGTGGTCGGGGCGACAGGATTCGAACCTGCGACCTCCCGCTCCCAAAGCGGGCGCTCTAGCCAAGCTGAGCTACGCCCCGGATCGTGGTGACCCGCTAGGTGACCGGCCGGGCACGCGCCAGGGCGTTCAGCAAGCCGAAATGACCTCGCACAGTCTACCGAAGAAAGAGGGATGCCCGCTCCGGCAGGTTCCGCACCCCTCAGCCGGCATGCACTACACTTGCACAGCGCGGTTCACCACCGCTCGGGGATGTAGCTCAATGGCAGAGCCTCAGTCTTCCAAACTGATGGTGCGGGTTCGATTCCCGTCATCCCCTCCACTGGTTCTGACGTCGGCCGTCGTTGCTGCAGGACGACACCGTGACACTCCAATCGGACACGGTCGAGAGGGCGTCAACGAAGGTCCACGGTCTTTGGGAGAATGTCCACGGCTCCGCCGCCCCTTCCGCCCACGAAAAGGCCCGAACATGACAGCAGACGAAGCAGCCGCCCTTCTCGACGTCGCGAAGGATGCCTCGGCATCCGACATCCTTGCCGCTTACTCCGCCAAGGCGCAGGCGGCGGGTGGCGCGCACTCCGGCGATATCGAGGCGGAGAAGGCCGAGGTGCAGCTGCTCGGCGAGGCGCGGGTCACGTTGATGACGTACAGGCAGAAGATGCAGGGCACGCAGCAGCGCACGGCGGTCGCGCAGCGGGCCGCCGGAAAAGGCCCCGCCGCGGGTACACCGGAGTACGGCGAGCGCGCCGAGGCTCCGGTCTGGCCGGACGATGCTCCTGCCAAGGGCAAAGTGCGCACCGCTGAAGAGGAGCAGGTTCGCAAACAGCGATCCTTCGTGATCGCTGTGATCGGTCTCGTGCTCTCGTTGGCCGCATGGGTGTGGTGGCTGCTCGAACCGATCTCGCTGTTCGGCATGGGTCTGGCGATCTGGTCGATGGTTCGCGTGCGCGGCTACGGCAGCGGAATGTACACCGGAACGCGGATCGTCGCATGGCTCGCTCTCCTGCTCGGTGCGCTGGCGCTGATCGGGAACATCCTCCTCGTCGTGAACGGACTCGGCGCCGCGAAGGGCTGAACTTAGCCCAGCCTCCGCTTCCTTGCGGAATGCGGGCGGCCGCGTAGCGTTGATCGAGACAATGAGCGAAGGGACTATTCATCCATGAGCAACACCGACACCACTCCGAAAGCCACCACCAATCCCGACGTCGCTGCGGGCACGGCACAGTTCCTGACTCCGGTGGTCATCGAGCTCGAGGCGCTCGTTGTCAACGGCAAGCAGGCGCACTGGAACCTGCGCGGGTCGAACTTCATCGGCGTTCACGAACTGCTCGACACGCTCGTTGCCGACGCCCAGGAGTGGGCGGACCTCGCCGCCGAGCGCATCGTCGCACTGGGGCTGCCGATCGACGCCCGCATCGCAACGGTCGCCGCGAACACGAAGGCATCTCCGCTCAGCGACGGATTCGTGCAGTCGGACAAGTCGATCGCCGAGGTCATCGGTCAGATCGACGTCGCGCTCGACGCCGTGAACACAGCGGTGCGCGAACTCGACGAGCTCGACCAGACCAGCCAGGACGTCGCGATCGAGATCGCACGCGGACTCGATAAGGACCGCTGGCTTCTGTTCGCCCACATCGCGAAGTAGTCGCGGCTAACACGACAGAACGGGAAGAGGGTCGTGACCGGAAAGTCGCGGCCCTCTTGCTATGCCTGGCAGACAGGGCACCAGTAGAGCTTGCGGGCGGCCATGAGTTCCATCGCGATGTTCGTCCCACACACCCGGCACGGGAGCCCCTCCCGCTTGTACACCCAGTGGCGATCCTCCCGGCTCGCCATCGCCTTCGCCCACTCCTCAGGGCCGAGGTCGTCCATTGTCATCATCTGACCGGTGCGCACGCCGATGTCGAGCAGGTGCGCCCAATCCCGCCAAAGCGCTCGAGCGGTGTCCTTCGGAACCTTCTTGCCCGGCGTGTGAGGGTTCAGCCCGGCCCGGAACAACATCTCAGCCCGGTAGACGTTGCCGACGCCACTCATCACGGATTGGTCCATCAGCAACAGGCCGACGGGCGTCTGCTTCGACGTGATGGTCTCCGCAACCCGGTCCTCGACCTCCGGACCGTCATCCACGAGAGGATCGGGGCCCAGCCCCGCGATCACCTTGGCGACGGAGGCCTCGTCGAGCACCTGGCACGCCGTCGGCCCTCGCAGGTCGGCCACAGCGGTGTCGGTGAGCAGCCGGGCCCGCACAGCGCCGACCGGTTCGGGTGGGAAGGCGAACGCGGTGTCGTCCTCTTTCTCGGACTCGGACATCCGAAGCCGAGCCCTTCGGGGTGCGCCCATGCTGGCGATCGAGTCCTCACCGCGCGAGTCCAGCACCGGAACGCCCGCCTCCGACACCGCTTCGGTCGGCACCGTCCCCCGCTGATTCGTCTGCCCCATGCGTCCGCGAGCGGACCGGATCGTATCGTCCACCGTGATCTCGCCGGCGAAGTCCCATGCGCCGTAGATGCCCAGGTGAACACGCAGCCAGAGCCCGTTCTCGAACTCGAGGAAGAGCTGCTTGCCGATGGCACGGGCATCCACCATCGTCTGCCCGTCGATGAGGGCGGCATCTGCGCTGAACCTGCCCTGCGGCGAACTGACCGCCACCCGTTTGCCGACGAAGTTGCGCTTGAACTGCAGGGCGATCCGGTGAACGGAATGACCTTCAGGCATCCGCGCTACTTGTCGACGTTCTTGCCGGCGATGTCGCCGGTCGCCTCGAACTCGGCCAACTGCGCGATGCGCCGCACGTGGCGCTCCTCGAACGAGAACGGCTCGGCGATGAAGGTGTCGATGTACGAGATCGCCTCGTCGACCGTGTGCTGCCTCGCGCCGATCGCGATCACGTTCGCATCGTTGTGCTGGCGTGCCAGAAGCGCCGTGCTCTCGTTCCAGACCAGGGCGGCGCGGATGCCCAGCACCTTGTTCGCGGCGATCTGCTCACCATTGCCCGAACCGCCGAACACGACACCGAGCGCCTGCACGCCCGCCTGCTGGTCGGCAATGACGCCCTTGGCCGCGTTGATGCAGAACGCCGGGTAGTCGTCGAGCGGGTCGAACTCCTGCGGTCCGTGGTCGATGACCTCGTGCCCGGCATCCCTCAGGTGCTGCTGCAGGGTCTGCGAGAACTCGAGTCCGGCGTGGTCGGTGCCGATGTGGATGCGCATGGGCACCAGTCTAGGGACGCCCGCCAAGGTGAAACCCGCTCCCTCGAGGAGAAGAACCCACACCCTCGAGGGAAGGGGAGGTCAGTCGAAGATCGGGTCGCGGGTGCGGCTGCGCTTGAGCTCGAAGAAGCCGTCGTAGGACGCGGCCGCCACCACGCCGTCCCACAGCGTCAGCGCCTGCTGTCCGCGCGGAGTGGGTGAGATGACCGGCCCGAAGAACGCAGTTCCGTTCACGGCGATCACCGGGGTGCCGACATCCTGTCCGACGCGGTCGATCCCGTCGGCGTGGCTGGCCCGCAGCTGCACGTCGTACTCCTCGGAGTCGGCGTACTCGGCGTACTCGGCAGGCAGCCCGACCTCGGAGAGCGCTTCGCCGATGACGGCGTCGGCGTCTTTGCGATGCTCCGGATGGATGCGCGTGCCCAGCGCATCGTAGAGCGGCTTCACCGCCTCCTGCCCGCGCAACTCCCCCACAGCTGTGACGAGCCGCGCATAGCGCAGGGTGCGGGGCAGCTTCGCGCGGTAGGACTCGGAGACGTCCTTGTCCTCGTTGAGCACGTACAGGCTCATGATGTGCCACGTCACGTTCAGGTCGCGGTGCGGGGCGACCTCGTCGACCCAGCGTGAGGTCATCCAGGCCCACGGGCATGACGGATCGAACCAGAAGTCAACATCGGTCATGACCACCATCTAAGCGGCCGTGCCCCGGAGCCGTGCCGGCCGTCGCAGTTCCGCTCTCGTGGGCGGCCCGCACCGCCGAATAGGCTTGACAGTCGGGCCGCGCACACGATGCGCCCGGAGCCCGAGCTTGCGTCGGACACCTTTCGCCAGGAGAAGAAGGAGAACCATGCCAGGAGAGAACCTCACGCGCATCGAGGCGGCCGAGCGCCGCGCCATCGTCGATACCCAGAGCTATGACGTCACGCTCGACCTCACCGCGGGCGACGAGACCTTCCTCAGCACGACGACGGTGAAGTTCGCCGCCAAGGAGGGGGCGTCGACCTTCATCGATGCGATAACGGCATCCGTCGACTCGATCGTGCTCAACGGAGAGGCGCTCGATGTGGCGAGCGTCAACGACGGAGTGCGCATCCAGCTGAACGATCTCAAGGCCGAGAACGAGCTGACCGTCGTATCGCACCCTCGGTACACGAACACCGGCGAGGGCCTGCACCGCTTCGTCGACCCGGTCGATGGCGAGGTCTACCTCTACACGCAGTTCGAGGTGCCCGATTCCCGCCGTATGTTCGCGGTGTTCGAGCAGCCCGATCTCAAGGCCGTGTTCACCTTCACGGTGACCACGCCCGAGAAGTGGGCCGTCGTCAGCAACTCGCCGGTGGCATCCGTCGAGCAGAACAGCGACGTGAAGACCACCGTCTTCGAGCCGACGCCGAGGATCTCCTCGTACATCACCGCGCTCATCGCGGGGCCCTATTCGAGCTGGCACGCGGAGCTCACCAGCCGCGACGGACGCACCATTCCGCTGGGCGTCTACGCGCGCGCATCGCTGGCGGAGTACATGGATGCCGACTACATCTTCGACAAGACCCGGGAGGGCTTCGCGTTCTACGAGGAGCGGTTCGACGTGCCGTACCCGTTCGCGAAGTACGACCAGCTGTTCGTGCCGGAGTTCAACGCCGGCGCCATGGAGAACGCCGGCGCGATCACGTTCACCGAGACGTACGTGTTCCGCTCCAAGGTGACGGACGCCATCAGGGAGCGCCGCGTCGTCACGATCCTGCACGAGCTGGCGCACATGTGGTTCGGCGACCTCGTGACGATGAAGTGGTGGAACGACCTCTGGCTCAACGAGTCGTTCGCGGAGTACGCCTCGACGCTGGCGACCGCCGAGGCGACCGAGTGGCGCGAGGCCTGGACCACGTTCGCGGCCATGGAGAAGAGCTGGGCGTACCGGCAGGACCAGCTGCCGTCGACGCATCCGATCGTCGCCACCATCAACGACCTCGAAGACGTGCAGGTCAACTTCGACGGCATCACGTATGCCAAGGGCGCGTCGGTTCTCAAGCAGCTCGTGGCGTGGGTGGGTCAGGACGACTTCCTTGCAGGCGTCTCGAACTACTTCAAGAAGCACGCGCACTCCAACACCGAGCTTCGCGACCTGCTGCTGGAACTCGAGGCCACCAGCGGCCGTGACCTGACATCGTGGTCGAAGCTTTGGCTGGAGACCGCAGGGGTGAACACACTGCGGCCCGAGATCGAGACGGATGCCGACGGCAACGTCACCGGGTTCGCCGTGCTGCAGTCCGCGCATCCGGACTACCCGACGCTGCGTCCGCATCGCCTCGCGATCGGGCTGTACAACCTGCGCGGCAACAAGCTCGTGCGGGACGGACGGTTGGAGCTGGACATCGACGGCGAGCGCACCGAGGTGCCCGAGCTGGTCGGCAAGAAGCGTCCCGATCTCGTTCTGATCAACGACGACGACCTCGCATACGCGAAGATCCGCCTCGACGAGCAATCCCTGACGTTTGCGATCGAGCACCTCTCCGAGATCGAGTCGCCGCTGGCGCGATCGCTGGTGTGGGGCTCGGTGTGGGATGCCACGCGCGACGCCGAGACGCAGGCGAGCGATTACGTGCGCCTCGTGCTGGGCAACATCGGCACCGAGACCGAGTCGACGACGCTCCGCACGACACTGAACCAGCTCGTGCTGACCGTGCACTCGTACGTTGCGCCGCATCGTCGTGAGTCCTCTGCCCGACAGGCGGCGGACACCCTCTGGGAGCTCGCCTCGTCGGCACAGGCCGGAAGCGACGCGCAGTTCCAGTTCGTGAAGTTCTTCGCCGTGCTCGCCTCCACGCCGGAGCAGTTGGCGAAGATCTCCGGACTGCGCGATGGATCCATCGTGCTGGACGGCCTCACCGTCGACACGGATCTCTCCTGGGAGCTTCTCACCTCGCTGGTCGCCGGCGGACAAGCCGGCTCCGCCGAGATCGACGCCGCTCTCGCGGCCGACAACACCGCGACCGGCGCGCAGGCGGCCGCGCAGGCGCGCGCGGCGATTCCCACCCCCGAGGGCAAGGCGGCGGCGTGGGCGAGCGTCTTCGACTCCGACGACCTGCCGAACACCATCGTGCGGATGACCGGGGTCGGCTTCCAGCGCGCGCACGACACCGCACTGCTCGAGCCCTACGTCACGAAGTACTTCGACGCACTGCAGTCGGTGTGGGCATCCCGCACCTACAAGATCGCGGAGTACCTCGTCGAGGGCATGTACCCGTTCCCACTGGCCGATCAGCGGCTCGCGGACGCCACGCGCGACTGGCTGGAAGCGAACCAGGAGCCGGCCGCGCTGCGTCGCCTCGTGTCGGAGAACCTGGCGTCGGTGGAGCGGGCGCTGCGAGCACAGGAGCGCGATGCGCTTTAGTCGCTGATCGGGGTGCATCTCGACCGTGGGATGCATCCCGATCATCCTGTGGGTTGACGACGCGGACCCGCGGTCTCCGTAGCGTCGAGGTCATGATCGAAATCGATGGCCTCACCAAGAGGTATGGCCCCAAGCTGGCGGTCGACCACGTCAGCTTCACGGTGCGTCCCGGCATCGTCACCGGATTCCTCGGCCCCAACGGTGCCGGCAAGTCCACCACCATGCGCATGATCATGGGGTTGGACAAGCCGACCGCGGGCAGCGCGCTCGTCTCCGGCAAGCCGTACGCACAGCATCCGTCGCCTCTGCACGAGGTCGGCGCGCTTCTGGAGGCCAAGGCTGTGCACACCGGCCGCACCGCCTTCAACCACTTGCTCGCGCTCGCGGCGACCCACGGCATCCCGAAGAAGCGGGTGAACGAGGTGATCCACCTCACCGGCCTCGAGTCGGTGGCAGGCAAGCGAGTCGGCGGGTTCTCGCTCGGCATGGGACAGCGCCTCGGCATCGCCGCCGCGCTCCTCGGCGACCCGCACACGCTCATCCTCGACGAGCCGGTCAACGGCCTCGACCCCGAGGGGGTGCGCTGGGTGCGCGAATTCTCGCGGCACCTCGCCTCTGAGGGTCGCACTGTCTTCATTTCCTCGCACCTGATGAGCGAGATGGCTCAGACCGCCGACCACTTGATCGTGCTCGGCCGAGGGCGTGTGCTCGCGGATGCCCCGATCGCCGAGGTGATCGCCGGCGCCACACGGCGAGTGGTGCGCGTGCGCACACCCGACGTGCGCTCGCTCACCGCTGCGCTGGCCGGACCGGACGTGACCGTCACCTCGTTCGACGACGGTGCGCTCGAGGTCGTGGGACTGGATGCGGCACAGATCGGCGATGCCGCCGCGGCGCACGGAGTCGCGCTGCACGAATTGACGCCGGTCGACGCCTCACTGGAGGAGGCCTACCTCGAACTCACTCAAGACGAGGTCGAATACCACTCGGAGGTGGCACGATGAGCACGGCAACCAGCACCCTGAACCGGCCGACACCGACGGCGAGTCCGCTGGACGGCATCCGGCTCTCCTTCGCCGGTCTGCTCCGCTCGGAGTGGATCAAGCTACGCAGTCTGCGCTCCACGGTGTGGTGCCTCGGCATCGTCATCGTGCTCGCGGTCGGCGTGGCGGCGGCATCCGCCGGCCTCTACCACCTGGAGAACGTCTCCGCCCTGCCGACGGATGTGGCGAACGGCTACGTGGTCTCCGCTGCCACCATCGGACTCTCATTCACGCAGCTGGCGGTCGCCGTACTCGGCGTACTCGTGATCAGCGGGGAATACGCCACGGGCATGATTCGCTCGACCTACACGGCCGACCCGCGACGACTCGGCGCCTACTTCGCGAAGTTCATCGTGCTCGCCGTCGTGGTGTTCGTCGTGGGCGTCATCTCGGTCGGCATCTCGGCGATCGTGGGCACCCTGATCTTCGAAGGGCGCGGACTGCACCCCGATCTGTTCTCGTCGAGCGTGCTGCTTCCACTCCTCGGCGGTGCGGCGTACCTCACCCTCATCGCGATGCTCGCCTTCGCCCTCGGATCGATTCTGCGGAGCTCGGCAGGCGGCATAGCGACGATCCTGGGCTTCCTGCTGGTTCTGCCGGTGGTGGCCACACTGCTGGCACGGCTCACACAGGCGACCTGGGTGGACAACGTGGCGTCGTTCCTGCCCTCCGAGGCCGGGCAGCACCTCTACACATACGTGCCGCCGAATGCTCACACGGTCGTCGCGAGCGGAGTGGTCTCGCTGGACGCGTGGCAAGGCGGGCTCGTCCTGCTGGCGTGGGTCGCGGTCACGGTCGCGGTCGGCGCCATCCTGACCAAGCAGCGCGACGTGTAGAACGGCACATCATTCGGCCGGTGTCCCTCGCCGGGACGCCATCCAGAGCGTGCGCGGCCTCTTTCGGAACCGAGCGCCAACCGGGGGACCGCCGGGTGCGACACCACCCGGCGACGGATGCCCGTGAGTAGCGATCATCGCCGCTCACGGGCATCCGCCATTCACCAAGGCGCCGCCCAGGATGCGCCAAGTCCGCCCCCTAGAATCGGTCGCGATGACCTTCTCCGCATCTCTCCCCCTCGCGAACCTCACCAGCCCCACCTTCTGGAGCGACGTGTTGACAACCCTCGGTGAATGGGGTTGGAAGCTCGTGCAGATCGCCATCATCATTGCCGTCGCGTTCCTCATCGGATGGGTGATGCACTTCGTGCTCCGGCGTGTCGTTCGGCGCATCGTGACTGGGGTCAAGAACAAGCAGAACGTCGAAGACACCCAGGCGCTCACCGCTTCCCCGATCGCGGCAGTGCGGCTCGTTCAGCGCACCCGCACGCTCGGAACCGTTCTCAGTAACATCGTCAACATCGCGATCGTGATCATCGCTCTTGTCGCATGCATCAACATCGCCCTGCCGAACCTCTTCGGCTCCCTCGCACTCCTCACCGCCGCGATCGGTGCCGGCCTCGGCTTCGGCGCGCAGAACATCGTCAAGGACGTGCTCAACGGCCTGTTCATGGTGATGGAGGATCAGCTCGGGGTGGGCGACGTCGTCGACCTCGGCCCCGCGACGGGCATGGTCGAGGTCGTGGGCATCCGAATCACCCAGATCCGCGACGTGAACGGCACGCTCTGGTTCGTGCGCAACGGCGAGATCCTGCGCGTGGGCAACATGTCCCAGGGCTGGGCACGCGTGATCACCGACCTCGCAGTGCCGTACGACGCCGACGTCGACGCCATCGAGGATCGGATGATGCAGGTCGCGTCCGAGCTCGCCACCTCACCGCGCTGGCGGACGCGCATCGTGGAGAAGCCCGAGATATGGGGCATCGAGTCGGTCTCGACGGATGCCGTCGTGCTCCGCGTTGTGATCAAGACCCGCACGACGGCGAAGGACGACGTCGCGCGTGAGCTTCGCAAACGGCTCAAGACCGCGCTCGATGAGATGCATGTCACGCTGCCGTCCCTCTCCAGCGTCGTGCTGACCGGATTCGACGGCGCTGCGAGCATCACCGGCGCTCATCCGCCCCGCACCCGACCGAGCCCGGTGGTGACGACCCAGGATGCAAAGCTCAAGAAGCGCCGCGGCAAGCGCGGTGCCTCCGAAGAGACCGCACAAGCGAACGCCGCTCCTCGCGGTGCCCGAGCCGGCGCATCCGGTGCACCGGCGACGGCGAGGCATCCGCAGGCCATCACGAAGCCGCAGCCGGCACCGCCACGTGACAGCGGTGCCGCACCCCGCCATCCGTCACCCGGTGAGCACGGGCTGCAGAGCGACCACCACGACGAGGGCAACCAGTGAGCGACGCAATAGCAGACAACTTCTACGAACAGGTCGGCGGACACGAGACGTTCCGTCGGCTGGTCGCGTCGTTCTACCGCGGCGTCGCCGATGATCCGGTGCTGCGGCCGATGTATCCGGAGCAGGACCTCGGGCCCGCCTCAGACCGGCTGCGGATGTTCCTGGAGCAGTACTGGGGCGGCCCCACGACGTACAGCGAGCAGCGTGGTCATCCGCGACTCCGGCTGAGGCATCAGCCGTTCAAGGTCAACCCTGAGGCACGTGACCGCTGGCTCGGGCACATGCGCGCGGCCCTCGATGAGTTGGAGTTGCCACCGCTGCAGGACGCCACACTGTGGGCCTACCTCGAACGTGCCGCCCATGCGATGGTGAACACCTTCGAGGAGTGAGGCACGCGCCAGACTCACCCAACGGCGGGGCCGCACCAGAATTGGTCACTTGACCAACTTGTTATCCGGCAACGTCGCAGAGCCTGCTGTCCCACGCGATACTGGGACGACGCGATCCGATCGAAGGAGACCCCGGATGCCGACGGTCCACACCCCCATTGACCCGCCCGCGCGATCGGCCGAACCGGCAGACCGCCCCGTGGACCTCAGCGGCGAGTTCGACGCCATCGTCGTCGGCGCGGGACTGGCGGGCCTCGTGACCGCTTCAGAACTGCTGGATCGCGGCAAGCGAGTGGCCATCCTCGAGCAGGAGCCATCCCAGTCGCTCGGTGGTCAGGCGTTCTGGTCGTTCGGCGGACTGTTCCTCGTGGACTCCCCCGAGCAGAGACGCATGGGCATCCACGACTCCATCGAGCTCGCGCGACAGGACTGGTTCGGCACCGCCGGATTCGATCGCAACGAGGATGCCTGGCCGCGCCGGTGGGCCGAGGCGTACCTTCAGTTCGCCGCCGGCGAGAAGCGCTCGTGGCTGCGCTCGAAGGGCGTGAAGCTCTTCCCCGTGGTCGGGTGGGCGGAGCGCGGCAGCGGCACCGCAGGAGGACACGGCAACTCCGTGCCACGCTTCCACATCACGTGGGGCACAGGGCCGGGTCTGTTGCGCCCGTTCATCGAACGCGTACGACAGGGCGGGCGAGAAGGCAGAGCTGTGCTGGCCCACCGGCACCGTGTCGACGGTCTCGTCACCGCCAGCGGCGCTGTGATCGGAGTGCGCGGCAGTCTCCTCGCTCCCGACGGCATGGAACGCGGTGTCGCCAGCAACCGCGACGTGGTCGGAGAGTTCGAACTCCGCGCACCTGCCGTCGTGATCACGTCCGGGGGCATCGGCGGCAACCACGACCTGGTGCGACAGAACTGGCCGGAGCGGCTCGGCACTCCCCCGGCGCACATGCTCGCCGGAGTGCCCGCGCACGTGGACGGGCGGATGATCACGATCGCGGAGGATGCCGGCGCGCGCGTCATCAACGGCGACCGCATGTGGCACTACACAGAGGGCATCCAGAACTGGAACCCGGTCTGGCAGAACCACGGCATCCGTATCCTTCCTGGTCCGTCGTCCCTGTGGTTCGACGCGGAGGGGAATCGGCTGCCCGCACCGCTCTTCCCCGGCTTCGACACCCTCGGCATGCTCGAGCACATCCAGCGCACCGGACACGACTACACCTGGTTCGTGCTGACTCAGAAGATCTTGGAGAAGGAGTTCACGCTCTCCGGCAGCGAGCAGAACCCCGATCTGACCGGCAAGGACGTGCGACTTCTGCTGCAGCGGGTCAGGCCCGGAGCGCCAGGCCCGGTCGAGGCGTTCAAACGTCACGGCGCCGACTTCGTCGTGGCGTCCACCTTGCCCGAGCTCTTCAGCGGCATGCGCGAGCTGGCGGACGTGCCCTTCGACGAGAACGGGATCGAGCGCACCGTGCTGGAGCACGACCGCGAGCTCGACAACTCCTTCTCGAAGGACGCTCAGCTCACCGCGATCACCTCCGCCCGGCGCTATCGCGGCGACAAGCTCATCCGGGTGGCGTCACCGCACAAGTTCCTCGACCCGGGGTCGGGTCCGCTCATCGCCGTCAAACTGCACATCCTCACCCGCAAGACGCTCGGCGGCATCGAGACCGACCTGGAGGGGCGCGCGCAGAACGCCGCGGGCGAGGCGGTGCGGGGGCTCTACGCGGCGGGCGAGGTCAGCGGCTTCGGCGGTGGCGGAGTGCACGGTTACCGCTCGCTGGAGGGCACCTTCCTCGGCGGATGCCTGTTCTCCGGCAGGCAGGCAGCCCGCGGCGTTCTCGCCGACCTCGGCTGACCGTTCAGCCGCGCAACGACCAGGCGGGACGCTTCACGAGCACGTGCCCGCGCCGCAGTGTCAGCCGCGTCCACGGACCCGTCTCGTGCACCGTCACAGGCTCGTCCTGCTCGACGATGAAGCCGAGCGAGTGAGCGGCGAATCCCGCTCCCGTCGCGACATATTCCAGTTCCGGCATGGGCCTGCCCCAGACCTCACCGCGAACCCGCTGCACGAGCTGCTCCCCCGCCTCATGCGGGATCGCCTCCGCCACCTCGGCGACACCATCCACGGCCGCGCGCTGCAGTACGCTCGCCGTCGTCTCGCCCACCCGGCGCCAGCCGCCGCGCGGCGGAGTGATGCCCGCCCACGTGACCGTGCTCACCTGGAGCGGAAGCCGAATCCCGATCGGCGCGGCCTCGCCCTCGGGCTGCGGCGGAGCATCCGCCGCCCGTGCCAGCCTGTCCAGCAGAGACCGGGTCGGAACGACCGCGTCGAAGGTGGCATCCCTGTCGGTGGCGAAGGTGCGTAAGCCCAGCACGGTCGGGATGTGATCGAGCAGGCTGCGCGGGTACAGGATCGCCGTGTACGCGGCGAGAACGCCGGACCCGGCGACCAGCCGAACCGACCCGTCTTCGACGCGTCCGGCGCGCGATAAGTACACCTGGAGGTCGGAGACCGCGAGGGCGTCGACCAGGGAGAAGAACTCACTCATGTGCTGTCTAAACTAGGGCACATTGCGCCCGTCCATCGGCCGCGCGACGTCCGACTACGCCGCCGGCTCTGACGCGTCGCACTTCAGACGCGCATCCCGCCCGACGACGAGAGGCACCATGACGAAACCCCTCGACGGCCTGCTCGCCGCCCTCGATCTGACCGACACCGGCGCGCGCACCGACGAGGACATCTTCACCGGAACCAGCCAGTGGATGCCCCACGGTCGCGTGTTCGGCGGACAGGTGCTCGCGCAGTCCCTCGTGGCCGCCATGCGCACGACGCCGGACGAGCGAGCGGTGCACTCGATGCACGGGTATTTCCTGCGCCCGGGCGACGTGAACCAGCAGATCACGTTCTCCGTCGACCGCATCCACGACGGTCGTTCGTTCTCCACGCGCCGCACGCAGGCCTACCAGAACGGCCTTCCGATCCTGTCGATGATCGCCTCGTTCCAGGCGCCAGACGGCGGCCTCGATCATCAGGTCGACATGCCGGCTGATGTTCCAGACCCGGAAGAGCTGAAGAGCGACACGGAGTTGCTTGCCGGCTTCGAGCATCCGGTGGGGCGCTACTGGCGCGAGGAGCGGCCGTTCGATCTGCGGCATATCCCGTCACCCGTGTACTTCACGGTCGAGGGCGACCACGTCGCGCACCAGGCGGTGTGGTTCAAGACGCTCGGCGCACTTCCGGATGACGAGAACCTGCACCGTGCGGCGCTTGCGTACGCCAGCGACTACTCCATACTCGAGCCCGTGATGCGACGCCACGGTGTGGCGTGGGGAACACCGGGACTCAAGATCGCAAGCCTCGATCACGCGATGTGGTGGCATCGGTTCAGCCGGGTCGACGAGTGGCTGCTCTACGTACAGGAGTCACCGAGCGCGACCGGCGGACGTGGACTCGCGCTCGGCCGTATCTACAACCGGGACGGGATGCTCGTGGCCAACGTCGCACAGGAGGGCATGCTGCGCGTTCCCCAGACGTAGCCGAGATCACCGCTCATAGCGATCGCCCGGGCGAGTCAGAGGAAGACCCGGCATGGTAGAAGTCACGACCGACACTTTCGACTATGGCGGCTTCGCCGCTCGTTGGCTCAATCGGCTCGGTGACGCAAGCAGGCTCGCGTCACTCTCACCTCAATCACCTTTAGGAGACCCGGATGTCCGGAATCCCGCACGTTCCCTCGCCCGCTGTGATCACCCGCAGGGCCGCACTCGGCACCGCAGTCGGTGCCGCCGGTGTGTGCGTGCTCGCGGCGTGCTCCTCGCCCGGCGCGAGCCAGGGCTCAGGCGAATCGGGCAACGGCGGCCCCGGTACGGGGAGCTCTGGCGGTTCGGGATCGGGCAGCACCTCGAGCCCGAACGCTGCTGACGGGATCTCCCTCAGCGACATTCCGGTCGGCGGGGCCATCTCCGCCACCTACAAGGGCGGCCCGATCGTGGTCGCGCAACCGGAGTCCGGCACGGCCGTCGCGTTCTCCGCGATCTGCACGCACATGGGCTGTGTAGTGGCGCCGGCCGGCAAGCAGTTCGACTGCCCCTGTCACGGTTCGGAGTTCAGCGCGAGCACGGGCGATGTCATCAGAGGTCCCGCCACCAGGCCGCTTCCGAAGCTCAACGCAACGGTCTCCGGCGGCAAGGTCACCATTTCTTAGCCGATGGAGTCTCTGAGCGGCAACGCCGCGATAGAGGCGACTCGCCCGCTCAGCGCCGGTGGAAATGGATCGGCGGCTCCTCGTAGGGAGACCACGCCTCGCGTTCCCGCTCGTTGATGCGGCGGGGACGGCCGGACTCCCGATCGACAAGTACCAGCGTCGTGGCGGCTCGGGCGTACAGCACGGAGGGTTCGGCCCCGGCCGGCGACCAGACCTCGTAACAGAGTTCCATGCTGGCGCCGCCGAGCCTCGCCACCCACAACTGCACGTTCAACGGCTGCCGCTGGTACGGGATGGGCACCAAATACTCGATCTCCTGCCGAGCCAGCAGGCTGAGCGTGTCGGCACCCGGCCTGCTGTCGAGCACCGCGGTGGACCCGCCGAACGCTTCGCCGGCATCGACCTCCGCACCCTGCTCGTCGGGAGCCCAGAACGCGAGGATGCGCGCCTCTTCGAGCAGCCGAAGCATCTCCGCGTTGTTCACGTGACCGTAGGCATCCAGATCGCTCCAGCGCAGCCGGATGGGCACGTTCAGGCGCACGGTCAGTCCCGCGTGTTCGGGTCGAGCCTCAACCCGACTCGATCGACTCGGCAATGCGAGCAAGCGCTCATTGCTCTCACCTCAATCGCGGGTCAGCTTGCGGTAGGCGGAGCGGTGCGGCTTCGCCGCGTCGGGGCCGAGGCGCTCGATCTTGTTCTGCTCGTACGCCTCGAAGTTTCCCTCGAACCAGTACCAGTCGGCCGGGTTCTCGTCGGTGCCCTCGTACGCCAGGATGTGCGTCGCGATGCGGTCGAGGAACCACCGGTCGTGCGTGATCACGACCGCGCAGCCCGGGAACTCCAGCAGGGCGTTCTCCAGGCTCGACAGCGTCTCGACGTCGAGGTCGTTCGTGGGCTCGTCCAGCAGCAGGAGGTTGCCGCCCTGCTTGAGCGTGAGGGCCAGATTGAGGCGGTTCCGCTCACCGCCGGAGAGTACTCCTGCCTTCTTCTGCTGATCAGGTCCCTTGAATCCGAAGGTGGAGACATAAGCGCGGCTCGGCACCTCGGTCTTGCCCACCTGGATGTAGTCGAGGCCGTCGGAGACGACCTCCCAGAGCGACTTGTTCGGGTCGATGCCGCCTCGGGACTGGTCGACGTAGGAGATCTCGACGGTCTCGCCGATCTTGAGGTCTCCGCCATCCAACGGCTCGAGTCCGACGATGGTCTTGAACAGCGTCGTCTTGCCGACACCGTTCGGGCCGATCACGCCGACGATGCCGTTGCGCGGGAGCGTGAAGCTGAGTCCGTCGATGAGCTGACGCTCACCGAATCCCTTCTGCAGGTTCTTCGCATCGATCACGACCTGACCGAGACGCGGCCCCGGCGGAATCTGGATCTCCTCGAAGTCGAGTTTGCGCGTACGCTCCGCCTCGGCGGCCATCTCCTCATACCTGGCCAGACGCGCCTTCGACTTGGCCTGACGCCCCTTCGAGTTGCTGCGCACCCAATCCAGTTCGTCGGCGAGGCGCTTGGCGAGCTTGGCGTCCTTCTTGCCCTGTACCTGCAGACGCTCGTGCTTCTTCTCGAGATAGGTGGAGTAGTTGCCTTCGTACGGGTAGAGGTGACCGCGGTCGACCTCGGCGATCCATTCCGCCACGTGGTCGAGGAAGTACCGGTCGTGGGTGACGGCGAGCACGGCCCCGTGGTACTGCTTCAGGTGCTGCTCGAGCCAGAGGACGCTCTCGGCGTCGAGGTGGTTGGTGGGCTCGTCCAGCAACAAGAGGTCGGGCTTCTGGAGCAGCAGTTTGCACAGCGCCACTCGCCGCTTCTCCCCTCCGGAGAGAACGGATACCGGTGCATCCGACGGCGGGCAGCGCAACGCATCCATCGCCTGCTCGAGCTGGGAATCAAGGTCCCAGGCATCCGCCGCGTCGATCTGCTCCTGAAGCGTGCCCATCTCGGCCAGCAGCGCATCGAAGTCGGCGTCCGGCTCGGCCATGGCGGCGGAGATCTCGTTGAACCGGTCGACCTTGGCCTTGATTTCACCGACGCCCTCTTGCACGTTCTCGAGCACGGTCTTGGACTCGTCGAGTTCGGGCTCCTGCATGAGGATGCCGACGCTGTAGCCCGGCGTCAGCTTGGCCTCGCCGTTGGAGGGGATGTCGAGCCCCGCCATGATCTTCAGGATCGTGGACTTACCCGCTCCGTTCGGGCCGACCACACCGATCTTCGCGCCTGGCAGGAATGCCATGGTGACGTCGTCGAGGATGAGCTTGTCGCCCACCGCCTTTCGGGCGCGGACCATCGAGTAGATATATTCGGCCATGCGCCCCAGTCTATGGGCGGGCGCCCGGTGCCTCGGCCGGCCTGCAACCCGTCAGAGAGCGAATCGCGCGGTCCTCTCACTGGATGGGAACGGTGTCGCCGATCAGGCACTTTCCGGTGCCCAGCACGGGCGCCACGGTGCTGTGGTACCCGCCGATGTCGTCGCCGAACTGCCCGATCAGGCATCCGCCGTTGATGAGAACGGAGAACTGAACCGAACCCGGTGTGAGGTTCACCGTGGTCTTGTCCGCCGTCATCTGCATGTTCGCCTTCACGAAGCCGGCGGCCGCCAGACCGTCGACGAACTGCTGCGCCGTCGGATTCTTGTCTGCCGCGATCGTGCGGTTGTTCACGTGGTCGAAGAACGCGAGGTTCTGCTTCGCCGTGCCCTTCGGGTTCAATGCCGGTAGCGCGCTCGAGGTCGGCGTCGGTGCCGATGATGTCGTCGAGACGGATGCCGTCGGAGTGCGTGCCGGTCCCGCTGGCGGAGCGGTGCATCCAGCGAGTGTCAAGACGACTCCGAGGCCGAGCGCGACGGATACCGCGGCGAACGCTCGCGACGTCGCCCGCGGCGTCGAGCCACCAGCCACCGATCCGACTCCCCTCCCGCATGTGCACCCGTGCGAAGCGCAGGCGCGCGAGAAGTCTAGGGTGCTCAGATCAGTCGCGCACAACCAGACATACACGGCCCGCACATGCACGGCCCAGAGATGCATGGCCCACACCTGAACGACCCAGCGCGGCCCACGTTAGAGCTGCCCGATTAGAGATGCACAGATCAGAACGGCGGCTCCGCATCGGCGAACTCGAGTTCCGCCTGCACCGCCTCGGCATCGTTCCCTGAACCGTGCGCGACGTAGTCTGCGCCGCTTGTCGGCGCTTCTGCCGATCCGTGCGCTCCTCCCGGCAACGCCCAGCCGTCGGAGTCCACGACAGGCTGATCGGCCGGCGCCTGAGAGCCACCGACTGCTGCACCGCCTTCTTGGCTGGAAGAGCCACCGGCGGTCTTCGTGAACGAACTCGTTCCGAACGCCAGATCGTGCCCGATGCCCTCCGCCACGATCTCCACGGCGGTTCCGTGCTTGTCTTCCTTCTCCCAGCTGCTTACGCGCAGCCGGCCGGTGACGACGACCCGGTCGCCCTTCACGAGCGACTTGGCGGAGTTCTCCGCCAGCCATCGGAACGCCACGATGGTGTACCAGTTCGTCTCGCCGTTCTCCCAGCTACTGGCCTCGCGGTTGTACTTGCGCTGCGTCGAGGCGAGCCGGAAGGTCAGCCGTGCCAGGCCGTTGCCCACGATGTTGAGCGTCGGCTCCGTTCCCACGTGGCCGATCGCAGTGATGGTGTCAGGCATCTTCGCGCCTCCTCTTTCGGTGTTCTTCGAGTGGATGCGGCCGCGATGCGCTGGCCGCATGTCCACAGTGCGCGTACCGAAGCCGGCATCGGGGCGTCGTGGCGCGAACGGTGGGAACGCTGCACGACACGCAGCCTGTGGACGGAGAGGAACGAACCAATCGGGCGGACTCAATAGCATTCAGGAATGCCTTACGTTCCCGCAGACCACCGCTATGACTCGATGACCTACCGCCGCACCGGCCGAAGCGGCCTCGACCTTCCCGCCGTCTCGCTCGGCTTCTGGCACAACTTCGGCGACACGAGGCCGATCGACACCCAGCGCGCCATCGTGCGACGCGCGTTCGACCTCGGCATCACGCACTTCGACCTCGCCAACAACTACGGGCCGCCCGCGGGGTCGGCCGAACGGAATGTCGGCCGCATCCTCGCCGAGGACTTCGCCGCATACCGCGACGAGATCGTGGTCTCGACGAAGGCCGGCTACCACATGCACTCCGGGCCGTACGGCGAGTGGGGTTCCCGCAAGTACATGCTCGCTTCGCTGGATGCCTCGCTGAAGCGCCTCGGGCTCGACTATGTCGACATCTACTACTCGCACCGCCCCGACCCCGACACGCCGATCGAGGAGACCATGGGGGCGCTCGCCACCGCCGTGCGGCAGGGCAAGGCGCTCTACGTCGGGGTGTCGAACTACAGCCCCGAGCAGACCCGGGCGGCCGCCGCGGCCCTCGAGGCGGAGGGCGTTCGCCTGCTGATACACCAGCCCAGCTACTCGATGTTCAATCGTCATGTCGAGAACGGTCTTCTTGACGTGCTGACCGAGCTGGGCATCGGCTCGATCGTCTTCTCGCCGCTGCAGCAGGGTCTCCTCACCGACCGCTACCTGACAGGCGAGGTTCCGGATGACTCCCGAGCGGCGACCAGCGTCTTCCTGCGTCCGGAGAACATCACCGTCGAGTACCTCGACCGTGCCCGTGCGCTGAACGAGATAGCCGCGGGGCGCGGGCAGTCGCTGGCGCAACTGGCGCTCACCTGGGTGCTCCGGCATCCGCAGGTGACGAGCGCGCTGATCGGCGCGTCCAGCGTCGTTCAGCTGGAGCAGAACGTGGCAGCCGTGCACGCCGCGCCGTTGACGCCGGACGAGATCGCCGCCATCGAGCCGTTCGCCGTGGACGGCACGGGTCGCCGATAGATCCGTCACCGGCCCAGTCGCCGACGCCCGGCACGCCTTCCACGAGATCGTTTGCGGCGCAGGTAATCTGCGCAACATGCAGTGGTGGAATGACTTCTGGGGGTGGCTCACGTCACAGGACGCGCAGCCGGTGATCTTCACCGCGGTCGTGCTCCTCGTGTCCATCGTCGTTGCCGGGTTGTTGTCGGCGTGGATCGCTCGTGGAGCGATCAGGGGTGTGCTCTCGCGTGCCGAACGCGAGCAGAAGGCCGCCGCCGTCGCTGCCCTCGTGGATGCCGCAGTGGAGGCATCCGTCTGGAATTCCCTGACTCCGGCCGAGCAGGTGCTCTCGGACCGCTCCGTTGGGCAGGCGGACATCCTGGTGCGGCTGCTGCCGCTCAAGGGCGCGGCCGCCGCAGCCGACTGGGCTGCCCATCAGCTCGCAGAGCTGAAGCGCAACTCGGCAACCTACGGCTACAACCTGGAGCCGGCGATCATCGAGTTCCGCGACCGCCTCGTCGAGTGGCAGAACAAGCCAAGGCGTGCCCGCAGATTGTTCCTCGAAGACCTGGAGCGCTGGAGGTTCGAGCGCACCGCGACCGACGAAACGGCATATGCGGACCAGGATGCCTGGGTTGCGCGGCAGCACCACGAGCGGAACGCGCCGCCCTCCGACACCGCGCCGACGGCCTTGCTGCAGTCCACCGCACGGGCGGGGTCGGACACTGCGGCCGATGACGCCCCCGGCGGCACCGCAGCGCTCGACGACTACGACACCGTCGCGACCCCGGTCGGGGCCTACGCGTCGCGCAAACCCACCGGTCTTCAGGAGGACTGAATCGCCAAGTCTGATTGCCCGGCCGCAATCGAGGAGTGAGGGCCGCCACGTTGTGTGGCGGCCCTCACCGCATCCAGCGACTGGGATGCGCTAGTCCGGGGCCCGGGTAACCCTCCGGCGGAACTACTCCTCGAAGACCGGTGTGCGCCACCACGCGTCGAACGGCGACGCCGGTACGTGGCGCTTGTGCTCCGTGGCGAGGTACTTGGCCTCGATCGCCTCGGCGACCGCATCCGGAACATCCTGACCCTGCAGGTATGCGTCGATGTCGCGGTAGCTGATGCCGAGGTTGTCTTCGTCGGTCTGCCCGGGAGTGTCGTCGAGCAGATCCGCGGTCGGCGACTTCTCGTAGAGCCTTGCCGGTGCACCGAAGTACTCCAGGAGCTGTCGTCCCTGGCTCTTCGTGAGTCCGGTGAGCGGAGTGAGGTCTACGCCCCCGTCGCCGTACTTCGTGAAGAAGCCTGTCACCGCCTCGGCGGCGTGATCGGTTCCGACCACGAGCAGCGCGCGCTGGCCGGCGATCGCGTACTGGGCGACCATACGCATACGTGCCTTGACGTTCCCTTTCGTGAAGTCGAGGATGCGCTCCTGCAGAGCATCCCCGAACTCGTCCGCGACTCCGTCCACGCCGCGCTGCACGTTGAATGTGACGACCTGCTGGGGTGCGATGAAGTCCAGCGCGAGCCGGGCATCCGCCTCGTCGGCCTGTACGGCGTACGGCAGCCGCACGGCGACGAATTCGGCGTCGACTCCGGCTTCCCGCAACCGCTCGGTGGCGAGCTGGCAGAGCTTTCCGACGAGCGTCGAGTCTTGTCCGCCGCTGATGCCGAGCACGTACCCGCGGGCGTGCGAACTCCGCGCATAGTCGACCAGGAAGGCGACACGAGCTTCCGCCTCGGCGGCCGGATCGATCGATGACTTGACATTGAGTTCGCGGATGATCTCCGCCTGAAGTTCGCGCATACGTTGAACTTTAGGACGAGCATGTTTCAGGCAGGCAACGGGTGGACAGCGCGTTCAGCGATGTGCCGACGCGTCGATCTGAACCGGGTATCCGGCCGTCAGTACCGCGAGCGTGGCCGGCGGAGTGATCACGGTCGCCCTTCCCGAGCGGGGACGGGTGATCGGTGGACCGTAGCCGTCCGGCGACCATTCCACGAGAGCATCGCCGAGCACGAGCCTCGGAGTGTCCCGTTCGAGAACGAAGGCGCCGTCAGGCAATCCGACGTAGGGCCTTTCGTGCAGCCGCCGACGATGCGTGCGCGGGTACAGCCGCTCGGCGTGGAGTCGCGCGTTCACGGCACCTGCGGACGGCCGCGGGCCACCGAGCGCATCAGTCCACGCATCCAGGTAGGAGCCGTAGGAGCCACGGCGGCACTCGGCGCACGGGCGGTGGCCGGCGGCGAAGCCGACGGCCTCGTCGTGGAAGAACAGGAACGTGTAGTGATGCGGCGCCCACTGCGGCTGCCTGATGCCGCGGAACTCGAGCTCGCAGATCAACCAGAGGTTGCCGGAGTGGAACCGCACGATCTCGTGTCCCTTATGGATCTTGCCGCGATTGCCCGTCCACCTACCCCGGAGCGACGTCACCACGATGTCGCCGAGCGGCGTCACCCGATTTCGTTCCGGCATGCGCGCCTCCTGGCGGTGATGACGATGATCGCAGCCACAGCCGTGGAGCTTCGAAGCTGATCGGCGCCCGCGGTACTCACTCTGAGCCTCGAGGGCCGGCTGCTGCAGCAGCCGTCGATTCGAGACCACTCCGCGTGCGTGCGGCCGGGCGACTGGAGGGAAGCAGGTTGAAGCGCAGCGGCGTCTCCTTCCCGAGCACGAAGACTTCGAAGGCATGCTTGAAGAAGGCCTCCACCGGAGTAATGCCCTGCAGCACGAGGTCGATGTGAAAATGCACCCACAACTGCAGCCAGCAGGCGTCATGGGCCCAGATGAAGGAATGCACGATGCTGTTCCGGCTCAGCTGCCTCTGCGCGGCCCTGTGCATCTGCTGCTTCGAACGCTCCTTCCGCACGGCGAGGTGGTAGACGGCCAGGTCAGCGGCGTTGGTGGCACGCATCGGACCGAACGTCGTCCACAATGCGGTTGAGGAGGCGAGCACAGGGAAGTCCGGAACTATGAAGTGGTTGTACAGCTTGGCGTTCGGGTCAAGGGTGACGGCCGTCCCGTCTTTCGTCAATCGCAGAGTGTCGATTCCGGTGCTGTTGCCGGTGGCCCAGATGACGACGTCGGCCGGCAAAGAGGTGCCGTCCTCGAAGACGAGCTGGTCGTCCTGAAAGCGCACCGGGTTGCCGATCGTGTAGGGGACATTGCTCAGCTCTCGGCGCTGTGTAGGGCAAAGGAGCCCGCCGTGGAAGCGCGTGAAATCGGTATGTGGATGCCCGACCGCGTGCAGGTAACCCGAAGACCAGTGCAGGATGGCCCCGAAGCGCCGAGAGACCCCGGTGAACAGCACCGTCGCAAGATACGTGAGGCCACGCAACTTGTTCATTGGTGACGCGTTGTGAAGCAGGGCTTCGTACTTGTAGAACAGGTACGGCCGACGCATCACCCACGTGAAGTTGTCATATCCACCGCGCCGGAGACCCAGCGCGACATCACAGGCCGCTTTACCGGCGCCGACGACCACGACCTTCTTGTTGTCGCGCACGATCTCGTCGAATTCCGCATCGGAATACGACACCGTATGCAACTGCCGTCCGCGAAACTCCGCCGCGCCCGGCAGCTCGGGAATCGAACCGACGGCCGCCATGGATGCCCAGATCACAAGGTCATAAGGGCCAGCGGACCGTGCTTCGCCGGTTCCGCTATCGGTGATCGTCAACGTTGCGGTGTGGTTCGCGGACGAGTAATCCACCGACTGGACTGTGCTGTTGAGCTGGCACCGCGACTTCAGATCTCGTGCGTCGGCGAAGCGATGGATATAGCGCTCCACCTCTTCGGCCATCACCTTCCCTCGCTGCACGTCAGGGTCTTCGCTATACGGAAACCCGTCGAACGAGGTGACGGTCATGCTGCCGTGGATCTGAAGGCCGTGGTAACGCAGGTGCGGGCTCCACGTGCCACCGATGTCGCCGAAACGCTCGAATACGTCGACTTTCTCAACTCCGATCTCACCAAAGCGCTGAAGGCACTGCAGGCCGCTCCATCCGGCACCGATGATGGCAATACGAAGATCGGCCGGCGAGCGGCGATAGCGCAGCGTCCTGCGCCACAGCCGGCGGCCGACGATCGCAGCGACGAGAAGCGGGGACAGCGCCAGCACGATCGCGTAGAAGACCACGCTCGTTGCGGCCACGAGCACCCAGCCGGCCGGTGCCCACCACGGCCAGCGCTCGACCGGCGTACCGATCTCCGAGAACGGCGTGACCTGCCTCGGTACATCGAAGTGCGGCCCCGCGTGATCCGGCACGCCACTCATGGTTCCCATGGCCGGATGTTACTGCTCTGGCAGCCCCACCGTGCTCATCCGTGAACCGAGCACCCATCGTCGTACAGCGAACGCCGTCCCTCAGCGCGGGTTCGCGTCCTCGACGGTTGAAAAGTGGGCCATGACGACGGGCGAATCCTGGGCCGCGCTATTCCCGTCAGAGCCCGGGGTTGTGCGCGACCTCCCATCTGAATCCGTCAGGGTCGGCGAAATAGCCGGAGTAGCCGCCCCAATCACGTTTCACCGGAGGCGCCGGAATGCTCGCCCCGGCAGCCTTCGCCTCATCGAGCACGGCGTCGACCTCTGCCTCACTGCCCACATTGTGCGCGAGGCTGAACGGCATAGCTCCAGGCGCACGCCCGATCGGACCGAGTTCGCCAACTGCCTTGTCTTCCTGCCAAAGGGACAGAAGCACACCCGGGGCAAGCCGCACCATGACGACCTCTTCGGGAGCTTCCAACTCGACCTGCCAGCCCAGTCCTTCGATGTAGAACCTGCGACTTGCGGCCAAGTCGCGAACGACGAGCGAAAGGAGAGTGAGGCGCGGTTCCATACCCCCAGCGTGATTCGGGTACATAGACCTTGTCCAGCGCCAGAACCAAGTCGGACGGTTTTGCTCACTCACGGTCGTTTCAGAGCTCGAGGGGCGGCAGCGCGTCTGGTTCTGGAGGCGGGCCATCGGCGAGGATTGCGTCGACCATGTGCATGGCTCGCCACGAGATAGTCGCCGGGATAGAACTCTTCGTAGAGCGTCTCGGCCTCCTCCCGCGTGGTCGGTCCGCCACAGGCCCATGAGCAGCCGGATGTCCCGGGTGTCCCGTCCGCCTCACCGCGACGAAGACATCGAACCAGCGGAACCATGCACGTACGGGACCAGGTTGCGAACTGCTCGGAGGGCAGTGCGAGCCTTCACTGATAATCTCCCACCTCGTAACTTGGAGGCCGAAGTATGGGAACCAGTATCGGAAGCTTGGTCGCCGTGTTCGCCACGCTGTTCGTGGTCGCGATCGTGGTAGTCGTCGTCGCCCGTCGCAGGCGATAGAGCAGCCGAAACAAACGCGGCCGAGTCGCTCATCGCCTAGAAGCTCTCAGTGGACGGATTCTGGCACCGGCACCCGGGGACGAATCCTCTTGGGGTCGCCTAGATCAAGCGCTGCCGTATCAGTGCTTGACTGTCGACCATGACGCCTCGACCTCAGCTTGAAATGTTGTGGGAGGCCGTCGACTCGAATGAAGCGTTGACGACCCGATTCGGGTTCGTGGACTCGAACGACGCGACTTCTTGGCTCGGTGACACGTTCCGGCACGCCTGGGGTCTATCCCTCCAGAGTTGCGATCGCCTTGTGATCAGCGCGGACAAGCTCCTGGCCTGGCTAACCATCGACGGAAGAGGCTTGATCGCCAAATGCGCCATCAACCCCGCGCTGTTCGCCCGCCTAGCCGAAGTCGACGCGCTCATCACCTGGCTCGACGGCGAAGGCATCCCGGTCGCTGCTCCCCTGCCCGCGTCCGACGGACGCTTGCGCGTTGACCGTGACCGTTACTCGATGAGCCTCTATCCACTCGTGGACGGGGAACTGCTTGATGTGAACGACGAGAACCAAGTCGCGGCCGCCGGCCGCATGCTCGCGACGCTACATCACGCGCTGTCCGCCTACCCAAAGCCCTTCGCTGGCGTGCACGCTCCGGAGGGACAGCAGTTGGTGCACGGCGACTTCCGATCCGCCAACGTGCTTTACAACGGGGGTGTCACCGCGGTCCTTGACTTCGACGAGGCGACACATCGCAGCCGAGCTGAGGAACTGGGGCGGTCGGCGGTTCTGCTCGGCACCCGTTATCACAACTGGCAACCGCTCCCGCCAGCGGCGCGAGCAAAGTTCGTCACCGCATACAGCGACACCTGCCCGCTGGCGGATGCCGAGTGGGATGAGTACGCCCGCGTCGTCGCCGGGGTCTCGGCGCACTTCGGATGGGCCTGAAGCAGTACCCGCACGCGTTCGATCGCAGGTCCCCCACGCGTTCGATAGCAGGTCCCCCACGCGCACCGATCGCCCGCCACCTCCGCCCAGGCGCCGCGCTGGATCCGCCGATGCGCGTTATACATCCGAACCGGACTCAGCAGTCAGGCACTCAGTAAGCCTGTCCCCCGTAATACGGACACGGTCATCGATGAGCAATGAGCACGGTTGTCGTGGGTCCCACGTTCAATTTCCGATGTCCCGAACGACGCAGTCTGCAAAAGCGAACGCAGTGCTGGATTGAAAGTTCAGGGTCGGAGTCCTGAACGGCCCGAGATCGTTGAGTCCGTGCCCCCGGCAGGAATCGAACCTGCGACCAAGAGATTAGAAGGCTCCTGCTCTATCCGCTGAGCTACGGGGGCTCAGTGCGACACTCAGGCTACCGCAGGCCGGCACTCAGACCGCTTTGGCGGCTGCCACGAGCACCTGGGCGAGGTTGGGCACGCCTTCCGCCCTGAACACCTCAGCACCCTCAGCGTTCAGCACGATCACAGTCGGTGTGGAACGGATGCCTGCAGCCTGCGCCCGCTCCTCGTGAACCACGACATCGAACTCCGTCACCCGGGCGTCCGGCACCAACCGCTCGGCCTCTGCGAGCACGCCCCTCGTCTGCAGACACGGCTCACAGAACGCCGACGTGTACAGGTGCAACTCCACGAACGCGATTGTAGATCGCGTCGCGCTTCCAGAGGACAGCGTACGTGCGCGGCTTACGGTCACAGCAGACGCGTCGGAGGCCGCCGATAGACTTCACCGCATGCCGACTGCGAATGACGCCCTCGTCTGGATCGACTGCGAGATGACCGGGCTCGACCTCGAAAAGGACGAGCTCGTCGAAATCGCAGTGGTCATCACCGACTTCGACTTGGTGCCTCTCGACTCCGGCATCGACATCGTGATCAAGCCCGACCAGAGCGCACTGGAGAATATGGGCGATTTCGTGCGCAAGATGCACACGACGAGCGGACTGATCGAGGAGATCCCGAACGGCAAGAGCCTGGCAGAGGCCGAGTACGAGGTGATGGAGTACATCCTCCAGTACGTCCCCAGCGAACAGAAGGCTCCGCTGGCCGGGAACTCGATCGGCACCGACCGGATGTTCCTGGCCAAGTTCATGCCGCGGCTCGACGCGCACCTGCACTACCGGAACGTGGATGTCTCGTCCATCAAGGAACTGGCGCGACGGTGGTTCCCGCGCGTCTACTTCAACGCCCCCGAGAAGAACGGCGGGCACCGGGCCCTTGCGGACATCCGCGAGTCGATCCGAGAGCTCGACTACTACCGGCGCGCCGTGTTCACGCCCGAGCCCGGCCTCAGCTCGGACCAATGCCAGAAGATCGCCGACGACGTGGTGAAAATCTGGACCCCTCGCATGTAATACAATCGTGTGGTTGCCCGCACGCGGGCGGCATGGTGGGTGTAGCTCAGTTGGTAGAGCGCCTGGTTGTGGTCCAGGAGGTCGCGGGTTCAAGCCCCGTCACTCACCCGCAGAGAGTGAGGCCGAGAATGCTTGCATTCTCGCGCCGAGCGAACAAGGGTTGAGGCGCTCAGCGCCGATCACCCCAAGGAGAGCCGAGAGCAGTGTGAGCTTGCACGCACTGCCGAGGCCGACGCAGGGGTCGCAGGCGCGAAGCGCCGATCACCCCAAGCAGAGCCGAGAGCAGTGTGAGCTTGCTCCCAGGGCCGACGGCTCGGCGTTCGGATTCAGGCCGCAGCCGGTGCGCGCAGGGCGTCCGCGTCCCAGCCGAGGACGAGCGCGGCGAGGTCTGCCAGATCGCGCAAGGTGTCGACATGGGCCGAGTCGATCGGACGCGCCGCCGTGTCGGCGACGCAGAGCGTGCCGATCGGCTCATCATCCGCCGATTGGACCGGCACCGCGGCGTAGAAGCGCAGCTGTGCCTGACCCGTGACCAGGACGTGATCCCGCACACGCGCGTCGATTGAGGCGTCTTCGACGAGGAGCGTCTGGCCGAGATACGCCTCGCTGGTGCAGACGCCCTCCCACTCGCTCGCCCGCTCCGGGCTGACACCTCGGTGCGAGAGGAAGTGGACGGATCCACCGCGCACCATGCTCAGGACGGCGACCGGTACCCCGAACGTGCGCGCCGCGATGCCGGTGATGCGGTCGAACGCGTGCGCCAGCGACGGCTCGGGCACCCTCCCCGTCGGAGCCGCGCGGTGTCTGCTGCTCTCGGCGAGTTCCAGTTGACGCAGCGCCTGCACAAGTTCGCGGCCGACCGGACGATCTGCGGGATCGCGGCTCGTCATCGCGGCCAGCAGCATCCGCCAGGCGTCGGGCAGGTCGTCGGGGATCTCCGGATCCGACGTCAGACGCGCGAGCGCTGACTGCACGGGGGTACCGGGGAAAGTCAGCGTGCGCGTGTGGCATTCGAGCAGCACCAGGCCGAGGGCGTACACGTCGCTCGCGCCGGTGAGCGCGTCGCCGCGAGCCTGCTCGGGGCTGAGGTACGCGGCCGTGCCCGTCGTGACGCCCTCCATGGTCGCCCGCTCGGCGCCGGTTGCCAGCGCGATACCGAAGTCGGTGAGTCGTGCTCTGGTGCGGCCGTTCTCATCGGAGACGACCAGCACGTTCCCCGGCGTGAGGTCGCGATGGATCACGCCGCGGGCGTGCACGTATTCCAGCGCCTCGGCGAGGTCGCATCCGATCTCCGCGATGTGGCGCAATGAGAGCTCGGTGCGCTCGAGATGCCTGCGCAGGTCGACGCCGTCGACACGTTCGAGCACCAGGTAGCGATGTGGCACGCCCTGCGGATCCGGCGCGATTCCGGCGTCGATGAGGGTGACGATCGCGTGATGGCTCAGGCCGGCGAGCACGTCGATCTCCGCCTCTTGCCGGGTGGAGTCCCCGCCGGAGATCGCGTGCTTGAACACCTTCACCGCGACCTCGCGCCCCAGGTGCTCGTCGATCGCCTGGTACACGACCGACATGCCGCCCTCGCCCAGGGTGCCGCTGATCGTGTACCTGGAGGGCGGACGGCCACCCATCACGCCAGGCACCGACTGCAGCCCGCCGCCGGTCGCCGGATCCGTGATCGTCGTCATGAACCCGTCACCGGTGCGGCCACCGGCGACCGGCCCGGTGCGAGCGCCACCGGTGCGCGCGCCGCTGGGACCGGTCGCCAGGGCAGCACCGAAGCGCGGCAGGGACTGAGGGTCGGTCATCGGGTCCTCGGGGGGCTGGTCCGAAAAGGGAATTCGGAGACGGTCTGGCGGGGGCCACCGGTCGAACGAGTGTACCCGCTGCTCCCGGCCCTTCGCCGGGGATTGCCTGAGATGACGTCGGGCCGCTAAGCACAGGCGCCTTTCGTCGTTCATGGCACGCTGGGTTCGTGATGAGCATGGATGCGGATGCCTTCGAGCGCCTCGTCGTCGATGAGCTGGATGCGCTGCCCGATGAGATGGTCGACGGCCTCGAGAACGTCGTCTTCCTCGTGGAGGACCGCCCGGCCGACGGTTCACTGGACCTGCTCGGCGAGTACGACGGCATTGCTCTGACCGAGCGGGACCGGTACGGCTTCGGTGAGATGCCCGATCGCATCCTGCTCTACCGCGAACCGCTGCTCGCGATCTGCTCAGACGAGAAGCAACTGCGCGACGAGGTGCACGTCACGCTCGTGCACGAGATCGCGCACTTCTACGGGATCGACGACCATGAGTTGCACGACCTGGGCTGGGCGTAGCCCGGCTCAGCGCGCGGGGTCGTCCTCGGGGTCGCTCTCATAGGGGTCGCTGTCGGGAGCGTCGAACGAGTACCTCACGTGCAGCTGCCCGTGCACCTGACGGCTGTCGAGCGCCCTGTACTCGAATTGCGACTCGATGCCGTCGATGGCGGCGTACGCACTCACCGTCTCGTCGTACTTGCCGCCGATGAGGTAGCGCCGGTCTGCCGTGCCCGCGAGGGGTCCGTCCACGTATTCGACGATGTACTCGGTAGCCGTGTCGCTCATGGCACCACGGTACCGCGGGAAAAGCCCTCGGTCGTGGTAGGTCGTGATCCCGTCGTCGTGTCGATGACGACATCGGCCAGCGTCGCGGGAGCTTCGCGGCCGACGAAACGCTCCCACTGCCGCTGCCAAGTGTCCCAGTGCGCGTCGAAGCCGCCCCCGTCGCGGGACAGCGCCCTCCGCTTACGCACGTCGTCGGCGGCGGTGAGCCAGATACGCAGATCCGCGAGAGGTGCAGCGTGGCGGCTGAGGCATCCGCAGCCCTCGATGATCAGTGGATGCCCCGCCGTTACGCGATGCCACTCGGCGGGCTCCGACGTCGCCCAGTCCCATCTCCGCCAGCGCCCGGCGCCTTCCGTGCGAAGCGGCACCAGCAGTTCGTCTGCGAGCTGGATGGATGCTGTCTCCAGGCCCTCCCAACCTGGATAGAGATCGTCCATGCGAACGAGCCGCGGCGGGCGATCCGGCCACGCCGCGACGAGCGCATCCGCGAAGGTGGACTTGCCTGCGCCGCTCGGCCCGTCGATGAGAACGATCGGATGCTCGGCTCGAGCCGATGCGCGCGCGATGAGGTCGCGCAGCGCCTTCGAGTCACCCCGTCCCGCGGATACCGTCACCTCAGCCGATGACAAAGCGCCAGCTTCCGGTGATCACGGACACCGTGACCGCGAGTGCGGCGACGAGCACGCCCACGCCGAGCACGACCCAGTCGCGGGCGCCGAAACGCGAGGGGCGCGCCCAGGTGCGGGTGACGGCACTGCCGAATCCTCGTGCCTCCATCGCCGTCGCGAGGGAGCTCGCGCGCCGGATCGAGAGCACGAACAGGGTGAACGCCTGACCGAGCGCCCGCTTCACCGCGCCGCGCCCGGCAATCCCCCGCGCTCGTCTGGCCAGCCCCAACGCGCGCCAATCGTCCGCGAACAGGCCGAGCAGCCGGAACGCGGCGAGGGCGCCCAGCACGAAGCGCGCGGGCAGGCGGAGCACTTGCGCGAGGCTGTCTGCAAGGTCCGTGGGGTCGACCGTGATGAAGAGCAGTACCGCGGGCACGCCGACGGCGAGGATGCGCAGGGCGGTGGCGATCGCGAGTCCGACTGAGCCGTCGCTGACCTCGATCAGCCACCAATGCAGGTAGATCCGGCCCGACGACTGGCCGTAGAGCAGGGTGGTCAGCCCCGCCAGCGCGGCCGCCACCAGGATCGGGCTCAGGCGAAGTAGAGCGGCGCGGAACGGGAATCTCAGGCACGCCAGCAGCGCGCACTCGGCGGCGAGTGCCACGGCGGCCGAGACCCAGTCGATGCTGGCCAGGAGCGCAAGCGCGATCGTGAAGGCCGCGCCGAGCTTCGCCATCGGGTTCACCGAGGCGAGGCGCGTAGCGCGCAACGGCTCTGTGAACGTCACGGCGTACCGACCAGCCGTCCGGCGACGGTCAACTCTCTGCGCTCCGCGCAAAGCGCGGTGACGAGCTCGAGGTCGTGGGTGGCGAACACGAGTGCGCTTCCGGCGTCGCGCACCTCGCCGAGCAAGGCGACGAGTTCTCGCCAGGTGACGGCATCCTGCCCGAATGTCGGTTCGTCGAGCACGAGCATCCGTGGTGCCGTGACGATCGCGGTGGCGACCGACAGACGGCGCTTCTGGCCGCCGGAGAGCGTGAACGGGTTGGCACGGGCGAGGGCATCCAGTCGAAGGCGGACCATCACGTCGTCGATGATGCGGTCCGCCTCGGGGCCACGGATGCCCGCTGCTCGCGGTCCGATGGTGAGCTCGTCCCGCACTGTGACGGCGACGAACTGGTGCTCGGGGTTCTGGAACACCGATCCGATCCTGGTGACCAAGGCGGACGACTTCCAGCTGAACGGCGATGCCGTCAGTCCGTTCCGCAACTCATCCGACGCCGTGACGCCTCCGTCGATCGGTGGGAGGAGCCCGCCGAGCGTGAGGGCGAGCGTGCTCTTACCGGCGCCGTTCGGTCCGGTCAACGCGAGAGCGGAGCCCTCCTGCGCCGCGACATCACCGACATGAATTCGCGGACCTCGTGGTCTGCCGACGGTGAGGTCGTCGCCGGTCAGCAGAACGCCGCCCGGCGTTCCTGGTCGCCGTATGGCCTCCCAGCGAGGCGGCCTGTGTTCCCGGGGCAGCCACACCCCCGCCTCGGTGAGCTCGGTACGACTCCTCTCGAAGACGTCGTCCGGGCGGCCGTCGGCGAGGAGCCCTCCTCGGCCGTCGAGCACGACGACTCGGTCGACCAGGTCGAGCCAGATGTCGACCCGGTGCTCCACGACGACGAGCGTGGCACCGCTGGCCTCGAGCGCCGAGCGGACGGCGTCCCGAACCTCGACCACGCCATCCGGGTCGAGATTCGCAGTCGGTTCGTCCAGCAGCAACGCGCCGGGCCGCATCGCGAGCAGGCCGGCCAGCGCGAGGCGCTGCTTCTGTCCTCCGCTCAGCGCCGATGTCGGATGCCGCAGGTCGATATCGAGTCCGACGGCATCCAGAGCTGCATGTACCCGGGGCCAGATCTCGGCAGGGGGCACTCCGATGTTCTCGCACGCGAACGCCACGTCGTCGCCCGCGCGGGCGAGCACTGTCTGGGACTCGGGATCCTGCAGCAGCAGCCCCGCTCTACCTCGCACCGCTGCGGGTTCCGCGCCGTCGACGAGCAGCCGTCCTTCTGCTTCTCCGTCGTCGTCACCACCGAGCACTCCTGCGATACCGGCCAGCAGAGTGCTCTTGCCCGATCCCGACCCTCCGAGAAGGAGGATGCGCTCCCCCGGCGCCACGTGCAGGTCGAGGTGACGCACGGCCCAGGCAGCACGCCCGGCATGCCGCCAGCCCCACCCGGCCGCATGAATGGCGGCCGGGCTTCCGTCCACGGCCCCGCGGGAGCGGCTCACACCCGCTCCGTCACCTCACGGCCGGCGCCGAATCTGCTCAGGGCCCCGGTCTTGGCAAGCCCCTTCACGATCGCCCAGGAACCGAGGCCGCCGATGACCGCGCCGGAGAGAATCGTGCCCGCTGCATAGACGACCGCGAACGACGCCTTGGCCCCGGGATACCAGACCAGCAGGTCGAGCACCGACTCCCCGACCCCCGCTCCCGCACCGGCGATGAGAGCCACGACCCAGTTCCATCGCGCGTACAGCACGATCAGGAAGACGAGTTCGGCGCCGGCGCCCTGCACCAGCCCGGAGAGGAGCGTGAGGGGGCCCCACTGCGTGCCGATCAGTGCCGAGACGGTCGCCGCCACGAGCTCGGTGAACAGCGCGGCACCGGGCTTGCGAACGACGAGTCCGCCGAGCACGCCGGCGAACAGCCAAGGACCGTTGATGATGCCCTGGAGGCCGGGAAGCGCCGCCGTGATCGGTGCGCCGACGGGGTTGGATGCCTGATCCCACACCCAGAAAACCAGTCCGGCGACGACCGCGAGGACTGCGGCGACGACGATGTCGACGACGCGCCAGCGGAGAACTCTGCGGGTGCGCCCTGGGGTGGTTGCGATGGTTGCGTGCACGATTCGTGCCCTTTCGTTCGCTCAAACGTGGGCACGGGTGGATGCCCCGCACGTGCGGAGCGCCCGAGAGACGTAGCTCCCTGCGCTGGCATGACCCAGATCAGGTTCGACGGTCGAAGGTTGGAGTACCTTCCTCTCAGCCCGGCTCACCGGACTCCCGTGTTCGAGTGACGATTATAGTCGGTGGTGCGGTTCTGAGGACGGCTCACAGGTGACGACGGATTCCCAGGCGAAGACCCAGGAAACAGGCGCGTAATGTGGACCTCGCGCCCGCGCCGGTTCGCGGGCCAGCACCGAGGAGGCAGCCATGGTCATCATGTGGGTGCTCCTCGCCGTGGGGCTGGCGTTCGTCATCCTGCTGCGCCTCTATGTCATGCGGATGCGCAAGTTCGAGCGCATCGTCGCCGAACGCAGAGCCGAAGCGGCACGGCTCGCCGCGGCACGGGCCGCCCGGGACTCCGCAGCACGTCGCGCGCGCGAACTCGAAGAAGCCGAAGGGCGCACGACCACCGAGTGACGTGCCGGATCACCGGCACATTGCGCGACGCGATCGCCCCGTCGGCCGAGCGGTTCAGCGACGCCGGCGACGCAACGCGCGGAAGATCAGCGCGACACCACGCGTGGCGACCCAGGCGAACGGGATCGCCACCGCCAGGAGTGCGATCGGGTTCGGCTCGAACCGCACACCCGTCTTGTCTTTGATGTAGGCGCCGATCGGAACACTCGCGCCCCCGCCGCCCCCTCCGGATCCCGACGCCGGTTCCTGGGTTCCCTCTCCCCCGCCGAACCCGAACCAGGCGAGCGCCACCGGGATGACGGTCACGTCGTCGAGTTTGACCGGGTCGCCGTACACGGTGCGAACCCCTGCGGTGGACTTGACGGAGTCGGCGAGCTTGAGCACGAAGTCAGCCATGCGGCTCACGCTACCCGGGTTGCTCGCGCTCGCGCAGCACCTTCGCGTTGCCGGTGTCGCCTACGCGGCGCGGCCCGTTACCCACCAGTGCCGCTGAGGTGACCGCCCCCGCGCCGAACCGCGCCGCCACACGGTCGATCGCGTTCTCCGCGTCGCGCCAGTCCTCGTCGGGATCCCAGAGAACCGGCGCGCTCGATCCGTCCGGGAGCAGTTGCTCCGCTCGCACGCCCAGAAGCCGGATGGCGTCGCCCGACTGCAGCACGGCATCCAAAAGCGATGCAGCCTCCTCGTAGAGGCGACGACCGACGTTGGTGGGCTCGGGCAGGGTGCGGGACCGGGAGATCGTGCGGAAGTCGGCATAGCGCAGTTTCAGCGCCACGGTTCTCGACGTGAGACGGTGCGCGCGCAGCCGTGCGGCGACCTGTCCGGAGAGCCGGAGCAGCTCGCGCCGGAGCACCGAGGCATCCGTCACGTCGTACTCGAACGTCTGCTCGTGTCCGATGCTCTTCTCCCGCGACACTGGTTCAACGCCTCGGGGATCGACGCCGTTCGCGAGCTCGTGCAGCCTCACGCCCGACGCATCCCCCACCCACCGGCGCAACACGTCGAGCGGCGTCGACGCGACGTCGCCGACAGTTCGGAGTCCGTAGCGATGCAGGGTCTCCTGGGTAGCCGGTCCGACACCCCACAGGGCACCGATCGGAAGCGGATACAGGAACGTGAGCGTCTCGGCCACGGGAATCACGAGCATCCCGTCCGGTTTCGCCCTGGTGGAGGCGAGCTTCGCCATGAACTTCGTGCCGGCAACACCGACCGAACACGTCAGCCCCGTCTCAGCGAGAACTCGGCGACGGATGCTCGCACCGATGCTCGCAGGCGACCCGAGTAGTCGCACGGCACCGGCGACGTCGAGGAAGGCCTCGTCGATGCTGACCTGTTCCACCAACGGCGTCACATCACCCAGGATGCCCACCACCCGTGCCGAGTAGCGCGCGTACTTGTCGAAGTGCGGCTCCAGCACGACGACGTCCGGGCAGAGCCGCAGCGCCTGCGCCACCGGCATTGCGCTACGCACTCCGGCGAGTCGTGCCTCATACGTGGCGCTGGAGACGACGGACCGGCCGGATGCGTGCCCCACGATGGCCGGTCGCCCGCGCAACTCGGGACGGTCCAGCAGTTCGACGGAGGCGTAGAAGGCGTCCATGTCGACGTGCAGCTTCGTCGCGCCCGAGTCATCGACGGGACCGACAGTCACCTGCCTGTCTCGCCCGTCGCCGCGTCCCACGCGCTCCAGTGTCGCACAGGCGATTGAGGCGAACGTGATGAATGCTCGCATTCATCACGTGAGCCGATTGAGCCTGTTGAGCGGCGCAGCCGCGAGCAGCTGGGTCTGACAAAGCGAATCACCATGTCGAGCGGTGCAGTCGCGATCAGGCATCCGTCTCACGGGCCCGGTGCAGGCCAGATAGCGTTATCTCATGCACTTCAGGTATCTGGGAAACAGCGGACTCAAGATCTCCGAGATCATCTACGGCAACTGGCTCACTCACGGTTCTCAGGTGGAGAACGACACCGCGACGGCCTCGGTGCACGCGGCGCTCGACGCCGGCATCACCACGTTCGACACGGCGGACGCCTACGCGAACACCGCCGCGGAGAAGGTGCTCGGCGATGCGCTGAGGGGACAGCGTCGGCAGTCGCTCGAGATCTTCACGAAGGTGTATTGGCCGACCGGGCCCGGCGGGCACAACGACACCGGCCTGAGCCGCAAGCACATCATGGAGTCCATCAACGGTTCGCTCGAACGACTCGGCACCGACTACGTCGACCTCTACCAGGCGCACCGCTACGACTACGAGACGCCGCTCGAGGAGACCATGCAGGCGTTCGCCGATCTCGTGCGCACCGGCAAGGTGCTGTACGTCGGCGTCAGCGAGTGGACGGCTGAGCAGCTGCGGGCGGGTCACGCTCTCGCCAAGGACCTCGGTTTTCAGCTCATCTCGAATCAGCCGCAGTACTCCATGCTGTGGCGTGTGATCGAGGAGAAGGTCGTTCCGACGTCGGAAGAACTGGGGATCTCGCAGATCGTGTGGTCGCCAGTGGCGCAGGGCGTGCTCACCGGAAAGTACAAGCCGGGAGCGCAGCTGCCCGAGGGTAGCCGCGCCACCGATGAAAAGGGCGGCGCGAGCGCCATCAAGCGGTTCCTGACCGATGATGTGCTCACGGCGGTGCAGAAACTCCAGCCCATTGCCGACGAGGCGGGGCTGACGCTCGCCCAGCTCGCCGTCGCCTGGGTGCTGCAGAACCCGAACGTGGCCGGCGCCATCGTGGGTGCGTCTCGTCCGGAGCAGGTGGAGTCGAATGCCAAGGCCGCCGGTGTCGAACTCGATGAGGCCTTACTTGCACGCATCGACGAGGCGATCCTCCCCGTGGCCGTGACCGACCCATCGCACACGAAGTCGCCGGAGTCGCGGGTGGTCTGAAACCGGCCGCGCGTCACACCAGCGCGGCGACCAGCGGCTCGAACCAGCGACGGAACGCCGCGTGGTCGTCGCGCAGGCTCCAGCTGACGACGACCGTGTCTGGGCCCACCACCCAGGCTCCCGGCTCTGCCAGAGGCAGAGCTTCGATATCGAGCCGGAATGAACCGGCCTGCCTGCGCACGTCGTGTTCACGTTCCCGCACGATGTCGACGATGTCGGCCGAATACTGCAGGTGGTGGGCCAGGTCATCGGCGACGTACTCGGCGCGGCGTTCTCGCGCCCAGGCGACGGCATCCTGGAACCGCTCGATGACGAGGTCTTGCAGAGCCAGTTCGCGGTCGAACGCGGCGAAATGCGGCGGCAGGAACACCGTGCTCCAGGAGCCGACCGCGTTCGCCTGCACCACCGCCCTGCGCCACCAGTGCGTCCACTCCTCGCCGAGCTGGGCGGACGGATCGGGCTGCGAGGCATCCCAGGAAGCGGATGCCGCGCTCGCCAGCACTCGATGCGGCACCGGCTGCCGCTGCACCGCCGGCACGACAGCGGGCAGCACAGGATCACCGACGCCCGCAAGCCCTGCGAGGTCGCGGAGGCAAAGTCCGATAAGCAGGTCGAGAGGGCAGTCCTCCGTCACCCGCCACCGCAGCGTGCCCTCCACGAGCATGATCTCAGAATAGATTCCGGCGCCGGCGACGGCACCCGATTGACAGCAGATCACCTGGCCGGGTCGAGAACGGTCTCGATACTCCCTACAGGGCCGGCGGACCGGGCAGGCTCGCGGCGTCGACGTACAGCCAGGCGGTCTCCCCGGTGGAGAGCGTCACGGCGATCCGCGTGTAGTCGTCGACCTCGTATTCGTCTGCGGCCGCCAGCTCGTCATCGGTCAACTCGAGCACAACGCCGTCCACGACGTCGGCGGGATCGCCCGTCGCACGCGCGAACGGATGCACGGCACTGCCACTCAAGTCGACGACGCGCGGGTCGGAGATGGCGACAGTGTCGAGCACGTAACCGGGGAGCGCCGCCGTGCGCATCGGCATCCGTCTGCCGAAGGTGGCCTCCTGCACCGCAGGAAGCCGCAGGGTTCCGTAGGAGAACAGCAAGTGCGTCACGAGTCGATGGTCCCCTCAGCGGCGTCGCCCGACGCGTCGGCAATAGGCGCGGTCACGAGCAGGTACTCCGGGATGTTCGCCTGCGCAACCGGTCCTGTTCCGTCGACCCGGTACTGCGGTTCGTCGAACGCGACCGTCCAGACGCGTCCGGAGAGCGGCTGCACCTCGAACGCCCCGTGCGCAATCCCGGAAGCACTCGCCACGATCACGCCGGTCGGGTCGCCGACCCAGCCCTTCGGTCCCTGGCGCTCGTCGTCGATCACGTGCACCTGCACGCCGACGCCGAATGACTCGTCATCGCCGCCAGGAGCCCGCTTTTCCCGCCACCACACGCCTGTCATTGTCCCACTGCGCACGCCGGGGTCACCTGCACGGAGTCCCGAGGGCGAGCATGATGGAGACATGACACGCGTGGCGATCATCGGTGCACACGGCAAGGTCGCGCAGCAGCTCATGCGGGTGCTGTACGACGAGGGCGACGACTTCGTCGGGATCGTCCGGAACGAGGATCATGCCGACGACATCTACCGGTTCGGCGGAGAAGGCGTGCTCCTCGACATCGAACAAGCCGAGCCGGATGCCCTCGCTCACGCCATCGAGGGATCCGATGCGATCGTCTTTGCCGCAGGTGCCGGAGCCGGGTCCGGACCCGAGCGCAAGGCGACCGTCGACTACGGCGGGTCCGTGAAGTCGCAACGCGCGGCCGAGTCGGCGGGCATCCGCCGGTTCGTGCAGGTCTCGGCGTGGGGCGTCGACGATCCCGTCCCGAACGACTCCGACGAGTCCTGGCGCGCCTACGTCGCCGCCAAGCGCGACGCGGATGCCGAGTTGCGCCGTAGTCCGCTCGAATGGACCATCGTGCGTCCCGGCTCGCTCACACTCGACGACGGGACCGGCCTCGTCGAGGCGGCAGCCCACGTGGAACGCGGCTCCATACCTCGCGAGGACGTCGCGCGCGTGATCGTCGCTACCCTGCGCAACCCCGGTACGGTGAGAACCCAGTTCGAGCTCGTCTCAGGGGCGACGCCGATCGACGAGGCGGTCGCGCGAGTGACGGCCGGCGACTGAGCTTTTGGCATGCGGACGGACGACGAGGCACGGACGGCATGGATGTGAGCGAGTGAGGGAATGAACGAACGCGACCCCCGGTTCTGGAACACGCACGACGAAACACTGCGCGACGACCACGCACAGACGACCGGCATCGAGAAGGGCCACCACATGTCATTCGCCGACTGGCTTCACGTGCAGCAGCGGGCGCACCTCGCCTTCGGCGAGCGTCTCACGCTGGTGACCGACTGGAGCGCGCCGACGCCCGACGAGGACTGGGACGTGAGTGCCCTGGTGCGTCACGTGATCGAAGAGCAGCAGTGGGTTCCGCTGCTGCTGGCCGGGCGCACCGTCGGTGAGGCCCGGTCACGGTTGCAGCCGCTCGGCGACGATCTCGCGGCGGAGTGGGAGCGGTACTCTGCGGACGCGACCCGGGCATGGGCATCGGTCGACCCGGACACCATGGTGAACCTCTCGTACGACTCGGTGCCGGCGAGCGCCTACCTGCGCGAACAGGCCTCCGACGTGATCGTGCATACCTGGGACCTGGCCCGCGCCGTCGGGGCCGACGAGAACCTCGACGAGTCGCTGGTGGCTGCCGCGTGGACCGTTTTCGAGCCGCAGAAAGACACGCTGGAGGCCAGCGGTCTTTTCGCTTCACCCGTGCCGATCGCGGAGGATGCCTCACTGCAGTCGCGCCTGCTCGCTCTGACTGGCCGCGACGACCGTTTGGCCGCCTGAGCATTCGGCCCCGCCCTACGCTGGGCACATGACCGAATCCGCCGAGCGCCCCTGGTTGTCGAGCTACGCGGCCGGAGTGCCCGCCGACATAGAGCCACCGTCCGGATCTCTTCCGCGCCTCATCGAGGACTCCGTCTCCGCGTACGGTGAGCATGTCGCTCTCGAGTTCTTCGGCGCCACGACCACGTACCGGCAGCTCGGTGACGCGATCCAACGCGCTGCAGGCGGTCTTGCCGCCCTGGGCGTGCGCGCCGGCGACCGAGTGGCGATCGTGCTGCCGAACTGTCCGCAGCACGTCATCGCGTTCTACGCCGCCCTGCGCCTCGGCGCCGTCGTCGTCGAGCACAACCCGCTGTACACGCCGCGCGAGATGCGGCACCAATTCGAAGACCACGGCGCGACGATCGCCATTGCGTGGACCAAGGTCGTGGCCACGCTGCAGGACATGCCTGCCGATATCGGCCTGAAGACGATCGTCGCCGTCGACATCGTGGATGCCATGCCCGCCCGCATGCGCTTCGCCCTGCGCCTCCCGGTGAAGAAGGCGCGCGAGTCGAGGGAGAGGCTGCGCTCGCGGGTCACAGGCGCGGTGAGCTGGGAGTCGCTGGTCAGGGCGGAGCCGGTCGACGCATCCGTTCCCCGGCCCGAGGTCGACGACCTCGCGCTCATCCAATACACCAGCGGCACAACGGGTGTGCCGAAGGGCGTGATGCTCAGCCACCGCAACCTCGTGGCGAACGCTGCACAGGCGAGGGCATGGGTCCCCACCGTGCCGCGCGGAACATCCGTCGTCTACGCCGTGCTCCCGTTGTTCCACGCGTACGGGCTCACGCTCTGCCTCACGTTCGCGATGAGCATGGGTGCCAGACTCGTGCTCTTCCCCTCGTTCGATGCAGACCTGGTGCTCCAGGTCGTGAAGAAGCGTCCTGCAACATTCCTGCCCGCCGTGCCGCCGATCTACGAGCGCCTTGTGACGGTCGCAGAGGCGCGGGGAGTGTCGCTGTCGGGCATCCAGATCGCGATCTCGGGTGCGATGAGCCTGCCGTCGACGATCGTCGACCTCTGGGAGAACGAGACCGGCGGATACCTCGTGGAAGGCTACGGGCTGAGCGAGACATCCCCGGTGCTCATTGCGAACCCGGTGGGCAGCACGCGCAAGGCCGGCACGGTCGGGCTGCCGCTGCCCAGCACCGAGGTGCGCGTCGTCGACCCGGACGACCCTGACCGCGTGCTTCCGTACGGCGAGGCCGGAGAGCTGCAGGCGCGCGGCCCGCAGGTGTTCGGCGGGTACTGGCGCAAACCGGAGGAGACTGCGAAGGTTCTGGATGCCGGCGGCTGGCTCCGCACCGGCGACGTGGTCACCATGGACGAGCAGGGCTTCGTGAGCATCGTCGATCGCATCAAGGAGCTCATCATCACCGGTGGCTTCAACGTGTCGCCCACCGAGGTGGAGGAGGAGTTGCGCGCATACGAGGGCATCGCGGATGTCTCGGTCGTCGGTCTGCCGCACTCGCACGGCGGTGAGGAGGTCGTCGCCGCCGTGATCATGAAGCCGGGCACGCCGTTCGACGAGGACGCCATCCGGGCGTTCGCCAGGTCGACGATGACCCCGTACAAGGTGCCGCGCCGGGTGTTCGAGGTGGATGAGCTGCCGAGGTCGATCGTCGGCAAGGTGCTGAGGCGGCAGGTCGTGGAGCTGCTGACGAAGCGGCTGTCGGGCGGCCCCGCGGAGGGGTGAGCCGCTCGGTACGGGCCGGGTATCGGCGCGCCCGCCGGGCGCGGGCCTAGCCGCGTGTCAGCATCGTGCCGTGACGTTCGCCCTCGACCCGGATGGCCGGAACCGTTCGCGCTTGCGCCTGATGTCCATGCTCGTCGTGGGTCTGATAGTCGCCATGACGATCGGCATCACTGCGTCGTGGTGGTACGCCGCTGTCGGCGGTTGGGCGGCGGCATGCGCGGTGTACATCCTGTGGGTCTGGCTGGTGGTCGGCCGGTTCGACGGCGCGACGACGAGAACGCACGCCACCAGGGAGGATCCGGGGCGCGCGACCAGCGACCTTCTCGTGCTCTGCGTCACCGTGGCAAGCCTCGCGGCCGTGGCCATCCTGCTGCTGCACACGAGTCGCGCACACGGGGGTTCACAGGCTGTCGGCGCCGGGATGTCGGTGCTGAGCGTCGCCCTGTCGTGGACACTGCTGCACACTCTGTACACGCTCCGTTACGCCCGCTTGTACTACGAGGCGCCTGTGGGCGGCATCGACTTCAACGACGATGAGGATCCGCGCTACGTCGACTTCGCCTACCTGGCGTTCGACCTCGGGATGACGTTCCAGGTGTCGGACACCAACATCCGGTCGACGCGGCTGCGGGCCGTCATCCTGCGGCACACGCTGCTTTCGTACGTGTTCGGCACCGTCATACTCGCCACGACGGTGAACCTCGTCGCGGGGCTCACGCCATAGGTTCGCTACCGGCGCTCTGCAGTCGGGCCAGCCGCACTCGCGCCGCTCGCTCCCCTGCGGTCTGCGGCCCGAGCAGCGTGCCGGCACCGCGGAGCACCAGGCGGGTCGCGGATGCCACGGGCAACGGCACTGGGCCGAGACGCGGCAACTTCAAGCCCAGCATTTCGCGGAATCGTGGCTCCAGCGAGGCGACAGCGCCGGCGAACAGCACGGCGTACGACGGCTTCAGGCTGCGACGCACCGGCGCCCTGCGCACGAACTCCACCACCTCGCGCGTGCGGTCGTCGCACCGCAGCTCGCCCACGTCGGCGAATCCGTGCAGCGCCGCCTTGAGTTCGGCCCGCGAATGCGGCGGATCGGGAACGCCCATCATCGTGCCGGCAACAGCCCACTGATCGACGTAGGCATCCGATCCGCCGGGGATCGGGCCGCCCCAGAGCTCGTGCGCGGTGAGGAACGCGTCGGCAAAGGCGAGATGCACCCAGGTCGACAGGTGTGGATCGTTGGCGGAGTAGCGCGCCGGATGGCCGTGCCCGTCGATGTAGTCGCCGGTCACGTGCTCGTGCAGTCGCTTCACCCACGCGGAACCTGCGCGGGCCTGAGCGGTGTCGCCGTAGCTGACGGTGAAGATCCAGCGGATGGTGCCGTTCAGCCTGCCGAGCGGGTCTTCCCGGAAACGCGAGCGGTCATAGACCCCGGCGAGAGCGCCCGGGTGCAGCGCCTGCATCAGTAGCGCACGGATGCCCGCCACCAGCGTCGGCATACCGCCGTGCACAGCCCATACGGCGGAGCCTGGTCCGAAGAATCCGGCGTCCTCCCCCGACTCGAACTCGGTGACCCAGGCCGGCACCCCGGTCTGCTGTCCGCTCAGCGTCTCCTGTAGACGGGCACGCAGCGGTTCGGTCAGGCCGGGCAGGATCACGCGCGACACCGGAGCGTGCCGATCGCTCAGGCCCGACGGCGCGTGCGGAGGGCGGTGACGGCCAGCGCGATCGCCCGCCAACCGATCAAAAAGACGGCGAGCACGACCCCGGCCACGATCACGAACGACACGGCGATGCCCTGGCTGCTGACCACGCGCAGCAGCATGCCGAGCACGAGCGTCGCCGCCCACACAACCACGCCGGTCGGCCAGAGTGCGGCCGGGCGCCGCCAAGCGAGGCACGCGATCCAGCCGACCGCGAGACCGACGAGGAATGGCCAGAACGTCATGAGAGCACCGGCGAGAACGTTCTCACCGTGGCTTCCGCGGCCGATCAGCACGAAGGCCAGAACAAGCACCACGTCGAGCACGGCCGCTGCCCAGACGGGCACGCCGCGTGTGCGGGAGGTACTGGAGGGGGTCACGGCGACGGGTGAAGACACGAACGAAATACTAGGTCGTGCAGCCTAGTCGACGCCGAGCGGATCCATCATGCCCACGAAGACCAGTTCGCGCACACGCGCCAGCAGATCAGCGGCGAGTTCGGCGGCATCCACATCGAGCAGGTCCGCCAGGGCTCCGACGATGACACCGACAGGGAGGTCGCCATCGCACGCGCCCACGAAGGCGGCGAGGGCAGTGTCCGCCTTCAGACGCCGGCCGAAGCCGCCGCCCTGGATCAGCGCGAGCATCGTGGGGTCGTCGTCGCCCGGCCAGTAGTGCCGCTCCTCAGTGACATCGGCCGCGGTGATCAACGTGGCGAGCCCGAGTTGCTCGTCGTCGACGGATGCGAGCCACCGCGCCATACGAAGCCCGCGCGCAAGGTGCGACCCGAGCGCACCATCCGCAGAGCCGGACGACTCGTGCGAACCGGTCGACGCGACGGACTCCAGTCTGCGCAGCGTGACCTGCTCGTCCGCAGGACGACGCAGGGTGACGTACCCGAATCCGACATAGCGCACGTCGCGGGCCGCGAAGTCGTCGAGCCAGGCATCCGTGAGCCGTTCGAACTCGTCGCTGCCGCGCCTGGTACCTCCGTCGCGAATCCAGGTCTCGGCGTACTGCGGGGCATCCTGCAGCTCTCGCTCCACGATCCAGGCGTCCAGCGCTCCTGCCTCGTGCTCGTCGCCGAGCCACGAACGCACGCGGTCGAACGCCTCGCCCTCACCGTGGTACTCCCAGTTTCCGAGAAACTGCGCGACGCCCCCGGGCTTCAGATGTTCGCGTGCGCGGCGCACCACGGCCTGCACAATGGCGTCGCCGGTGAGGCCGCCATCACGGTACTCGTACTCGGGAACGCCGGCGACGCGCGGAGTGATGACGAACGGCGGGTTCGAGACGATCAGGTCGAATGACTCCCCCACGACGGGCTCGAAGAGGTTGCCCTGCCGGAACTCGATGGTGTGCACGTCGTTCAACAGCGCGTTGAACTCCGCGAAGCGCAGGGCACGGTGAGAGATGTCGGTGGCGACGACACGGTTGGCGTGCCGGGCAGCGTGCAGCGCCTGGATGCCGCATCCGGTGCCCAGGTCGAGCGCTGTTCCGACCCGGTCGCGGATCATGATCGCACTCAGCGTGTTCGATGCGCCGCCCACGCCCAGCACGTGGTCCTCGCGGAGCGCGCGGCCGAGAGCGAGCTCGCCGAGGTCGGAGCAGATCCACCACCCATCGCCGACGCCGTCGTCGTCGAACGAATACGGCCGCAGGTCGACGAGCGGCCGGGCAAGCACGTCGTCCACTGGGCCCTCGGCCCCCTCGTCCAGTGCGACAAGGCCCAGTCTCCACGCTCCCTCGAGCGCCAGCGCCGGTAGAGCGGATGCCAGTGCGTGCGCAGCAACCGGCAGCCCGAGTACGAACGCGGTCGCGAGCACCGCCAGCGGCTCGCACCGGACGAGGCCCGGCGCGGCAGCACGTCGTGCGGCGACGCGCTGACCGCGGAACAGCGCGGCCGCCGCCTCTTCGCCCCAGAGGGCATCGAGCGCGCCGACGGTGAAACCGGCTGACTCGAGGTCGTCGCGGAGGCGCCCGATCAGTGCGGCGTCGACGCCGACAACGTCGTGCGGTGCGGCAGGTACTGGCTTGAACGCGACGGAGGAGCTTTCGGGAGCGTCATCCGGCATCCCGCCATTCAATCACTCCGTGTAGAACTGCCGCACCTCGACGAGGCCGCCGCGGGCCATCGGGTGACGTGCGGCGATCTCCAGCGCACGGTCGAGAGACTCCGCCTCGATCAGATCGAATCCGGCGATCTGCTCCTTCGTCTCCGCGAACGGGCCATCCGTGATCAGCACCCGGTCGCCGCGCCTGCGCACGACCTTCGCGGTGCTGGCGGGAAGTTGCTCACCAACGATGCGCTCGCCCGAGGCATCGAGCTCGTCCACCCACTCGTCGATGGACACGTCGGCATCCGCCTCGGACTCTCCGGTCGGGTCGGTGCAGATCAACAGCATGTATCGCATGAGCGTTCCTTTCGTCTGGCAGTCACTCAACAACACGTCGAAGGGACGCCCACGCTTTACGACAAATTGCACGAGACGTTTTTCTCCGCTGCGCGAGACAGGCTCCGCTTATGCTCCCGTCTCCGCTGCGCGAGACAGGACGAGCTCGCGCACCCGGGCCGCGTCGGCCTGGCCCTTCATCGCCTTCATCACGGCGCCGATCACCGCACCGGCGGCCTGCACCTTGCCGTCGCGGATCTTCTGAAGCACATCAGGCTGGGCGGCCAGGGCCGTATCGATCGCCGCGATCAGCGCGCCGTCGTCGGAGACGACCTTGAGACCGCGCGACTCGACGACCTCGGTCGGTGAGCCCTCGCCATCGATGACGCCCTCGAGCACCTGCCGGGCGAGCCGGTCGGTGAGGTCGCCGTTGTCCACGAGGGCGACAAGCTCAGACACATGCAGAGGCGACACCAGCGTGGTCGGGGCGACGCCGCGGGCGTTCGCGATGCGGGTGATCTCGCCGGTCCACCACTTGCGGGCGGATGCCGGCGCCGCGCCCTCCGCGACCGTCGCCTCGACGGCATCGAGAAGGTCGCCGTTGACGACGTCCTGGAATTCCAGCGCTGTGAACCCCCACGCCGCGCGCAGCCGGGCCCGACGCTCCGACGGCGGCTCGGGAAGAGTGGCGCGCAACTCCTCGACCCAGTCCCGGCTCGGCGCGACCGGCACGAGGTCGGGCTCCGGGAAGTAGCGGTAGTCGTCGGCGTCGCTCTTCGGCCGTCCGGAGGAAGTGGTGCCGGTGTCCTCGTGCCAGTGGCGCGTCTCCTGCGTGATGGTGCCACCGGCATCCAGGATCGCGGCCTGCCGCTGGATCTCGTACCGCACCGCGCGCTCCACCGAGCGCAGCGAGTTGACGTTCTTAGTCTCCGTGCGCGTGCCCAGCACGTTCGACCCCCGCGGACGCAGCGATACGTTGGCGTCGCAGCGCACGTTGCCCTCCTCCATCCGGGCGTTGGAGACGCCGAGTGCCTTCACCAGCTCACGTATGTGCGCAACGTACGCGCGCCCGACCTCGGGTGCGTCGCCGTCCACGCCCTCGATGATCTTCGTGACGATCTCGACGAGAGGAACGCCGCCTCGGTTGTAGTCCACGAGCGAGTAGTCCGCGCCCTGGATGCGACCGGTGGCCCCGGCGTGCGTGAGCTTGCCTGCGTCTTCCTCCATGTGCGCGCGCTCGATGAGGATCGTGACCTGGCTGCCGTTCTCCAGCTCGACCGTCACCTCGCCGTCGTGGGCGATCGGCTCGTCGTACTGCGACGTCTGGAAGTTCTTCGACGTGTCGGGATAGAAGTAGTTCTTGCGCGCGAAGCGGGAGCTCTCCGCGATGTCGCAGCCGAGTGCGAGCCCCAGCCGGATGCTCGACTCCACCGCCTTGTGGTTCACCTGCGGCAGGCCGCCGGGCAGGCCGAGGCACGTGGGGCACGTGTTCGCGTTCGGGCCGGAGCCGAACTCGTTCGCGCAGCCGCAGAACATCTTGGTCTTCGTGTTCAGCTCGACGTGCACCTCGAAACCGAGCACGGGCTCGAAGAGCTCGAGAGCACGGTCGTAGTCCATCAACTTGTCTTTGGCCATCAGACCGCCCCTTCCTCGCTCGCGAACATCTCCGTCTGCGCCAGCTGCGGCGCCTGGGCGAGCAGCGAATGCCCCCAGCCGCCTTCGAGCAGTCGCTCGAGTGCTGCACCGACCGTGTACAGTCGCGCATCCTGCCGTGCGGGCGCCATGATCTGAAGACCGACGGGCAGGCCGTCCTCCGGCGCGAGGCCCACGGGCAGCGCCAGACCGGGAACTCCCGCAAGGTTCGCCGGGATGGTGGTGATGTCGTTCAGATACATGGCCAGGGGGTCATCGACCTTCTCGCCGATCTTGAACGCCGTCGTCGGCGCAGCCGGGCTGATCAGCACGTCCGCCTGCGCGAACGCGGTCGCGAAATCGCGCTGGATGAGGGTGCGCACCTTCTGCGCGCTGCCGTAGTACGCGTCGTAGTAGCCGGCACTCAGCGCATACGTGCCCAGGATGATGCGGCGCTTCACCTCCGTGCCGAACCCGGCGTCACGCGTGGCGGCCATGACGCGCTCACTCGTCACCGGCCCGCTCGCCGGCGGGACGCGCATCCCGAAGCGCACCGAGTCGAAACGTGCCAGGTTACTGGATGCCTCGGCCGGCAGGATCAGGTAGTACGCGGCAACCGCGTACTCGAAGCTCGGTGCCGAAACCTCGACCACTTCGGCGCCCGCGGCGCTGAACAGGGCGACGGTCTCGTCGAACCGCTGCTTCACGCCGGGCTGGAAGCCCTCACCGCTTCCGGAGATCTCTTTCACGACACCGACGCGCACACCCTTCAACGCGTCGTCACGCAACCCGGCACGTGCTGCCGCCGCCATGGACGGCCAGTCCTCGACGAGCGACGTGGAGTCCAGCGGGTCGTGCCCGGCGATCACGTCGTGCAGCAGCGCTGCGTCGAGAACGGTGCGGCTCACCGGTCCGACCTGGTCGAGCGAGCTGGCCAGGGCTATCGCCCCGTAGCGGCTCACGCCACCATAGGTGGGCTTCACGCCGACGGAGCCTGTGACGGCGGCCGGCTGACGGATCGACCCACCGGTGTCGCTGCCGAGCGCGAGCGGAGTCTCGAACGCGGCGACCGCGGCAGCCGAGCCACCGCCCGAGCCACCGGGGATGCGCTCGAGGTCCCACGGGTTGTGCGTCGGTCCGAACGCCGAGTGCTCGGTAGAGGAGCCCATCGCGAACTCGTCCATGTTCGTCTTACCGAGCGGCACCAGGTCCGCGTCGCGCAGTCGCTTCACCACCGTCGCGTCATACGGCGGAACCCAGCCCTCGAGGATCCGCGAACCTGACGTGGAGGGCATGTCGTAGGTGCAGAGCACATCCTTGATGGCCACCGGCACGCCCGCGAGAGGGCCGAGCTTCTCACCCGCCGCGCGACGGGCATCCACCGCTTCCGCCGTCTCGATCGCCTGCTCGGATGCCACGTGCAGGAACGCGTGCACGTCCGGGTCGACGGCATGGATGCGGTCGAGGTGCGCCCGGGTGGCCTCGCCACTGGAGACCTCGGACGCGGCCAGCTTCTCGGCCAGCTCGGCCGCGGTGAGTCTGGTCAGGTCGGTCATCACGCCTCCTCGTCCAGGATCGGCGGCACCCGGAAGTAGTCGCCCTCGCGGTCCGGCGCACCGGAGAGCGCCTGCTCGACGGTGAGCCCGGGCCGCACGGCGTCGTCGCGGAACACGTTCGTCATCGGAATGGGATGGCTCGTCGCCGGCACGTCGGCCGTCGCCACCTCGCTGACCTTCGCCACAGACTCGACGATCTGGCCCAGCTCGGTGGTGAGGCTCGTCAGTTCGGCTTCGCTCAGGTCGATGCGGGCCAGTTCGGCAAGATGCCGCACCTGGGCTGCGCTGATGTCGGGCATGCGTCTCCGTAGCTCAAGAAAAGTGTCGAGGGATGCCGTCCAGTCTATTCGGCGGGGGTCGGCGGCGACGTCGTGGCGGGCGTGGGCGCCGGCGTCGCCGAAGGCGATCCGGTAAAACCGAGCGGAGGCAGGAGCGGCTCCATCGGGTTCGGACCGGTGCCGAACACTCCTTTGCCCGAGACGGTGATGAGCTCGTAGGCCTCGCGGTACGTGCGCGGCACCTTGGTCTCGTCGCCTTCGTAGTGCGCAATGAGCATGCCCAGCAGCCCTACGCCGGGCGGCCCGAGCGGGCGGTCATCGTCGCCGCCCGGCACTGGCGGACCGGCCTCCGGGTTCGGCGGCACCCATTGCGGATGAGTCTGCGGCCACGTGGTTGGCTGCCGGGGCGTGCGCAACGTCACGGCGTTGTCGATGGTCGGCGCGCCCGCGTCCCGGTCGGTGAGGGGCTTCAGCCGGTACTTCCTCTCCAGCGTGGCCATCACGCTCGAGTGGTGCATGGTCTCGTTGATCACGTGTCCCTTTGCTGTCCACGCCGAGATCGCGAGAGCCGGAACGCGCACGCCGAGGCGGTCGAAGCCGAAGCCCATCTCGGTGTCGCCCAGTTTCTTCGAAGGGGGCTTCGCTCCCGGAGGCGGCACATGGTCGTACAGGCCGCCGTGCTCGTCGAACGTGACGAACAGCATCGTGTTCATCGCGTTCGATCCGTTCAGGGTGGCGCTCTCCCGTATGGCCGAGTACACCCGGTGCAACAGGGCTTCACCTGCGCGCACATCGGAGATCGCGCCGCTGGCGATCGCGTGGCCGTCGACATCCGTTCTGGTGAACGGTCCGACCGGCGGGTGCATGTCGTTGTGGTCGTAGGTCAGCCGAGGCTCGATGAACGAATACGCGGGGAGCTCACCTCGCTTCACGTCGTCGTAGAAGCGGGTCATGGTGCGGAAGTGATCGGTCTTCCAGAACTTCCGGAGCGCTGGTGCGTGGATGAATCCGGTCAGTGACAGGAACTGGTTGTCATCGAAGTAGATCGCCCAGCCGATACCGGCACTCTCGAGCCGGTTGAAGATAGTGCCCTCCCCGGCGTCGACGCCGAACCACTTGCGGTAACCACCGCTTCCGTTATTGGTCACGAAGCCGTGAGAGGTTGCTGCGTGGAAGAACGACCGGTTGCAGAACGTCTGCGACGGCACGGCGCAATGCCAGTGGTCATACACAGCGAACTCCCGCGCGAGCGTCGAGAACACGGGCAGCATCGTGGGGTCGAAGGCTCCCATGATTCGCCGGTACTCGTCGATCTGCGGTGTGACCCCTCGCCGGTCCACCCGGATGTGGTCGATGTAGTCGGCGAGGAATCCGCTCATGTCCGGCTTCGCACCTGTGGGCGGCGCGTTGAACGGCGGCTCCATCTGCTCGAGGAACTTGTGCGCGTTGCCTGGCGGATCGACCCTGCCGAAGAGCTGCTGGTTGACGTAGGGGTACTCCTCGCCCGGATCCGGGTCGGGCTGGCTCATCACAAAGTCGGTCGTGCCGTTGTAGACGTGCACGGGGATGTCGAGACCGGTGAGCGGGTCCCGGTTCATGTCGCGGTTCACATCGAGTCCCTCGAAGTGCTGACCGCGGGGCGGATCTCCGTCTGCGTAGAGGAATCCGAGGATGTTGTCGAACGACCTGTTCTCGAACATGATCGCCACGAGGTGGTCGAAGCCAGGCTTCGACGGCACCGGGAGCAGGCCGAGCTCGCGCTCGATCTCCGGATGCACGCTCGCCCGGCCCGCCGCAGCCCCGAGCACCCCGCCCACGACGCCGCCGACGATGCCTCCCGCTGCCGCACCCGCCGCGGCGATGCCCGCTCCGCGGAGGAAGTCGCGGCGTGACGCATCGCGGCCGGCGGAGTCGGCCGGCTCCGCACCGGAGCCACCCGGATCGGGCTCCCCGGGCTGGACGCCGTGCGCGGTCACCGCTCGGACGCGCCTTCCTCGACCGGAACGTTCTCGTCGTCCACGTCCCCTGGCGTGCCGGCCAGGGCTGCCGGACCGCCCTCCAGCAGGAGCTTGAACTGCTCGGCGTCGAGGATCGGCACGCCCAGCTCCTCCGCCTTCGCCAGCTTGGACCCGGCCCCCGGACCGGCCGCGACGTAGTCGGTCTTCTTCGACACGCTCGACGCGGCCTTGCCGCCTGCGGCGACGATCGCCTCCTGTGCGCCCTCACGCGTGAAGCCCTCCAGCGACCCGGTCGCCACCACGGTGAGGCCCGCGAGCGGACCACCCGCCTCCTCCGCGTGTCCCGGACCCGGATGCCCTGGGGTCGCGAATTGCACGCCCGCCGCCGCCCATCGCTCCACGATCTCCCGGTGCCAGTCGACCTCGAACCAGTCGAGCACGGCGTCGGCGATGATGCCGCCCACGCCGTCGACAGCGGCGAGTTCCTCCCTGCTCGCCGAGCGAATGGCATCCAGCGACCCGAACCAGTTCGCCAGAGCCCGTGCCGCAACGGGCCCGACGTGCCGGATGCTCAGCGCCACGAGCAGGCGCCACAGCGGCTGCGTCTTAGCCTTCTCGAGTTCGGCGAGAAGGGTCACGGCCGCCTCGGACGGCGAGACGAGCCGATGGTTCTTGCGGATGCTCGCCGCGCGTCGTTCCGCGGCGCTCGCGTTCTCGAACCCGGGCGGGTACACCAGCGCGACCTTCTGGAACGGCGCCCGCCGCACAGGCAGTCCCGTCTCCTCGTCCACCTTCGGCGCGCCGGTCTCGACGTCGCGCACCACCACCTCGATCGGGACGATCTCGTCTTCGGTGAGCTCGAACAGCCCGGCCTCGTTCGCCAGCGGCGGCTCGGCCGGCACCAGGGGCTGCGTGAGCGCGGCGGCCGTGACCTCGCCGAGCGCGTCGATGTCGAGCGCCCCGCGCGAGCCGATGTGTTCGATCCTGCCGCGCACCTGCGCTGGGCACGACCGCGAGTTGGGGCACCGCAGATCGATGTCGCCCTCTTTCGCCGGCGCCAGACGGGTGCCGCACTCGGGGCAGAGTTCGGGCATCCGCCATTCCCGCTGCGTTCCGTCGCGTCGTTCCTCCACGGCGCCGAGGATCTCCGGGATGACGTCGCCCGCCTTGCGCAGCACGACCGTGTCGCCGATGAGCACGCCCTTCGCCTTCACCACCTGCTGGTTGTGCAGCGTCGCCTGGCGCACGGTGCTGCCCGCCACCTTCACAGGCGTCATCACCGCGTAGGGAGTCGCCCTTCCCGTGCGGCCGATTCCGACCAGGATGTCCAGCAGCGTCGTGAAGACCTCCTCCGGCGGGTACTTGTACGCGATCGCCCACCGCGGCGCACGACTCGTGGCCCCGAGCTCGTCGTGCGTGGCGAGGTCGTCGACCTTGATCACCACGCCGTCGATCTCGTGCTCGAGCGAGTGGCGCCGCTCCCCCATCTCGGCGATGTAACCGGCCACTTCGTCGAGACCATCGAGCACGCGGTTGTGCGGCGACACCGGGAGCCCCCAGGAGCGCAGCAGGTCATACATCTCCGACTGGGTGCGCACGGGCGGGTCGGCCCACGCGCCGATGCCGTGCAGGTACAGCGAGAGCCGTCCCTGCCGTTCGCGCATCAGCTCAAGCTCCTGCGCCGACTTGTTCTCCCGCCGCTGGCGCAGGCTCCCCGCCGCCGTGTTGCGCGCGTTCGCGAACTCCGGGTAGCGGGTCTTGATCTCCTCGTCGGTCTTGCCCTTTGCGCGTTGCGACTGGGCGTATTGCTCCTGCAGCTGGTGCTGCCGTTCGTTGAGGAACTCGAAGTCCGCTGTTTTGAGGAACACCTCGCCGCGCACCTCGAAGAACGAGGGCCATCCGCCGCCGGTGAGCCTGCGTGGAATGACCGGGATCCAGTCCACGTTCTCGGTGATGTCTTCGCCGACGGTTCCGTCGCCGCGCGTAGTGGCGGTCTCCAGCACGCCGTCGCGGTAGGCCAGGCTGATCGCGAGCCCGTCGATCTTCACCTCGGTGAGCCAGCGGACCGGATGCCCGGCCGCCAGCTGGGTCTTGTTCGCCCAGTCGCGCAGCTCGTCGATGCTGAACACGTTGTCGAGGCTGAGCATCCGTTCCGCGTGCTCGTGCGGTGGGAATCCGGCCGATGCGATGTCGGCGCCCACGGTCTGTGTCGGGCTGTCCTGGCTGACCAGCTCTGGGAAGCGCGCCTCGATGGCCTCGAGCCGGTGGATGTCCGCGTCGTACTCGGCGTCGCTGATCAGGCTGCCGCCGGCGTAGTACGCGATCCGATTGCTCTCGATGCGCTCACGCAGCTCGGCGGATTCGGCGCGCGCTGAGTCGAAGTCGGCGGAGTCGAAGTCGGCAGGATTGTCCGTCACGTCGCCATCATAGGTTCGGCCGCCGACGACGCCGCGGACCTGCGAGGATGGCGTTCCCCGATTGCATCCCGCAATCGGGGTCGCCCAGAGGGAGGATCATGCGCATCGTCATCGTTCCCGGAATCGACGACTCCCCGCACGACCACTGGCAGTCGATCTGGCAGGAATCGCTCGGGCCTGCGGCCGTGCGCCTCGCTCCCGCCTCGTTCGCCGAGCCGCAGAGCGAGGATTGGGTGCAGGCCCTCGACCGCCTTGTCGAGGCCGACGACATTCTCGTGGCGCACAGCCTCGGATGCCTGGCCGTGGCATCCTGGCTCGCTCGCGGCGGCCGCGCGACCGGCGCCTTCTTCGTGGCCCCACCCGACGAGAACGCGCCTGCGTTCCCCGCTGAGGCTAAGGGGTTCCAGGCACCGCACCGGGCGCTGGCTATTCCGGCTGTGATCGTCGCGTCTGAAGACGACCCCTACAGCTCACTCGACCATCTCCGCGAGTTGAGCACGTGGTGGCACGTCCCGCTCGTCAACGTGGGGCAGCACGGGCATCTCAACCGCGCGAGCCGGCTCGGCGAGTGGGACGAGGGCCGCCGGCTCCTCACCGCGTTCGCAGCGGGCACCGGAACGGTGCTGCCGCCATGGCCGTGAGCCGGCCGCTTGCGCTGTTCGGGTACCCGCTACTCGGATCCCGGCTGCTCAGGCCCGCACGCGCGCGGCGCTGACCGTTCGATCGATCGTGCACTGCCCGAGAACGCGCGTTCCCACGTAGACGACCGCGCTCTGCCCTGTTGCGACACCGTTGATGGGCGTGGCAGGCCGGATGACCAGCTCACCGTCGTGCACGAACGCCACGGCGGGCACCGGGTCCGCGTGGGCGCGAATCTGCACCTCGCACGCGAAGGGCGTCGCGGCATCCTCGGGAGGCGGTCCGGCCCAGCTCACACGGCTCCCCGCTAGCTCGGCGATGTCGAGCGCCTCCTTGGGGCCGACGACGACCGTGTTCTCCTTCGGACGCACCTCGAGCACGAACCTCGGACGCCCATCCGGTGCCGGCACTGTGATGCCCAGGCCGCGGCGCTGGCCGACCGTGTATGCCGTCGCGCCCTCGTGGCTGCCGACGACGCTGCCCTCGCGGTCGACGATGTCGCCCGGCGCGGTGCCGACGTGCTCGGCGAGCCAGCCACGCGTGTCACCGTCGGGAATGAAGCAGATGTCGTGCGAGTCCGGCTTCGAGGCCACCGTGAAGCCGCGTTCGGCCGCCTCGGCCCGCACCAAGTCCTTCGACGGCGTCGCACCCAGCGGGAACATCGCGTGGGCCAGCTGCTCCGCCGTGAGCACGCCCAGCACGTACGACTGGTCTTTCGCCCACGCCGCCGCTCGGTGCAGTTCGCGGTTGCCTCGTTCATCCGTCACGATGCTCGCGTAATGTCCCGTGCACACCGCGTCGAAGCCGAGTGCCAGCGCCTTCTCCAGGAGCGCCGCGAACTTGATCTTCTCGTTGCAGCGCAGGCACGGGTTGGGCGTGCGGCCGGCCGAATACTCGGCGATGAAGTCGTCGACCACGTCGAGCTTGAACCGTTCGGAGAAGTCCCACACGTAGTACGGGATGCCGATCAGGTTCGCCACCCGCTGGGCATCCATCGAGTCCTCGATGGTGCAGCAGCCGCGGCTGCCGGTGCGCAGCGTTCCAGGCATCCGGCTGAGTGCCAGGTGCACGCCGACGACATCGTGACCGGCCTCCACGGCGCGCGCCGCCGCCACCGCGGAGTCCACTCCGCCGCTCATCGCCGCCAGAACACGCATGGGCTACAGCCTACGAAAGTGTCCCTGGATGTTCATCCCGCTGGCGGCTCGGCCGTCGGCAGCGATCGGGCCGCGTTGCCGGATGTCGTTCACCGGTCGGGCCGTGGCGGTGGGTGCGTCAGCGGGCACCAAGTGCCGACTCGCGGGCGGCGAGGCCGGCGCGGGAGGCCTGCGCGTACGCGGCGGGGAGCGCCGCCAGGAATGCGTCGACGTCGGCGTCCGTCGAGGTGCGTCCGAGTGTGATGCGCAGCGCGCCGCGCGCCTCGTCCTCTGTGCGGCCCATCGCGCGGAGCACATGAGAGGGTTCGGGGATACCCGCCTGGCACGCCGATCCGGTCGAGACCTCGACGCCGGCCGCGTCGAGGAGGAACAGCAGGGAGTCGCCCTCGCAGCCGGGGAACGTGAAGTGCGCGTTCGAGGCGAGGCGGGCATCCGGATGTCCGTGAACGGTGCCCGGACCCGGTTCCGGACCGCTGAGCACCGCGTCGGGCACCGCGCGACGCACGCCCGCGATGACACGGTCGCGCAGCGCCGTGAGTCGCTCGGACTCGGCTGCTCGGACCCCATCCGCGGCAACCGCCGCCACCGCGAACGCCGATGCCGCGGCGACATCCTGCGTTCCGCTGCGCACCTGGCGCTGCTGCCCGCCGCCGTGAATGAGCGGCACGATCGTGGCGTCACGCGACAGCACGAGCGCGCCGGCCCCGACCGGGCCGCCGACCTTGTGCGCCGAGACGCTCAGTGCCGTGAGCCCCGCTCCCGCCTTCGAGCCGGTGCGCAGGCGCATGCCGGCGAAGTCCACGGGCAGGTGTCCGAATGCGGACACGGCGTCCATGTGCACAGGAACGCCCGCGGATGCCGCCAGCCCGATGATCCGCTCGGCTGGCTGGATGGTCCCCACCTCGTTGTTCGCCCACAGGAACGTGAGCAGAGAGACGGCGTGCGGATCGCGTGACAGAGCGCGCTCCAGCGTGTCGAGCCGCACGAATCCCTGCTCGTCGAGAGGGAGCCACTCCACCTCTGCGCCCTCGTACGACCGCAGCCACTCGACGGTGTCCAGCGTGGCGTGATGCTCACCCTCCGGCACGAGGATGCGATTCGCGCCGCGACGGGCCCCTGCCCAGTACAACCCCTTGATGCCCAGGTTGATCGCCTCGGTGCCCCCGGAGGTGAGCACGACCTCGATGCCCTGACAGCCGAGCGTTCCCGCGAGCTGCTCACGGGCATCCTCGAGCGTGCGCTTCGCCAACTGGCCGGCGGAATGGATGCTCGACGGGTTGCCGACCTCGGTCAGCGCGCGCGTGTACGCCTCGATCGCCTCGGGCAGAACGGGGGTAGTGGCGGCGTGGTCAAGGTAGACCGGCATACGAATTACTGTAGAACGCATGTCCAGCGAGGATCCCCTGTCGCAGCTCGGCGTTCGCGCCGAGGCGGACGGCGGGACGATCGGGGTGTACTCGAAGAACGCGACCTCGATCGAGCTGCTGATCTTCGACGACTCCGATCCGAACTGGCTGATCGAGACGGTGCCGCTCACCCGCGGCCACGGCGACGTGTGGATCGCACAGTCGCCGCACCTGAGACCGGGCACCCGCTACAACATCAGGTGCTCGGGACCACGCGCACCCGAGCACCATTTCAATGAACGCAAGCTGCTGATCGAGCCGTACTCGCGCGGCCTGCTGCGGGCCGGCACGAAGGAGTGGCGCTCCGTCGTCATGGACGGCGACTTCGACTGGGCCGGTACCGGCAAGCCACGCGTGCCCACCGACCACACGGTGGTCTACGAGGCGCATGTGAAGGGCCTCACCACGCTCAACACGGCGATTCCGGAGGACCTGCGCGGCACCTACGCGGGCCTCGCTCATCCGGCGACCATCGAGCACTTCCACCGGCTGGGTGTCACCAGCATCGAGTTGCTGCCGGTGCATGCCTTCGCCACCGAGCAGCGCCTGTCGCGGCTCGGGTTGTCGAACTACTGGGGTTACAACACGCTGAACTTCTTCACTCCGCACGCGCCGTACGCCACCAAGCAGGCGCAGGCATCCGGAGCCGCTGCGGTGCTGCGGGAGTTCAAGGGCATGGTGCGGCTGCTGCACGAGGCGGGCCTCGAGGTCATCCTCGATGTCGTCTACAACCACACGGCGGAGGAAGGCCTCGGCGGCCCCACGACCAGCCTGCGCGGCATCGACAACGCCACGTACTACCGGCAGAACCCCGACGGCTCGTACATCGACACCACCGGCGTCGGCAACACGATCGACTACGGCAACCCCGTCGCCGATCGGCTGGTGCTCGATTCGCTGAAGTACTGGGCGAACGACGTGCAGATCGACGGCTTCCGCTTCGACCTCGCCGCCGCCCTCGGCCGGGACGAGACCGGCGAGTTCGCGGGCGACCACTCGCTGGTGACCGCGATTGTCGACGACCCGTACCTCGAGGGCGTCAAGCTCATCGCCGAGCCGTGGGACATCGGTCCCGGCGGCTGGCAGACGGGCGGGTTCCCGAACGGCTGGCACGAATGGAACGACCGCTACCGCAACCGGGTGCGTTCGTTCTGGCTGGCGGACATCGCGGATGCCCGCGCGCACGGCTCCGCGCCAACCGGCATCGGATCGTTCGCGACCAGCCTCGCCGGATCGTCGAACCTCTTCACGCCGGAGCGTGGGCCGCTGGCCTCGGTCAACTTCGTCACCGCGCACGACGGCTTCACGCTCGCCGACCTCGTCTCGTACGACGAGAAGCACAATCTCGGCAACGGCGAGAACAACCGGGACGGAACGAACGACAACCGTTCGTTCAATCACGGAGTGGAGGGACCGACCGACGATGAGAGCATCCGTGCGGTGCGACGGAAGGCGGCGCGCAACCTGATGGGCACGCTGCTGCTGTCTGCGGGCATCCCGATGATCACGGCGGGCGACGAGTACGGCAGGAGCCAGTCCGGCAACAACAACGCGTACTGCCACGACGACACGCTCACCTGGTTCCGCTGGGACTGGGACGAACGGCAGAGGGACTTCGCCGCCGTCACCGCTGAGCTGATCAGGCTGCGCAGGGAGAACCCCGCACTGCGTCCCGTGCGGTTCGGCAAGTTCGGCGAGACGGTGCCGAGCGCCAGCCAGCTGGACTGGTACGACGCCTCCGGGAAGACGATGGCTCAAGCGGACTGGGACTCGCCCGAGAACCGCACGCTGCAGTACCTCGCCGCGTCGACGCCCGAGTTCGAGGAGTTCAACCGCATCCTGCTCGTGGTGCACGGCCTCGAGACGGACACCGTGGTGAAGCTGCCCGAGCGCGAGGGTGTCGCCGGCTACACGCTGCTGTGGGACAGCGCACGGGAGACGGTGGCCGGCGCCGACGGCGAACACGCACCGGGCGACGCCGTCGACATGGGACCCACGTCGATGAAGCTGTTCCGGGCGCACGAGTAGCGGTGCCGAAGAAGTCTGCGTCAACGCGGCCGGCAGGAACACCGGCGACGCTGGCGCTCACGCACGCCGGTGTTCCGTTCGCGGCGCACGCCTACGAGCACGATCCGGGCGTGACGGCGTTCGGGATCGAGGCGGCGATCGCGCTGGGCGTCGATCCGGCGCGGGTGTTCAAGACGCTGATCGCCGACGCCGACGGCCGGCTCGTCGTCGGCATCGTCCCGGTCACCGGTCAGCTCGACCTCAAGGCGCTGGCCACCGCCGTCGAGGCCAAGCGGGCATCAATGGCCGACGCCGCGGCCGCCCAGCGCAAGACGGGCTACGTCGTCGGCGGGATCTCCCCGGTCGGTCAGAAGTCGCGACTGGAGACCGTGCTGGATGCCTCGGCCTCCGCCTTCGAGACCGTCTACGTCTCGGGCGGTCGCCGCGGCTTCGACATCGAGCTGTCTCCGGCTGACCTTCTCGCGGTCACCGGCGGGCGTCTGGCCGCCATCGCGCGCTGACGCCGGGCTCAGCGGGCAACGGTGACCAGGCCGAGCTCAGCCGGGCTCGCCATGGCGCGGTTGCACGGCAGTACACGCACCGTGTAACCGAACGACCCTGCGCGGTCCAGCGGCACGGCGCCTTCGAACGCGGACGTGCCGCCGGCGCCGCCGTCGTGGTGGCTCAACCGCTGATGCCCGACCTTCTCGAGCTCGTCGTCCTCGCCGATGCGGCCGTACACGACCTCCACCGCGACGTCCGACGACTCCAGGGAGCCGAGGTCGACGTGGGCGCGCAGACGGAGCCTGTCGCCGACCTGCGGAACGGCATCCAAGCCCCCGGACTCCACGTGCACGACCGCCACCTGCGGCCACGCGTCGGTCACCCGTTGCTTCCAGGTCGCGAACTCGCGGGCGCCCTGGTACCGGTTCGCGGCCAGCTGCGTCGCCTCGGCGTACGCGGGCACGTACAGCTCGGTGACGTACTGGCGCACCATGCGATCCGCGCTGAGCTCTGGAGACAGGGTTTTCAGGGTGTGCCGCACCTGCTGCATCCACGTGATCGGCACCCCGCTCTCGTCGCGGTCGTAGAACCGGGGCGCGATCTGGTGCTCGATGAGGTCGTAGAGCGCGTTGGCCTCGAGCGCGTCGCGTTCCCCGGCGTCGCCTGCCGCGTCCGCTGACGGAATGGCCCAGCCGTTCTCGCCGTCGAAGTACTCCGCCCACCAGCCATCGAGGATGGACAGGTTGAGCGCCCCGTTCAGCGCGGCCTTCATGCCACTCGTGCCGCACGCCTCGAGCGGCCGCAGCGGATTGTTCAGCCAGATGTCGCAGCCCGGGTACAGCGTCTGCGCCATGGTGATGTCGTAGTCCGGCAGGAACACGAGGCGGTTGCGCACCTCGGGCGAGTCCGCGAACTCGACGAGTTCCTGGATGAGCCGCTTGCCGCCGTCGTCCGCCGGATGCGCCTTGCCGGCGATGACCAGCTGCACCGGACGCTCCGGATCGTTCAGCAGGCGAGTGAGCCGCTCCTTGTCGTGCAGCATGAGAGTGAGCCGCTTGTAGGTGGCGACCCGCCGCGCGAATCCGATGGTGAGCACGTGCGGGTCGAGCACACCAGACAGCCACGCGGGAGCGATCGCTCCGCGCGACCGATGCTGCCATTCCCCGGCGACGCGGGTGCGGGCATCCTGCACCAGGTTCTCGCGCATCCTCCCGCGCACGTTCCAGAGGTCGTGATCGCTGAGCGCCGGCGAGAGCCAGTCGGCGTGAGTCGTGTCAGACGTGCCGAGCGCGTTCTGCGCCAACTCCGTCAGAAGCGGATCGGTCCAGGTCGGCGCGTGCACACCGTTCGTGACCGAACCGATCGGCACCTCGTCGTAGTCGAATCCCGGCCAGAGCCCCGCGAACATGTGCCGGGACACGTTGCCGTGCAGCTTCGAGACACCGTTCGCGCGCTGCGCGAGTCGCAGCCCCATCACGGCCATGTTGAACACGCCCGGCGATCCGCCGTCGTAGTCCTCCGCGCCCAGGCGCATCACATCGTCGACATCGATTCCCGGTACCAGCTCGTGCGCCTCGAAGTAGCGGTGCACGAGGGATGCCTCGAAGCGGTCGATGCCCGCGGCCACCGGCGTGTGCGTGGTGAACACAGTGCCGGCCCGCACCGCCTCCAGCGCCTGCGGAAATGCGAGGCCCTCGCCGATCAGCTCCGCTATGCGTTCGAGCCCCTGGAACCCGGCGTGGCCTTCGTTCGTGTGATACACGCTCGGCGCGGTGAGGCCGAGCAGGCTCGTGGCCGTGCGCAGAGCCCGGACGCCGCCGATGCCCAGCAACAGCTCCTGCAGCAGCCGATGCTCTCCCCCGCCGCCGTACAGCCGGTCGGTGACGCTGCGCAGGTCTTCGTCGTTCTCCGGGATGTTCGTGTCCAGCAGGAGCAGACGCACTCGGCCCACGAGCGTAGTCCAGATGCGGGCGCTCAGCGTGCGGCCGTCGGGCATGGCGAGCGCCACCACGGCCGGCGTGCCGTCCGCGTGGCGCAGCACCGACAGCGGCATCCCGTCGGGATCCAGCACGGGATAGCTCTCCTGCTGCCAGCCGTCGGCGGTCAGCGACTGCGCGAAATACCCGGACCGGTAGAACAGCCCTACTCCGGTGAGCGGCACGCCGAGGTCCGATGCGCTCTTCAGGTGGTCTCCGGCGAGGATGCCGAGGCCGCCGGAGTACTGCGGAAGCGCCGCAGCTATGCCGAACTCTGGCGAGAAGTACGCGATCGACTGCGGGGCATCCTGAAGGCTCTGATACCACCGCGGTTCGCCGATGTAGCGGCGGAGGTCGTCGCGCAAGCCGTTCGCCCAGCCGATGAAGCCGTCGTCGCCGGCAAGTTCGGTCAGGCGTTCGGGGCTGACCGCACCGAGCAGCGCGATCGGATCGTGGTTCGTACCCCGCCACAGGTTCTCGGAGATGTGGCGGAACAGATCCCTGGTCGGCTCGTGCCACGACCAGCGCAGATTCGAGGCGAGTTCGTCAAGCGCTTGCAGGGAGTCCGGGATGACCGCACGGACGGTGAATCGACGGATGGCTTTCACTCGCGCAACCCTACCCACGCCGCATGTCGAACGCATGAACGGATGCCCGGCACGAGCCTCGCGCGGGAGTGTCGCGGCGACGCGCGCGACGTGCAAGGGGTGGCGATTTCGGGCCCCCATCGCGCTACGGTCGGAGAATGCCGACCACGTCGTCACGCTCGCCGCGTAATCGCCCGGCGGAAGCAGCACCGAGGAGCGAGTACCGGCCCGTGCTGGGCAGGCTTCCGATCCTCGAGGTCGGCCCGGTCGTCGAAGGCGGCGCCTGGCCCGCCAAAGCGTACGACGGCGAGGTCGTGCCGTTCTCCGCCGTCGCGTTCCGCGAAGGTCACGACCTGATCGGTGTGGAGCTCGTACTCACTGCACCCTCGGGCACGACGCTGCGGCGCAGGATGTCCCCACTCGCGCCAGGCACGGACCGCTGGGGAACCACGGCGCTCCTGAACGAGCAGGGCACGTGGCGCTTCCACATCGAGGCGTGGGCCGACGACGTGGCGACCTGGTGGCACGCCGCAGGCATCAAGGTGCCCGCAGGAATCGACACCGACCTGATGCTCGCCGCCGGCGCCGAGCTCCTCAATCGAGCCGCAGCCGAGCAGCCGAACGAGGCGGACGGGCGATGGCTCGCAAGCGAAGCGAAGGCGCTCGTGAAGGAAGGGCAACCTGCGACAGTACGGCTGGACGCCGTGGAGCTGAACGGGGTGCTCGACCACCTGACCCGCAAGCCGCTGCGCAGCCTGGTGACGTCATCCCGCGAATACGAGGTGCTCGCCGAACGGGAACGCGCCGGCGTCGGCGCATGGTACGAATTCTTCCCACGCTCCGTGGGCGCCGTGCGCAACGCCGGCGGTTCCTGGAAGTCGGGCACGTTCCGCACGGCGGAGTCCCGGCTGCCCCGGATCGCCGAGATGGGTTTCGACGTGGTCTACCTGCCGCCCATCCACCCGATCGGGCTCGCCTACCGGAAGGGCCCGAACAACTCGCTCGATGCCGGCGAGAACGACCCCGGTTCACCGTGGGCCATCGGTTCAGCGCAGGGCGGACACGATGCGATCCACCCCGACCTCGGCACCGAGGCCGACCTCAAACGCTTCGTCGCGCGGGCGAAGAAGGCGGGACTCGAGGTGGCGCTCGATCTCGCGCTGCAGGCGTCCCCTGACCACCCGTGGGTGCGTGAGCATCCGGAGTGGTTCACCCGGCTCCCCGACGGCTCGATCGCCTACGCCGAGAATCCCCCGAAGAAGTACCAGGACATCTACCCGGTCAACTTCGACAACGATCCGGAAGGCATCCGCGGCGAAGTGCTGCGCATCGTGCGGTACTGGATCGGTACGGGCATCCGCATCTTCCGCGTCGACAACCCGCACACGAAGCCCGTCGACTTCTGGGAGTGGCTCATCCACACCGTGAACGCGGAGGAGCCCGACGTGGTGTTCCTCGCCGAGGCGTTCACCCGGCCCGCCGTGATGCAGACGCTCGCGAAGGCAGGCTTCCAGCAGTCGTATTCCTACTTCACGTGGCGCAACACGAAGGCCGAACTGGAGGAGTTCCTCGACTCCATCGCGCACGAGACCGATGCCTTCATGCGGCCGAACCTCTTCGTGAACACGCCGGACATCCTCACCGAGTACCTGCAGTTCGGCGGCCGGCCGGCGTTCAAGGTGCGTGCGGCGATCGCGGCGACCGGTGCCCCGCTCTGGGGCGTGTACTCCGGCTACGAGCTGTACGAATCGGTGGCTCGCAGCGGCGCCGAGGAGTACATCGACAACGAGAAGTACGAGTACCGGCCGCGCGACTACGACGGCGCCGAGGCGCGGGGCGAATCGCTGGCGCCATACCTGACCATGCTCAACCGGGTGCGGCGCGAGCATCCTGCGCTTCGGCAACTGCGCAACCTTCACGTGCACTCCAGCGAGGACGACGCCGTACTCGTCTACAGCAAGCACCTGCCCGCCGAGTTCACCGGAACCGGCGATCCCGATACCGTGATCGTGGTCGCGAACGTCGACCCGCACGCGGTGCGCGAGACGCTCGTGCACCTCGACCTTGCGGAAATCGGTCTGGCGCACGGCGCAACGTTCGAAGTGACGGATGCCGTCACCGGTCAGACATGGTCGTGGGGTGCCGCCAACTACGTGCGGCTGGATGCCTTCCACGAGCCGGTGCACATCCTCAGCGTGAACTTCCCTGCAACTCCCATGGCGTAAGGCGGCCCGATGTCCGAGAACGAGATGACGACGACGGCGCACGCGGACGGGTCCGCCGCGATGCAGGCACCCGTGGTGGACGACGCGGCGCTGCTGGCCGTCGCCGAGGGGCGCCATCACGAGCCGCACTCGGTGCTCGGCCAGCACCTGGTGGCGGCGGACGGCGTCGCGGACCGCGTGACCGTCATCCGTGTCCTGCGGCCTCTTGCCCGATCGGTCACGGCCGTGCTCACCACCGGCGCCCGAGTCTCCCTCGGCCATCTCGGGCACGGCGTGTGGCAGGGCGTCAGCGTGCTCGGGCCGCAGCCATACCTGGTGGAGGCGCGCTACGAGGACGGGTCGGTGTGGACCGCTGAGGATCCGTACCGGATCACGCCCACGATCGGCGAGCTCGACCTGCACCTCATCGGAGAGGGCCGTCACGAGCGGCTCTGGGACGCGCTCGGGGCGCACTACCGCGAGCACGAGGGTGTTTCGGGCACGGCGTTCACGGTGTGGGCGCCGAACGCGACGGCCGTGCGCGTGGTGGGCGACTTCAACGACTGGAACGGCACCGGCTCCGCGATGCGCTCCATGGGCGCCAGCGGCGTGTGGGAGTTGTTCCTACCCGGCGTCGCACCCGGCGCGATCTACAAGTTCGAGCTGCGCGGCAAAGACGGCGCGTGGAGCCTCAAGGCCGACCCGATGGCGCGGCTCGCCGAGGTTCCGCCCGCCACGGGTTCCGTCGTCACTTCCAGCGACTATGCGTGGGACGACGGCGACTGGATGCTGGCCCGCCGCTCCCGCAACCCGCACACCGGCCCGATGAGCGTGTACGAGCTCCACCTGGGGTCGTGGCGCCCGGGGCTCGGCTACCGCGAGGCAGCGGACGCCCTGATCGACTACCTCACGGCGCTCGGGTACACCCACGTGGAGTTCCTGCCGTTGGCGGAGCATCCGTTCGGCGGCTCATGGGGCTACCAGGTGACCGGTTACTACGCACCGACCAGCCGATTCGGGCATCCGGACGATCTGCGCTATCTCATCGACCGGCTGCACCGCGCGGGCATCGGCGTCTTCATGGACTGGGTGCCGGGGCACTTCCCGAAAGATGCCTGGGCCCTCGCGCGGTTCGACGGCGAGGCGCTGTACGAGCATCCGGACCCCCGCCGCGGCGAGCAGAAGGACTGGGGCACGTACGTGTTCGACTTCGGCCGCCCCGAGGTGCGCAACTTCCTGGTGGCGAATGCGTTGTACTGGCTCGAGGAGTTCCACGTCGACGGACTGCGCGTGGATGCCGTGGCCTCCATGCTGTACCTCGACTACTCGCGGGCCGACGGCGAATGGCTGCCGAACGTGCACGGCGGCCGCGAGAACCTGGAGGCGATCTCGTTCCTGCAAGAGGCGACGGCCACCGCATACAAGCGCAACCCGGGCATCGTGATGATCGCTGAGGAGTCCACCGCCTACCCCGGGGTCACGGCTCCGACGAGCGCGGGCGGGCTCGGATTCGGGCTGAAGTGGAACATGGGCTGGATGCACGACTCGTTGCAGTACATGCACGAGGACCCGATGTACCGCTCGTACCACCACGGCGAGATCACGTTCTCGTTCGTGTACGCGTTCAGCGAGCACTTCATGCTGCCGATCAGCCACGACGAGGTGGTGCACGGCAAGGGGTCGCTGCTGTCCAAGATGCCGGGCGATCACTGGCAGCAGCTCGCGAACGTTCGCGCCTACCTGGCGTTCATGTGGGCGCACCCCGGCAAGCAGCTGCTGTTCATGGGCCAGGAGTTCGGGCAGCCGTCGGAGTGGAGCGAGGAACGCGGCCTCGACTGGTGGATCCTCGACCAGCCAGCGCACCGGGGCCTGTGGGACCTCGTGGCGCGGCTCAACGACATCTATCGCGACGAGCCCGCGCTGTGGCGTTACGACCAGGACCCGCGCGGCTTCCAGTGGATCGACGGAGGAGACGCGCAGGGCAACGTCGTCGCGTTCGCCCGTCGTGCCGACGGCGATCCGCTGGTGTGCGTCGTGAACTTCGCCGGGGTGCCGCACAACGGCTACCGCCTGCCGATGCCCTTCGCCGGGGACTGGGAGGAGCTGCTGAACACCGACGCCACCGAGTACGGCGGCTCGGGTGTCGGCAACCTGGGCGTCGTCAACGCGACGGATGCTCCGTGGGGCGGGATGCAGGCATCCGCCGTTCTCGATCTGCCGCCGCTCGGTGCCCTCTGGCTGCGCCCGAAGCGCACCATCGCAGCTGACTAGCTAGTACAGCAGCGACGCCAGGCGGCCGCGTGCCTTGATCACACGCGGGTCGGTGACGCCGACGATCTCGAAATAGTCGACGAGACGCGTGCGGATCAGATCGCGAGTGGCCGCGTCAGCGGTTGCGAACAGGTCGAGCAGCCGGCCGAAGGCGTCGTCGACGTGCCCACCCGAGAGGTCGAGGTCGGCGACCGCGAGTGCCGCGTCGGCGTCATCCGGGGCGGATGCGGCGGCATCCCGAACCTGATTCGCGTCGACGGTGGAGAGCCGCTTCAACAGGTTCACCTGTGCGAGCCCTGCCACCGCCAGATCGTCTGCCGGGTTCTGTGCGATCGCCAGCCGGTACTCGGCGATGGCGCCGTCGAAGTCGCCGCGCTCGATCGCGTCGTACGCCTCCTGGTGGTGCGGCGGCAGCGGTTCGGGCTCGGGCTCGGACGCCGTGTCCGCGCTCTCCGTGCCGACCGCGTCCTCGACGCTCACACTGCCGGTCACGCCGTTCTGCTCCGCGATCTGCAGCACCTGCTCGAACACCTCGCGCACCTGCTGTTCGGGAATGGCGCCCACGAACAGCGGTGCCGGCCGGCCTCCGATGATGGCGACGACGGTCGGAATCGACTGTGCCTGGAACGCCTGCGCCAGCTGGGGGTTCGCGTCGACGTCGACCTTCACGAGCACGAGACGGCCGGCGTAGTCGTTGACCGCGCGCTCCAGCGCCGGCGACAGCTGTTTGCACGGCCCGCACCATTCGGCCCAGAGGTCGACGATCACCGGCACGGTATTCGACAACTCGATGAACTGCGTGAAGTTCTGGTCCGTGCCGTCGTAGACGAGACCGGGCAGCGTCTGGACGGGCGCGGCATCCGCGCCGTCCGTTCCGGCGGGCTGCCCCGCCGGACGGTTCGCGAGCGCGGAGAGGTCGACGGCGCCGCGGAAGGATGCGGCATCAGGGGTGTTGGTCATCCGAGTTCCTTCGCACCGAGCAACGCCTGCGTGAAGCCGAGCATCACGATCTTGTGCTTCGACTCCGCGGGCGGCACGTAAAACAGTAGCTGGTAGCCGTACGTGGTCTCGAGGCCCTTCGTGCTGTCGGTCACGCCGGTGAGCGCCTGCACGTTCGGGTTGCTGGTCGACACGGTGGCACCGGCCTCCACCGGCTTCAGTGTGGACACCTCGTTCAGGCTGGTGGCGACGATGGCGCCCGAGTCGTTCGTCGCCATGGCGATCGGCCCGTCCGTGCCGGGCTGGCTCGCGAAGTCGAGCGACGCGGTCTTCGGCAGGTTCGTGATCTGCGACGCCTTGTACGCCGCTCCCACCTGGGGCGCCAGCTTGTCGGACTTCGAGTCGAAGAGGCTGTAGTACTTGCTCTTCTCGCCGTTCTGGAGCACGTCGCCGTAGTACTCCGCCAGCTTGTTCGGCGCGACCGACAGCAGCTTCGAGTCCGGCGGCACGATCGACGTGCCGATGTTGGCCGGTGGCAGGTCCGGCACATTCGCGTCGGCCTCCAGCGCGATCGCGTACTGCACCGTGTAGTTGTCACGTGGGGCCTTCTGGATCATCACCAGGTCGAGAGGAGCCGCCTTGGAGTCCTTCGGATCGTGCACGACGGCGCTGACCACGCGTGGCCAGTCGTTCGTGGCCTCTGGCAGGGCCAGCGAGACCGAGTTGCTCGGAATCGCCTGCTCGGCCGGTGCGTCCGACTTCTTCGCGCGCAACGCGTAGTCGCCGGTTCTGGCATCCAGTGCTGGACCACTGAACCGCGTCGCTGCGAGCGTTCCGTTCAGAGCGCTGTCCGCCTTGCTCGCCACTGCAGCGATCTTGTTCACGATGTTGTCCAGCTGCGGACCGGTGACCGCCGGCGGTGGCGTGTCCTTTCCCTGCCCGGGCAGGTTGGTGGCGATCGGCGTCGAGGTCGGAGTCGCCGTCGAGCCGCCGAACTGGGGCCAGTAGTCCGACGAGCATCCTGCGAGCACGAGCGTTCCTACCAGCACAACCGGAACTGCGACGAATGCTCGGCCGATCGAACGCCTGCCCTTCGGCGACCCCTCCACCTCGTTCGTCGGCTCGTAATCGCTGGGCTTCGGCGGCTTGGAGCCGCGTGGCAGCTTCGGCGGCTTGCCTCCCCCACGACGCGGCCCGCGCGAGCGCCGCATGTGGCGGATGGCGAGCACGTACATCAGCACTCCGAACGCGGCGACGACGATTCCCCCGACGATGAGCGGACCCGCGAACGGCGTGCGGCTGTCGAGCGGCCAGTTGATGGTGATCTTGTCGGGTGCCGGCTTCGTTCCGTCAGTGGCGACGATGACGCTGACCGTCCGCGGCACGTTCATCTTCGTGATCGAGGCGGCGTCACCGCTGAACTCCTCCAGCCACAGGTCCGATCCCGCCGGATTCGGGCCGGTGCGGTTCGAGTTGTTCGCGGAGTCGCTCGAGGTCGAACCGGAACCGGCCGTTGCGCTCGGTGTCGGTGCGGGGGTCGACGTCGGGGCAGGGGTCGACGTCGGCCCAGGAGTGGCCGTGTCGGAGGGCTTCGGCGTGGATGCCTTGCTCGGCTTTGCCCTGACCACGTGCGACGACAGGGTATTCGTAGCCGGGTTGTAGGAGACCTTCGCGTACTTCTCCGTGCCGAGCCAGGCGAGCACGTCGGAGGTGCGGCCGTAGGCGACGAACGGCTTGCCTCCGCCGGAGACGGTGAGCGTCTGCTGGCCAGGACGTGCACGCAGCACGGATCCGTCGATGACGGTGAACGGCGCTCCGCCCTCAACGACGGTGCCGGTGACGATGTTCGTGGGCGGAATCCAGATGGTCCGCTGAGCGAACCCCAGGCCGATCATCACGGCCGCGGCGATGAACGCCAGGATGGCGATCAGGAATCGCACGAACTCTCCTTCGCTGTCGCATCCGCACGCTCTGTGCCGTCGCGACGGGCGCAACCGGCGCCGATGAGTGGCGCCCGCAATCAGTGTTTCGGGTGACGGCCGCCGCGGGCGGCGCCCGGCAGGCATCCCACGATACCGAAACACCCCTGGGAACCCGCTCCCAGCGGCCGGAACGGCGGGTCGCGGAGCCGCGAATCGGACCCGGGCACCCCCCCAACGGATGCCAGGCCCGACTACACTCGAAACGCCCGGCGCGTCGTCGCGCTCGGCTTCGTGCCTCTGCCGGCTCCCCCATACGGCAGCGCCGCGCGCGAACATCCAACCCCCGATACCACCCGGAGAGAAGAAGCCCGTGGCCCCCGAAGAGACAGAGTTCACTCAAGTCTTCCGCGGTTATGACAAGGACGAGGTCGACAAGGCGATCCAGGATCTGCGGCGCGAGCTGATCCAGGCGAACGCGCAGACCGCGGATTCTGCCAAAGAGATCAAGCGCCTTTCCGCCCGCATCGATGAGCTCAACGCGGAGATCGAGGAGGTCGGCAGCCCGACGTTCTCCGGTCTCGGAACCAAGCTCGAGAACACGCTGCGCGTGGCGGAGGAGCAGTCCACGCGCATGATCGCGCAGGCCGACATCGACGCCGAGAAGCTGCGTTCCGCCGTCGCCGCCGAGGTCGAGAAGACCCGCCGCACGGCCGAGGAACAGGCCCAGCGCATCCTTGCCGAGGCGCACGCTCAGGCGGACACGACGTTGCAGGACGCCGGCATCGAGGCGAACGAGCTGGTAACCGAGGCTCGAACCAAGGCAGACACGCTGAACCAGGAGTCGCAGCGTCAGGCCGCTGCCGTGCGCGCCTCGGTCGCCACCGAGGTCGCCGAGCTGCGGGCGACGGCCAAGCGCGAGGCGGCGGCCATGCAGGCCGAGGCGGAGCACGAAGCGGCCGAGACGAAGGCCGCCGCCAACCGCGAGGCGGCCGAGGCGCGAACGGATGCCGAAGGGCTGAGCCGCGAGGTCGAGGAGACGAGGGCGGCACTCGCCAGGGAGGTCGAGGCGCGGCGTGCCGAGGTCGAGGCGGAACTGGCCGACCGTCGCACCGTGGTCGACCAGGAGATCGCCCAGGCACAGCGTGACCTGGCCGCCGACACCCAGCAGGCGCGCATCGACCTCGCCAACGAGATCGAGCAGGGCCGTGCCGCTCTGGCGCGCGAGCTCGATCAGCGCAAGGCAGAGGCCGCCGCCGAAGCGGAGAAGGAGCGCAAGGCGTTCCAGCGGGCCGCGGAGAAGGCACGGAAGGAACTCGAGGAGGAGCTCGCGGGCATCCGTTCGGAAATCGCCGCAGAGTCGGAGCGGTTGGCCCACGAGGCCGAGCGTGCGCGGATGGAGCTCGAGGTCGAGCTCAAGGCACGCCGCGACGAGTCCGAGAAGGAGCACCTCGCTCGTCATCAGGAGGCGGTCGCTCAGACGCAGAAGTACCTGGATGACGCGAACGCGGAGCTGGCTGAGGTCACGAGCCGCACCAACGAGGTGCGCTCGGAGGGCGAGGCCATCGAGCAGGAGATGCGTTCGGAGGTGAAGGCGGCACGCAAGGAGGCCGAGGCCTCGGCGCGCGAGATAGTGCGCTCGGCGGAGGACCGGGCGGCCGCTATCATCGACGAGGCTGAAGAGCGCACACGCGGGCTCGTGGCTGACGCGGAAGAGCGGCTCTCTCAGATTAGGATCGAACGCGAAGCCGTCGCCGGGTACTTCGAGAGCCTGCGTAGCGTGCTGAGCCAGGCGGAGCAGGTGACTGCCGTAGACGACTGACGGTGCAGGCGAGGGGGGCCGCGTGAAGATCCAGAACGCATTCCGGGTCGGACTGATCGGGACCCTCGGAGTCGGGCTCGGCGTTCTCATTCTCACGTCGATCGTCTCGTTGTCGACGATCCTCACCTATATCGGGGCGGCTCTGTTCCTTGCGCTCGGCATCGAGCCGATCGTGGCGTTCCTGGAGCGGCGCAAGATACCGCGCTGGGCGGCCATCCTGATCGTGCTCGTCGTGCTGCTCGTGCTGCTCGGCCTGCTGCTGTGGGCGATCATCCCGATCATCGTCAGCCAGGGCACGAGCCTCGTGAAGCAGATCACGAACTTCGTGGAGAAGGGCACGTATCAGGAGTGGTATCAGACGCTCCAGAAGCAGTTCCCGGCGGTCGACTTCGACAAGTCGCTCCAAGAGATCTGGGCGAACATCCAGAAGTCGGCCGGCAGTATCGGGGCGGGGCTCCTGTCGGTCGGAATCGCCATCGTCTCCGGCTTCTTCGGCGCACTGATCGTCATCATCCTGACGATCTACTTCACGGCGTCGCTGCCGAACATCAAACGGGCCGCGTACGAGCTGGTGCCTGCGAGCAAGCGCGGCCGGTTCGCCGACATCGCAGAGCAGATCACCGACTCTGTCGGCAAGTACGTGATGGGACAGGTCGCGCTGGCGCTGATCAACGGCATCCTCAGCTCGATCTTCCTCACGATCATCGGCGCGCCGTTCCCGATCCTGCTGGCCGTGATCGCCTTCCTGTTCTCGCTGATCCCGCTGGTGGGCACGATCTCGGGCTCGATCATCATCGCGCTGCTGTCGCTGCTGCTGGCCTCACCGGTGACCGCGCTCGTGGCCATCATCTACTACGTCATCTACATGCAGGTCGAGGCATACGTGCTGAGCCCGCGCATCATGAACCGTGCCGTGGCGGTGCCGGGCGCGGTCGTCGTGATCGCCGCGCTCGCGGGCGGCTCCCTGCTGGGCATCCTGGGCGCACTGATCGCTATCCCGGTCGCCGCGTCGATCCTGCTGATCATCAAGCAGGTCGTCATCCCACGGCAGAACGAACTCTGACCTCACGCCCTCACGCGATGCGCCAGCATCCGCTGTGCCAGTGCCGCCTGGCCTCGAGGTCCGCGGCGTCGCCCGTCACGCCGTCGGCGCGCCACACGACCACGTGTGCGACGCCGGGTGCGATGACGCCGCCGCATCCAGGGCACGTGTAGCTCTTCGCAGCGGATGCCTCGCCCACCGGCTGCACATTCCACTCGCGTCCCCTGCGCACCTCGGTGCGGCGCCACCCGTCAAGGAGCCGACTCAGATCCCCGTGCTCGGTGTGCGCCGGCGAGCCGCGCCTGCGGGATCGGTTGTTGCGCGGCATCCGCCCATTCTACGATTCGCCGGCCGGGCCGACCGGCAGCGGGCGTGCCTCACTCCCCCACGTCGCGGCGCTCCAGGCGAGCCTCCTCCTGGTCGAGCAACGCCTGCGCCTTGCCCAGCACCCGGGATGGATACGCGCCCTTCGAGCGCGCCTCCAGCAGAGCCTCGCGTTGCGCATCGATGGCGATCCGCAGCAGCAGCCCGTACTGGGCGTGCGGGCCCACCGGGCTTTCGCCCTCGCGAATGGCCGCGCGCTCCCACGTCGACTCCGCCAGCACACCGATGTCGTCGCGAAGCCGCTGCACGACATTCGGGTCCACCGACTGCCCCTCCGGCAATTCGATGTGGGCCTCGTCGATGGCGTGGTCGGCGGCCTCGGCGATCTCATCCAGAAGCGATGCCAGCTCCCGCGTGTCGGCAGTTGCGTCAGTTCCACGGATTCCGGTCAGCCTGATGATCCACGGCAGCGTTCCGCCCTGAGCCAGCAGCGACACGATCGCGACGACGAATGCGATCAGGATGAGCTGCGGCCGGTACGGCGTGTCGTTGGGCAGTGACTGCGCGGCCGCCAGAGTGACCACTCCGCGCATGCCTGCCCAGGTGAGCACCACCCCGTCGCGCCAGCCGACGTTGTTCTTCTGCAGGTCGACCATGTCGGCATCCCGCTGTGCTATCCGATGCTCGGCACGATCGGCGCGCTGCTGGATTCGATCGTCGTCGAATCGCTCCCGCCACGCCTTCATGCGTTCCCGGAGCGTCGACAACCGTTCGCGTCCGTCGTCGGCCCGGCCGGCCGCCCTGCGAACGCGCCACAGCACCGGGGCGACGACCAGGGCGCGCACGACCAGCAGCACGACCACGACGAGCAGGCCCAGCGCGAAGGTCTCGGGAAGTCCGATTTCCGGATGCTTCACAGATGCCTGCACCAGCCCGGTGAGCTGGCCGCCCATGATGAGGAAGACGCCGTTCTCGATCACGAAGGCGATCACGCGCCAGTTCACCTGCTCGCTGATGCGCGACTGCGCGCTGAACTTTCGCGCACCCTGGTGCCCCGAGTACAGGCCGGCCACGACGACCGAGAGCGCACCGGACGCCTGCAATGCCTCCGCCGGGATGAAGGCGGCGAATGGCACCACGAACGAGATCACGGTGTCGAGCACCGGCTCGGAGAACTTCGAACGCACCCACACGGTGACGAACCCGATCACCACGCCGACGACGATGGCCACGATCACCGACCTGGCGAAGTCGCCTACAACGCTCCACAGGCTGACGGATGCCGCGGTGGCGGCGATCGCGGACTTCAGCAGCACCAGCGCGGTCGCGTCGTTGACCAGGCTCTCACCCTCCAGCAGCGTGACGTCTCGCGCGGGCAGGCCCAGCCGCTTGGCGACCGCGGTCGCTGCGACGGCATCCGTCGGACTGACGACGGCCCCGAGCGCGATGGCCGCGGCGAGGTTCAGCTGGGGCAGCAGCGCGTACAGGATGAACCCGATGACGACAGCGGAGATGACCACCAGCACGACGGAGAGCATGCCGATGCCGCCGAGATTGCGCCGGAAGTCGACGATCGGCACCTGTACGGCCGCGGCGTAGAGCAGAAGCGGCAGGAGCAGCTCGAGCACGACCTCGGGGTTCAGCGCGAGATGCAGCGCCCCTGGGACGAGCGAGTAGCCGATGCCGATGACCACGAGCAGGATGGGCGTGGCGATGCCCATCTTCTTGGAGAACGCTGCCGCGGCGACGAGCACCACGATGCCGGCGATGACCAGAAGCGCGTACTCCATGCGGTCAGATTAGTGAGGCTAGTACCAGCCGGTCGACTCCGAGTGGTCCCAGGCACCGCAGGGGGTGCCGTAGCGGCCGTCGACGTAGCCGAGTCCCCAATTCACCTGGGTGACGAAGCTGTTCTGCCAGTCGGGGCCCGCAGACGCCATCTTGCTGCCAGGAAGTGCTTGCGGGATGCCGTAGGCGCCAGACCCCGCGTTGTACGCGTAGACGTTCCAGTGAGACTCGCGATTCCACAGCGCGACGAGGCAGTTGAACTGGTCGTCGCCCATTCCCTGGGACGCGAGCACGCTCTTGGCGTACGCCTGGGCGCTGCCGGGGTCTGGTGTGCCTGCAGCGGGTGCGCCACCCGACGATCCGCTGTCGGAGGCGGATGATGACGTGACGGTCGGCTTGACGACCGGCTTCGGCGCTTCCTTGGAGCTGAAGGTGTCGATGCTGACGGTCTCGGCCATGGCCTTGCCCGAAACGTCGAGCTTCTGGATGGGCTGGTCGAGGAATCGGGAGTGCGCCGATGCGAACTCGGGAGACGCGGCGGCGCCGGAGTACGGATCCACGATGTTCACCAGGAAGAAGCCGATGGCCGCGAGGAAGGCCACACCGACGACGACTGGACGAGCACCGCGACGGAAACGCGTCCGCGACCGCCGGCCGCTGGGACGGTGCCGCTCTACCGGCTCGGCGCGCTGAACCATCTGGGGTCGCTGAACAAACGCCTCCACCGTGTTTCGGGTCGGTGTTGGCGGCTCTGCTAGGTGTCGTACTCGCCTGCCCACGATCACACTACGATAACGAAGATCGTCCCGAGGGCAAAAGCGAAGTGCACGCGATTCGCTTCAAATCCGGGATTCTGGGTTTGCGAATGCTCTGATTCAGATCACCGCACGGCCAGCATCACGTCCACGACGGCATCCAGCAGAAGGTCCACCTGCGCCTCTCGGTACCCGTGCCGCTGCTGCCGGAAGACGACCGTGCGCACCTCCTCGACCGACATCGGCATGCCGTCCCGGAAGTAGCGCACCAACCGCTTCGCGAATCGGTCGACCTCGCGCTTGTTGTATCCGATGGTGAAGATGCTCGTGCGATCGAACCGGTGGGCTTCGGGGCGGCCCAGCCGGTTGAGGATGACCTGGGCCGTGCCGCGTGCGTCGTCGAGAAAGCGACGGTCCCCCAGCTCCTGGCGGGCCTCGGTGCGCTCACGTGCGGCGAAGGCGTCCTCGAGACGCTCCAGTGCCCCGTCGACCACGTCGGGCTGGTAGCCGCCGCGCTGCAGCGCGAAACCGGTGCGACGGATGTCCTCGGCCGTGAGAGGCACGTCGGGATCGCCCTCGTAGGCGCGCCGGGCGAGCCGCAGGAACCGGTCGACCTCTTCGGGGTCGTATCCGCGTTTGCTGCGCTTGACGGTGGGAAACGTGGCCACGGGCTCATTCTCTCAAAACGGATGGTGTGCACCTCACAGCGAGCCGTGGGCGCGTGGCGGCTCAGGGCATCCGGAGCCCCCGCGCTAGCGGAACAGCGGCTCGAAGACGACGTACAGCACGTAGGCGAGCGCGACAGAGGGCAGGATCGAGTCCAGGCGGTCGAGGAATCCGCCGTGTCCGGGCAGCCATGAACTCATGTCTTTGATGCCGATGTCGCGTTTGATCAGCGATTCCGTGAGGTCACCCACGGTCGCGGACACCAGGATCAGCGCACCGAACACGAGCCCGAACCACCAGGGCGCATGCAGCATGAAGATCGCGAGGACGACGCCGGCGACGAGTGCGGTCGCCGCGGCCCCGGCGAATCCCTCCCAGGTCTTCTTCGGGCTGATCGTGGGCGCCATCGGATGCTTGCCGAACGACAGTCCCGCGGCATACGCCCCGGTGTCTACCGAGACGACGACGATGAGCGCGGCCAGCGTCCACCACTGCCCGTCGGGTTGCGCGACGAGCAGCACGGAGAAGCACGCCAGGAACGGCACGTACAGGATGGCCAGCGCCGATGCCACGAGGTCGCGCACGAGTGCCGGTGCGCCCACCCGCCTGGTCGACGGCAGGCCCTCCGCGATGCGCCACAGCCAGAGGAACAGGATGCCGGCGATGGCCACCACCCACTCCCCCGACGCGTGCAGGTAGTAGGCGGCCGGCACGAGAACGACGCCGACGACCGTGAGAGCGATGCGCGGCACCCGGAGCCCCGCGATGCGCAGGGCCGTGACGAACTCGAACCCGGCGAAACCGGCCAACGCCGCGGCGAAGACCATGAAGATCTCCTTGACCACGATCAGGCTGACGAGCAGCAGTGCGCCGCCCACCAGACCGATCAGGATCGCGAAGATGAGGTTGCGGCCCGTGCGCTGCCGGATCTTCTCATTCGTGGCATCCAGCTGCGCCTTGGTCGCCTGCACCTGGGCCTGGACCTGGCGCTCGAGGTCGGCGCGGCGGTCGCGGATGCGGCGCCCGAACGGCGACGGTTCCCCGCTGTGACGCGCGCCGTCGTCCGGCGGTGGCGGGGATGCGTCGGGCGGCAGGGTCATCTCAGGCTCAGACCTCGAGGAGTTCGGCTTCCTTGCGCCCGAGGGCGTCGTCGACCTGGTCGATGTGCTTCTTCGTGATCGACTCCAGCTCCTTCTCGGCGCGCGCCACCTCGTCGTCGCCCACCTCCGACTTGAGCGCGTCGAGCTCGTCCTTCGCCTTACGACGGATGTTGCGGATCGACACGCGGGCATCCTCCGCCTTCCCGCGCACGATCTTCACGTACTCCTTGCGCCGCTCCTCGTTGAGCTCGGGCATCGTGACCCGGATGATCGTGCCGTCGTTGTTCGGCGTCGCACCGAGGTTCGGGGCGGCGACGATCGCCTTCTCGATCTCCTTCAGCGCCGACTTGTCGTACGGCGTGATGACGAGCGTGCGCGCCTCGGGGTTCTGCAACGAGGCCAGCTGCGCCAGCGGAGTGGGCGTTCCGTAGTAGTCCACGAGGATGCGCTGGAACAGCTGCGGGTTCGCGCGCCCGGTGCGCACGGTCGAGAAGTCGTCCTTGGCCACGTCGACGGCCTTCGTCATGCGCTCTGTCGCCGCGGCGAGTGAGTCAGCGATCACCTGTCGCTCCTTCGTTCGTAGGGGTCAGCTCAAGCTTAGGGCCGCCGGGGCCGGGCGTCGGGCGAGTGCTCAGCCGCCGACGATCGTGCCGATCTCCTTGCCCAGGATGGCCGCCGTCACGCTGCCCTCCGGCTCGATGCCGAAGATCTGCATCGGCATCGCGTTGTCACGGCACAGGCTGAGCGCCGTCGCGTCGATCGCCTTGAGATCGCGTACGAGGGCGTCCTGATAGGTGATGCGCTCGAGCTTGATCGCCTGGGGGTTCTTGCGCGGGTCGTCACTGTAGAGGCCATCGACGCCGTTCTTCGCCATCAGCACCGTGTGTGCACCGATCTCCAGGGCGCGCTGCACGGCGACGGTGTCGGTGGAGAAGTAGGGCAGCCCGGCGCCGGCGCCGAAGATGACGACACGGCCTTTCTCCAGGTGCCGCTCGGCACGGCGCGGGATGTAGGGCTCCGCGACCTGCGTCATGCTGATCGCGGACTGCACGCGCGTCTCGGCACCCGCCTGCTCCAGGAAGTCCTGCAGCGCGAGCGCGTTCATCACGGTGCCGAGCATTCCCATGTAATCCGCGCGTCCGCGGTCCATGCCGCGCTGGCTGAGCTCGGCGCCGCGGAAGAAGTTGCCGCCGCCGACGACGACCGCCACCTCGACGTCTTCGGCTGCACGTGCGATCTCGCGGGCGAGCGAGCTCACCACGTCGGGGTTCACGCCGAGGGCGCCGCCGCCGAACGCCTCACCGGACAGTTTGAGAAGGACCCTCCGTCTCGTGGCAGTTGGCATGTGGCGAGTCCCTTCTCGAGCGTGTACGGAATCTAACGTAATGGCGGCCGGCTAGACGAAGCGCACAGAAAAGGAGTCCGGATCGATGGACGATCCGGACTCCCGTTCATGCTGCTTAAGCGCCGACCTTGAACCGGGCGAAACCGGTGATCGTGATGCCCGCGTCGGACGCGACCTTTCCGACGGTCAGCTTGTTGTCCTTGGCGTAGTCCTGGTCGAGCAGCGAGACCTGCTTGAAGTAGGCACCGAGGCGGCCCTCGATGATCTTCGGCAGAGCGGCCTCCGGCTTGCCCTCGTTGCGCGAGATCTCTTCGACGATGCGGCGCTCGTTCTCGACCTTCTCGGCAGGAACGTCGTCACGCGTGAGGTACTCCGGGTTGGCGAACGAGATGTGCTGTGCGATGCTGCGCGCCGTGTCTGCGTCGTCGCCGGTGTAGGCGAGGATGACGCCTACCTGCGGAGGCAGGTCCTTCGACGTGCGGTGCAGGTAGATCGAGAACGCGTCGCCGTCGAGGCTCGCAAAGCGGCGCAACTCGACCTTCTCACCGAGGATCGCGGCCTCGTCGTTGATGACGTCGGCCACGGTCTTGGTGGCAGCAGGTGCTGCCAGCGCCTCCTCGAGCGTCGTGGCGCCCGCCTCGACGACGGCCTCCTCGACCCCGCCCGCGAGGGCGATGAACTTGTCGTTCTTCGCGACGAAGTCGGTCTCGCAGTTCAGCTCGAGCATGTAGGCGCGACCGCCGTGCTCGCGGGCCGTCACGAGGCCCTCGCTGGTGGAGCGGTCCGCTCGCTTGGCGTTACCCTTTGCACCCTTCAGACGCAGGATCTCGGTGGCCTTCTCGATGTCGCCATCGGCCTCCTCGAGCGCCTTCTTGGTGTCGACCATGCCGGTGCCGAGCTGCTCGCGCAGCGCCTTGATGTCGGCGATGCTGACGTTTGCCATGGTGGTGTGAACTCCTGAATGAAGAGAAAGAAGGTGGACTACTTGGCTTCGGCGGCTGCGCCCTCGGCAGCCTCATCCGCCTCGACGACGGCCTCGGCCTCGACATCCGCACCCTCGGCATCCGCCTCGGACTCGGTGGCCTCGACCTGCTCGGCCTCCTCGTCGACGATGGCAGCAGCGTCCGCCTTGCTCTCGGCGAGATCGGCGTCTGCGCGCCTGGCAGTCTCGGCGCTGGACTGCACCGCGCCGTCACCGGTCTCGAGCAGCTCGCGCTCCCACTCGGCCAGCGGCTCCGCGCCTTCCTCACCCTCCTCGGGCTTCTGGTGGCGCTGGATGAGACCCTCGGCCGCGGCGTCGGCGACGATGCGGGTGAGCAGCGACACGGAGCGGATCGCGTCGTCGTTGCCCGGGATGGGGTACTGCACCTCGTCGGGGTCGCAGTTGGTGTCGAGGATGGCGATCACGGGGATGCCGAGCTTGCGCGCCTCGTCGATGGCGAGGTGCTCCTTCTTGGTGTCGACGACCCAGATCGCGCTCGGGGTCTTGCTGAGGTTGCGGATGCCGCCGAGCGACTTGTGAAGCTTGTCGAGCTCGCGCTTCTTGATCAGCAGCTCCTTCTTGGTGAAGCCGCTGGTGGTGCCCTCGAAGTCGAGCTCCTCGAGCTCCTTCATGCGTGCGAGACGCTTCGACACGGTCTGGAAGTTCGTGAGCAGACCACCGAGCCAGCGCTGGTTCACGTACGGCTGGCCGACGCGCTGCGCCTGCTCGGCGATGGCGTTCTGGGCCTGCTTCTTGGTGCCGACGAACAGCACGGTGCCGCCGTGGGCGACGGTCTCCTTGACGAAGTCGTACGCCTTGTCGATGTAGGCGAGCGACTGCTGGAGGTCGATGATGTAGCTGCCGCTTCGCTCCGTGAGGATGAAGCGCTTCATCTTCGGGTTCCAGCGCCGGGTCTGGTGTCCGAAGTGCACGCCGCTGTCGAGCAGCTGGCGCATGGTGACGACGGCCATGGCCGTTCTCCTTGTCTCAAGGCTCTGCGGCGCGGGCCTGCAGCATGCCTTGGTCGGTTTCTTCGCGAGAGCCGGACGGCCCCGCGCCTAGCGCTCGACAGGAATCCGCCTCGACCGGAGTCGAAGACCGAAGGGTTCCTGTGCCGATTGGCGAAGGCTCCGAACGAATCGGGGCTCCGCCGGCGAACGGGCGCGCGTAGTCACCCCGACTCAGCGGGGTGCCCGACCATCATAGCAGCAGCGGGACGACGCCCGACTTCAGCTGGCTTCTGCGTGCTCTCGGTGCAGGCGCTTGAGCTTGGACTTGTCCTCGAGCTCGAGCCCGGTGATCTCCGGCAGGGCGGCGAACACGAACCAGAACGACAGTGCGGCGAACAGCGCGAAGCCCGCGTAGACCCAGTCCAGTCCGACCGCCTGGCTGAGGATCGGGAACAGCAGCGTGACGAGGAAGTTGAAGACCCAGTTGAAGGCCGCAGCGATGCCAAGGCCGAGGCCGCGGATCTTGTTCGGGAACACCTCGCCGAGCACGACCCACATCACCGGGCCCCACGTGGCGGCGAAGAAGATGACGAACAGGTTGGCGCCGATCAGGGCGATGACGCCCCACGGCTGCGGCAGCGTCACCGTGCCGCCGGAGGTGTGCGCCTGGGAGAACGAGATCGCTGCGAGCACGAGCCCGACGAACATGCCGGCGGAGCCCCAGAGCAGCAGTGCCTTGCGTCCCACCCGGTCGACGAACAAGATCGCGACGAACGTGAGCACCACGTTGATCACCGACGTGATCACGGAGGTGACGAACGAGTCGCTGGAGCTGAAGCCGACCGACTTCCACAGTGTCGTCGAGTAGTAGAAGATCGCGTTGATGCCGACCAGCTGCTGGAAGGCGGCCATGCCGATTCCCACCCAGAGGATGGGTTGCAGGCCCAGGGCCTTTCCGCGCAGGTCGCGGTAGCGGGCGCGGCGCTCACTCTCCAAGCTCTCTTCGATCTCATCGATGCGCTTGTCGATGTCGATTGCGCCGGTCACCTCCCGCACGACCGTTCTCGCGTCGTCTCGCCGCCCCTTGCGCAGCAGGTATTGCGGCGATTCGGGGATGGAGAGCGACAGGATGCCGTAGACCACGGCGGGGACGACGCCGACGAGAAGCATCCAACGCCAGGCCGGCAGCCCGAACCAGAGTGCGCGCATCGCGTTGCCTTCGGAGCCGGCAAGCGCGGCATCCGACAGAAGTGCCAGGAAGATCCCGAGCGTGATCGCCAGCTGCTGCAGCGAGCTGAGGCCACCGCGCAGCTTCGCGGGTGCGATCTCGCCGATGTAGGCCGGCGCGATGACGGAGGCGATGCCGATGGCGAGTCCGCCGATGAATCGCCACGACATCAGGAACCAGTCGGCGAATGCGAGCCCGGATGCGATCGAGCTCGCCACGAACAGGATGGCCGCGAGCAGCATGACGGACTTGCGACCCCAGGCGTCGGCCAGCTGCCCCGCGAACCACGCGCCGACCGCGCAGCCGATCAGGGTGATGGCCACTGTGAAGCCGATGGCCGCCGACCCCAGATTGAACGTGTGCTGGATCGAGTCGACCGCGCCATTGATCACGGACGTGTCGAATCCGAAAAGCAGTCCGCCCAGCGCCGCCGAGATCGTGACACCGAGCACCTTGCCGGTGTGCGCGGTGCCCATCTTGGAACTGGAGGCCGTGACCGGCCCGCTCTCTGCCTCGTCCTGCTCGTTCGTCTGACGGTCTGACATCGAGATCGCCCCCCTCGCTCTCTCGTTGGCACGCCAACAGTTAGCACGCTAACACCACGGGGTCCGGCAGGGCGTCTTCCCCTCCCCCGTGACCGTGCCCGGCGGTCCATCCACAGCGCGCCATCCACCGCCCTTTCCGGGCAGCGTTCGGTGTCAGGATCTCGTCATGTCGTCGCCGCGCCGTCTCATCGCAACCCGAGCGGTGAGCGCCGTCGCGGCGGCGACGCTGGCGCTCGCGCTCACCGGCACCCCCGAGCCGGCGAGCGCGAGTCCTTCCCCGTCTGGTTCCATGGCTCGCCCGCCTGCCGCCTCATCGACATCGGTCTCGACCCCGGCCGTCCATCAGGATGCCGGATGGGTGTGGCCCGTTGCCGGGCCCCGCACCGTCGTGCGCCCCTACGAGGCGCCGGCATCCCGTTACTCGGCCGGACATCGCGGTATTGACATCGCAGCGCCGCCCGGCGTTTCGGTGCTCGCCCCGGAGTCGGGAACCGTTCGGTTCGCCGGTGTCGTCGTCGACCGGCCCACCGTCACAGTGCAGGCAGGGCCTGGCGTGCTGATCAGCATCGAACCCGTCGCCACGACGCTGTCGGCCGGCGACGCCGTGACTCGGGGTGGTGCGCTCGGAGCGGTTGCGACGGGCGGGCATTGCGATACAAGGTGCATCCATCTCGGCGTGCGAGTCGACGGCGAGTACGTCTCGCCGATGCGGTACTTCGGCGGGGTGCCGCGCGCCGTGCTGCTTCCGTTGAGGTGACTGCCGAGCTTCCACCGCAGCGTCAGAGATCTCGCGGGACCGGCCGGCCGGACCGAGTCGAGTGCACCGGGCGGCCGGACCGAGTCGAGGCACCGGTTCTCGCGCGAGGGCGGCCCGCATTCGGACACGCGTGCAGCGGTTCAGGCGCGAGGGCGGCCCGCGTTCGGACATGCGTGCAGGTTGAGAGGCGAGGGCAGCGGTTCAGGCGCGAGGGTGCGCCCTCTGGTAGCTCTCCTTGAGTCGTTCCGCCGATACGTGGGTGTAGATCTGCGTCGTGCCCAGGCTGGCGTGGCCGAGCAGCTCTTGCACCGCCCGAAGGTCGGCCCCGCCGTCGAGGAGATGCGTTGCGGCTGTGTGTCGCAGAGTGTGCGGTCCCGAGGGTCCAGAGCCGGGGAGTTCCTCGAGCAGGGAAGAGACGAGCCGGTACACCGTCCGCGTGCCCAGTCGTCCACCCCGAGCACCGAGGAACAGCGCGGCGGCGTCGGACCCGGTCGCGAGTGCCGGGCGTGCGGTGCGCAGATAGTCCACGATGGCGTTCAGCGCGGGCACGCCGAACGGTACGACTCGCTCCTTCGACCCCTTGCCGGTGACACGCACCGTGAGACGGTCGAGGTCGACGTCGTCCACGTCGATGCCGGTCAGTTCGGAAACCCGCAGGCCCGACGCGTACAACAGTTCGACCACGGCGAGGTCGCGCAGGGCACCGGGCTCGCCGCCGGCGGCTCTCGCCTTCAGACTGTCGAGCAGAGTGGATGCCTGGCCTCGCGTCACCACTCGCGGGAGCCTCCGGTCTGCTTTCGGAGCACGGAGGCGACGACCGGCATCCGCCGAGGCCGCGCCCGACCGTTCCAGCCAGGCGGTGAAGCCGCGGGCAGCAGCAGCCCTTCGCGCTATCGACGCCTTCGCGAGGCCGTCCTGCTGAGACCTCCAGAGCCAGTCCCTCAGCAACGGAAGCCCGAGGTCGCAGGGTGACCCCGCTCCCGCGTGTTGCGCGAAACCGGCGAGCGACCCCAGGTCGGAGCCGTACGCCCGTACCGTGCTCGGGGAGTATCCGCGCTCGGTGCGCAGATGGGACTCGAAGTCTGCGATCGCCTCTTCCCACGACATGCTTCCAGCTTGGTCCCGCACGAACCCGCGGTCGGCGCGACACTCTCAGGCGCGACGTGGAACGGCCCGCCAGCCATCGGCATCCTCCCGCACTCTGGCCTCGACCTCGAGGGCGCCGAGCACGCCGACCACCACGCCCACCGTCAGACCGGATCGGGCAGCGATGTCTCCTGGCGGGCGCGACACCCTCGTGCCGAGCGCATCAAGTACGCGCACCGTTTCGGGGCTATCTCGCGTTGCGCCCTCGCCCATCGCATCGACTCCGTGGGAGCCGGCCCCGCTCGCAGGACCTTCCGATCCGGTGTGGTCGGCCGCTCCTCGGATGCCGCGCGGGCGCGGCGGGGCGAGTTCGGCGATCTCCCTGGCGTTGGTGACGCAGACGGCGTCGTACTCGCGCAGCAATCGGTGGCATCCCGCCGAAGCGGGCGATGTGACAGGTCCGGGAAAGGCGCCGAGCGGCCGGCCGAGGGCCGAGGCGTGCCCCGCGGTGTTGAGCGAGCCCGAGCGGGCCCCGGCCTCCACGACCACTGTGGCCTCGCTGCACGCCGCGATCAACCTGTTCCGCTGCAGGAACCTCCATTTCGTGGGTGCTGCACCGCACGGCAACTCGGACAGCACCACGCCGTCCTGGGTGATGCGACGCAAGAGGTCGTCGTGACCTGCCGGGTAGAAGCGATCGACCCCGCCGGCGAGGAACGCCATTGTGAGCCCGCCCGCCGCCAGAGCGGCGCGATGGGCCATTCCGTCGATTCCGTATGCGGCACCGGAGACGATCGCAAACCCGAGTTCGATGAGACCCGCGGATGCTTCGCCCGCCACGTGCTCGCCGTACCCGGTGGCCGCGCGAGCGCCGACGAGCGCCACGCCGGCACGCTCCTCGGCGATCAGGGCCGGATCCCCGCGCACCCACAGGGCAATCGGTGCGTGCGGGCCGAGGTCGTCGGCGCCCACGGGCCAGGGTCCGCGCTCGCTGCCGGGTACGAGCATTCGGGCGCCGACGTGTGCCGCCAGCAGCAGCGCGCGCTCGACGTCTCCGGAGCGCATCCGGGGACGCCAGCGGTCGAGCCCGGCCTTCAGCTCGGCCGAGTCGATCCCGGGCCCTCTCGCCGCGTCCGTCGCACTCTGCGGCTCATCAGTCACACCGCGTGAGGTGCCGGAGAGGTCCGGGGACCCGGGAGGTGCACCCGGGGTTGTGCGACTCCGTGCATCGCCCAGCGCGAAACGCAGTGCCTCGGCGGCGCCGCGCTCGGCGATCAACGCTCCCGCCGTGCCGTCACCGGGCTCTGTGATCACGGACCACGCTGCGCGTGCGAACCGATCCGCCACCTGCCGGTCATCGAGGTCGACGTCCTTCTCCCGAGACCAGCAGACGCTGGTGACGAGCTCCCTCACGTGTTCCCGATCGAGTCCGAAGACGGTCATGTCGCGATTCCCCTTCTGAGGTAGAGGGCAGTATGGATGTGCTCGGCGGTGGGCTGCTCCGCCCCCGCGACATCGGCGATCGACCAGGCGAGGCGCAGCGACCGGTCGTAGCCGCGCATCGTGATCGCGCCGCGCTCCAGCGCGCGGTCGAGCACCGAGGTCGCACCGCGTGGCAGCATCCGGACGCTCTCACGGAGCCATGAACCGGGCACCTGAGCGTTGGCACTCCACGGCGTGTCGGCCAGGCGGGCGGCGGCCGCTTCGCGCGCCCTCACGACCCTCGAGCGGGCCTCGGCCGTGCTGGTACGGGGAACGTCTGCAGCGAGCTTCAGTTGCGCCGCCGTCACCCGGCGGACATTGAGCCGGATGTCGACGCGGTCGAGCAGCGGACCCGAGATCTTGCCCAGGTACCGGCGGATGGCCGAGGGCGCACAGGTGCACTCGGCGTCGCCGACGTTGTACTGGCCGCACGGGCACGGGTTCGCCGCCATGATCAATTGGAAGCGGCCGGGGAACGTCGCCGTCGCGTTGGCGCGGTGAATGCGGATCTCGCCCGACTCGAGCGGCTGGCGCAACACGTCGAGCACAGAGCTCGGGAACTCTGGCGCCTCGTCGAGGAACAGCACACCGTGCGCTGCCCTTACGGCCGCTCCCGGACGGATCTGCCCGCTGCCGCCGCCCACGATCGCGGCAGCGGTGGCGGTGTGATGCGGAGCCTCGAAAGGCGGTCGGGTGACCAGGCCGGTGACGGAGCCTCCGGCCAGAGAGCGGATCGAGGTGGCCTCGAGCGAGGCATCCGTTTCGAGGTCGGGAAGGAGCCCTGGCAGCCGCTCCGCCAGCATCGTCTTGCCCGCGCCGGGCGGTCCGAGCAGGAACATGTGGTGCCCGCCTGCGGCAGCGATGATGAGCGCCTCGATAGCCTCTTCGTTGCCGACGACCTCGGCGAGATCCGCGTGTGCCGCACCGGTATCATCCAGTGCCGCCGTCGACGTCCACGCCTCGACCGGAACCGGGTCGAGGTCGGCTCCGTGCCGGATCGCCGCATCGCGCAGCGACGCCACAGGGATGACCTGCATTCCGGGCACGAGGCTCGCCTCATCCGCATTCGCGGTCGGCACCATCACCCGGCGGAGGCCGGCGCGAGCTGCCCCGATGACCGCCGGAAGCACACCGGGCGTCGGCCGCAACCTTCCGTCGAGTCCGAGCTCCCCGAGATGGACGGTGGATGCCACCGAGTCGGGCGGCACGTCTCCGGCGGCAGCGAGCGCGGCCAGCGCGACACCCAAATCGAACCCGCTGCCATGCTTGGGAAGCGCCGCTGGCGACAGGCTGACCGTGAGCTTGCGGGACGTGATCGGCAGGCCGGAGTTGGACGCGGCGGCACGCACACGATGACGGGACTCGCCGAGCGCCGCATCCGGAAGGCCGATGACCGAGAACGCCGGCAGCCCCGGCGAGATGTCGGCCTCCACGTCGACGATGTGTGGAGTGAGACCCACAAGGGCTATGCCCCTGGTGTGCGCGATCGCCATCAGCACACTCCGATCAGGTGCTCGATGACGACGTCGGCATCGGCGATGCCGGCGGGGGCCAGCACGGCAATGGCGTCGATGCGCAACGACCGCGGAGGGTGCGCGGATGCCTCGCACCAGAGCCCGGCAAGCAGGCGCAGTCTGGCGGCCTTCACCGGTGTGATCGCGTCGAACGGATGCCCGTACACGGTCGAGGAGCGCGTCTTCACCTCGACGACCGCCAACTCGCCGCCGCGCTCGGCGACGATGTCGATCTCACCCTGCGGGCAGCGCCAGTTGCGCTCTATGACGCGGTATCCGCGCGCCTTGAGGTATCGGGCCGCGAGCTCTTCACCGCGCCTGCCCAGTTCGTCCTTCTTCGCCATCGGGTGCCTCCGCCGACAGCATGTCGGGAAGGAGACAGGCGAAATCGCGTGGGAGCGCCGGGTCGGGACAACCGGCCGATCCGCGCACCTTGGGACGGAAAGCTGACCCGTGCAACCGTGGAAAACCGAGGCGACGCGATCACTGGGGAAGGCGATCCGCAGACGCGCCTACTCGTCGAGCGCGAGCTCCTTCGGCAGTTCGAACTCCTTGCTCGAAAGCTCCTCGATGTTGACGTCTTTGAACGTCAGCACACGCACGGACTTCACGAAGCGATCGGCCCGGTAGACGTCCCAGACCCAGACGTCGTGCATCGTGATCTCGAAGTAGAAGTCGTTCGCGGTATCGCGGCGCACGAACTCCACCTCGTTCGCCAGGTAGAACCGGCGCTCGGTCTCGATCACGTACTTGAACTGCGAGACGATGTCGCGGTACTCGCGGTACAGAGCAAGCTCGACCTCGCGGTCGTAGTCGTCGAATTCGTCCTCGTCCATCGCAGACAAGCTTAGAGGCGATTGAGGGTTGCGCGGGCGAGCTTGCTCGCACGTGCAGCCCGATTGAGTCAATGAGCGGCGCAGCCGCGATAGAGAGCTAGGCTGCCGTCTCGTCGGCGCCGTCCGCAGTCGAGATCTCGGCGTCTGCTTCTTCGCCGAGGTCGAGCTCCAGCTGCACCTCGGTGCGCTCGCGGTGCAGCCACGTGCGGCGGTGCAGTGCGCTCGGGCCGAGGCGGTCGATGGCCTCGAAGTGCGCTTCGCTCGCGTACCCCTTGTTGCTCGCCCAGGCGTAGCCGGGGATGACGGCATCCTGCTCGATCATGATTGCGTCGCGATGCACCTTGGCGATGACGGATGCCGCCGCCACTGATGCACAGGACTGGTCGGCTTTGATGCGCGACACCACGGGCACGCGTATAGGAAGTGCACGCGTCAGGTAGTCGTAATTCCCGTCGAGGATGATCGTGCCCGCGTCGAGCGGCGCACCAGCGGCCTGCAGGGACGCGAACGCTCGTGCTCCGGCCATGCCGAGGCAGGCCATGATGCCGTACCTGTCGATCTCCTCCGCCGACGCCAGCCCCACCGCGTGGTGGCGCACCCACCGCATGCAGAGCGGAGCGAGCTCCTCGCGCTTGGGCTCCAGCAACAGCTTGGAGTCGCGCAGCCCCTTCGGCCACCGGCCGACTTCGGCATCGACCACGACCATTCCTACGGCCACCGGGCCCGCGAGTGCACCGCGGCCCACTTCGTCGCATCCGATCACGACAGCGCTGCCCGCGGTGTGCAGCTCGGTCTCGAACCGGTAGTTGGGCGCGGGCAGTCGCTTACGCTTGCGGGCAGGCTTCGTCGCCGTGCGGATCAGCGGCGAGCTCTCGGTCGACGCGCTGTCCTGCGCGGAGCCATCCAGCTGCGTGCGGGCATCCGTTGCTTTCACTGCCACGCCTTCGACGTTACTTCTTCTCACTCTCGACGCCGCTGAACACGTCCGGGTAATTCGAGAGCCAGGTCCAGCGACTGATCGGCCAGCTGATCAGGATGGCCCGACCCACGACATCCTTCTCGGGCACGAAGCCCTTGCCTGGCAGATTCTGGTTGCGGGAGGAGTCCTGCGAATCCCACCTGTTGTCGCCCATGACCCAGAGATCGCCTTTGGGAACGGTGACGCTGAAGTGCAACGAGGCCGCCTCGTTCTCCCCAGGTGGCAGCTTGATGTATGGCTCGTTCAGCGGCGACCCGTTCACGCTCAACTGGCCCAGCGCATTGCAGCACGATACGTGGTCGCCTGGCAGCCCGATCACCCGCTTCACCAGGTGATCGTCGCTGTCCGGAGCCGCCAGTCCGATCAGAGACAGTGCCCACTCGACCGGGTTCGTGTTCGTGTTCTTCTCGGTCGACGGCGGCAGCCATCCACCCGGGTCGGTGAAGACGACCACGTCGCCGCGGTGGATCGGCATGAGGTTCGGCTCGAGCTCGTTCACGATGATCAGATCGTTGATCTGCAGCGTGTTCTCCATCGAACCGGACGGTATGTAGAACGAACGGACGATGAACGTCTTGATGAGGAACGAGACGAGGATCGCGACCAGGAAGATGATCAGCAGATCGCGCAGGAAGTACTTGATGCTGCGCTGTTTGGTCTTCTTCTCCGATGCGGCGCGGTCGGACCGCCTCGACAGGGACTCGTCGTGCCGGCCGGGCAGAGATTCGTCTGTCATCTGTGTGTGAATTCCCGCCCTCGAACACTCGAGCCGGCCCCTCAACGACCTGAGCTCCCGCCCCATCATAAGGGGGTCGGGAGCTCAGGATCGCGATTCCGGTTGAGCGCGGCCTACGCCTCGCGTTTCTCCTTGATCTTGGCCTTCTTGCCACGCAGTTCACGCAGGTAGTACAGCTTCGCGCGACGAACGTCACCGCGCGTGACGATCTCGATGTGGTCGATCACCGGCGAGTGCACGGGGAAAGTGCGCTCCACGCCGACCTGGAAGCTGACCTTGCGCACGGTGAAGGTCTCGCGCACGCCCTCGCCGCTGCGGGCGATGACGACACCCTGGAAGACCTGGATGCGGGAGCGGTTGCCCTCGGTGATGTTGACGTGCACCTTGACGGTGTCGCCCGGCCGGAACTCGGGAATGTCGCTGCGCAGCGAGGCGGCGTCGACGGCGTCGAGGATGTGCATGATGATTCGCTCTCTGCGCCCGCCACCGGTCGAACGCGGATCAAGTGGATGAAGAATCTGGATGTCGTGCCGTTCGCGCTTCGATCATGAAGCGCAGTGCGTGACTCCCCGGAGGCAGAGCACGTGCCGCGGCACAGTCTTCCATTCTGCCATGAAGCGGATGCCCCGCCAAAACGGCGAACGGCCTCACGGCATTCGCGCCGGTGGCCGCGCTCAGCGACCCGGCTCGTGCACGATGATCACGTCGCCGTCGTCCGGTCCGCGACGTCGACTTTGCCCTTCGGCGGCCTGCTGCCGTGCATCGGCAGCGGATGCCCGTGACACCGCCGACGAGACCCGGTCGCGCCACTCGTGCACGAGCTCCCACAGGGTGAGCCAGAACGTCGCGAGGCCGAGAACTACCGCGGCGACGCCGAACGCGACGCCCGTCGCACCGAAGAAGCCGAGGCCCACGAGGGCGAGATGGAAGGCGAGTGTGGCTGCGGCATCCCACCAGCCCGGAGCCTTCTCCCCGCGAACGCGAGGACGCAACCTCGTGAGCCCGGCAAGTACGGCGAGAAAGACGAACAGCACTCCGGAGCCGAGGAAGAGCAGGAAGAACCCGCCGACACCGCCGCCGAAGACGCCGAATCCCACCAGGAGCCACAGCGGCAGCACCGGGACGGCGAACAGCTGCCACCTCAGAAGAGCCCTGCGGAGCGCCATGCAGCAAGGCTAGGCGCCGGCTATGCGCATCGGCTGGGAAGCCGGGCGAGTTCGCCCAGGGCGTGACGCGACTGCGGTGGAGTCGCCCGAGAGACGCTCAGTCCTCGTCGAGCAGGTCGGGCCGCACGCGGCGAGTGCGCTCGAGCTGCTGCTCGCGCCGCCACGCTGCGATCGCGCCGTGGTTGCCGCTGAGCAGCACGGGCGGCACCTCGCGGCCCCGCCAGACCGGCGGCTTCGTGTAGGACGGATACTCGAGCAGGCCGTCCTCGTGCGACTCCTCGACGAGGCTCTGCGGGTTGCCGACCACGCCGGGAATGAGTCGTGCGATGGCCTCGACCATGGCCATCACGGCAACCTCTCCCCCGTTCAGCACGTAGTCGCCGAGGCTGACCTGCCGCACACGGGCGCGGGACTGCGCATCGTCGAAGACGCGCTGGTCGATTCCCTCGTAGCGTCCGCACCCGAACACGAGGTGTTCCTCTTCTGCGAGCTGCCTGGCCATGGCCTGGGTGAAGACCTCGCCTGCGGGTGACGGGAAGATGACGACGGGGTCGCCGTCACGCAGAACGTCGTCCAGCGCCTCGCCCCAGGGCTCCGGCTTCATCACCATTCCGGCCCCGCCACCGTACGGAGTGTCGTCGACCGTGCGGTGGCGGTCGTGCGTGTACGACCGCAGGTCGGTGACGCGCAGGTCGATGATGCCGTTCTGCCTGGCCTTGCCGAGCAGCGAGATGTCGAGCGCGTCGAAGATCGCGGGGAAGATCGTCACGATGTCGATGCGCACACCGTGAAGTCTAGGAGGGGCGTGGCGCTCGTCAGGCGCGAGCCAAGATCGTCTCCACGTCGACGCCGGACGGCAGCGTGCCGTACAGTGCACCGCCGCCGTTCGCGAGACGGGAGACGCAGAACGCGTCGGCGACGGCATCCGGAGCGCCTTTGACGAGCACGGCCGCCTGCAGCGCCAACGCGAGATCCTCGGCTAGCCGGCGGGCGTCGAAGGCGACGTCGTCCGGCTCGCGTGCGGACGCCCGGGCAAGTCGCTCATCGATCGAGCGCAGCGCCTCGGCGAGGCGACGATCGGCGGAGGCAGCGGAGGCGAGCTCGTCGCGGACCGCTGCCACGGCATCCGGTTCCCGGGACAGCACGCGCAGGATGTCGAGCGCGATCACGTTGCCCGAGCCTTCCCACACGGCCATCACCGGCTGCTCCCGGTAGCGGCGGGCGAGCGGATAGTCCTCCGTGTAGCCGTTGCTGCCGAGGCACTCCAAGGCTTCGTACGCGTGGCCCGGGCCGCGCTTGCAGATCCAATACTTGGCCACGGCGGTGGCCAGCCGGCGGAACGCGGTATCAGAGTCGGAGGCATCCTCGTCGTGCGCCCTCGCCAGGCGCAGCCCGAGCGCGGTGGCCGCTTCGGACTCCAATGCCAGGTCGGCGACCACGTTGCGCATCAGCGGCTGGTCGATCAGCGTGCGACCGAACGCCGCGCGGCGTCGCACGTGCCACGCCGCCTCTGCCACGCTCTGCCGCATGCCGGCTGCCGTGCCGAGCACGCAGTCCAGCCGCGTGCGCGCCACCATCTCGATGATCGTGCGGATGCCCCGCCCTGGCTCGCCGACCGCGTATCCGACGGTGCCGTCGAACTCGACCTCGCTCGACGCGTTCGATCGGTTGCCGAGCTTGTTCTTCAGTCTCTGGATGCGGAACACGTTGCGCGTCCCGTCGTCGAGCACGCGCGGGACGAGGAAGCAGCCGATACCGTCATCCGTCTGAGCCAGCACGAGGAACGCGTCGCTCATCGGCGCCGAGCAGAACCACTTGTGGCCCGTCAGAAGCCAGGCGTCGCCCGCGGCTCGGGCGACCGTCGTATTGGCGCGCACGTCGCTGCCGCCCTGCTTCTCGGTCATCGCCATGCCGAACAGCGCGCCCTGCTTGCCGGGGCGGAGCCGGCCGTCATACTCGCGGCTCAGGATGCGGGGAATCCACTTCGCTGCGAGCTCGGGTTGCTGACGCAGCGCGGGGACTACCGCGTGCGTCATCGAGATCGGGCACGCGTGTCCGGGCTCGACCTGCGCGAAGAGCATGAACGCGGCGGCGCGCGCCACGTTGGCACCCGGTCGCGGTCGCGCCCACGCCGAGGTGTGCGCACCATGGGCGACCGCAGCGCCGATTATCCGGTGGTACGACTCGTCGTAGTCGACCTCATCGATGCGGATGCCGTGCCTGTCGAACGCGTGCAACGTCGGCTCGTTAGCGTTCGCCAGCTCCGCATCGCGCTGGAAGCCGGCGCTCCCGACGAGCGTGCCGATCTCCGTCAGTTCGGCGATCGCCCACGCGGCATCGTGTTCGGCGACGCCTTCGACGAGTGCCGCGTTCGTCGTGAACTCGTCGATGCCGACGCGATCGGGCGCCTGATTGGCGACCTCGTGTGTGACGTGCGGTGCCGGTCTCGTCATCGAAACCCGTCCTTCCGGCCGAAGCGTGCGCATCCATCCTCGCCCAGGGGCGGGACGAACGAGCACTCTCGGTGGGAAGAACCCGCACCCTCGCGGGTGTGTCAGGCGGCGAGTGCGATCTCGATGTAGCCGGCCACGATCCTGGTGGGGTAGGTGGCGAGGGCGGGGCCAGGCTCGCTCAGGCACTCCCCCGTCGCCAGGTCGTACACCTGCTTGAGCAGCGGCGAAGCCACTGTGGTGCGCTCGCCCTTCGATCCCACGATTCCCCTGGCGATAACCGGTGCTGAGGTCTTCGGGTCGATGTGGTCGACGGCGTACAGCTCGCGGTCGTCGAGACGGAAGAGGGCGACCTGTCGCTCGGCGACGAGCACAGCCTCGCCCCATCCGGCCTCGAGGTCATCGACGCGGCACACCCGCTTCCACGGATTCGGCGGTGCATCCGGTGCTGTGCGGGTCGCGGGTCGCTCGACGGTCAGCGTCATGGTGCGCTCCTCTCGGCCGCCGGACGAACGCCTTGCTGGTGTGGCGGGCATCCGTCGCGGCATCGATCGTGATGTCGTGATCGACCGTAGGAGTCGCGTGTTACGGCCGATCGCACCGGTGTTTCGCGTGCGTGAAGTCCATCTCACCGTGCACACCACGCGGTTGAAGGTGCGCCGTAACCGCTGTTCACAACCACGAAAAGCGTTCGAAACAGGGCACTCATAGCCTCGAGCACAGTTCGGGCACAGCGGCCGTGCGCTCCGGCCGCGAACGCGGTCGGTGTCTTCGCAGCGATCCGCGGCAGGCCCGTCGGGAGGGGGACGCCCATGGCGAACACAGGCGCAACCGCAGGCGAGATGCATGGCCGGCCGCGACGGGTGGTGGTGATCGGAGCGGGTCCCGCTGCGCATCGGCTGGTGGATGCCGTCGCCTCCCGCGACGAGGCCCTTGCCGTGCATCTCACCGTCGTCGGTGAGGAGCCATACCTGCCGTATGACCGTGTGTCGCTGAGCCACCGGCTGCACGACCAGGAGGATCTCACCCTGCAGCCCTCCGCCGTCTGGGATGACTCGCGCGTGAGCCTGCGCACCGGTGTGCGTGCGATCTCCATCGACCGTCACGAGCGGATCGTGCACACGGACGACGGTGAGCGGCTCCCCTATGACGATCTCGTGCTCGCGACCGGATCCAGCGCACCGGTCCCCGGCATCCGGGGCAGCGAGCACGCCCGCGTGTATCGCACGATCGACGACGTGGACGCCCTCGTCGCCGAGTGCGAAGTCGCACGTGAGCGGCGGGGGCGCGCGCCGAAGGTGCTCGTCGCGGGCGGTGGTCTGCTCGGACTGGAAGCGGCCGGCGGGCTGGCGCAGCTGGGTGCTGAGGCGTCCGTCGTGCACTCCGGCGGCTGGCTCATGTCGGCGCAGCTGGACGAGGGTGCCGGACAGGCGCTTTCCCGCCTCATCGCGGGGCGGGGCATCCGGCTGCATCTCGGCACCCGGCCCCAGGAGATCCTCGTGGACGAGGCCGGTGTGAGCGAGGTCAAGCTCACGAACGGACAGCGAGTCGAAGCGGACATCGTGGTCTTCGCCATCGGTGTGACTCCCAGGGATGAGCTGGCGCGAGAAGCCGGACTCGAGCTCGGCGAGCGGGGCGGCGTCGTGATCGGAACCGATTGCCGCAGCTCCGACCCGCACGTGTTCGCGATCGGCGAGGTCGCCAATGTGTTCGGCCGCTGCGTCGGCCTCGTCGCCCCAGCCAACGCCATGGCCGAGACCGTCGCCGACCGCCTGCTCGGCGGCGACGCCGAGTTCTTGACGATCGATGACGCGACGAGCCTCAAGCTCTCCGGTGTGGACGTGGCCAGCTTCGGCGACGCGTTCGGCTCGACATCCGGCGCCCTGGAGATCGTCTACGCGGACCCCGCGCGTGGTCTGTACCAGAAGATCGTCGTCACCCAGGATGCCAAGACCCTGCTCGGCGGTGTGTTCGTCGGAGACGCCGCACCCTATTCGGCGCTTCGCCCGCTGCTCGGCCGCGAGCTCTCGGCCGAGCCGGCCGCCTACCTCTGCGCAGGCGGCGAACTGCCGGACGGCACCGATCTGCCCGACGACGCACTGGTGTGCTCGTGCAACAACGTCTCGGTCGGCGCCATTCGCGACGCCGTGCACTCCGGAGGTGAGGACGGGGCAGGATGCCACGATCTCGGCGACCTGAAGTCGTGCACGCGTGCCGGCACGCAGTGCGGTTCGTGCGTGCCGCTCGTCAAGAAGCTGCTGGAGAAGGAGCTCTCCTCCGCGGGAATCGCCGTGTCGACGGCGATGTGCGAGCACTTCCCGATGAGCCGCCAGGAGCTGTTCGAGGGCGTACGGATGCTCGGGCTCACCTCGTTCGACGACATCGTCGCCCGATTCGGCACCGGCCGCGGCTGCGACATCTGCAAGCCGGCGGTGGCATCGATGCTCGCCAGCCAGCACGGCGGTTACATCCTGGACGGCGGCCGGGGCACCCTGCAGGACACGAATGACCGCGCCCTCGCGAACATGCAGAAGGACGGCAGCTACTCCGTGGTGCCGCGGATTCCCGGGGGCGAGATCACTCCGCAGAAACTCGCCGTCATCGCGGCTGTCGCCGAGGAGTTCGGGTTGTACACGAAGATCACCGGTGGCCAGCGCATCGACCTGTTCGGCGCGCGTCTCGACCAGCTGCCCGACATCTGGCGCAAGCTCGTCGACGCCGGGTTCGAGTCCGGCCACGCGTACGGCAAGGCGCTGCGCAATGTGAAGAGCTGCGTCGGATCCACGTGGTGCCGGTTCGGAGTACAGGACTCGGTGGGCATGGCGATCCGCCTCGAGCTGCGCTATCGCGGGCTCCGCGCCCCGCACAAGCTGAAGATCGGCGTCTCCGGATGTGCGCGCGAGTGCGCCGAGGCCCGCGGCAAGGACGTCGGCGTGATCGCCACAGCCGAGGGCTGGAACCTGTACGTCGGCGGCAACGGCGGAATGCAGCCTGCCCACGCCCAGCTGCTCGCATCGGATCTCGACGACGAGACTCTCATCAGATACATCGACCGCTATCTCGTGTACTACATCCGCACCGCCGACCGCCTTCAGCGCACCGCCCGGTGGATGGAAGACCTCGACGGGGGACTCGACCACGTGCGCAGCGTCGTCGTCGATGACTCCCTCGGCCTGGCCGAGGAGCTCGAGGCGACCATGCGCAGGCATGTCGACGACTACGAGGACGAGTGGGCGGCCACCCTCGCCGACCCCGACCGGCTCAGACGCTTCCGATCCTTCGTCAACGCACCGGACGCACCCGACACCGGCATTCCCCGCGTGATCGAACGGGGCCAGGCACGCCCCGCCCGACCCGGCGAACGGGCCGTCGCGCTGGGCATGCCCTCGACCCGACGCGCGGATGCTGGAGCGGCCCGGGAAGGCGTTCGACAGTGAGCGGCAATGCGTCCGGCGCCGGGGGTGAGGTCACTCTCGTCGGCGGCGGCCCGGGCAGTCTCGACCTCATGACCGTCGGCGGCCTCGACGCACTGCGCCGCGCCGACGTCGTGCTATACGACCGCCTCGCCCCGCACGAACGGCTCGACGAACTCGCTCCCGACGCGCTGCTGGTGGATGTCGGCAAGCGGCCGGGCCATCACGCTGTTCCACAGGACGAGATCGAACGGATGCTCGTGCGGCACGCTCTCGAAGGATGCCGCGTGGTGCGGCTCAAGGGTGGTGACCCCTTCGTACTCGGACGAGGCGGCGAGGAGGCGGCCGCGTGCCGCAAGGCGGGCGTGCCGGTGCGCGTCATTCCCGGGGTGACGAGTGCCACCGCGGTGCCGGCAGCTGCCGGCATCCCACTCACGCACCGTGGTGTGAGCCACCTCTTCACCGTCGTGTCGGGGCACGCCCCGCTCACCGACGACGAGCACCGCCACCTCGCCGGGCTCGGGGGGACGATCGTCGTCCTGATGGGCGTGGGCACGTTGCCCGGTCTCGTCGCCGGACTTGCCCGTCACGGGCTGGATGCCGGCACTCCGGTCGCGGCGATCGAGCGCGGATTCGCGCCCGACCAGCGCACCACGATCTCCGACCTCGGCGGCATCGTGACGGCATCCGTCGTCGCAGGTGTCAGTTCACCGGCCGTCATCGTGATCGGCGAGGTCGTGCGCCTGGCGACGGGAGGCGACCACGTCGCCGCCTGGCAGTTCGAGCGCGCGCACGAGCTCGCGCGGCAACCGGTCTCGTCGTACAGCGTGGGATCCGCGGAGTCGGCCCGATGACGACCGAGGCGGCCACGGTGCCCGGATTCCGGCCCGACCAGCTGCACGGCTTCCGCATCGGGGTGACGAGCGATCGACGCAGCGCCGATCTCATCGACGCGTTCGAGCGGCGCGGCGCCCAGGTGCTGCACGCGCCGACGATCCATCTCGTGAACGCCGATGCCGACGACCCGGTCATCTCCGACACCAGGGCGGTGATCGACGCGGAGCCGCAGTTACTGCTGGCGACGACTGCGTATGGCATCCGCCGCTGGTTCGAGGTGGCGGATGCCTCAGGGCTCGGTGACGCGCTGCTGGGAACGCTGGCGAGCGCAGACATCCTCGTTCGAGGCCCGAAAGCACGGGGCGGTGTACGCGCTGCCGGACTCGACGACTCAGGGATGAGCGACGAAGAGACCACCGCATCCCTCGTCGATCGGGTGGTCGAGCGGTACGAGCCGGGACTCACGATCGTGGTGCAGGTACACGGGCACACCGATGAAGCCCAGCTGGAACGGCTGCGCGCTGCGGGGCACCAGGTGCTCACCGTCGCCCCCTATCGCTGGCGCGCTCCCGACGCGGCCGACCGGCGAGTGCAGCAGCTCATCGAGGCGGCCTGTACCGACCAACTCGACTGCGTCACGTTCACCAGTGCCCCCGCGGCCGAGGCGCTCCTGGATGCGGCAGACGAACACGGGCGCCGCGACGAGCTGCTGGATGCCTTCACCAACCAGGTCATCCCGGCCGTCGTCGGACCGGTGACGGCCGCTCCACTGATTGCCGCAGGCATCCAGCCGATCCAGCCGGAGCGATTCCGCATGGGCGCCCTGGTGCGGCTCGTCTGCGAGGAGCTGGAGAGCCGCAGCGCACACGGACTTCGAACCGCGCACGGCGACCTGCAGCTGCGCGGCACCGTCGTGCGGATCGGCGAACGCGCCGTGCCGCTCACGCCGGCCCAGCTGGCCGTGTTCCGGCCGATCTTCCGTGCGGGAGGAGCCGTCGTGCCGCGCGACCGGTTGTCACGCATCCTCGTCGGCTCCCCCGACGACCACGTACTCGACATGGCGCTCAGCCGGCTGCGATCAGTGCTCGATGCGCCGGGACTGGTGTCGACGGTGGTCAAGCGCGGGTATCGGATCAACGTGCTGGAGGAGTGAGCCGCCTCGCCTCACCGCGGAACCGGAGCCCGGTGCGGACAACGTTCCGCGGCGGTTACCCGCGGCGCGATTCACCGAAACGGCGCCTCCGTAGCGTCACAGGCATCCGCTTCTCCCCCCTATCGCATAGGAGGTTCCCATGACGGAAATGGTCGACACCGAAACCGCTGCACAGGCCACCGGAAGCACGCTCGCACAGCGGCCGGGTCGCTGGATAGACGGCTGGAATCCGGAGGATGCCGCGCAATGGCAGACCGCAGGCAGGGCGATCGCGCGCCGCAACCTCGGCTGGTCGGTTTTCGCCGAGTTCCTCGGGTTCGTGGTCTGGCAGCTCTGGTCCATCGTGGTCGTGCTGCTGCCTGGCGCCGGCTTCCACTTCACCACGACCGAGAGCTTCTGGCTGATCTCGCTGCCCAGCCTGGTCGGGGCGACGTTGCGCATCCCGTACTCGTTCATGGTTCCGCTGATCGGCGGCCGCAACTGGACGATCATCTCCGCCGGGCTGCTGCTCATCCCGGCCGTGGGTCTGGCGCTGGCCGTCAGTTCCCCGCACACCCCGTTCTGGGTACTCATCACGGTGGCTGGGCTCGCCGGGTTCGGCGGAGGCAACTTCGCCAGCTCGATGTCGAACATCACGTTCTTCTTCCCACACGCGCAGAAGGGCTGGGCCCTCGGGCTGAACGCCGCAGGAGGCAACCTCGGTGCCGCGGTGGCGCAGTTCACGGTTCCCGTCGCGGTCGCACTGACCGCGGGGCTCGGGCTCGGCGTGGCCGGCTGGATCTGGGTCCCCCTGATCGTGGTGGCTGTGATCGGGGCGTGGAAGGGGATGGACAACCTCTCCAGCGCCCGCAACGACTTCTCCGCCTCGCTGTCCGCGTTGAAGGAACCGCATCTCTGGCTGCTCGCGCTGCTCTACATCGGCACCTTCGGTTCGTTCATCGGCTTCTCCGGCGTGTTTCCGAAGCTCATCGCCGACCAGTTCCCCTCCTTCGCCACGATTCCGATCGGCACGATCGCCGTCTCGCTGGCCTTTCTCGGCGCGCTCGTCGGCTCCCTGAGCCGGCCCTACGGCGGCAGGCTCGCCGACCGATTCGGCGGCGCGAAAGTGGCTGCCGGGTCGTTCGCGGTTATGGGGGTCGTCGCGCTGTCGGTGGTGCTGACGCTTCGGCTCGGATCGTTCTGGCTCTTCCTCGGATGCTTCCTGGTGCTCTTCGCCGCCAGCGGCGTGGGCAACGGCGCGACGTACCGCATGATCCCCACAGTGTTCCTCGCGACAACCGGTGCGATCTCGCCGGATCACCCCCGCGCGCTGGATGCCGGCCGCCGGTCGGCTGCAGCGCTCGGTATCGTCTCTGCGATCGGCGCGTACGGAGGCTTCGTGATCCCGCAGGTGCTGAGCGCATCCGTGGCGGCGACCGGCGGCTACGCGTCCGCGTTCCTCGGCTTCGTCTGCGGCTACGCCGTGCTGCTCATCGTGACGCTGACCGTCTACGCCCGTCCCCGTGGACGCCTGACGGGGCACCGCATCTGATGCGGGTGCTCATCGTCGGTGCCGGCCCGGTGGGAGCACGGCTGGCCGAGGATCTGCTGCCGGCCGTGCGCTCAGGGTCGATCGATCTGACGATCGTCGGCGCCGAACCGGTTGCCGCCTACAACCGGGTGCTGGTGGCTGAGCACGCGGTCGGGACCGTCTCCCTCGAGGAGATCATGCTGCAGGATGCCGGCGAGCTCGCATCCGCCGGCGCAGACGTGCGGCTCGGCGCACGCGTGACCCGTGTGGACACCTCGCGGCGGATGGCGACCGTGGACGACGGCACGGCGCAGCCGCAGTACGTGCCGTACGACCGAATAGTCTTCGCAACCGGGGCACGCGCGAACATACCCGCGCTGGACGGCGTTCCACGAGCGGCGGACGGCAGAGACCCACTCGGGCGCCAGGGCGCGCAGCCGATCGGTGTCGACGATCGTCTGCCCCCGGGGGTCACAACACTGCGAGATCTCGCCGACGCGGCCCGCGTGGCGGCAGCGGTGCGGCGGCGCGATCGCATCGTCGTGCTCGGCGCCGGGGTGCTCGGCCTGGAGTTCGCACTTCTGGCCGCGCGATCCGGATGCGAGACGGTCGTCGTGCATCACGGCCCGACGCCCATGCCGCGCAACCTCGACCGCGGCGCGGGTCTCACGCTGGCGCGGTCGCTGAGGGCGGCGGGCGTGACAGTGCTTCCGCACTCCCGAGCGGAAGCGATCAGTCTCCGGCACGACTCGGCCGATGGCCAGGACGAGACGGCTCGCTTCGATGCGCTCATCACTGCCGACGGAAAGCACGTGCACGGCCGGCTGCTCGTGCTCTCGTGCGGAGTCGGAGCACGCAGCGAACTCGCCGCCCTCGCGGGATTGCGGGTGGCGCGAGGCATCCTCGTCGATGGCACGCTCACATCGTGGAGCGATCCGAACGTGCACGCCATCGGCGACTGCGCACACGTCGCCGATCCTGCCGCGAATGATTCGGGAGACACCGTTGCGGGGGGCCCGAGCGGTCTCGTCGGTCCGGGGTGGCAGCAAGCGGACTGGCTGGCCGCTCGGATGATGGCCGAGGCGGACGGGCATCCGTTCGACCGGGAGCCGCCTAGGGAGCGACCGGCGATCGTCATGCTGAAAGGCGAGAACGTAGAGTGCGTCGCGGTCGGCGACGTCACCCCGGACCCCTGGGACTACGGGCCGCAGCACGGACCTGAGGGCGGGCGGAGTGTGACGCTCTGGACCGATCCGGAGCACGGCGCGTACGTCAAGACTGTGACCGACCACGGAATGCTCACGGCGTTTGCGGCGGTCGGGATGCCGAGAACGGCCGCCGAGCTCACGCTTCTGTTCGAGCGCGGCGCCCAGCTGCCGGCCGACCGGTCGCTGATCTTGCGCTACGACGGGGTGGACCGCGAAGCCCTCGGGGCCACGGACGCGGACCCGGACGCAACCGTCTGCTGGTGCAACGGCGTCAGTGCCGGGCAGATCGCCGACGCCGCACTCACTGCCGGAGAAACGCAGCACGGCGTGTGCACCGTTGCGGACATCGGAGCTGCCACACGCGCAGGCACCGGATGCGGCGGATGCCGAGGTCGCATCCAGTCGATCCTCGACGGACTCACGGATGCCCGGGTGCCGGCATGAACGACGCCGCTCCGAGACCGCTCCCCTCGGGTACGGCCACCCACTGCCCGTACTGTGCGCTGCAGTGCGCGATGACGTTGAGCACGCCGGCGCTGCGCGACCCGGGCGCTCCGCTGCTCGAGGTCGCAGGGCGTGACTTCCCCACCAACGGCGGCGGACTCTGCAAGAAGGGGTGGACATCCGCCGTCGTGCTCGATGCACCTGGCCGGCTGACGGAGCCGCTGATGCGCGATGCGAGCGAACACCTCGTGCCGGTGGCGTGGGAGACCGCGCTGGATGCCGTGGCCGAACGGATCGCGGAGGCGCAGGCATCCTACGGGCGCGACGCCGTCGGTGTTTTCGGTGGCGGCGGCCTGACGAACGAGAAGGCGTATCAGCTCGGCAAGTTCGCCCGCGCCGCTCTAGGCACCTCGCGCATCGACTACAACGGGCGGTTCTGCATGTCGTCCGCCGCCGCGGCCGCGAACCGCGCGTTCGGCCTCGACCGGGGGCTGCCGTTCCCGGTGACCGACCTCGATTCTGCCCGGACGGTGCTCGTGCTCGGGTCGAACATGGCAGACACGATGCCGCCGTTCTTGCGCCACCTGCAGGGCGCGCGGGCGGCGGGCGGGCTCATCGTGGTGGATCCGCGTCGTTCGTCGACGGCGAAGCTGACGGTCGACGGGGCCGGGATGCACCTGGCTCCGGCCCCGGGGACGGACCTCGCGCTTCTTCTCGGGCTCGCGCACCTCGCCATCGCCGAGCGGCTGGTCGACCTCGAGTTCGTCGAGTCGCGTACCGCGGGCTACGAGGCCGTGCGCCGCAGCGTGACCGAGTGGTGGCCGGAGCGCACCCAGGCGGTCACGGGCGTGCCCGCCGAACGGATGCGCGCGGTCGTGCGGCGGCTCGCCGAGGGCGACGCGTACATCCTCACCGGTCGCGGGGTCGAGCAGCACTCCGACGGCACCGACACCGCGACAGCCGCGATCAATCTCGCGTTGCTGCTCGGGCTGCCGGGGCGTCCGGGCAGCGGTTACGGCACGATGACCGGCCAGGGCAACGGGCAGGGCGGGCGCGAGCACGGGCAGAAGGCGGACCAGCTGCCCGGCTACCGGTCGATCACCGATCCGGATGCCCGTGCTCACGTCGCGGCCGTGTGGGGCGTGGACGCGGACGACCTCCCCGGCGCGGGTGTGCCGGCCGTGCAGCTGTTGGAGACCGCCGGCGCGCCGGGCGGTGTGCGCTGCCTTCTGGTACACGGGGCGAACCCGGTCGTTTCCGCGCCCAACGCAGGCGTGGTGCGTGAGGCGTTCGACCGGCTCGACACGCTCGTCGTGTGCGATTTCGTGCTCAGCGAGACCGCCCAGCGCGCACACATCGTGCTGCCCGTGACCCAGTGGGCAGAGGAGGACGGCACGATGACGAATCTCGAGGGGCGGGTGCTGCGCCGTCGGCGTGCGATCGCTCCTCCCGGGCAGGCGAGGAGTGAGCTGTGGATCCTCGCCGAGCTCGCCAGACGCCTTGCTCCGCACGTGAGCTTCGACTCGGAGCCGGAGGAGGTGTTCGAGGAGCTCGCACGGGCATCCGCGGGCGGCAAGGCCGACTACTCGGGCATCCACTACCGGATGCTCGAGAGCGGCGAGCCCGTGCATTGGCCGTTCCCCGCAGGCGGGTTGTCGACGCCCCGTCCGTTCACTGAGCGCTTCTGGCACGAGGATGGGCGCGCCCGATTCGTGCCCGTGCGGCGCCGACCGGGAACCGAGACACCGCGCGGACGAGACGAGCTGTGGATGGTGACGGGACGGCTGCTCGAGCATTACCAGTCCGGCGCGCAGACCAGGCGCGTGCCCGAGTTGATGACGGCGCGCTCGCGGCTCGTCGCGGTGCTGCATCCGGCGGCGGCGGCAGCGCGCGGCCTGAGCGACGGCGATCTGGCGGTCATCGAGAACGGCAGGGGCCGGGTGACGGCTCCGGTCGAGTTGGATGCGGGCATCCGCGCCGACACCGTGTTCCTGCCGTTCCACTTTCCCGACGCCGACAGCGCCAACCTCCTCACGAGCGACGCCGTCGACCCCGTGTCGGCGATGCCGGAGTTCAAAACGGCGGTGGTGACCGTGTCGCGGGCCTGAGCGCGCTGCTCGGCAACGCCGTATGGCCGGTGCGACCCATGCTCCGAATGCGACCGCAGCGGATACTGGCATCATGCGGTGTCGAAGCGTGATCGCACTGGCAGGGTCGGCCGTTCTGGTCACTGCGCTGACCTCATGCTCTGCCTCGCCTCCGGCAGCGTGCACCGCGATCGGGGTCTCCTACACAGTTCGCGTGCGGGTCTCAGGCGATACCTCTCGCGTCGCCGATGTCGGATTCTGCGGAGGCGCGGCCTGCACACCGCAGAGACTTGCCCTGGCGCTGTCCGGCTCAACACCGAGTCCGCTCCCCCTCAAGCACAAAAGCGACGTGTGGCCCGTACCCACCGGACACGCGAGACCGGGAGTCGGCCACGTCGCCGCATTCGACACTCACGGCAGCATCATCGCCGACAGTCGCGTGCACCTGGTGTGGCACAACAAGGGCACCGAAACGTGCCCGGGCCCTTACGAGGCATCCACTTCGCTCCTCGTCGAGGGTTGATGCGTTGGAGGAACTGCCGCGGACCCGCACGCGCGACGATCACCTGCCGAATGCGATGACGCCCGTGCGTGTGCCGATGAAGAGCATTCCTGCGGCGAACGATGGGGTGGCGAAGGTCGGCAGCGCCCCCGTGTCGAGCGACTGCCGGTGTGTGCCCGAGTTCGCCGTGTAGCCGGTGAGTCCTCCCGCCGGGTACTGCGCCGCCCACACCGTGTCGCCGACCACGATCGGGGCGCCGTTCGCACCGGGGAGCCGCGGACCCAGCATCCGCTTGGCGACGTCGATGACCTGGATGCCGCCGCCACGGCAGGGCACGAACAGTCGCTGTGTCGTCGGGTCGTACGCCGGGCCGCCGTCGGGGTCACTGCCGCAGACGTCACGGATCACGGCGACACGACCGAGATCGGATGCCCGCAACAGGTATCCGGCATCCGTCTTGCCGACTGCGAAGACGAGCCCGCCGGGCAGCAGAACCGGATTGCCGGTGGCGAGGTCTTCGTCGCCGCTCGCCGTCCGGTCCTTGAACGAGGCGAGCACCTTCAGGCTCGGCGACAGCTTCACGACGCTCTCGGTGTACTCGAACCGGTCCTGACCAGGGGGAAACGGGTTGGCGTTGCCCGTGGTGATGTAGACGCTGCCGTCGGAGCCGATCGCCGGCGCGCCGCCGGAGAGCCAAATCGCTCCGCCTTCGCCATCGCGCGCCACCTCGAAGCTCACGAGGTCGCCGGGCGTGGTCTCCGATGCTCCCACGAGCCAGCCGTGGTAGCTGCCGCAGTCTCCGATGTTGCCGCCGTAGCCGATGTAGACCCGGCCGTTGCCGATCGCGAGACCGGCGCGCTGCAGCAGATGGATGCTCTTCTCCCCCGCAGGCAGGGGCGGGTCCACGTTCTCGTTCAGCAGTTCTCGCCCGGTGTCGACCGCGAGGCCCACGAGCTTGTGCTGCACCGAGTCACCGTCGACGACCTCACCGACGGCGAAGACTTCGCGTTTGCCGACGTCGATCGCGAGTGTCGAGGTGATGCCGAGTGGATCGATGTTGCCACAGCCTGCTCGCTCGCTGACGTTCGTGAGCGGTGCGCCGAGCCGATACGACCAGAGCCGGCGTCCAGAGCTGCGGTTCAGTGCCACCACCTCGTTGGATTCCGTACCCACGATGACCGTGTCACCGATCACTACCGGCTGGCCGTAGACGGCGGCGCCGAGGTCAGCTTTCCACGCACTTTGTGCCGGGTCCGGTACGGAGCCGGGCACCGCCGCCGTCCGCGCCTGGTCGGCGTGGTAGCTCGGCCACAGCGGCGTGGTGCCCGTTGCGGAGGGCGGCGTGACCGGTCCGGTCGCTTGCATCGTGGGGCGAAACGTCGCGGGCTCGTGCGGCCCGCCGCCGCTGCACGCGGTGAGGGCGAGTGCCGCGCCGCACGCGATGGCGGCGCGGAACAACCGTTGCCATCGCATGCCTTCAGTCTCCCCGGATCGACGCCGCGAGGCCACGGGGGCATCAGATCGACGGCGAATCGGCGGCTTGCCCGCGACGGAACACGGATCCGCTACACCTATCGGCATCCGCTACAGGATCATTGTGTGGCGGATGCCGATACGTGTGGCGGATGCCGATACGTGTAGCGCGAGCGTTCTCTAAGGACGTCGCGAGCAGCGTCGAGAAGGACGCGAGCAACCTCGGCTGTTACTCCGCGAAGCCCTCAGTGTCGGGCGCGGTCCGTTCGTCCGACTCGACGGCATCCGTGATCGACGCGTCGGGCTCCCCCGCCTCAGCACCGCCGGCATCTGCGTCCTCCGGCACGTCCTCGAACAGCCCCGTCGGAGGAGTCACCGTGACGGTGCCGGCCTTGATGTCAACCTCCGGGACTATCGCGGAGACGAACGGCACGAGCACCTCGCCGTCATGCGTCTTCACCGCGAGCAGATCTTGAGCTGGCAGGTGGTCGACCCGGGCGATCGTGCCGACCTCGGTGCCCTCGCGCAGCACCCGAAGGCCGACGAGTTGGTGGTCGTACCAGGCATCTTCTTCGACCGTGTCGTCCTGGTCGACCCAGAGGATCGCCTTGATGAGCGTCTCGGCCTCGGTGCGGTCGGTGACACCCTCGAAGAATCCGACAGGATGCCCGTTATACCAGCGCATCTCCGCCAGGCGGATGGTCTTGCCGTGCCACTTCGATCCGGTGGGCACCTGCAGCGAGAACTCGGCTCCCGGCACGAAGCGACGCTCAGGGTCGTCGGTGTAGAGCTCGAGCTTGATGGCGCCCTTGAGACCGTGCGCCTTGGTCAGTCTGCCGACGCGAAGCTGCTGCCTCGGCTGTTTCGGCTCGGTTCGCTTGCCGCTCACCGTTCGTCAGTCGATGAGGTCGACGCGCACGCGACGACCGTCGGCCAGCGCGTTCACGACGGTGCGAAGAGCCTTCGCCGTGCGACCGGAGCGGCCGATCACGCGGCCGAGGTCCTCGGGGTTCACACGAACCTCGAGGACCTCTCCGCGCGATGACTCCTTCGCCACGACATGCACGTCGTCGGGGTGGTCGACGATTCCCTCGACCAGGTGCTGAAGAGCGGGAGCGAGCAAGGTCTTACGCCTCGGTGGTCTCGTCGGCGGGGGCGTCAGCCTCGGCTACCGGCTCCGCCTTCGGCGCCGGCTTCTCGCTCTTCGGCTTGAGAACCGGCTTCTTCTTCTCGTCGGCGACGAACGCGACCTTCGCCTCGGGGGTCTTGACGGTGCTCGTGGCGTTCTTGTCGCCCTTGAACTTGCCCCAGTCGCCGGTCAGCTTCAGGATGGCCAGCACCTGCTCGGTCGGCTGCGCGCCGACACCGAGCCAGTACTGCGCGCGGTCGGAGTCGACCTCGATGAACGAGGGCTCCTCGGTGGGGTGATACTTGCCGATCTCCTCGATCACACGACCGTCGCGCTTGGTGCGCGAGTCGGCGACGACGATGCGGTAATACGGGGCACGGATCTTTCCGAGCCGCTTCAGGCGGATCTTGACAGCCACTTTTCTCCAGAGTTTTCGTGTTTCGCGCGAACTGACTGCCGAGGGCGTGGGGCACACGCGGCAGGAGGTCTGATGAGTGAGTCTCCCCACGAAAGATAGAGGGTCGTTCCGTGAGAACTCGACTGATCATTCTTGCAGATTCCGCGCCCCGACCGATAATCGTGGCTCACGCTGTCAAGCGGCGATGCGGCGCGCGGCGGCGAGGCCCTCGGTCGTCGCCCGCACGGCGTCGACGCGTGAGGCATCCCTTGCACCGCCGACGACTTCGAAGCGGATGCCTCGCGCATCCAGCTCGTGCCGCAGCGGGTCGTGAGACTCCTGACCCGCACACACCACGACGGTCGCTGCCGGGACGAGCTCCACCGAGCCGTCGCCGGTTTCGATCTCCACGCCATCCGGCGTGATGCGCCGATAGGACAGCCCGCTCAGCATCCGCACGCCGGCATCGCGCAGCCCGCCCAGTACAACCCAGCGCGCGGTGATCCCGATCCCTTGCCCGAACTTGCCGGAACGGCGCAGAACGGTCACCTCGCTCCCCGGGCGCACGCTGTTCGACGGGTTGCGATTCGCCCACGCCCCCCGCTGCTCCTCCAGAAGGTCAGCGGACCAAGGCAGACCGAATCGCGTGGCGAAGCCGGCGGCCCGCTCACGGGCATCCGCCGGCTCGACGAGCATGGTGGCGACGTCGACTCCGATGCCCCCTCCGCCGATCACGGCCACCGGACCCTCCGGCACACCGGAGAGAATCGCTCGCTCGTAGTCCATGACGTGCGGCAGGTCGGCACCGGGGATGTCAATTCGCCGCGGGCGCACGCCGGAGGCGAGCACGACCCCTTCGAAGTCCGCAAGACGGTCGGCGGTGGCGATCGTCGAGGCGGCGATGACCGCGCCGAGCCTGCCGAGCTCGGAGGCCACCGACCGGGGGGTCGCCGCGTAGTCCTCCTTGCCCGGAATGCGCGCGGCCAGCGCGAACTGGCCACCGAGGGCGTCCGCCGCCTCGAACAGGGTCACCGCGTGCCCGCGGCGCGCGAGATCGAGCGCCGCCGCCATGCCTGCCGGACCTCCGCCCACCACCGCGATCCGCGAGCGCGTGCGTGTGGCCAGCAGCGGATACTCGCTCTCACGTCCGGCCCGCGGGTTCACCAGGCACGACACCGGCTCGAAGACGAGCGAACGATCGATGCACGCCTGGTCGCAGCCGATGCAGGTGTTGACTGCGGCGAAGTCGCCCGCCCGCGACCGTTCGATCAGCAGCGGATCGGCGAGGAACGGTCGAGCCAGTGCGACGGCGTCCACGGTACCGCGACGCAGCACCTGCTCCACATCACGCAGGTCCGTGAACCGATTGCTGGCGATGACCGCCGCGCTCCGACCGGCATCCGCGAGCGCCGACGAGACGCGTTCGGCAGCTGCCAGCCACGCACCGTGCGGAACGGATGCCTGCACCGTCGGCACGCGCGACTCGTGCCACCCGATGCCCACGCTGATCGCATCCGCTCCTTCGGCCGCGAGCCGCACGGCCAGCCGCGCGTACCGGTCCGGCGCGGGAGCGCCCGGCATGAGGTCGTCGCCCGAGATCCGCACCGTGACCGGCAATTCCCCCACCGCGTCGCGCACGGCACGGACCACCTCGATCGCGAACCGCTCGCGGCCTTCCTGATCGCCGCCCCACTCGTCGTCGCGGAGGTTCGTGACCGGCGAGCAGAACTGATTGATCAGATAGCCCTCCGAGGCCATGACCTCGACGGCGTCGAACCCGATCCGTTTCGCGGCGGCCGCCGCCGCGGCGAACTGGCGGACGATCTCCCCGACCTCCGCGGTGGGCAGCTCCCTGGGCACCTCGCCTCTCGCCGCCGCCCAGGGGACGGGCGACGGCGCCACCGACTGCAGCGGCGCCCCGGCGTCGCCGGTCAGCCCGCCCAGCACGGCATAGCGGCCTGCGTGGAACAGCTGAGCACACACCGCACCGCCGGCCTCGTGAGCGGCGTGCACCGCGAATGCGAGGCGCTCCTGCACCTCGGGGTCGGACAGCACGACGTAATCGGGACCGCCGCGGCCCTCGGGCGAGACCGCTAGCCCGCCGGTGACGATGAGGGATGCTCCTCCCGCGATCCGCTCGCGGTAGAACGCGGCGAGGCCCTCGCCCCCGTCGTCCCGCGCCTCCAGCCCGGTGTGCATGCTGCCCACCACCACGCGGTGCGGCAGGGACAGCGAACCCAGCGACCACGGGGTGAAGGTGCGGGCGAGCAGCTCGGCCGGGGCGGGCATCCGTCGGCGTTCTACCGGTCGGCGGGCTCTGACGACGCCGACTCCGAGCCGTACACGGCAGCACGCAGTTCACCGCTGGTGTCGGCCCAGAATGGGGGCGCGACGACGGTGAGGCCGCCGTCGACGGTGAGGATCTGCCCGGTGATATAGCCGGCGTGCGCACCGAGCAGGAACTCGACGGCAGACGCCATGTCGTCCGCCGTTCCCGGCCGGCCGAGCGGCACCTTCTCGATCACGCTCGACATGGGTGCCATCCCGGGCACGCGCTGGTAGAAGTACTCGAGCGAGTCCGTGTCGATGAGGCCGCCGTTCACCGCGTTCACCGTGATGTTGCGGGGACCGAACTCCGCGGCCATGAACTTGACGTACGACTCGACCGCGGCCTTCGCCGCGCCCAGCGAGGCGTACGTGGGGAACGCTCGCAGCGATCCGTAGCTGGTCAGGGCAACGATGCGTCCGCCGTCGGTCATGAGCTGCGCCGCACGCTGCCCGCCGAGCACGAACGAGCGCACGTTCATCGCCCAGTTGCGGTCGAGGTGATGCAGCTTGAGCGCCGAGATCGGCTTGAACGCGCTGGCCGCGGCGTTGGCGACGAACCCGTCGAGGCGACCGTACTCCTCGCGTACCTTCTCGAACAGCGCGTCGATGTCGTCGGGCTCCTCGATGTTCGCCTGCACGGCGATGCCGCCACCGCCCGCCGCACGCGCCTCGCGGACGACGTCTTCGGCCAGGTCGGCGTTCGTCTTGTAGTTCACCACCACGTGCTCGCCGCGGGCGGCGAGCTTCAGAGCCAGCACGCGGCCGATGCCGCGGGAGCTGCCGGTGATGAGGGTGACGCGGGGGGAAGCGCCGGAGTCGGTCGGGGCGGACGTCATGGGCTGAGGTGCTCCTGTTCGGTTCGTTCGTTCGTTCGGGGAGATGGGGCGGTGATGGTGAGCGGTCAGACCTGACCGGTCAGCACGGCACGGCCGACGACGAGTTTCTGGATCTCGTTGGTGCCCTCTTCGAAGCGCTGCGCGCGGGCATCCCGGTACACGCGCTCGATCGGGTTGCGCTTCCAGTAGCCCTGGCCGCCGTGGATCTGCAGCGCCTTGTCGGTCACCCTGGTCAGCATGTCGACGGCGATCATCTTGCTGGCGCTGGAGAGCACGCCCGCTTCGGGTTCGTCGTTCTCGTAGGCGCGTGCGGCCTCGAGCACGAGTGCCCTCGCGGCACGGATGTCTGCGAAGTTCTCCGCGAGCAGGAACTGCACAGCCTGCCGCTCGGCGAGCTTCTTGCCGAACGTCTCGCGGCGCTGCGCGTACTGCACCGCCAGTTCTTGCGCCCGCTCCGCGAGCCCGATGCAGCTCATCGCAACGGAGACGCGGCTCGGCAGCAGGAATCCGCCGAGCATGACCTCGAGCCCCTGGTCCTCCTCGCCGACCCGGTTCGCGACCGGCACCGGGGTGTCGTGGAAGCGCAGGATCGCGTGGTCGGTTCCGTGCACGCCCATCGTCTCGGAGTCGTCGATCACCTCGGCGCCGGGCAGCCCGGTGTTCGGCACCATGAGCGCCACGACGCCGTGCTTGCCGCTGGAGCCCTCCAGTCGCGCTGCCAGCAGCCACCAGTCGCACTTCACGCCGAACGTGATCAGGTGCTTCTCGCCGTTCAGCAGATATGTGTCGCCCTCGCGGCGCACGGTGGTGTGGATGTCTGCACCGGTTCCGCCCGTCGCCTCGGTGAGTGTGAAGGCGACGAGTTTCTGACCCGTGACGGAGGGCACGACGAACTCCGCGCGCTGCTCGTCGGTCATGTACGGGTCCATGGCGCGCCAGGTGCCGTTGATCACGTGCACGAGCATGCGGATCGACGCGTGCGAGCGGGAGAAGATCTCCATCAGCTCCAGGTACTGCGGGAACGGGATGCCGCGCCCACCGAGCCGCTCGGGAGCCGCCAGCGAAAGGTAGCCGCGGTCACGCAGCTCGCCGAACAGCTCGGGCGGCAAGGCGCCGGCGGCCTCGATCCGCTCCGCGTAATCCTCACCGGGACCGGTGACCCAGTCGGTGACCTCGCGCTTGAGAGCGGCGAACTCGTCTTCCCCGAACGGACTCGCGACGGTCTCGTACTCCGTGCCGGCGACCTGGCTCATGCATTCTCCTTCTTGTGCGCGGCGGTGCTGTTCTCGTGCTCGGCGGCCACGAGCGCGGCCGCCTGCTCGCGCAGCAGGTTCTTCTGGATCTTCCCCACCGCATTGCGAGGCAGCGCGTCGATGTGCTCGATGCGCTCGGGCCAGTAGTACTTCGACGTGCCCGCACGACCGAGATAATCCTGCACCTCGGCAAGGGTCAGAGGCGAACCGTCGGCCGCGGGGACGACGAAGGCGCACGCCCGCTCGCCCAGACGCGGGTCGGGCATGGCGACGATGGCGACGTCGGTGACCTTCGGATGCTGGTACAGCAGGTTCTCGATCTCGACAACGGGAATCTTCTCGCCGCCGCGGTTGATCACATCCTTCACCCGGCCGGTGATGTGCAGGAATCCGGCCTTGTCGAGGTAGGCGAGGTCACCGGTGCGGTACCAGCCGTCGGGGGTGAAGACGTCGGAGGTGAGGTCGAAGCGGTCCAGGTATCCATCGAACACGGTCGGCGACCGCAGCTCATAGTTGCCCTCGACATCGGCCTCCACCGCCTGACCCTGGTCGTCGACGATGCGCACGTCGACGCCGAAGAGGGCGCGACCGTCGCTGCCCCAGGCATCCTCGGGCTTGTCGTCGGCGCCCGCCAGGGTGCCAAGGCACGTCTCGGTCGTGCCGAACGCGCCGAGCACCTTGGTGCCGAGCACGTCCGTCGCGCGCTGCGAGAGCGCGCGTGGAACGGCCGCACCCGTCGCGACGAAGGTGCGCAGGCTGCTCGGCGCCGGCTCGCCGGCCTCGACGAGCGTGAGGAGGTCGGACAGGAACGGCGTGGCCGCCTGCACGAACGTGGCCTTCCCCTCGCCGAACGCCCTTTCGAGTGCCACCCGACCGTCCCAGATGGGCTGGATGACCACCGCGACTCCGAGCCGCCAGGCCAGCAGCATGCCATAGAGGAATCCGGTCTGATGGGCCAGCGGAGACGGAACGTAGATGCGGTCGTCGTGCGTGAGGCCGAGGTGCCGCACCTCCATGGCCGTGGCGAGGCCGAGACTGCGGTACGTGTGCTGCACACCCTTCGGCTCGCCGGTCGTGCCAGAGGTGAACAGCAGCTGGCAGTAGTCGTCAAGCCGCGGGGCGACACGCGCGAGGACGTCGTTGTCGACGGTCACCGCCTCCAGCGCCGCGTCGTAGTAGCGCCAGTTCCAGTCCGTCGCCCTTGCATCTTCGAGGGCGTCGTTCGGGATCGGCGGAACCTCCACCGACGAGTCCGCGCCGCGGCGGTTCTCACTGCGCAGCACGACCACGTGCTCGATCGAGAGCCGCCTGCCTCGTGCCTCGGCCTCGTCGATAGTGGCAAGCAGCTCCACGACCGGCTGCCGCCCTCGGAAGTAGTTCGGCAGGAACACGACGCGGGCGCGCGACCGGCTCAGGGTCATCGAGGTCTCACGCGGTCCGAACACGGGCATGATCGGCGTCACGACGGCGCCGACCTGCATGATGCCGAGCGCGATCGCGACGAACTCGCTCCAGTTCGGCAGCTGCACCGCGACGGGCTCGCCGCGGCGCACACCCATCTCCAGCAGCAGTGCGGACACCTTGTCGGCCTCCTCGCCCAGCTCACGCCAGGTGAGCGAGGTGAGGGCGTGGCCGTCCGCCTCCAGCACGGCGGGGGCATCCGGCTCGGCCGCCCTAGTCGCTGCGACGGCCTGCGTGAGAAGCAGCGGTTCGGCGAGGGCGCCGAGCGAGGCCGCCAGGTCGTCGGCGGTCGCGGCGTGCTCCTCGCGCTCGTCCTCGACCGGCTTGGTGCCGACATCCATGTGCAGTCCGATGCCGTTCATCTCGTCGAGGAACATCGGATACGAGATGCGATAGGCGTGCGGATACGTGAGCGTCGACCGGCCCTCGGCACGCGTGGCCGCCACGGCCAGCGCCATCAGCACGCGATGGTCGTTGAACGACGACATCGCGGCACCGGTCAGCGAATCGACTCCGGTGATCCGAAGCTCGTCGGGGCTCTGCTCGAGCCGGCCGCCCATGCGGTTCAGCTGCAGCATGGCCGCCACGCGGTCGGACTCCTTGAGCCTGATGTGCTTCACGTTGTGCAGTCGCGACGTGCCGTCGGCGAACGTGGCGAGCGACGAGAGCACCGGCAGCAGGTCGGGAATCGGCCCGCAGTCCACGTCGATCGGCTTCAGCTTCAGGCCGTCGTGGGCAATACGCACGAACCCGGTCTTCTCGTCCCTGATCATCGGCACGCCCATCTCGGCCGCGAGGTCGAGGAACTCGGCTTCGGGATGGTCCGTCTCGGCCGCGCGCGTCGCCGAGAGTCCGCGGAGCAGCACATCGCCCGGGTGCAGCGCCGCCGCCGCGATCCCGAACGCCGCCGACCCGATGTCCGGCGGGATGGTGTACTCGGTAGGTGTCGCGGTCTGGCCCGCGGGAACCCGGTAGGTGAGCCAGTCGTCGGAGACCTCGACCCGCAGCCCGAACATGCGCATCATGCGAACGGTCAGGTCGACGTAGGGCTGCTCGTTCAGGTGGCCACCCGTGACATGGATGGTGGTGTCGTTCTGCGCGAACGGTGCGAGCAGCAGCAGGCCGCTCAGCCACTGGGAGAGCGTTCCTGCGATGGAGACGTCTCCGCCCTGCGGTGCCTGCGGCTGCACCGTGATCGGCGGGCAGTCGTCAGTGCTCTGCAGCTGCACGCCCATCTGCCGGAGCGAGTCGAGCAGGGCCTTGATCGGCCGGCGCTGGAAGTACTTCATGCCGGTGAGCGTCATCGGACGATCCGCCAGCGATGCGAGGCCGACCATGAAGTACAGCGTCGTGCCGCTGGAACCCACGTTCAGCACACCGTCCGGGCCGCTCGACCCCCGCTCGACGACGTCGGACGCCCGGTACCTGCCACCGTGCACGATGTACGAGTCCCCGTCGATGTCGATCTGCGTGCCGAGCGCGCGCAGCACGCTCACCGTCCACTCGATCTGCCGGGTCGCCGACAGTCCCCTCACCACGCTCGTGCCCTCAGCCAGCGACGCCAGCACGAGGGCACGGTGTGCGTGATATTTCGAAACGGGGATGTCGAGTTCGTTCTCCAGCCGATCCCGGGTTCCTTGCACCATCAGTCGCATATGTGTCTCTTCCGTTCCGCTCACGCCAGGTCGGGACCCCTCCCCTGAAGTCGCGACCCTGCGACACCGACGGGACCGGCCGTGGCGCCTGTACCGAGCCTCCCACGATGGTGAACTCAGCGAACGATAGGCTAGCCCGAAGTCCCGGTCGGGAAATCTGTCACGTCCGTCAATCGCAGGATCGACGGCGCGAAAGAGACTCTCGACTCGACGATGACACCGCGAAGGGGACGGCCCATGCGGATCGAGTTCGCCGAATCCGAGCGCTCCACAGTGGGCATCGAGTGGGAGATCGCGCTCGTCGACCGTGACACCGGCGACCTGGTGCAGGTGGCCGACGAGGTGCTTCCGGCACTCGGTCCTGGCGATGGCAGCGAGCATCCGCAGATCACGCACGAGCTGCTGTTGAACACCATCGAGCTGGTCAGCCGCGTGCACCGCAGCGTTCCTGACGCCGTCGCCGACCTGCAGGGGCTCATCGGCCTGGTGCGCACCGTCACGGACGAGATGGATGTCGAGCTCATGTGCGCCGGAACGCACCCGTTCGCGCAGTGGTTCGACCAGCGCTCGACGCAGTCGGAGCGCTATGACCACCTGCTGGAACGCACGCAGTGGTGGGGGCGGCAGATGCTCATCTGGGGTGTGCACGTGCACGTGGGCATCGATGACCGCGACAAGGTGCTCCCGATCGTGAACGGGCTGCTCACGTACTACCCGCACCTGCAGGCGCTCAGCGCGTCCAGCCCGTTCTGGGGCGGAGTCGCGACCGGGTACGCGTCGAACCGGGCACTGATGTTCCAGCAGCTGCCCACAGCCGGACTGCCCTGGCAGCTGACCGAGTGGAGCGACTACGAGGGCTACGTCGACGACCTGATCACCACGGGCGTTATCAGGGACTACACCGAGGTGCGCTGGGACATCCGGCCGTCTCCGCACTGGGGCACGGTGGAGATGCGGGCGTGCGACGGGGTGTCCACCGCGACGGAGCTCGGAGCCCTGGCGGCCGTAATCCACTGCCTCGTCGACCGGATGTCCGACCAGCTAGACAGCGGAGAGTCGCCGATGGTGCTGCAACCGTGGTTCGTGCGCGAGAACAAGTGGCGGGCTGCGAGGTGGGGCATCGACGCGGACATCATCGTGGATGCCGGCGGAGCGCAGGGCGCGGTGGCCGACGGCATCCGCTCGCTCGTGTCGGAGCTGGCGCCAACGGCAGAGCGACTCGGATGCGCTAGGGAGCTGGCCGACGTGGAGCGCATCCTCGAGCGAGGCATCAGCTATCAGCGACAACTCGCCGTCGCCGACGCGAACGGCGGAAGCCTGCCGGCCGTCGTCTCCTCGCTCACGAAAGAGCTGCGCAACGGGCTCGACTGGCACCCGGCGGCAAGCGGAAACGGCGCCGGCTGACTCGGTCGGCTGAGAGCCAGGTCGGCCGGACGGGAGGGGCCGGGGCCCGCTAGCCGCGGCCGAAAAGCCGCTGCACCGCCGCGAGTTCCTCGCCTGTCGGAGGCTGCTGGCCGCCCTTCTGACCTGCCGCCGGTGCCGTGCCCTGCTGCCCGCCGAGGCCGAAGCCCGATCCGCCCGCTGAGGAGCCGCCGGGCTTCACTCCCGCCGCCAGCGCCGCGTTCTCGGCGGCGCGCTTGGCCGGGTTGCCCGAGCGCGACGACTTGCCCTTCTTCTGCTGCTGCTTGCGTCCGCCGTAGCCGGCGCCCGGGATGGGCCCCATGCCCGGCACATTCGGCACGCCGCCCTTGGCGACGGTCTTCATCATCTTCGAGGCCTGCTCGAACCTCTGCACCAGCTGGTTGACATCCGTCACCGTCATGCCGGCGCCCTTGGCGATGCGCAGACGCCGGGAACCGTTCAGGAGCTTGGGGTTGTGCCGCTCGGCGGGAGTCATGGACTGGATGATCGCCTCGGTGCGCACGACCTCCCTCTCGTCGAACTGGTCGAGCTGCTGCCGCATCGCGCCAGCGCCGGGCAGCATTCCGATCATCTTCTTGATCGAGCCCATGTTGCGCAGCTGCTGCATCTGCTTCAGGAAGTCGTCGAGCGTGAAGCTGTCGGTCGCGAACTTCTCAGCGACCCTGCGCGCCTCGTCCTCGTCGAACGCCTGCTGCGCCTGCTCGATGAGCGTGAGCACGTCGCCGAGATCCAGGATGCGGCTGGCCATGCGATCCGGGTGGAACGGCTCGAAGTCGTCGAGCCCCTCACCGGTGGACGCGAAGATGATGGGCCTGCCGGTGACGGAAGCGATCGAGAGCGCCGCGCCGCCTCGGGCGTCGCCGTCGAGCTTCGTGAGCACGACGCCGGTGAAGTCCACGCCCTCCTGGAACGCCTTCGCCGTGTTGACCGCGTCTTGTCCGATCATCGCGTCGATGACGAACAGCACCTCGTCGGGGTTCGTCGCCTTGCGGATGTCCGACGCCTGCTTCATCAGCTGGGCATCGATGCCGAGGCGGCCGGCCGTGTCGATCACGACGACGTCGTACTGCTGTCTCTCGGCCTGCTTGACGGCATCCTTCGCCACCCGGACCGGGTCGCCGACGCCGTTGCCGGGCTCGGGCGCGAACACCGGAACTCCCGCCTGCTCGCCGACGACCTGGAGCTGGGTGACCGCGTTCGGACGCTGCAGGTCGGCCGCGACCAGCATCGGGGTGTGGCCGTCTTTCTTCAGCCACTTGGCGAGCTTGCCGGCCAGGGTGGTCTTACCGGCGCCCTGCAGACCGGCCAGCATGATGACGGTCGGCGGGTTCTTCGCGAACTCGAGCCTGCGCTGCTGCCCGCCGAGGATGCCGATCAGCTCCTCGTTGACGATCTGCACCACCTGCTGCGCGGGATTCAGCGCCTGGTTGACCTCGTCGCTGAGCGCGCGCTCGCGCACGGTCGCGGTGAACTGCTTGACGACATCGAGCGAGACGTCCGCATCGAGCAGGGCGCGACGGATCTCGCGGACGGTGCCGTCGACATCCGACGCCGAGAGCTTGCCCTTGGTGCGGAGGTTCTTGAAGGTCTCGGTGAGCCGGTCGGAGAGCGTGCCGAAGGTAGCCATGGTGGGCTCAATGGTAGTAGAGCGTGCTGAGCCCTACTCGCCGTCGTCCACGGCCACCACGTCGCCGCGGTCGTCGAAGCTCACCTGCAGCACCGCATCCGTCTCGTCGGGGTCGATCGAGTAGGTGAAGACCGCGAAGGCGTCGTCGTCTCCGGTGACATCCGGGCGCAGCGACACGGCGAGAAGCTGCAGGGAGCGCAGCACATCCATGGCGATGTCGCCCGAGTTGTGCACGAGCAGGTCGAGCAGCGACTCCCCCATGTCGTCGACCCGGTGGTCGATGTACTGCGTCGTCACCGAACCGCGCTCGCTGAGTTCCGCGATGAGCGCGTCACGGGCGCGGGCATCCAGTCCCTCCAGCGAACGGATGACCGTGGCAGCGGCATCAAGACCGCTCTCGGCGACGTCGCCGGCGGCCGGTGCCCTGAGCTCGACCTGCACGGGCTGTTCAGCCACTTCGACGGTCTCGCTCCAGTACAGACCGCCCGTGGAGTCCTCCTCGACGATGCCGAAGAAGTCGTGCTCTATCGCCATGCCCGTATCCCTTTCCGCGGTCAGCCGACCAGCTGCTGGGCGAAGACGTGCGGCGTGAATCCGGTGAGGTCGCCGATGCTTTCACCCTGCCCGACCAGCTTGATCGGGAGCCCGGTGCGCTCCTGCACTGAGAGAACGAATCCGCCCTTGGCCGAGCCGTCGAGCTTGGTCAGCACGAGCCCCGTCACACCGGCGTGCTCGATGAATGCCTGCGCCTGGGCGAGCCCGTTCTGGCCGGTCGTCGCGTCGAGCACGAGCAGCACCTCCGAGATCGGCGCCTGCTTCTCCACAACGCGCTTGATCTTCGCCAGCTCGTCCATCAGTCCGCCCTTCGTGTGCAGGCGACCGGCCGTGTCGATGATCACGATCTCAGTTCCGGTGTTCTTGGCGTACTCGATGGTCTGGAAAGCGACGGATGCCGGATCCTGCCGCTCCTGCTGCGGCCGCACGATCTCGGCGCCCGCACGCTGCGCCCAGGTCGCCAGCTGCTCGACCGCGGCGGCGCGGAACGTGTCGGCGGCACCGACGACGACGGAGCGATCGAAGTTGCGCACGAACTTGGCGAACTTTCCGATCGTGGTGGTCTTGCCGACGCCGTTCACCCCGACGACTATCACGACGGCCGGACGCTCCGTGAGCTTCAGGGTGGGATCGAAGCGGGCGAGACGTTCCTCGATGGTCTCGCGGAGCATCCGTTGCAGATCGGCGGGGTCCGTCGTGCGGTAGCGGTCGACCTTCCGACGCAGCTCATCGACGATCTCCTCCGTGAGCGCGGGGCCGAAGTCTGCTGTGATGAGGGCGGTCTCGAGGTCGTCCCAGGTCTCGTCGTCGATCGTGCGCTTCGCGAACATGCCACGGAGCGCGCCGGCCAGGGACCAGGAGCGTTCAGCCATGCGTCAAGACTATGGGCAACGGCGCCGACGTCAGTGGGTGCACGTACTGTCGAGCGCATGCAGACGACCTCCTTTCTCGACGAGCTTCGCTCCAGCCTCTCCGGCACCCTGTTCCTTCCCGACAATGACGGATATGACCAGGCGCGGCTCGCCTGGAACCTCGCCGTCGACCAGCGTCCGGTGGCAGTCGCGGTTCCGGCGGACGTCTCCGATGTGGAACGCGTCGTGCGAACGGCCGCCGCAGCCGGGCTCGGCGTGCTGACCCAGCCGAACGGGCACTCGGCCGCCCGCGACCTCTCCGGCATCATCCTGATCAGGCCGAGCGCGTTCGACGAGGTCTCCGTCGACGTGGAGCGTCGCACGGTTCGCGTGGGTGCCGGCGTCAACTGGGGGCGGGTGCTTCCGCTTCTGGAAGGCACGGGCCTGATCGCGCTGGCCGGGAGCAACCCCGAGGTGAACACCGTCGCCTATTCGCTGAGTGGCGGGCACTCGATGTTCGGGCGCGCGTACGGGTTGCAGGCTCCTGCGCTCACGGCGGTGGAGCTCGTGGATGCCGCCGGCGACGTGCGGCACATCAGCGACGACAGTGACCCTGAGCTGATGTGGGCGCTGCGCGGCGCAGGTGGGCTGTTCGGTGTGGTGACCGCGATCGAGTTCTCGTTGTTCGACGGCGACGAGCTCTACGGCGGCAAGCTCATGTTCGCCCCCGAGCGTGGCGCCGATCTGCTCAGCGCCGTGTTCGAACTCGCGAACACCGAACCCGCGCTCGGCCTCTCGTTCGGCATGATCAACTTCCCCGATGCGCCGGCACTGCCCGAGGCGCTGCGGGGCAGAACATTCGCCTCGGTGGACGCCCTTCACCTCGGAGACTCGAGCTCCGGCGCCCGGCTGATCGAGCCGTTGCGCGCAGTGGGAACGCCGATCGCCGATACGTTCAGCACGTTCGGCATCGGGTCGCTCGCAGCAGTCGCCGCCGAACCCACCGACCCGATGCACTACGAGGACTGGGGCAGAGCGACAGCCGGCGTCGATACCGCGTCGGCCGAGCGTCTGGTCGACGCGTTCCACCAGGCATCCGCACACGGACTGTTCCGATTCGAGGTGCGCCCGTTCGGCGGGTCTCTCGTCAGCGGCGACCGCTCGCGCTCCGTCGCGGCGCACGTCGCTGCTCCGGCGTACGTGGGCGCCAGCGTGATGGTTCCCGGTGGCCCGGGAACGGCGGAGGTCGATGCGGCATTCGCACCGCTGACATCCGCGGTGGGCGCCACGCCCGCCACAGGGAACGTGCTCACCTTGACGGATGCGAGCGCCACGATCGCGGATGCCTACGATCCGGATTCGATCGCGCGCTTGCGCCGTCTCAAGGAGCGGCACGATCCGAAGGGAGTCATCCGAGCGGCACGGGAACTGCCGTAGGCCGTCAGGCTCAGGCGGTCTGCCGCTCCTCCTCGACGGCCTCGGCTCGGGGCTCCCGCTCGGCGACCCGCTGACCGACGACCGCCGATACGCCGTCCTGGCGCATCGAGACGCCGTAGAGCGCGTCCGCGATCTCCATCGTGCGCTTCTGGTGCGTGATGACGATCAGCTGGCTGTCCGCTCGGAGGTCTTCGAACGTCGTGAGGAGGCGGCCGAGGTTGGCGTCGTCGAGCGCGGCCTCCACCTCGTCCATGATGTAGAAGGGGCTGGGTCGCGCCTTGAAGATGGCCAAGAGGAACGCCACAGCCGCCAGCGAACGTTCGCCGCCCGAGAGCAGCGAGAGCCGCTCGATCTTCTTCCCCGCGGGCCGAACGGTGACCTCGATGCCCGTCGTCAGCAGATCGTCCGGGTCGGTGAGACGGATGCTTCCGCTGCCGCCAGGGAACAGCACGGGAAACACCTCGGCGAACGAGCGGCGAGTGTCTTCGAACGCGTCCGAGAAGATGCCCTGCATGCGCTCGTCGATGTCGGCGATGATCGTGAGCAGGTCCTTGCGGGTGTTCGTGAGGTCGGTCAGCTGCTCGGTGAGGAACTTGTGTCGCTGCTCGAGTGCGGCGAACTCCTCCAGCGCGAGCGGATTCACCCGGCCCAGCCTGCCCAGCTTGCGCTCGGCATCCTGCAGCCGCTTCTCCTGCTCGGCGCGCACGAACGGCCGCTCATCGCCGTCTTCGGTCTCAGCGGGAATGGGCGTTTCGGGCCCGTACTCGGCCACGAGCACGTCTTCGACGAGCCCGAGCTCGCTGCCTGCACGTTCGAGCAGGGATGACAGGTGCAGCTTCTTCTCATAGATCTGCAGCTCGAGTCCGTGCACGCTCTCGCTGACCGCCTGCAACCGGTCGCGTAGTGCGGCCTCATCGCGGCGCAACGCCGTCAGTTCCTCGTTCTGGCCGGCCCGGGCGGCCTCCGCGGCCGCCAGCTCCGTGCGTGCGCTGCTCACGGACCGGTCGACGGAGTCGAGCACACTCGGCAGCGACGCGATGACCCGCTCGGCGGCATCCACCTGGTGCCTGCGGACGACCTCACGCCGCGCGGCCTCCGCCGCCGCGGTGCGTTCCTCATCGAGCCGTTTCACGAGCGAGGCGGTTCGCGTCTCCTCGGCGCGCACTCGCTCCCGCGCGGTCTCCGCGGCCATCCGGGCCTGAACCTCCGCTTCGCGGCACGATTCGAGCTCGGCCGAGACGGCATCCCGCTCACCGACATCGAGAATGGGCCGCGGCTTCGACGCGTGCGTCTCGTGGGCGCGTTTGGCGGCGGCGGCCGCCTGCTCGGCCTCGGCGACCTTGGCCTCCGACTCGGCGATGCCCCGGTCGATACGGCCGGCCTCCGCGTTCGCCGCCTCGAGCTGAGCCGTCAGCCGGCTGGACCTCTCGGTCTGCTCGGCGAGTTGTGCGTCGTAGGCCCGCAGCTGGGTCAGAGCCGCCGCGGATGCCTGCTTGGCCGCCTGCAGCGCCTCGCGCTGCCCGTCGTGCTCCGCCTTCGCGGTCGCGATGGCGGACTCCAGCTCGTCGAGACGCGCGGCGGCGGCGTCCCGCTCGGCCAGCAGCTCGATACGGCCGGCTCCCTTGCCCGAACCGCCCTTGAGCGTGTGCTTCGACAGCACCTCGCCGGTGCGTGTCACGAGCACCGTGTCGTCGCCCGTGCTCGGCCAGATCCGGTGGGCCTCGTCCAGGCCGGCGACGACAACCGTCTGCCGCAACAGGTCGCGGATGCTGTCCGTGCCTGCCAGCAGCAACTCCTCGGCGCGCCGTGCGCCCTTCGGCATGTCGGTCAGCGCATCGGCGTCAGCTCCGGCGCTCCTGCTGGTGATGCCGGCTCCGACGACCAGCTCGATCGAGCCGAGATCCTCCTCGGCGGCGAATCGGGCGGCTCCGACCGCGGCATCCCGGTCGGCCACGAGCACGGCATCGGCCAGTGAGCCCAGCGCTGCCGCGATGGCCACCTCGAATCCCGGCTCGACCTTGATCGCGTCGGCCACGCGGCCCTCGACTCCCGTGCGTGCCGCGGCGATGAGCGCGGCCGAGCCGTCCCTGGCTTCCAACGCTCGACCGAGTGCGTTCACTTGGCCGGACAACGCATCGCGCTCCCGTTCCAGCGCGCGCAACTCGTCACGGAGCCGTTCGATCTCCGCCTCGGCCTCGAACACCGCCGCCTGCGCGACCTCGTACGCCTCGGCCAGCTCGCTCTGCGCGTCCGCTCCCAGCGGGGAGTCGCCCTCGCTGTCCGAGAGCGCCTCCTCGGCCGCCGCTCTCCGCTGTTCGGCCGCCTCGAGCTGGTTCCGCTGCCGGAGCACCTCACCGCGGAGAGCCGCGAGACGCTGCGCTGCGGCATCCGCCTGCCCGGCCAGCTTGGTGAGCTCGAGGTCGTGCTGCGAGACGAGCGCACTCTGCGCGGCGATCTGCTCGTCGAGCGCATCGAGGCGCGAACGCGCGGCACGGGTGGCGGCCTGCGCGGCTGACACCGCGGCATCCGCTTCGCCTACCCCGTCGCGCAGCAGAGCCGCCTCCGCTTTCGACGCCTCGATCATGTCGGGGGTGACGGTGCGCGCCGACTCGGAGAGGTCTGTCTGCGAGCCCAGGAGCGCCAGTCGCTGGTTCGCGAGTGTATAGAGGGAGCGCAGTCGTTCCTGCGCCGACTCCAGCGCGAAGGCGGTGCGGCGGGCCGCATCGACCGCGTCGCCGACCTGCTCCTGCTCGATGCGCGCGATCCGCAGCTGCTTCTGCTCGAGCTGTTCCTGCAGCACGATGCGTTCGCTGTGCCGCTGCGATTCGTCGCGCGAGTAGTCGTCGAGCGCAGTACGCAGTCCGACCACCTCGTCTGCCAGCAGTCGCGCGCGCGCGTCGCGCACGATCGCGGCGATGGTCTGCGCCTCCCTCGCCACCTCGGCCTGCGCACCGAGCGGCTTCAACTGACGTCGGATCTCGCCCGCGAGGTCGCTGAGGCGCGTGAGGTTGGTCTGCATCGCCTCGAGTTTGCGCAGGGTCTTCTCCTTGCGCCTGCGATGCTTCAGGATGCCTGCCGCCTCCTCGATGAAGCCTCGCCGGTCGTCGGGGCTCGCGTGCAGAACGGCATCCAGCTGTCCCTGACCGACGATGACGTGCATCTCGCGCCCGAGGCCGGAGTCGCTCAGCAGCTCCTGCACGTCGAGCAGACGGCACTGCTTGCCGTTGATGGCGTACTCGCTGCCGCCGTTCCGGAACAGTGTGCGACTGATCGTGACTTCGGAGTACTCGATCGGCAGCGCACCGTCGGCGTTGTCGATCGTGAGCGTCACCTCGGCACGGCCAAGCGGCCCCCTGGTCGACGTTCCGGCGAAGATGACGTCTTCCATCTTCCCGCCGCGAAGCGTCTTGACGCCCTGCTCCCCCATCACCCAGGCGAGGGCATCCACGACGTTCGATTTGCCGGATCCGTTCGGCCCGACGATGCACGTGACACCGGGTTCGAAGACGAAGGTCGTCGGCTGAGCGAAGGACTTGAAGCCCTTGAGCGTCAAGCTCTTCAGATGCAACCGGCGCCCCCTTCTGAAGCCTCATCTCGTCCCGTTTGCGTCGACGGGGCGCGAAGCCGTCTCTACGGTACCCGACGCCTGGCGGCCAGGCGGGCAGCTGGATAGGCTGTTCGGCTAATTGCCGTTGCAGGGAGTCTCATGCGGGTGACGATCGAGCGGGTGGCCGTGCCCGAGAGCATGGCTGCCGACGCCGACGACTTCACCGGATTCGTGGATGTCGGCAACGACTGCGCCCTTCACCTGTGGCACAACGACGACTTCGTCTACAACCCATCGGACCAGCTCGCCTGGTACCGGGACAGCTCGTTCCGACTGCGGATGCTCTACCTCGCCCGGCTCGACGGCGTTCCCACCGGGCGCCTGCTGGTCACGGTTCCGCTCGAGGAGGACGCGACCACCGCCGAGATCGAGGTGCACGTCATCCCGGCCGCTCGCCGGCACGGCATCGGTGCTGCCCTGCTCCGCCAGGGCGAGGAGCTGGTCGCCGACGCCGGCCGCGTCGACATCTCGACGTTCACCGAGCACGTGCTGGCGGACATCCCGCCGGATGCCCGCACCGTGGCTCCTGAGGCGGGCCCCACGGGGCTGCCGATGGACGACGCGACGAGGTTCGCCCTCGAATCGGGTTACCGGCTGGGCCAGGTGGAACTGGTCAGCAGGCAGAATCTACCGTTGCCGGACGGCCTGCACGATCGGCTCCAGCGGGAAGCAGACGAGCACGGGACCGGGTATCGGATCATCACGTGGTGGCGGCGTTGCCCGGACGAACTCGTCGACGGCTACGCCGCGGCGCGTGCCCGCATGGTGCTCGACGTGCCGCACGAGGGCATCGTGCTCGACCCAGAGCACTGGGACGCGCAGCGGGTGCGCGACGAGGAGCAGCGCTGGATGCACGCCGGAGAGCCCACCCTCGTCGCCGCGGCGGTGCACGAGGCAACCGGTGAGGTGGTCGCGTACACGATCCTGCTCGTGGCCGAGGGCTCGAAAAAGGTCGAGCAGTGGGACACGCTCGTAGTGGCCGCGCACCGCGGGCACCGACTCGGCCTCGCGGTGAAGCTCGCCAACCTGCAGGCGCTGAAGCGGGTTGCGCCTGGTGTGGAGCGCGTTCTCACTTGGAACGCCGCGGAGAACGGCCCGATGCGGGCGATCAACGATGCTCTGGGCTACGAGTCGATGGCGCTGAACGGCACCTGGCAGAAGCACCTGGCCTGACGGTCAGGCTCCTGTCGTCGACGTCGGCGCGGGTGTGCTCGTGCTCGGCGTGGGCGTGCCGGTGGACGGCGTGGTCGGCTTGCTCGTCGATCCGGAGCCCTGCGCGCGCGCCACGCACGCGTCGAGCCGCGTCTTCGCCTTGTCGACGGCACCCTTCACACGGTCACCGTAACCTCCGGACTCCGCCTTCGATGCGATGGCCTTCAAGTCGGACGTGCGGGTGTCACCGCTTGCGTCCTTCGCCTTCTTCAGGTCGTCCCGCAACGAGGACGGCAGACGATCCCATGCTGCCTTGAAGCCCGCGGGCGTCTTCTTGTCCTTCGCGACCGACTCGACATCCGTGCCATAACCGCCGGACTGCGCCTTCTTCAGCACGTTCTCCAGGGCCGTGCGCTTGGCGGATTTCGAGGACTGATGCCGGGCGGATGCCACGTCCTTGCGCAGGGCATCGGGCAGCCTGTCGTAGTCGCGCTTCACCACGAGCAGCACCGCACCGCAGAGGCGACCCTTGGTCCCGGACGCGCTCGCGGCGGGAACGATCGGCGAAGTGGCCGCGACCGTGCGCATGGCCACCGTCTGCGCCGACGCCGGCACTGACGCCGCGGCGACACCGCCGACCACTGCTGCAACCGCCGTCACCCCGGCCACGGCAAGCGCGAGTCGTTCCTTGGCGACCCGGCGGCGAAACCCGCCGGCGATGTCCTTGTTCGGTTCCTTCATGGTAGGGATTCCCTTCGCTCTGCTCCCGGCTCTGCCCGGGAACGCCTGCCGGGCGAGCGCGGCGCTCGCACGGTACGACCCATCAAGACTCGCAAACCCGTGTGCGGCAGCCGTCGGGCGCGTGTTCGAGGAACGTAAGGGTTGTCTGAGAGGCGCGGGAAGCCGGGGCACGGGCATTCTGCACCGGCTTGAATGGAGCCATGGATGCGCCCTCCGGACTCGTCGTCGTGGTCGAAGACGAGCGTGCGATCGCCGACCTCGAACGGCTCTATCTCACGCGCGCCGGTTTCGGAGTCGAGGTTGTAGGCGACGGGGATGCCGCGCTTGGCGTCATCCGTTCTCGTCGTCCGGTGGCCATCGTGCTGGATGTCGGCCTGCCGGGCGTGGACGGGGTCGAGCTGTGCCGACGGCTTCGGGCGGACGACGACTGGACGCCGATCATCTTCGTGACGGCGCGCGACGACGAGATCGAGCGGCTCGTGGCGCTCGAACTCGGCGGCGACGACTATCTCACCAAGCCGTTCTCACCGCGGGAGCTTGTGACCCGGCTGAAGGTCGTGCTTCGCCGCGCTCACGGGGTGCCGAGTCGCCATGAGGTGCGCCTCGGCGCTCTCGTGCTCGATCAAGACACCAGGTCGGCCACGTTCGACGCCGCGGAGTTGTCGCTGACGGCGACCGAGTTCGACCTGCTCTCCTACCTGGCGCGGTCCCCCGGGCGGGTGTTCACCCGTGAGCAGCTGCTCTCCGCAGTATGGGGTCACGCCGACTACGCGTCCGGCAGGACCGTGGACGTGCACATCGCTCAGTTGCGGGCGAAGCTGGGGCCCGCGTCGGGCATCCGCACGGTGCGCGGCGTCGGATACGCGATCGACGCGCAGGCGACACCGGTGACGGATGCCAGCACCGGTGCGCCGCGATCGGCTGTCTGACATGCGCGTCCTCCCCCGCACCCTCGCGGGACGCATCGTGTTCACCACGGTCGCCGTCGCCCTGGTCTCCGCGGTGGTCGCCGGCGCAGTGTCGCTGGGTCTGGTGCGCGCGGCTTCGCTCGGAGATGCCCGGTCGGAGGCATCCACGCTCGCCGATCAGCTCGCGGCGCTGCCGCAGAACCAGCTCGAGCAGCGCGTGAACGACCAGACCACGGCCTCCGCCGAGCCGAAGGTCGCGCTGATCAACGCAGACGGCACAGTCAGCGGATCCATCGGCGTCGTGCTGCGGCCCAAGGTGCGGCAACGCCTCGAACGAGGCTCCACGCTGTCCACGACGGTCGAGCTCGGTGGACGTCGCTTCATCGTGGAGGCGCGTCAGAGCCTCGCCGGAGGAACCGTCGTCGTCGCCCGATCGCTGACCTCGGTGGACGCCGCCGTGTCCCGGGTTGCCGGTCAGCTGCTCATCGCTCTGGCGATCGGGCTGACGGTCGCGATCGGGGCGGGCATCCTGCTCGCACGGGTCGTGTCACGGCCGCTGTCGCGAACGGCGGCGGCGGCCCGCAGGCTCGCGAAAGGCGATCGCAATGTCGAACTGCCGCACACCGCGACCGCGGAGGTGTCCGACGTGGTGAACGCGTTGGACGAGCTGGACGACGCGCTCACCGTGAGCGAGGCACGGCAGCGCGAGTTCCTGCTCTCCATCTCGCACGACCTGCGCACGCCGCTGACCGCGCTGCGTGGATACGCGGAGGCCCTCGCAGACGGCGTCGTCGGCGCGGAGGATGCCCGCGAGGTGGGATCCACGATGCTCACCGAGACCCGCCGCCTCGACCGTTTCGTCGCCGACCTGCTCGAACTCGCACGGCTCGAGGCGCACGACTTCGCCGCCGAGCTGACACCGGTCGATATCGCCGGGGTGATGGCAGAAGCCGCCGCCGCCTGGCGCGCTGTCGCCTCCTCGGCTGGTGTCGAGTTGCGCACGGACGTGCCACCCGGAGTCATCGCGAACACGGATGCCCACCGCTTGCGGCAGATCGTCGACGGCCTGCTCGAGAACGCGCTGAGAGCGACGCCGTCCGGTGGCGTCGTCGCCGTGGAGGCGGACACCGTCTCGGCGACGGATGGCGGCATCCGCGTCGCCGTGACGGTGAGCGATAGCGGTGCCGGACTCACCGCCGAAGACCGCGATTCGGCCTTCGTGCGCGGAGCGCTGCATGGCAAGTACCGCCAGACCAGGGCTGTGGGCACCGGTCTCGGCCTCTCGATCGCGCAGCGGCTCACGGCACGCCTCGGCGGCACCCTGAGCGCGGTCGACACGACCGGAACGCCGTGGGGTGCGTCGTTTCGGCTGGAGCTGCCTGGCATCGATGCTCAGGAGAGCCTTCCTCCCGGCGACACGGCATAGCTGAACACGGCATAGGTTGGTCGGATGGGTGCTGCGACAGTTGGTTCCGGATCCATGCGCGCCGCCGTCGTCCATGAACTCGGTCCGGCAGAGTCCATCCGGTTGGAGACCGTGCCCGTGCCGCGTCCTGGACCGCGCGACGTGCTCGTGCGGGTGAGCGCCACCACCGTCAACCCGGTCGACACCTTCGTGCGCAGCGGCGCCTATCGCACTCTGATGACGTTCCCGTTCGTCGTGGGGCGGGACGTCGTGGGCGTTGTCGAAGAGTCGGGGGCCGCCGCCAGCGGCTTCGAGGTGGGCGACCTTGTCTGGAGCAACAGCCTGGGGCATGGCGGGCGTCAGGGCGCTGCCGCGCAGTTCGCTTGCGTCCCGGTCGACCGGCTCTACCGTCTGCCTGCCGGCGTGGACCCCGTCGAGTTCATCTCTGTGGTGCATCCGGCGGCGACGGCGTGGCTCGCTCTTGTCGAGCACGGGGCTCTGACGCGGGGTGGAACCGCGTTCGTCGGTGGCGGAGGCGGCAACGTCGGCTCGTGCGCCGTGTCGTTCGCGCGCTGGATGGACTGCCACGTCGTCACCACGGCCGGTGCCCATGACCCCGAGCGCCTCACCGCGAGCGGTGCGACCGCCGTGGACTACCGCGGCGAGCGAGCCGACGCCGAGGTTGAAGCCGCCCTGCACCCGGCGGACTCGACACGGCACCCGGGAGCGGATGTCTGGCTCGACACGTCCGGCACGCTCTCGCTCTCACGGGCAGTGCCGTTGCTGGCCGAGCGCGGCCGTATCGTGCTCATCGCGGGCATTGCCCGGCACGACGTGCTCGAGTTCGGCGAGCTGTACACGCATGACCGTTCGATCGTCGGATTCGCGATCAGCAACGCCACCGTCGACGAACTCGCCCGCGCCGCGGACGCCATCGTGCGCGCCGTGACGGATGGAGCGCTGCCGACACCACGCATCCGTAAAGCTCCGTTGGACTACGCCGCCGCCGCACACGCCGCGATCGAACATGGAGAGGTGCACGGCGAGCGCATCGTGCTCGTCCCGTGATGGACGCGGCAGGTTGGTCGTTTATGGCGTCAAGCTCGTCGGTCACAGGATGATCCGTTGCACCGAGCAAGACCGAGCGATCAGCGGAGCCGCTGACAGCGCGGGCAGTAGTGCGACGACCGGTTCATGAACGACGCCCGCACCATCTCGGTCCCGCACCGCGGACACGGCTGGCCGTCGCGTCCGTACGCGTTGAGGCTGTGCGCGAAGTATCCGGATGCGCCGTTCACGTTCACGTACTGCGCGTCGAAGCTGGTCCCGCCTTCGGCAAGCGCCTTGTGCAGCACCGCTCGCACCTCGGCGAGCAACTCGCGGGCCTTGCGGGTCGACAGAGTGGCGGTCGGCTGGTCGAAGTGGATGCGGGCCGCCCACAGCGCCTCGTCGGCGTAGATGTTGCCGACGCCGCTGACGAGCGTCTGGTCGAGGAGCGCGCGCTTGACCGTCGTGCGCCGGGAGGCCAGCGAGGTCAGGAATCGTCGGTCGTCGAATGCCGGGTCCAGAGGATCGCGCGCGATGTGCGCCACCTGGCTCGGTACCCGCGCCTGGTCGACGCCGAATCCGCCGGGCGCGCCGTCGGGAGTCGGCTGCATGCGGTCCACGGCGAGCGAGCCGAACGTGCGCTGGTCGACGAAGTGCACGGCCAGCTCCCCGTGCAGCGGATGCTCCACCATCAGCCGCACCCGCGCGTGGCGCTCGAGAGGCGCACCCGCTTCCCGCAGCAGCACCTGGCCGCTCATCCCCAGGTGAAGCAGCAGCGCGTCCTCTTGCGTCTCGGATGCCTCATCCCGTTGCCCGGATGGTCCGGCCTCGCTGTAGTCGGCCGCCGCCGTGCGACGGTCGAGCGGCAGCCACAGGAACTTGCCTCGGCGGGCGGCGCCGAGCATCCGCCGCCCCGCCAGCAGCGCGGAAAGATCGCCGCGCGCGCGATCGTGCCGGGTGACGGCGCGTTCGTCGAGCACCTCGACGGAGGAGATCACGGCAGCGGCGACCGCCGGTTCGAGACCGGCTCGCACCACCTCAACCTCTGGAAGCTCTGGCACTACTGTCGTCGGCCGTCTCATCGGCCGCACCGGAGTTGGCCATCGACCACGCCCGAAGCGCTGCCGCCATCTCCGCGTTCTTCTTGCTCGTTCCTTCGCCGGTTGCGGTCACCACTCCCTCGACCGTCACCCTGGCATGGAACGTTTTGTTGTGATCCGGTCCGGTGTCGGTCACCACATACTGCGGCGGAGGCGCGGAATGACGGGCCGCCAGCTCTTGCAGGCTGGTCTTCGGGTCCATCGCGGCGCCGAACCTGTCCGGGTCGTCCAACAGCGGTTCGATGAGACGCAGCACGAGCGCCGTCGCGACCTCGCCACCGGCATCCAGGTACACCGCTCCGATGATCGCCTCGACCGTGTCAGCGAGGATCGACGACTTGTCGGCACCGCCGCTGGATGCCTCGCCTCGACCGAGCAGCACGAACTCGCCGAGCCCGATTCCTCGCGCGACCTCGGCAAGCGCGACACTGCTCACCAGTGACGCACGACGCTTGGCCAGCCCGCCTTCCTCGAGACGCGGATAGTCGCGGTACAGCTTGACCGTCACAGCCTGCCCGAGGATCGAGTCGCCGAGGAATTCCAGCCGCTCGTTGTTGGGGATGCCGCCGTGCTCGTACGCGAACGAACGATGCGTGAGGGCGAGCGTCAGCAACTCCGGAGCGATTCGAACCCCAAGGCGTGCCTGAAGCTCATCCGTCGACTCGGCCGCAGCACGACTCAGGCGCACACCGTCATCGATGCGCGCCTGCGACTGCGCACGCTGAGCGTGCGCCGCGTGACTAGACGTCGGCGACCTTGCGGCCCTTGTACTCAAGGAACAGCGGGGTGCCGGCCGAGTCCTCGACGACCTTCGCGTGATGCGGAAGGCTGTAGGTCACTTTGCCGTTCTCGACGGTCTTGACCAGGTTCGGAACCTGGGCCTTCCACTGGGAACGACGCGCGTGGGTGTTGGCGCGCGACTTCTTCCGCTTGGGAACAGCCATGTCTCTACTCTTCTCTGTCTGGGGAGCCGGCCTGTTCAGGCGAACTGCTCCGGCCGGCGGCGTCATCGGAAGCGGGGAAGTCGGCGAGCGCAGCCCACCGCGGGTCGATGGGGTTCCTGGGTTCGCGATCCGGCAGATCGGCCAACCGTTCGCCGGTCTCAGGGTCGAGACCAGGGCAATCCGGTCGGCACACCGGCTGGAACGGCAGTGCCAGCACCACCGCATCCCTGACAAGAGGTTCAAGATCCACGTGGTCGTCGTGAACCTCGGAGTCAAAAGCTTCCCCAGAAGAATACGCGAAAAGCTCCTGGAAGTCGACTTGGACGGGCTCCGCGATGTCGGTCAGGCAGCGCCCGCAGACACCCTTGGCGATCGCCGAAGCCTCCCCGGAGACGAGGATGCCCTCGTGCACGGATTCGAGGCGAAGGTCGAGTTCGAGAGGCGCGCCGGCCTCCACGCTCACGAGGCCCTCCCCGAGCTTCTCCGGCACGTCGACGGTAAGAGACTCCTCGCGCATCTCGCCCGGCCTGTGCATCAGGTCGCGGACGCCGAGGGAGTAGGGATTGCGAGCGGCGGGAGACACGAACAACGATTCTACCCGTCGCGCCTCGGCATCATGCGGAGGAGGCAGCGGGCGTCACGCACCGGCGCGGGCGGCCGAGGGAGCTCGCAGCCGACCCTCGAGCAGCGACACCGGGACCATCGTCGCGCGTATCCGTCTGGCCAGTCCTGCGGTCGCGGCGAGGGCCGATACCACCGTGACGACGTCATCGGCGAGCACGGGATCGGCCCAGCGGCCGCCAGGCGGCCCATACCGCTCCTGCTCGATCGCCTCCACAAGTTCGGTCAGGGCGAGGGATGCCGCATCCTGCGACGACGCATCGGGCGCGTTCCCCGATGCGTCCGTCCACGTTCGACGCAATCGGTCCGCGAATGCGCGCGGGGTCTCCGTGGGTGGTGCTGCGAGGCCGAGGTCCAGGGTCGACGCACGCAACTCCGCCCACGCCATCCGCGCCGTTCCTCCGCCCTGCCGCACCGTCGCAAGCCGCTTCGCACGCATCCGGCGCCTCACCACGGCGGGCGTCAGCACCATCGCCAGGATGAGCAGCCCGACCGCCGCGACGCTGCTGCTCGAAGAGAACGCCGCCGTCGCAGTATCCACGGCGCTGCCGCCGGCTACCGGTTGATCGGTGGGAAGCCTCCGCTGGGCGCCGCCGGCCGCACCGGCGCTCGACGTATCGGTCGGCACGGGCGTCGCCGCGGCGGCCGTGCTGTAGTCCGGGACGGTTCCGCGGCCCACCGTCGGTTCGAACGGCACCCAGCCGACGCCCGGGAAGTAGAGCTCCGGCCAGGCGTGCAGGTCGTCGGACGTGACCTGGTACTGCGTGGTCGAGCCCGATGTGCCGGTGATGACCCCGGGCAGGTATCCGACCGCGATCCTGGCCGGAATGCCGAGCTCGCGCGCCATGAAGACCATGGCTGCCGCGAAGTGCACGCAGTACCCTGCCTTCTGCTCCAGGAACGTCGCGATCGTGCCCGGCGTGTCACCGTCGTAGCCGCCGTTCTTCGGAGCATCCAACGAGTACCGGAAGTCGCCGTCGTGAAAATAGGACTGCAGCTCCACCGCCATGTCGTACGGCGTTGTCGCGCCCGCCGTGACGGAGAGCGCCGTCGCACGGATGACCGCCGGCGCGTTGCGGGGAACGCTCAGGTCGTCCTGCACCGAGTCCGGATAGTTCGTTCCCGCGTCTCTCAGTTGCCTGGCCGTGGGCTGCACCGCCTTCGAAATCGCCGTGTATTGCTGGTCGACGGTCGTGGCCGTGAGACCGGAGATCGTCAGGTCGTTGCGTTCCCACGCCCAACTGCCGTTCAGCCCCTCGACCTTCGACACCGGGTACGGGGCCGGCAGCCACTGACTGGTCATGTTGTGCACCTGCACGTCGGTGACGACCGTGCTGGTCTTCACGTGCTTGCTCAGGCCGGGAGCCGTGCCGATCGAGGTGGACGAGCTGAAGAACGTGGACGGAGACTTGGTGTGCCGCCACACCTCGCCGGAGAATGCGTCGAGCGTCGTCATCTGGAGATAGCCGGGAGAGGGCGCGGTGGTCGAATAGTCGATCACCGTCACCGGCACCGGGCGCCTGAGGTCGGCCCCGAGATCGATCAAGGGATTCACGCCCTGGCCGAACAGCACGCCCGCTGCAGGGATCGCCTGCCTGCCGATCTGCTGGAACCCTGGTGCGGTCGTTCCGATCACGAGCGCGACGACGATCGCCCCGGCAGCGATGGACAACGACGTGGTGATCTCCGCCCCGGTGCCCCTCCTGGCGCGCACATCCACTCGCAGCAGGAGCAGGTACGCGATCAGACACAGAATGAGCGACACCGGTGAGATGCCGCCGTCCAGTAGCGAGGCGGGCGCGATGAGCGCTGAGGCGACAACGATGCCCACCAGCGCGGGGCGGCGGAGCACGATCGCCACGAGGTCGGAAGTCCACGCGATGACGCCTCCGACGGCCACGATGAGGAACAAGAACTCAGGCAGCGGATCGGCGGGGACTCCCTGGTTGTAGAACGAGACCCTGGCCCGGGAAACGAGGTCGCCGAACTCCACGGCCGTCGCGGGCGTCGGGATGAACCCGAGCAGCGCGGTGCGTGGGGCGAACATCGCCGTCACGAGCAGCACGAGCGCCACGAGGGAGAGCACCGGTGCAAGAGCGCGCGGCAGAGCGAGCGCACGGCATCCTGCCGCCACGCCGAGTACCACGATGAAGGTGAGCAGCAGTTCCCACCACCATTGCGCGCCCGAGATGAGTCCGACGAGCGCGACCGCGAGTGCGGCCATGAGCGCCAACAGCGCGCCGCTTCGCCTCGGGTCGGCCTGGCGCGTCGACAACCGTGGCACGTCATCGAATCGTCCGCGCGACGACGGCGGGCCGGAGACCCCGGGCAATCTGCTCCGCGCCGGGGCACCCGATGCGGTGGACCGCGTCGTGTCAGCCATGGTGCACCACTGCCGAGCGGATGGCCGCCCGCTGCCACGCGGCACTCGGCCGCTCTCCCACTTCCACGTCGACGCAGGTCCAGCCGCGTCGCTCATAGTGCTCGCGCAGCTCGGCGCGCTCACCGACGAAGAACGCCACGGCCGGGTCGCACAACGGGCGCAACGACGCCACAGCCGCCAGTTCGTCATGGTCGCCGTCGACGACGATCACGAACGTCGGAACAGCCTGCGGATTGCGACGAAGCGCAGCGCCGAGAACGCCGGCTGGATCGGCGTTGTCGCGTCTGAGCTGTTCCGCGGCGGCAAGCCCGATCAGAAGCGAGTGGGCGCCGCCTGGCGGATCGTACGCCGAGACCGCGAGGCCCGCCAGTCCAGCGCGACCGGTGCCCGCCCTGCCCTGAAGCTGCAACGGCGCGGACTCGGCCACCCCCAGCACGTAGCCCTGATCGATGAGATGAGCGCCCAGCGATGCCGCCAGATCGACCGCCGTCTCGAATCGGTCGTTTCCGGTGTCGGCGTGCAGGTGCCGGTGCTCGAGCCGCGCACCTCCGTCGGTGTCCACCAGCATCCACGTCTCCGGATTGCTGCGCGGCTCCTCCTGCCGCACCATGAGCTTGTCGTGCCGTGCGGTCGCCCGCCAGTGCACGCGTCGCATGGGGTCGCCTGGACGGTAATCGCGCGCGATCAGCTCGTCCGCGTTCGGGATGCTGTGCTTCACCAGTTCGTGCTCGTACCCCTCGCTGCGGGAGACGTCGAACTCGCCCTCCCCCAGGTCGTCCACGTGCGGAACGACGATCAGAGGCTTACCCGAGCCCACCGCGTACAGGCAGCGAACGAGACCGAACGGATCCGTGCGCTCCAGTAGTAGCGGGCCGACCGAGAAGACACCCCGGCGCGTCGTACCCAGCGAGTACCGCACCGTCGCTGAATCGGAGTGGTCGCGGCTGGCGATGGCGTGCTCGCCCAGCGGGGGAAGCGGTGCGAGGGAGGATGCCGTGAGTGCGGGCGGGCAGGCATCCCGCCACCGCAGGCTGGGCGCGCGCCGGCTCGCCTCGTTGCGCACCGTGACAGACACGTGAGCGGGTTCGCCGGCCGTGACGACATCGGACTCGAACTGGCGGGTGACGCTGATCCACGGCCGGTCGACGGTCACCGCGATAGCTGCGGCGAGCGGAAGAAGCAGCAGCACAAGGCCGAGCACGAGCAGGTCCACCCTGCCGTACGTCGCGGCGCCGACCATGGAGACGGCGCCGGCCAACGCCAGCCCGGCGCCTCGCCAGGTCGGTCTCGGCCGCTGCGCTGCGGACCGGGCACGCGTGGCCCTCATGCGGCACAGGCTACTTCGGTTGCCCCGTGGGCACGGGGGTGGCCGCGACGATACGGGAGACGACATCGGCGAGCACGGCAGCCCGCTCGTGATGCTGTCCCATCGCGCGGCTGGTGGGCAGCAGCCGGTGGGCCAGAACGGGAACCGCAAGCGCGTCGACGTCGTCGGGCAGCACGAAGTCGCGTCCTTCGAGCGCCGCTCGCGCCTTGGCGGCGCGGACCAGCTGAAGGGTCGCGCGCGGGCTCGCCCCGAGCCTGAGGTCGGCGTCGTCGCGCGTGCCGTGAGCGATGGCGACGGCGTACTGCTTGAGGGCATCCGAGGCGAAGACGCGCCTCGCCAGAGCCATCATCTCGCGCAGCCGGTCGCTGCTGACGACGGCGCCGATGCGGGAGAGCGGACTCGACGTGTCCCGGCCCGTGAGCATCTCGATCTCGGCCTGTTCGTCTGGGTACCCCATGGCGATGCGGGCCATGAAACGGTCGCGCTGCGCCTCGGGGAGCTCGTAGGTGCCCTCCATCTCGACGGGGTTCTGGGTGGCGATCACGATGAACGGGTCGGGAAGCGGATACGTCGACCCGTCGACGGTGACGTGCCTCTCTTCCATGCACTCCAGCAGGGCGGACTGCGTCTTCGGGCTGGCGCGGTTGATCTCGTCGCCGATGACGATGTTCGCGAACACCGCGCCGGGCTTGAACTCGAACCGTCGTTCCGGCTGGTTGTACACCGAGACGCCCGTCACGTCGGAGGGAAGCAGATCTGGGGTGAACTGGATGCGACTCACGGTGCAGTCCACCGACTTCGCCAGCGCCTTCGCCAGCATCGTCTTGCCCACGCCGGGTACGTCCTCGATGAGCAGGTGACCCTCGGCCAGGAGCACGGTCAGCGCGACCCGCACCGCCTCGTGCTTGCCATCGATCACCGCCTCAACGTTGGCCGCGATCTGCTCAGCCTCTTCACGCAGGTGGTCGGGTGTGATGCTCGGTTCGGTGTCGGTGGCCTCGGCCGAGGCATCCGTCGGTTGTTTGGTCGGGAGCGTGTTCATATTTCCTGCAGATAGTCGTATACCGCACGCGGCACGTACGGGCTCACGTCGCCGCCCAGCGCGGCGACCTGACGCACCAGCGAACTCGACACGTGAGCGTTCGCGGGATTGGGCAGCATGAAGACCGTCTCGACACCGGCCAGATCGCGGTTCACGATCGCCATCGGCGTCTCGTACGCGACATCGACCTGGGAGCGGATGCCCTTGACCAGCGCGTTGGCTCCGACATCGGTGCAGTAGTCGACGAGCAAGCCGACGCTCCACGCCGCCACGATGATGTTGCCTGGCAGTCGTTCGTCGGCGATGGATCGCTCCAACAGCGAGACCCGCTGAGCGATCGGGAGCATCGCACTCTTGTCGGGATTGTGCACCACCAGCACATGGATCTCGTCGAACAGCCTCGCCGAACGGGCGATCACATCAAGGTGACCCAACGTGACCGGGTCGAACGAACCGGGGACAACGGCGATCCTGCTCATAGGGCTCCAGTGCTCATAGGCTTTCAGAATAGCGGCCGGGGTTTACCTGATCGTTACCATTCAGCGGATGCTCGGCGTCGGGTCACGCGCGCGCCATGAAGTCGCGGGAACGTTCCGTCAGCCGGTCGGCGATGGCGGATGCCAGTGCCGGGTGCGCGGACAGCCTCGGGTCGCTCTCGAGCAGCGCGGCGGCATCCGCTCGCGCCCTCTCGATGACGGCGCCGTCGCGGGCGACCCGCAGCAGTCGCAGCGAGGACCTGCCGCCGGACTGGTTGCTGCCGAGCACGTCGCCCTCCCGCCGGAGATCGAGGTCGGCCTCGGCGAGTGCGAAGCCGTCGAGCGTCGCAGCGACCGCGTCCACGCGCTCTCGCGCGAGCGTTCCCGCCTCCGCTGCGGTGACGAACAGGCAGAGCCCCGGCACGCCGCCCCGGCCGACGCGGCCGCGCAGTTGGTGCAGCTGCGAGACGCCGAACCGGTCGGCGTCGAGCACGATCATGGCTGACGCGTTCGGGACATCGACGCCCACCTCGATCACCGTCGTCGCCACGATGAGGTCGAGCGCACCCGCCGCGAAGGATCGCATCACGGCGTCCTTCTCGTCGGCGGGCATCCGTCCGTGCAGTGCGGCGATGCGCGCACCCGACAGTAACGGGTTCGCTTGGACCGAGGCGAGGGTCTGCTCGACCGAGGCGACAGGCGTGGCCGTACGGTCGGCATCCGTGTCGCCCGGCTCTGCAAGCTCGTCGTCCTCGGCCTCCTTGGCGCTGATCGCCGGACAGACGACAAACACCTGATGACCTGCGGCGATCTCCTCGGACGCGCGCTCCCAGATGCGCTCTTCCCACCGCGGATGCTCCGCGAGCGGTACGACGAAGCTCTCGATGCGCTGCCGGCCGGCCGGAAGCTGTGCGATCGTCGACACGTCGAGGTCGCCGAACACGGTCATGGCGACGGTGCGCGGGATCGGCGTCGCGGTCAGCACAAGCTGGTGCGGCGGGGTGGATGCCTTGCCACGCAACACGTCTCGCTGCTCGACGCCGAAGCGGTGCTGCTCGTCGACCACGACAAGTCCCAAGTCGAAGAACGACACGTTCTCACTGAGCAGCGCGTGCGTGCCGACCACGATCTGCGCCTGCCCGCTCACCGCGCGCAGCAGTGCCTTCTTGCGTTCGGCAGCTGTGAGACGCCCGGTGATCAGCGTGGGCATGAGTTCAGCGGAGAGATCCGGGCCGAGAGCGGCAGCGATCGACCGCAAGTGCTGCGATGCCAGCACCTCGGTCGGGGCGAGAAATGCGGACTGCCCGCCGTTGTCCGCGACCTGCAGCATGGCCCTCAGCGCGACCACCGTCTTGCCGCTGCCCACTTCTCCCTGCACGAGCCGGTTCATCGGAAACGGCTGGGCGAGGTCGTGCGCGATCTGCTCGCCCACCGTGCGCTGGTCATCGGTGAGCTCGAACGCGAGCGCCTTCTCGAAGCGAGCCGCATATCCGTCGGGCTTCGGCAACCGCACGGTCGCGGCGGTCTCGCGCAGCCGCTCGCGCTCCTGGAGCAGCGCGGCCTGCAGCACGAACGCCTCCTGGTACCGCAGTGTGTGCCTGGCCCGAGCCCAGTCGGCGTCGTCGACCGGAGTGTGGATGCCCCGCAACGCCCTCTCGAGGCGCTCCAGCTTGCGGTCGCGTGCGATGGCATCCGAAACCGGGTCGTCGATGGCGCCGAGCCTCGGCAGCACCTCCTCGCGGATGACCTTGGCGATCTTCCAGCTCGCCAGCGTCGATGTCGCCGGATAGATCGGGATCGGCCGGCTCTGCCAGCTCTCGGCGTCGCCGTCCGTTCCCTCCTCGAAGAGTTCGTACTCCGGGTGCGTGAGCTGAGGCACTCCCTTGTACCGGTTCACCTTGCCGGCGAAGATGCCGCGGCGACCCGGGACCAGCTCGTTCTCACGCCACTTCTGGTTGAAGAACGTGAGCGACAGCATGCCGGTGCCGTCGGAGATCACCGCCTCGACGATCGTGCCGTGGCGCTGTCGCATGGCTCGAACGCTGCAGTGCTTCACCTCCGCCACGATCGTGACGTCCTCGTCCGTCGGCAGGTCGGCCAGGGCTGTCAGCTCACCACGGTGCGCGTACCGGCGAGGGTAGTGCGCAAGGAGATCGCCGACGGTGCGGTGCCCGAACGCGCGTGCGAACAGTGCGGCCTCCCGTTCGCCGAGCAGCGCCCGCAGCGGGGTCTCGAGGTTCACTGCGGGGGGTGCGGCGCGGCCAGCGGACGACGCGACGGATTCGCCCGTGAGTTCCGTAGGCGTCCGCGGCATGACACCAGGCTAGAGCAGGCGGCCGACACCGCTCGCGCGAGCTCGGCTTGGCGGCGGCGTCGTCAACAGGACGGATTGCGCTCTCGCGCCGAGAACGTGGTCGTTCGCCCTGGATTCGCTCGGCCGTCCTGGCGATGCGCGTGGGATCGATACCCTCGAACTCATGACGCGCATCGTGTCCGGCTTCGCCGGGTCCTTGACGCTCGCCGTGCCTCGGGCCGGCACTCGTCCGACCAGCGACCGGGTGCGCGAGGCGATCTTCTCCTCGCTCGACGCGATGGATGCCGTGCGCGGCATGAACGTTCTCGACCTGTATGCCGGGTCCGGTGCGCTCGGGCTCGAGGCGGTGAGCCGGGGCGCCGCATCCGCGGTTCTCGTCGAGCAGAACGGCCATGCGGCCGGTGTCTGCAGGTCGAACGCCGCAGCCGTCCTGAAGGCCGGCGAACGCGCACGCGCGGGAATCAGTCCGCGGGTCGACGTTCGCCAGGCTTCGGTGCGCTCGTACCTCGGGCAGGCCGCCGGCCGGTCGTTCGAGCTGGTCTTCCTCGACCCGCCGTACGACGTCAGCGACGATGAGCTGGGCGACGTGCTCACCGCACTCGTTCCCCTGCTGAACGACGACGCCCTGGTGGTCGTGGAGCGCAGTGCACGGTCGCCCGAACCCCACTGGCCCGAGGCGCTCGAGCTGCTTCGTTCGAAGACGTACGGAGAGACGGCCGTGTGGTTCGCTCAGCCGGCCGCGCCGTCCCAGCCGGAGTAGGGGTCCCAGCCGAGAGCGCCGCCGTATGGATGCCCGTCGACACTGACCAGCAGACCCCTCTCGTCGGATGCTCCACCGGCCACCGTTCCGCCACCGGCGGGGCCCGGGAGGACGACTCCGATCGCGCGGAACGGCGACGGCAATGCGGCCTCCATTGGGAAACAGGCGAGCAGCGCGTGGTCCTCTCCCCCGGCAAGTGCCGAGACGGGGTCGTCACCGAGGGCATCCGCATGCAGGTCGATCCGCACACCCGATGCTTCCGCGACCCGTCCAGCGTCCAGTGCGAGCCCGTCGCTCACATCGAGCATGGCGGTCGCCCCAGCTGTCGCGGCGATGGCTCCCGCGAAGATGGGCGGCTGCGGACGACGCTGCACGGCCACCTCGGGAACACGCGCGGCAACGTCCGCGGCGAGGCGGGCATCCGGCATCCCCTCGGCGTCCACGGCGTCGGCGAACAGCGCGCGCAGACCGCGTGCCGCACGCCCCAGCGTTCCCGCCACCGCCACCACATCACCTGGCCGTGCGCCGGAGCGGAGCACCGGCCGGCGTCCTTCGAGATCCCCGAATGCGGTCACGGCGAGCGTGAACACATCCGAGACCGAGAGGTCTCCCCCCACGACGCCGCAGCCCGGCGCGAGTGCCTCACACGCGCCCCTGAACCCGTCGGCCACCGCCTCCAGGGTGCCGACCGGGGTGTTGGTCGGCGCGGCGATCGCCACCACGAGCGCGGTGGGACGCGCCCCCATGGCGGCCACGTCGGCGAGGTTCGTCGCAGCGGCCTTCCAGCCGATGTCCGTCGGCGACGACCATGCCCACCGGAAGTCCGGACCGGCGATCATCATGTCGGTCGTCACGACGTAGCGACCATCGGGCGCGGCCAGCACCGCCGCGTCGTCGCCGGGCCCGACGATGGTCGCCGATGCCTGCGGGAGCCGCGGGAAGATGCGCCGCAGGGTGGCGATCTCGCCCACGGATGCCACCGTGTCGGCATCCGCCACTGCGGCCTCCCCCACCTGGGAGTGCTCGCCGTCGTGCTGCATGCCACGCCCAGATTGCGTCATGTCTCACACGTTAGTGTGAACGCGATGCCCTCCCGTTCCCGCCGCTTTTTCGGCGCCCTGCTCGCCGTCGGCGCCTCTGCTCTGCTCCTGACCGCGTGCGCACCGACGGTGGCGATGCAGCCCGCTGCTGACGCCAACGATCCGCGCTGCGCGGACGTCATCGTGCACCTGCCCGACTCGATCGCAGGCAAGGCCCAGCGCGAGACCAATGCTCAGGCCACGAGCGCCTGGGGCGACCCCACGGTCGTGTTGCTGCGTTGCGGTGTGGCACCGATCGGCCCCACGACGAAGCCCTGCATCACCGTCAACGGCATCGACTGGGTGCTGGAGAACGACCCTGCCGCTTCCGCCCTCCGCTACATCACCTTCGGCCGCACACCGGCCACCGAGGTTGTGATCCAGCACGGCAAGGGCGGCGTCGCCGATGCTTCGGTGCTGCCGGCACTCGCCGACGCAATCGGCGAGATCCCCCAGCAGAAGAACGAGAAATGCCTGGGCACCTCCGACGTGACCTCCCCGACCGGAACCCCCACGCCGACGCCGACGAGCACTGCGACCCAGTCCGGCTGAGCGGCCTAGCGCTCCAGTGACAGCTCGATGAGCTCGTCGATCAGTTCCGGATAGCTGAACCCGGATGCCTGCCACACCTTCGGGAACATCGAGATCGGCGTGAATCCCGGCATCGTGTTCACCTCGTTGACGACCCACCCGTCGTCGGTGAGGAAGAAGTCGACGCGTGCCAGCCCGGCACAGTCGATCGCCTGAAACGCGCGCACCGCGAGGCTCTGCATCTCGGCGAGCTGCTCATCCGTGAGGTCCGCAGGGCACACCAGGTCGATGCCTGGGGCATCCAGATACTTGGCCTCGAAGTCGTAGAACCCGCGTCCCGACACCACGATCTCGCCGGCGACGGATGCCCGTGGCTGCTCCCCGCTGCGCCCGCCGAGTACTCCGATCTCCACCTCGCGCCCACGCACAGCCGACTCGATCAGCGCCTTGTCGTCTTCGGCGAACGCGGTCTCGAGCGCATTCGACAGGCCTTCCGCCGACGTGATCTTCGTCACGCCCACACTCGACCCCGCGCGCGCCGGCTTGACGAACAGGGGCGAGCCGAGAGCGCGCACCCGGTCGGCGACGGCATCCTGGCCCCGTTCCCACTCGTCGCGCGTCACGGTGACCCAGGGTGCGACGGCGATGCCCTCTGCCTGCAATACGATCTTCGTGAAGTGCTTGTCCATGCCGAGCGCGCTGCCGAGCACGCCGGATCCGGCGTACGGGATGCCGGTCAGTTCCAGCAGTCCCTGGATCGTGCCGTCCTCACCCCACAGTCCGTGCAGGATCGGCAGCACCACGTCCACCTCGCCGAGAGACGTGACGACCCCGTCACGCTCGACGGTCAGCTCTCTGAAGAGGGTCGACTCCGGCCAGCGCACCCGGCTGCCGTCGTCGCGCACCTCGGGGAGGGCATCCGGATTCAGCGCGAAAGCAGTCGGGTCGTCGCGCTCGAGCACGAACGCCCCATCGCGGGTGATCCCGACCGGGACGACGTCGTAACGGTCGCGGTCAAGCGCCCCGAGCACCCCGCCCGCCGTGGCGCAGCTGATCGAATGCTCGCTCGAACGCCCGCCGAAAAGAAGCACGAGGACGCGCTTGTGAGTCATCCGTAGTCCTTTCACCACGAGGGGTGTCGTCGGTGGTCAGGTGGGGGGCCAGATCAGCCGGTGCAAGCGTACCGGCAAGCACCTGTCCCACCTGTTCGACGATGGGCATCTGAACACCCTTGGCCTTCGCCAGGGCGAGGATCGGAGCGACGGATGCCAGTCCCTCCGCGGTCTGGTTCATCTGCTTGACGACCTCCGCGAACGCGTAACCCTGCCCGAGGAGTCGACCGGCGGTGTTGTTCCGCGACAACGGTGACTGGCACGTGGCGATCAGGTCGCCGAGGCCCGCAAGACCGGCCAGCGTCTCACGCTCCGCGCCGTGCGCGACCGCGAAGTCGGTCATCTCGACGAGTCCGCGCGTGATGATGGACGCCTTCGTGTTCTCCCCGTAGCCGACACCGTCGACGATGCCGATCGCCACCGCGATCAGGTTCTTGAGCACGCCGCCGAACTCCGTGCCAATTACGTCGGTGTTCACGAACGAGCGGAAGTACGGGTTGCGAGCGGCCAGGGCGACCTCATGTGCGGTCTCCATGCTGACCGATGAGACGACGGCGGCGGTCGGCTGCTTCTTCGCGATCTCCAGAGCGAGGTTCGGTCCGGATGCCACGGCGATGCGCTCAGGATCGATCGCCAGCACCTCGGCGATCACCTCGCTCATCCGAAGGCCGGTGCCCTTCTCGACGCCCTTCATCAGGCTGATGACGGGGATGTCCTCAGGTAGCAGGGGCCCCAGCGCGACCAGATTCTCACGCAGCGTCTGGCTCGGGACGGAGATGAACAGCTGATCGACCCGCGTCAGCGCGTCCTTCAGGTCGGACGTGGCGGTGAGATTGCGGGGCAGGTTGATGCCCGGCAGATACTGGCTGTTGCGCCTGGCCTCGCGGATCTCACGCGCCGCCTCCGGACGCCTGGCCCACAGGGTCACGTGGGAGCCGCCGTCGGCCAGCACCTTCGCGAACGTGGTGCCCCAGCTGCCGGCGCCGAGCACTGCGACGCGCCTCGCCGGCGCCGGCTTAGCCCTCAAAACGGCCCGTCTCACTCTGCGCGTGCTCGGCCGGATCCCAGCGCTTCGCCGGCGCCTTCTCGCCGCGCAGCTTCTCCAGCTCCTGCGTGATCGCCTGCATGATCGCATCCGTCGCACCCGCCAGCGCTGTCGCCGTGCGCGGTCCCTCGCGGTAGGCGGACAGATCGACGGGGGCACCGATCGAGAACGTGATGGTCTTGCGGGGAAAGACGCTGATCTTCTTGGAGTAGCGGGCCATGATCTGCTGCGTGCCCCAGTGCGCCACCGGAATGACCGGGATGCCGTAGTCGAGCGCGAGCCTGGCGGCCCCGGTCTTGCCGCGCATCGGCCAGAGGTCGGGATCGCGGGTGAGTGTGCCCTCGGGGTAGACGATCACGACGCTGCCGTTGTCGACGATGTGCTGAGCCTGGGCGATCGGCGCACCACGGCCGCCGTGGCTGCGGCTGACCGGCACCTGCCCCGAACGCTTCAGGAACCATCCGACGACGGGAACCGAGAACAGGCTCTCCTTCGTCAGGAACCGCGGAGCACGGCCACGCCGCCAGATCATCGTCCCGACCACGAGCGGATCGATCTCGCTGTAGTGGTTCGGGGCGATGATGTACGCGCCGGTCAGCGGAAGGTTCTCGCGGCCGTGCACCTTGAACCGGGCGGCCGCCCCGATGATCGGAACCACAACCCCTGCCATGGCCCAGAACACACCGGGCCGCGTCGTCTCCTTGCGCACCCGGCGAGGCGTCCCGGCCGCATCGGAGTTGCGCGGGCCCAGCACGGCAGCAGCCGGTTCGGCCCTCTCGCGCGGCTCGCCGTCGCGAGGTTCTACGTCGTCGTGAGGTGCGGCATCCGGCTCTTCGGGTGTTTTCGGCACCCGCCCATTATCCGCTATCGCGTATGCGCGGCTGAGCCGAGAGCCGTCCGCGACACTAGGCGTTCGCGATGACACCAGGTGCACGGCACCTGGTGTCATCGCGAACGCCTAGCCTCACCGCGGAGAGCGCGCGCGAAACAGCGCGGGCGGCGCCGGGCGCCGTCGCGCTGAGTGCCGCCTACGGCTCGAAGACGAAGTCGGCGCCGAGCTGCTCGAGCTTGCCGATGAAGTTCTCGTAGCCGCGGCTGATGATGCCCACGTTGCTGACCGTCGACGTTCCGTTCGCGGTCAGCGCCGCGATCAGGTGACTGAAACCGCCGCGAAGGTCGGGCACCTCGATGTCGGCGCCGTGCAGCTCGGTGGGTCCGGAGATCACGGCAGAGTGGTCGAAGTTGCGCTGACCGAAGCGGCACGGATGCCCGCCGAGGCATTCCTTGTGGATCTCGATCGTCGCACCCATCTCGACCAGGGCATCCACGAATCCGAATCGCTGCTCGTACACCGTCTCGTGCACGATCGAGACGCCTCTGGCCTTAGTGAGAGCGACCACGAGCGGCTGCTGCCAATCGGTCATGAAGCCAGGGTGAACATCCGTCTCGATGATCACCGGCTTGAGCTCGCCGCCCGGGTGGTAGAAGCGGATGCCGTCATCGTGGATATCGAACGCTCCGCCGACCTTGCGGAACACGTTGAGGAAGGTGAGCATCTCGGCCTGGTGCGCACCGCCGACGAAGATGTCGCCCTCGGTGGCGAGTGCGGCGGCCGCCCAGCTTGCGGCTTCGTTCCGGTCGAAGAGCGCGGTGTGGCTGTAACCGGTGAGCCGGTCGACACCCTCGATGCGGATCACCCGGTCGGTGTCGACGGTGATGATGGAGCCCATCTTCTGCAGGATGTTGATGAGATCCATGATCTCGGGCTCGATCGCGGCGCCGCGCAGCTCGGTGATGCCGTCGGCCTTCGTGGCCGTGAGCAGCACCTGCTCTGTGGCCCCGACGCTCGGGTACGGCAGCTCCACCTTGGCGCCGTGCAGGCCGTTCGGCGCGGTCATGCGGATGCCGCTGGGCAGCTTCTCCACGACCGCGCCGAACCGGCGCAGCACCTCGAGGTGGTAGTCGATCGGGCGGTCGCCGATGCGGCATCCGCCCAGGTCGGGGATGAACGCCTCGCCGAGCGCGTGCAGCAGCGGCCCGCAGAACAGGATCGGGATGCGGCTGGATCCGGCGTGCGCGTCGATGTCTGCCATGTGGGCGCTCTCGACACCGGTCGGGTCGAGCAGCAGCACGCCCTCGTCCGGTCCGTCGGTGACCTTGACGCCGTGGATCTCCAGGAGCCCGCGCACGACTCGAACGTCGCTGATGTCGGGCACGTCGCGCAGCTCGCTCGGTCCGTCGGCGAGGATTGCGGCGACCATCGCCTTCGTGACGAGGTTCTTCGCCCCCTTCAACCGGATGCGTCCGCGAAGCGGTCGTCCACCGTTGATGGTGATCTTCTCTGCTGTCAGCCCCACTCGGGCTCCCGCGGCCTGCGCATCCTGAAGAAGTGAGTTCACTAGATTTTCACCGGCAATGTCTTGGGCCGCCAAGACTCTCGGCGGGCTTCGAATTCTGTGATCTGCGCCTCATCACGCATGGTGAGGCCGATGTCATCGAGCCCCTCGAGCAACCGCCACCTAGTGTAATCGTCGATGTCGAAGTCGACGGTCAGGTCGGCGAGTCGCGCCTTTCGTTCAACCAGGTCGACGGTCACCTCTATTCCGGGGTTCGCGTCGATGGCCGCCCACAGCTTCTCGAGGTCGTCCTCGGAAATCGTCCCGGTGAGCAGGCCCTGCTTGCCGGAGTTGCCGCGGAAGATGTCGCCGAACCGCGGGCTCAGCACGGCGGTGAATCCGTAGTCGCGCAGGGCCCAGACGGCGTGCTCACGGGATGACCCGGTGCCGAAATCGGGACCGGCGATGAGGATGCCGCCGCTCTTGTACGGCTCCTGGTTGAGCACGAAGCCGGGGTCCTGCCGCCAGGCGTAGAACAGGGCGTCGTCGAACCCGGTCTTGGTGACCCGCTTCAGGAACACGGCGGGGATGATCTGGTCGGTGTCGACGTTCGACCGCTTCAGCGGTACCGCCGTTCCCGTCAGCGTGGAAATCTTCTCCATGTCAGGCACCTGCCTTCGAATCGACGCTCTCGAGATCCCAGGGACTGGAGAGCGTGCCACGGATGGCCGTGGCCGCCGCCACCACCGGTGACACCAGGTGTGTGCGTCCGCCCTTGCCCTGTCGTCCCTCGAAGTTGCGGTTGCTGGTGGAGGCGCACCGCTCACCCGGCGCCAGCTGGTCCGGGTTCATGCCCAGGCACATCGAGCATCCGGCGAAACGCCACTCGGCTCCGAACTCCTCGACGATCTTGTCGATGCCCTCGGCCTCGGCCTCCAGGCGCACTCGCGCGGAGCCAGGGACGACCATGACGCGCACGCCGTCGGCCTTCTTCTTGCCCTTGATGATCGAGGCGAACGCGCGCAGGTCTTCGATGCGCGAGTTGGTGCAGGAGCCCATGAACACGGCATCCACGTGGATGTCCTTGAGCGGAGTCCCCGCCTTCAGGTCCATGTACTCGAGCGCCCGTTCGGCGGCCGCACGCGCGTTCGGGTCATCGAAACTTGCCGGCTCCGGCACGACGTCGCTGAGCGACACGCCCTGCCCGGGGTTGGTGCCCCACGTGACGAACGGCTCGAGGGCGTCGGCGTCGATGAACACCTCGGCGTCGAACACCGCGTCGTCGTCCGTGGCGAGCGTCTTCCAGTACTCGACAGCGGCATCCCAGTCCTCGCCCTGCGGCGCGTGCGGACGCCCCTTCAGATAGGCGAACGTGGTCTCGTCCGGAGCCACCATGCCCGCCCGGGCACCCGCCTCGATGGACATGTTGCAGATCGTCATGCGGCCCTCCATGGAGAGCGCACGGATGGCGCTGCCGCGGTACTCGAGCACGTAGCCCTGTCCCCCACCGGTGCCGATCTTCGCGATGACGGCGAGGATGATGTCTTTCGCCGTGACCCCGGGACGCAGCGTGCCCTCCACGGTGATCGCCATCGTCTTGAACGGCTTCAGCGGAAGCGTCTGAGTGGCCAGCACATGCTCGACCTCGCTCGTGCCGATCCCGAACGCCATCGCGCCGAACGCGCCGTGCGTCGAGGTGTGCGAGTCGCCGCACACGACGGTGATGCCGGGCATGGTGAGACCCAGCTGCGGGCCGACGACGTGCACGATGCCCTGTTCGACATCGCCGAGGGAGTGCAGCCGGATGCCGAACTCGGCGCAGTTCTTGCGCAGCGTATCGATCTGCGTGCGACTGGTGAGGTCGGCGATCGGCTTGTCGATTCCGATCGTCGGCGTGTTGTGGTCCTCGGTGGCGATGGTGAGATCGGGACGGCGAACCTGCCGGCCCTCCGCACGCAGCCCGTCGAACGCCTGCGGGCTGGTGACCTCATGCACCAGGTGCAGGTCGATGTAGATGAGGTCGGGCGAGCCGTCCTCGCCCTTGACGACGAGGTGGTCTGCCCAGACCTTCTCGGCGAGCGTTCGGGGCCGCGTCGCGCCGAGCGCCTCGGTCTGTGACCTTGCGCCGGACTGCTGCGCGTCAGCCGCGCCGTCCGTGCGCACGGCATCGGATGCTGTGCTCATGCTGTCGGTTTCTCCTTGCGTGTGGGGTCCGGGTGTACGGCCCGGGAAAGAAGCCACGAAAGAACTCCGCGACGAGGGAGGCCTGAGGAACTAGGACTCGTCGCGGCGGCTAAGGAGGAGTGAGACGACCAGCACCCGTTCAGGGTAGCACCCAGGACTTGAGGTTCAGGCGGTGACGACCTGCACCCGGTAGCTGCCGAACAGCACGGTCGTTCCGGCACTGAGGGGGATAGCGACGCCCGATGCGAGCGTGGTCGCCGAACCTGCGGCATCCAGAACGCTCACGCCGTTCGTGGAGTGCAGATCGGTGATCCGGATGCCTTCGGCCGACTCCTCGAGAACCGCGTGCGTCTTCGAGACGCTGCGCGCCGGGTCGTCGACCGGCAGCAGCTCGGCTGCCGTCCACGGCTCGAAGCGCACCGGGTTGCGTCCGACCAGTAGAGCACCGTTCACGGGAACCCGCGCACCGGTGGGCAGCACGACGAGCCATGACGGCGAGGCGTCAGCCTGCGCACCCTGCTGGCTCGCCGTCGGCGGATTGAACACGGGGAGCGACTGCGAGCGCGGAGGCATCCGCTCGGTGTGCGTGTCGGTGTCGTGGCGCGGCGGGATCAGGCCGGGAGGCGGCGTGATGAAACCCGACGAGTCCACCGGGACACTATACCGAGGCTGCCGAGCCGGACGCGGGCGCACCCGATGTCGCCGCACCTGACGCACGAGATCCCGGCGCACCGGATCGCGACGACGGCTTGCGGTGCCGGGTGAACCGATACGAGGCGAGGCGCCTCCGCAACCAGCCAGCAGATGCGTACACCGACGCCAGCGTCTGTTCGACGCTGTGCCACAGCTGCGTGCTGCGCTCCTCGGAGACGTCGGTTCCGTCGAACACGGCGGCGTCGGCATCCGCCGCAAGCGCAGACAGCGCGCCGGTCTCGAGCGGGATGCCCTGCTCGGCCGACTGCGTCTCGAGCGACGCGGCCGTCTGACGTCTCGTCGACACCCTCGGCACGCTGTAGCCCAGCTCGCCGAAGCCGTCGACGAGTTCGTCCCAGGCGCCTGCCGCGCGCCGGTCTCCAGGACCCCTGACACGCCTCAGCCTTCTGCGCTTCTTGAGCAGAGCGACGATTCCCATCGGCACGAAGATCGCGAGCGCGATGAGCAGCAACGAACCCATGACGTAGTACGCCCAGGCCGGAAGCACGAACGCGTGCTTGTCCTGCGGCGGCTTGTTGTCTTTCGTCTTCACCGGGGTGAGAAGGTCGTCGGCCTTCGGTGGTGTGTTCGGTGGCTGCCGCACCTGCGGCTGCGGCTGCAGCTTGGGCTTGACGGTCTGGTCCTTCGGGGCGTCGGTCTTGGTAGGCGTGGGAAAGAACGGCACCCAGCCGACGCCCTGGAACGCCACCTCGTCCCACGCCGTCACGTCGTTGCCGGTGAACGTCACGGTGCCCTTACCGTCGCTGTGCGACTTGAAGCCCATGACGATGCGAACCGGGTAGCCGAGGTGACGGGCCATCAGCGCGAACGCGGACGTGTACTGCTCCTGGTCGCCGACCATCGGCGTCTTCTGCAGCAGGTCGTTCATGCGGTCGGCGCCCTCGCCCGCGCGAGAAGGCACCGGGTCGGAGGCGCGGCCGTGGCTCAGGTAGCCGAGCTTCTTCAGCGACCGCTCGATGTTACGCAGCTTCTGGATGGCGCTGGCCGAGCCGCCCGCGTACTGCTCCGCCTTCGTGGCGATCACGTCGGGCACGTTCGTGATGCTCGGCATCGCCACGGTCGCGACCGGCACGTTCTTCAGCGCCTTGTCGTTCGGGATCTTCTGCGCGGTCGCCTGCACCGTGTACGTCAGCCCGCGGGAGACGCCGCTCGTCACTGCGGTGGTTCCGGTGGCCGCATTCACGCGCACGGTGTCCCGCGGATCCACGGCGCCCGGGTGAGAGTCGAACTGCAGCTCGTCGGTGTAGCCGAGGTTGGGAAGCCACACGTTGTCGTACCCGAGCACGGAGAACTTCGACGTGGTCTTCGCCCCCGGCGTGAACAGCGGCGGCGTCGGAATGGTGCTGCCGAGCAGTTCGAAGCTGCCGGAGCCGTCCGTCTGCTCTCCAGGGCCGGTCACGCTCCAGACGATGCCGTTGTAGCTGTCCATCGTCGCCAGCCGGATGAGGCTGCCGCTGGGCAGGTTCGTCGCCGTGAACAGCTTGGTCTTCTGCAGCTCGTTCGTGTACTTGCGGAACCCGGCCAGCGGCGCCGGGTAGTCCAGGGGGTTGAACGGCGGCTGCACGGCGTCGCGCACCACCAGGCGCGACGAGGACGACGGCGCGACGAACGTTCCGAGCGCGCCGCCCACCACGACGGCGACGAGCACGACGACGGCGGATCCGGCGATCGCGCGCCGGGTCAATCCGGGGTCTGGCGCAATGGAGCGTTTCGAGGAGCGGATGCGCCAGCCCAGCCAGCCGAGCGCGATGGCCGCGAACGCGACGCCGCGGATGCCGGCAAGGTAGGCATCCCTCGTTCCCAGCAGGATGGCCGCGAGGAACAGCAGCGTCGGACCCGCAACGAGCAGAGAAGCGCGCAACGTTGCGCGGCGACCATCGGAGGGCATCCGCATGGCAAGCGACACGCAGGCGAGCGAGACGACGAGCGTCGCCGCGAACGGTACGACGGCGAGGTACGGGGGCGCCTCGAGCGGCGCGCGCAGGGTGACGGCATCCGACCACCCGAAGACTGCCCCGACGGCGAGGTCGCTGAGCGACGTCAATGTGGGGACGACGCCGAGGATGCCCTCGCCCGGCAGGGCGAGCGCCGTTCCGAACACGAAGTACGCGCCGATGCCGATCAGCACCGTGGCCACCATCGGCAGACGCAGCAGCACGCCGGCGATCGCGACGGCGCTTCCGACGAGGAGCCCGCCGATCGAGGCCACCAGGTAGCCGAGTTGACCGAACGCCGGGCCGAAACCGAGAAGAGCGATCAATGCGAGCACGGCGAACACCAGGATGTCGGCCCACGCCGATGCGCGCACCGCGGAAAGCCGTCCCGTGCTCGTGCGCGCCGGTCTGTTGGCGGCCCGTGTGCGCGCGGGTGTCGTAGGAGCGGCGGCAGTCATCGTCCCGCCCTCTGCAGCAGGCCGGCGAGCTCGGGCAGCTTCGTGATCGTCGCGACGAACGCGTCGCCCACCTTGCGCAGACCGGCACCCTCCGCCGCCGCTCGTACGAAGATCACGGGCGTGTCGGAGGGGTAGAGCGTTGAGAGCCCGTGCAGCTCACGGTGCGTGACGTTGCTGCCGACGACAGCGATGACGAGGCTCGGGTCCGCCAGCCTCGCACCGACCGTGCGGGCGAACTCGCGAAGGGACTCGTACCGGCTGTCGACCTGCTGGATGCGGCAGGTGTCATCCAGGAGGGTCATCGGGGTGCGTTCGCGCAATCTGCCGTTCTCCCACACGACGTCGAGCTCGGACTCCTCGGCGATCACTTCGACGGCGATGGATGCGAGTGCGGACACGGCGAGCTCGAACTCGTCATCGGAGGCGTAGAACCGACGGTCGGCGCTCATCATCAGCAGCAGCTGGGAGCGTCGGGTCTCCTGGTACTGGCGCACCATGAGCTGCCCTGTGCGCGCCGAGCTGCGCCAGTGCACGTTGCGGATGTCGTCGCCCGGCTCGTAAGACCGCAGGGCGTGGAATGCGAGGTCGCTGTCGGTGATCGCCTTCGTCGTCTGGCCCTCGAGGTCTTTCACGAGGCCGCGCGCCGTGGCGGCGATGCGCGTCACCTTCGGGTGCACGAACAGCTCGACCTGCTCGGTCCATCGGGTGGTGCGGCGCAGCAGTCCGAGCTGATCGCCGCGCACGCTGATCGCGGGACCCGCGACGATGAGCGCGCGCCGCTCGGTCGGGATTGCGAACAGGCTCTCGTCGTCCGCGCGCGGCGCGAGCCTGGGAACGACGAACTCCGCGAGTCCTTCACCGACGGGCAGTTCCATGCGTGTCGGGAGCACGGGCCGAGGTCCGGTGTTGACGACCTCCATGCGACCCATGGCGCGGTCACCCGCGGTCACGCGACGCGGATTGAGCTCGATGGCGACCCGGTAGGTAGCGCGACCGAACAGGAAGGCGCAGGCTGCGAGCATCCCGCCCGCCAGGGCGAAGCCGATGAAGGAGAACTCGGCCCAGCCGAGCACGAAGGCGAGCAGGAACGAGACGACGGCGGCGCAGACGACGATCCAGCCGAGCGGCGTCACGGTCTTCGCGGCGCGAGATGCGACGGCCAGCGGCTTCTCGAGCACCCGCAGAAGCGCACGCCACAGGCCGAGCACTCCGGTCAGCACGGCGCGCAGAAGCTCTCGCAGGGCGAAGGATGCCTGCGAGCGCGTCCGCTCGTCCGCCGTCGTCATTCCGCTGGTCACGCTGCCCGGTACACCGGCGGGTTCACGGTGGCGACCGCGCGGTCGACGATGTCTTCGGCCTTCACGCCCGCGAACTCCGCTTCGGGGTCGACGATCACGCGGTGGGCGAGCACGGGGACGGCGAGCTCCCTCACGTCGTCAGGGGTGACGTAGGTGCGCCCGCTCGCGATCGCCCAGGTCTTGGCGGCCCGGGCGAGCGCGAGGGCTCCCCGGATGCTCACGCCCAGTGCAGCATCCTTGTCGGCGCGCGTCGCGGTCACGAGTTCGCTCAGGTAGCCCATCACCGCTCCGTCGGTGTGCACGTCGGCGGCGAGCTGGGCCATGGTCGTCACGGAGTCGGAGGCGATGATCGCCGAGACGGATGCCGCACGCGCCCGGTTCGAAGATTCCATCAGCAGCCGAACGGTGGTGTCGTGATCGGGGTAGCCGAGGGAGGTCTTGATCAGGAAGCGGTCCAGCTGCGCCTCGGGCAGCGTGTAGGTTCCGGCCTGCTCGATCGGGTTCTGTGTCGCGATGACCATGAACGGACTGCCGACCGGGTGGCTGACGCCGTCGACCGTGACGATGCCCTCCTCCATCACCTCCAGCAAGGCCGACTGAGTCTTCGGCGAGGCGCGGTTGATCTCGTCTGCGAGCACGATGGAGGCGAAGATCGGTCCCTGGTGGAACTCGAACCGTCCTGTCGACTGGTCGTAGATCGTGACGCCGGTGACGTCGGAGGGCAGCAGGTCTGGCGTGAACTGGATGCGAGACTGCGTGCCCTGGATCGTGTTCGCCAGCGCCTTCGCCAGCACGGTCTTGCCCGTTCCGGGGACGTCTTCGAGCAGCACGTGTCCGCCGGAGAGCATCGCCGTGACGACGAGCCTGATGGCGTGCTCCTTGCCCAGGATCGCCTTGTCGACGTTCGCGACCAGCTGCCCGAAAGCGCCCGCGAACCAGGTCGCCTGTTCTTGCGTTACTGCCATGGTGATCATCCTTCGTCTTCTCGTCGGTCCGCGCTCGTCAAAGCATCAGAAGTTCACGGTTGGGCTTCGGACGCCCCCGATGATGATGTAGCCCGTCTCGTTGGTACCGCAGTTCGGGTGGTGGTTGCCGTAGTACGAACTCGTATCGATGTTGCCATTGGCGTCCGCCGCCACCGTGGGGCTGGTCAGCTGAGACCCGCCGCAGAAAGTCTGGACCGTGTACTGCTGACCAGGACTGAAGTGCTGACCCTTGATGAGGAAGTAGTGACAGGTGCCGCCACCGATCTGGCAGGCCACGGAGTGCGCGGTGTCCGGTCCGGTTTGCGCGGCCGGCTGCGGATCGGCGATCGAACCGTTCCCTGTTCCGGTTCCGCCCGTGCCGCCGCCGCCGTCGTTGACCGCGTAGACGCTGAACGAGTAGTTGCCCGCTCCGACCGAGCGCGTCGTGACGCTGGTTCCCTTCGTGGTGCTGGAGCCGCCGCCACTGAACGACCAGTGATAGGTCACGCTTCCGCCGCCGGTGTTCGACACCGGGTCCCAGCTGACAGTGAAGGAGTTGGGCGCCGTGCCGTTGGCGTGCATCGTGACGTTCTGCACCGTGCTCGGCTTGCCGTACGGGGTGACGGGTTGAGAATTGCCGGACGCGGGTCCCCACCCATCCTTGTTGTGCGCCTTGACCTGGAAGATGTATGTGGTGCCGTTGGTCAGGTTCTTGATCGTGTTCGATCCGACCTGAGCCGCGTAGCTTCCACCGTGGTTGTCGGTGATCTGGTACTGGTCGATCGGTTTGCCGTTGTCTGCCGGGGCCTTGATCGACATGGTCGCCTGGCCGCTGCTCGCCGTGACGTTGGAAGGCGGCGAGGGCTGCGCCGGCACGTCGTGCACGACGACGTTGTACTGCCCGATGGTGGCGGCCGTTCGTGCCGGATCCTTCGTCGCGTCCTGCACGTTGAACTGGATGTTCACGGTTCCGATCGCCGCGCCGCTCCCGACGGCGACGTTGATCGAGCTGCCGGTGAAGGTCACGGTGACACCGGATGGAGCACTCACGGCCTTCGCATTCGTGATGGTGAGGGGCTGCCCTGGGAACGGGTTGACCCAGTACTGGTCACTCGTGGCGTTGTTCCACGGGATGGAGTGGCCGCGCTGCACGTCCTGAACGAAGGGCGGGTTCTTCTGCTGCGCCAACGGTCGTGTCGAGCTCACCACGCGCACGTTGACCGACCCGTCGATCGAGGTGGTCGGCGAGTTCACCTTGAAGTGGATCGTCGACGTCGTGCCCGGTTGCACGCCGAACGGTGCCGACAGCGACAGCGTCGATCCGCTCGGGCTCGCGACGATCCCGCCGGACGCACCGGAGAAGTCCGTGTACGTGATCTTGCTCAGGATCTGCGGGTTCGGGTGGTACGTGGATGCCCGCAGGTCGACCACCGTCGGACTCTCGCCCGCCTGGATCGTCACGTTCGGCGGCGTGAACGTGGGCGGAACATCCGACTGATCCGGATTGCCCACGGTGATCGGCAGCACCAGCGATGTGACCCGGTCGTGCGATGCACCCGGCTCGCGGCCGTCGTTCACCTCGAACGTGACGGCAGCGGGCCCGCGGTAGTCCTTCTGCGCCGTGAACGTGAGCGTCTGGTCATCCACGTAGCCCGACACCGTCGAGTGGGTGGAACTGACGCCGCTGTGGCCGGTGATCTTCGCGGGGCGCCCCGAAGGAACATCAACGACGTCGGCGAGCTTCCACGTCTTCGTGCCGTTCATCGACACGATCTGCTGCGGCACCTTCACCTTCGGCGGCGGCGTGCCGTCAGAGGCAGGCGGCACCACGATGAACGCTTCTCCCGTCAGCCCGGTCGCCGGGTCCGTCAGCGTGTAGGCGACGGCCATGCGTGAGTGCTGGGGCTTGACCGCGACAGAGCCGTTGCTGCCGACCGTGGCGTACTTCGCGTTCGGTCCCGTGACGCCGACCTTCAGCTCACTCACGAGGTTCGACGGGTTCACCGCACCCTCGTACACGTTCACCTTCACCGAGCTCTTGCCCGCGGCCTGGTCCGCCTGCACGATCTGATCGATCGCGGCCGGATACACCGGCTTCGCGTTCTCGGTCACGATCACCTGAACGTATGCGCTGTCCTGTCCGCCCTGGCCGTTCGTGATCGTGTAGCGCGCGACGTACACGCCCTCCTTCTCGGGTGCCTGCACCAGCACGATCTGACCGTGCACGGATGCCTTCAGCGCCGTATCCACATCGCTCAGCTTCTTCTGCACCGAGATCGTGTACCCGTTCGGATCCGAGTCGTTGGCGAGAACGGGAACGGATGCCGTCCTGCCCGGCTTGACCTCCACGGTGTCGTTCACTGCCACGGGAGGCTGCAGGCTGGTGGGTCGCGGAACGACGCCGACGCGCACCGTGCCGGTTGCGCTCTTGCCGTAGGTGTCGGTGACCTTGTAGGTGAACGTGTCGGTGCCGCCCGATCCCGGGTACGCCTCGTAGGTGAACGAGTTCGAGGTCGAGCTGACGATGCGGCCGAGGCTCGGCTGGCTCACGATGCCGTCCAGGCTGACCGAGTCGCCGTCCGGGTCGATGCCGTTCAGCGGAACCGTGACGGGGATGCTCGAGCCGGCGAAGGCGCGCACCGTGAGCGCCGATGGGGCCGGTGCCTGGTCCTTGCCGTCCTTGCCCGTCACGACGAAGGTCACGGTCGCGACCGCCGTCTGCTGCCACTTGTCGCTGATCGAGTACGACACGGAGTACTGCCCCGGCGTCGTCGGCGCCTGGTAGCGCACCGTCTTGCCGCTGACGAACGCGGTTGCGCCGGCACCCTCGTTCGACGTGTCCTTGAGCTTCGGATCCAGGTTGAACGGTTCGTTGTCGGGCGAGTAGTCGTTGTCGAGCACGCCCACCGTGGCGACGTCGCCCGCCCGCACGGTAGCGGTGTCGTCAACGGCCACAGGCGGCTGATGAACCACGAGGGGCGGAATCGGCACGACCGTGATCGTCGACGTCGCCTCCTTCACTCCGTCCGAGACCACATAGTTCAACTGCACCTGCTGCGGCAGAACGACCGGCGACGTGACCTTGACCACCTGGTTGTCGAGCAGCTCGACGTTGAGGTCGGCCGCGGCATCCGTCTTCGTCACAGTCCGGACGGCGAGAACGCGGCCGGACGGCGAGGAGTCGTTGGCCAGCGGATCCACCGTGGTGGTCTCCCCCGGCCGCACGTAGGCGACATCCGCGACCGCGACCGGGCCGGCCTCGCCGCCGCCGTCTGCGACATCCACCCGGATCAGTCCGGTCGTGGTCTTCGCGCCGGCGGCGAGCGTGTACTTCAGGTAGAACTCTCCTGCGGTGCTTGCCGTGACGGTCACCGTGCCCTTCTGGGCGTCGCTCGCCAGCGTGGGCTGCGAGGGACCGGAGTCGTTGTTCGCTCCGACGAGCGTCAGCTCATCGCCGGATGGCGACAGATCGTTGTCGAGTGGGCTGACCTTGATGGCCTCGCCGGCCACACCGGACGCGAAGTCGGGCGTTGCCACGGGATCGAGCGAGCCCTGCGGCTTCACGGTGACCATGAGCGATCCGGAAGCGCTGGCGTGCCCGTCGGTGACGGTGTACCGCACCTCCTTGACACCGGTCTGCCCGTTTTTGCTGAGGAAGGTGATCTTGCCGTCCGGCTGGAACTGCACCTGGTCGTCGGTGGTCGACTGGGCCGACGACAGCGATATGCCATCGCCATCGGGATCGCTCCAGTCGTTCAGCACGTCGTACGTGACCGACTGTCCCACCTCGACGGAGGCGTCGCTCTCCCGCTTCGACACCGGCGCGGCGTTCACGTTCGACGGATGCACCGTCGCGTTCACCTGGGCCGTCGCCGTCCCGCCGCGGCCATCGTCGATCGTGTACCGGAACGACACACTGCCCGTGACCCCGTCGGGAACCGTGAGTTGCACCGCTCGGCCGCCCTGGATCACGTCGAGATGGCCCTCGGCGGATGGCACAGGCGTCACCTGGGTGACCGTGAGCACGTCGCCGTCCTGATCCGTGTCGTTGTCGAGCACCGGCAGCACGGTCGAGCGGCCCGCCCTGACGCCGAAGTTGTCGTCCACCGCGACCGGCGGATGGTTGATCTTCGTGCGGTGCGCCAGCGTGTCCTGGAAGGACTGAAGAACCGGCTTCTCCTGCCCGGTGTTCCCGTTCACCTGCGAGTCGTTCGGCTTCAAGGTCGCCCAGTTCTGCACCAGAACCATGTGACTCGACACCACCCACGCGTCCCCATTGCGCAGGTTATTCAACGCGATCACGTTGTGGTTCACCCGGAAGCGCAGGTCATCACCGCTCACCTGCTGCGCGATGTCGACACCGACGGATGCCTTGCCATCACACGCATACAGGTACCGCGCCGCGCCCGCCCACGCTCCATACGAGCATCCATTCAGCCAGACCGGAGCGGTGACCTGATCCGGTTTCGTGACGGCGTGCTGGATGCCTGCACCCACGATGTCGATGTGACCGCCGCCGAGCGGTACCTGCAGGAGTGCACTCCCGGAGGCGACGAGGGCGTACGAGTTCGCCTCACCCGGCTGCTGCAGCTGCAGCCCTTTGGACGGGAGGTCGACGGTCTTGTCGATACCGATGAGGAGCCGATTCGCCATCGTGTCCAGCACGACCGGTTGGTCGCCAACGGCGGACAGCTGGAACGAACGGGAGACCGCTAGGTTCGAGGACTGTCCCTGCGAACCGGGGTGGTCGAAGCGCACGAGCTCGTGCTTGCTCGGCGAGACGCTGTAGGCGTGGCCCGACTTCGTGACGACCGTCTGTGTGCCGGCACCGAGCTTCGCGGCAGGCTTCGTCTTGGACGGGTCGAACGTCAGCCGCGACGAGGCATCCAGAACCCACACCTTGCCATCCGGCGATGTGATCGCCGCCGTGCTCGCGCCGTACGACACCTGCGATCCGGCCGGGATGCTCACCCGATCGACCAGCGACACGAAGGCCGGGTCGATGCGCTCCAGGGTGCCGTTCTTCGAGTCCGTCAGGAAGTAGGCCGAACCATCCTGCAGCACATCGAGGTCGCTGGATGCGCCGGTCACCGCGGCATCCAGCTGGTTGATCTGGTGGTTCAGGCGACCGCCCATCAGCTTCTGGCCGTTCGTCACCCACACATCACGGGCGTCCAGATTGACGTCGTCGGTTGGGAAACCCTTGTGCAGCAGCGCGAAGGTGAGCGGAACGGACGCGACAAGCGCGATGACGACAGCGGATGCGATGGCCTTATGGGAGCGGATCCACGCGGCGAGAGGCCTGAGCACTGTGCTGCGTTCTCCCTGAATCCGTCCTTGCGTTCACGACGAAGCGAAGCCCGCCTTCTGGCCCGAAACCGCTCCCCCGAGCGCGTACAAGCTAGCACACCCCCGATCACGGGGCGAACCGGGAGGTCCGCCCGTCACGCGCATCCGCGCCGGCGCTATGAATGGAAACGCGCCAGCTTGCCACGCACCAGGTCGCCACGGGACTTAGTTGTTTCTGAAATCCGCTTGATTGCTCTGGACGCCGTCGATCGTTACGTAAGTGCCGTTATAGCCGCAGTTGAAGCGCGAGCCGTTCTGGGAATTGAAGGACCCACTTCCGTTCGCGCCCACGTTGATGGTGTCGGTATAACTGACAGGACCGTTGCATGTGTAGTGAACGGTGTACGAGCCGGGATCGAAGTTCTTCACCGAGATCAAGTAGTAGAAGCACCCGTTATTGCAGGACGAGCTGTAAACCGGCCCCGCCCCCTTGCTGATCGACACTGAACGCTGCGGTGGTGGCGTAGGAGCGATCGAACCGTGCCCGGTGGCGGACCCGCCAGTACCGCCGCCACCGTCGTTCACGGCATAGACGGTGAACGAGTAATTGCCTGCGCCGACCGAAGCGGTGGTCACGGATGTGCCCTTGGTCGTTCCGGAACCGCCGCCACTAAACGACCAGTGGTACGTCACCGACCCGCCACCGGTGTTGGACACCGCTGGCCAAGTCACGTCGAACGAGTTCGGTGCTGTTCCGTTCGGTTTCATGTTCACGCTCTGCACCGCGCTGGGCTGGCCGTAGGGTGTCACCGCCGATGAGGGATCCGACAACGCGCTCCAGCCGTCTGCGTTGTGCGCCCTGACCTGGAAGGTGTAGCTGGTGCCATTAGTCAGGGGTTTGATCGTATTCGAGCCAACCTGCGCCGAGTAGCTGCCGCCGTGATTATCGGTGATCTGGTAACGATCGATCGGCAAGCCATTTTGGTTCGGAGCTCTTACGGACATCGTGACCTGGCCGCTGCTCTCCTTCAGGTTGTATGGCGGCGCCGGCTTGTCCGGCACGTCGTGGATCGTGGCGTTCAGCTGCCCGATCGTCGACGCTGTCCGCGCCGGATCCTTCGTCGCATCCTGCACGGTGTACTGCACGTTCACCGTGCCGATTCCCGCTCCGCTGCCTGCACTCACCGTGATCGAGTCGGAGGTGTATGTCACCGTCGCGCCGCTCGGCCCGCTCACCTGCTTCGCGCTGGTGATGGTCAGCGGCTGCCCCGGGAAGGGATTCACCCAGTACGTCTCGCTGGTCGCCCCGGAGAGGGTCTTGCTCTGCCCGCGTTTCATGTCCATCGTCTGCGGCGGGTTCTTCTGCTGCGCCAACGGTCGTGTGGAGCTCACCACGCGCACGTTCACGGATCCATCGATCGAGACGGTCGGCGAGTTCACCTTGAAGTGGATCGTCGACGTCGTGCCCGGCTGCACTCCGAACGGTGCCGACAACGACAGCGTCGATCCGCTCGGGCTCGCGACGATCCCGCCGGACGCACCGGAGAAGTCCGTGTACGTGATCTTGTTCAGGATCTGCGGGTTCGGGTGGTACGTGGATGCCCGCAGGTCGACGACCGTGGGACTCTCGCCCGCCTGGATCGTCACGTTCGGCGGCGTGAACGTGGGCGGAACATCCGACTGATCCGGGTTGCCGACGGTGATCGGCAGCACCAGGGATGTGACGCGGTCCCGGGACGCGCCGGGTTCCCGCCCGTCGTTCACCTCGAACGTGACGGCGGCGGGCCCGCGGTAGTCCTTCTGCGCCGTGAACGTGAGCGTCTGGTCATCCACGTAGCCCGACACCGTCGAGTGGGTGGAACTGACGCCGCTGTGGCCGGTGATCTTCGCGGGGCGTCCCGACGGCACCTCGATGATGTCCGACAGCTTCCACGTCTTCGTGCCGTTCATCGACACGATCTGCTGCGGCACCTTCACCTTCGGCGGAGGCGTGCCGTCCGACGAGGGCGGAACCACGATGAACGCCTCCCCTGCGAGCCCGGTCGCCGGGTCCGTCAGCGTGTACGCCACCGCCATGCGCGAGCGCTGCGGCTTGACCGCCACAGAACCGTTGTCGCCCACCGTGGCGTACTTCGCGTTCGGTCCCGTGACGCCGACCTTCAGCTTGTTCACGAGGTTCGACGGGTTCACCGCACCCTCGTAGACATCCACCTTGACCGAGCTCTTGCCGGCCACCTGGTCCGCTTGCACGTCCTGGTCGATCGCCGTCGGGTAGACCGGCTTGGCATCCTTCGTGACGATCACCTGAACGTAGGCGCTGTCCTGTCCGCCCTGGCCGTTCGTGATCGTGTAGCGCGCGACGTACACGCCCTCCTTCTCGGGTGCCTGCACCAGCACGATCTGACCGTGCACGGACGCCTTCAGCGCCGTATCCACATCGCTCAGCTTCTTCTGCACCGAGATCGTGTACCCGTTCGGATCCGAGTCGTTGGCGAGAACGGGAACGGATGCCGTCCTGCCCGGCTTGACCTCCACGGTGTCGTTCACTGCCACGGGAGGCTGCAGGCTGGTGGGTCGCGGAACGACGCCGACGCGCACCGTGCCGGTTGCGCTCTTGCCGTAGGTGTCGGTGACCTTGTAGGTGAACGTGTCGGTGCCGCCCGATCCCGGGTACGCCTCGTAGGTGAACGAGTTCGAGGTCGAGCTGACGATGCGGCCGAGGCTCGGCTGGCTCACGATGCCGTCCAGGCTGACCGAGTCGCCGTCCGGGTCGATGCCGTTCAGCGGAACCGTGACGGGGATGCTCGAGCCCGCGAAGGCGCGCACCGTGAGCGCCGACGGGGCCGGTGCCTGGTCCTTACCGTTCTTCGCCGTGACGATGAAGGTCACGGTCGCCACTGCGGACTGCTGCCACTTGTCGCTGATCGAGTACGAAACCGAGTACTGGCCGGGCGTCGTGGGCGCCTGGTAGCGCACCGTCTTGCCGCTCACGAAGGCGGTCGCTCCCGGACCCTCGTTCGACGTGTCCTTGAGCTTCGGATCCAGGTTGAACGGTTCGTTGTCGGGCGAGTAGTCGTTGTCGAGCACGCCCACCGTGGCGACGTCGCCCGCCCGCACGGTAGCGGTGTCGTCAACGGCCACAGGCGGCTGATGCACGACGATCGGCGGGATCGGCACCACCGTGATCGTGGACGCCGCCTCCTTCACTCCGTCCGAGACCACATAGTTCAACTGCACCTGATTCGGCAGAACGGACGGCGATGTGACCTTCACGATCTGGTTGTCGAGCACCTGCACATTGAGGTCGGCCGCGGCATCCGTCTTCGTCACGGTCCGCAGCGCGAGCACGCGGCCCGATGGCGACGAGTCGTTGGCGAGCGGATCGACGGTGGTGGTCTCTCCCGGCCGCACGTAGGCGACATCCGCGACCGGGACCGGGCCGGCATCGCTCCCGTTGTCGAGCACGTTGACGCGGATCAGGCCAGTCGTCGTCTTTGCGCCGGCCCCGAGGGTGTACTCCAGGTAGTACTCACCCGGTGTGCTCGCCGTCACTGTCACCGTCTGCTTCTGCGCATCCGTGACGATGGCGGGCTCCACCGGGCCGCTGCTGAAGTTCGCTCCCACCAGGCTCAGCTCGTCGCCGGAGGGCGACAGGTCGTTGTCGAGCGGGTTCACGACGATCGGCTGCCCGGCGAATCCGGAGGCGAAGTCCGGCGTCGCGACCGGATCCAGCGAGCCCTGCGGCTTGACTGTCACGTACAGCGATCCGGTGGCGCTCGCCCTGCCGTCGGTGACCGTGTACCGCACCTCCTTGACACCGGTCTGCCCGTTCTTGCTGAGGAACGTGATCTTGCCATTCGGCTGGAACTGCACCTGATCATCGGTGGTCGACTGGGCGCCCGACAGCGAGATGCCATCGCCGTCGGGATCGCTCCAGTCGTTCAACACGTCGTATGCGACCGACTGCCCCACCTCGACGGAGGCGTCGCTCTCCCGCTTCGACACCGGCGCGGCGTTCACGTTCGACGGATGCACCGTCGCGTTCACCTGGCCCGTCGCCGTCCCGCCGCGGCCATCGTCGATCGTGTACCGGAACGACACACTGCCCGTCACGTTCGGCGGCACGGTCAGTTGCACGGCACGACCGCCCTCGATGATGTCGAGATGGCCCTCCGCAGCAGGCACCGGGGTGACCTGCGTGATGGTCAGCACGTCGCCGTCCTGGTCGGTGTCGTTGTCGAGCACGGGCAGCACTGTCGAGCGGCCCGCCCTTACGCCGAAGTTGTCGTCCACCGCGACCGGCGGATGGTTCGCCGCGGTTCGGTGCGCGAGGGTGTCCTGGAAGGACTGCAGCACCGGCTTCTCCTGCCCGGTGTTCCCATTCACCTGCGAGTCGTTCGGCTTCAAGGTCGCCCAGTTCTGCACCAGAACCATGTGACTCGACACCACCCACGCATCCCCATTGCGCAGATTGTTCAACGCGATCACGTTGTGGTTCACCCGGAAGCGCAGGTCATCACCGCTGACCTGCTGCGCGATGTCGACACCGACGGATGCCTTGCCATCACACGCATACAGGTACCGCGCCGCGCCCGCCCACGCTCCATACGAGCATCCATTCAGCCAGACCGGAGCCGAGACCTGATCGGCTCTGGTCACCGCATGCTGGATGCCCGCACCCACGATGTCGACGTGACCGCCATCGAGCGGCACCTTCATCAGCGCACTGCCGGAGGCGACGAGCGCGTACGAATTCGTCTCGCCGGGTTGCTGCAGCTGCAGGCCTTTCGACGGCAGGTTCACAGTCGTGCTGGTGCCGATCAGTACCCGGTTGTGCGCGGTGTCGAGCAGGATCGGCTGGTCGCCGACCGCCGACAGCTGGAACGAGCTCGGCACGGCGAGGCTCGACCTCGTGCCCTGCGCTCCCGGGTGGTCGAAGCGCACGAGCTCGTGCTTGCTCGGCGAGGCGCTGTAGGCGACTCCGCCCTTCGTGACGACCGTCTGAGTGCCCGACCCCAGCTTCGCGGTGGGCGCCGTCTTCGACGGGTCGAACGCGAGCCGCGACGAGGCATCCAGAACCCACACCTTGCCGTCGGGCGACGTTATGGCGATGGTGCTCGCACCGTACGACACCTGCGACCCCGGCGGGATGCTCACCCTGTCGACAAGGGACACGAAGGCGGGGTCGATCCGCTCCAGCGTGCCGTTCTTGGAGTCGGTGAGGAAATAGGCGGTGCCGTCCTGCAGCACATCGAGGTCGCTGGATGCGCCGGTCACCGCGGCATCCAGCTGGTCGATCTGGTGGTTCAGGCGACCGCCCATCAGCTTCTGACCGTTCGTCACCCACACATCACGGGCGTCGAGATTGACGTCGTCGGTCGGAAAACCCTTGTGCAGAACGGCGAATGTCGCCGGAACGGAGGCGATCAGCGCGATCGCGATCACAGAGGCGACGGTCTTATGCGAGCGAATCCACGCGGCGAGGGGCGCCAGGACCGTCACCGTATCCCCCGCTTCCCTGCCAGCGTTCGCCCAGGTCGTCGCCCCCGGAGCGCGTAAACGGTAACACACCCCCTGTTTACGGGCGAAGGACCGTTATTCGGATGCCTCGTCGCGGTCCAACAGAGGAAGATCCTCGGCGCCTACCAGGTGCGTGGCGACCGCGTACTCGACCAGCCGCGTGCGTCTGCTCGTCGCGAGCTTGCCTGCACCGCCGCGCAACCCGGCGACGCCGAGCTTGTCGAGCTTGTCGCACACATTGTCGAGCTTGCGGTTGAACGTGGTGAGCGACCAGCCGAGTCGCGCCGCGGCAGCCGCCGAGGTGGGAACCTCGGCTCTTCCGGGCAACTGCTGTCTGAGCACACCCTCAGCGAGCGCGACGATCAGCTGGCGCTGACTCGTGGTGAGCGTGACGGGCAGGATCGTGGTCGATCCCCCGGACTCCTGAAGGATGCGCGAGGTCGTGTAGAGGTCATCCGCGTTCTGGATCGTGAAGTCGTACGTCGTGGGGCCGGCGCTGAACATCACGTGCATCGTCTCGAACACGATGGGAAGACGGGCTCCGGGAGCAAGCCATGCCTGCACTCCCCCGGTGCCGTCCGTGACGGTGGCAGTCAGAAGCGTTCCGACGTTTGCCAGCCACCACATTCCGTGCTCGTCGAACACGCGCAGGAAGCGCCGGTGGAGATACGGGTTGTCGTCGAGGGTGAGGTCGGACTCGCGGCCGATCGTGAAGTCGCCCGGGCTGTCGACGCGGTACTCCTCGCCGCAGAACTCGATGGTCACGGACTTCATGACGTGCACGCCTTCAACGGGTTCGGCGACGTGCGGCCGTCGCGCACGATGGCGACGACGATGCAGACGCCGGAACCGGGCGTGAGACCCGTGACGGTCGCCTGTGCTGTCTTCGTCGTCGTGGCCCCATGCGTCGTGCCCTCTTCGACCCACTGGTAGTAGTCGCCCGGCTTCGGCTTCGGGTTCTTCCACGTGAACGTGACGCTCGTGCCGTCTGCGCTGCGCACGGCTGAGCCGAGGGTCGGATCCGGCACGGACGAGACGTCGATCTGCCCGTCGCCGCTGCCCGGGGCATCCGTATGCGCCGGCCCGGGCGTTGCATGCGGGATGAGCAGGGCGGCAGCGGTGATGCCGCCGGCGATGACCAGCACGCAGGCGGCGACGATGCCGGCGATGATCGCGGTTCGGCGGGGCCGTGCCGGCGCATCCGTCTGCGGCTCGTCGGTGGCCGGGGAGTCCTGGTCGGTCCCCGGCGCCGGGGCGCTGATCTGCTCGTCTCGGGCCGGCTCCACTGCCACCGCCGGGGCGCGCCGGATGACCGTGCGTTCACCGGGTCGGATGATTGTGGCCTCGTTTGCGACCGGGATCTGCGCCTGAACCGGCTGCACATCGCGCAGGCGTGTGGAGTCTGCGTTCGGCGGCGACGAGACGCGCACGGGAGACGGCGGCGGAGGCTGCGGCCCGCGTTCCTGTGGCGCGGCGCGTGGGGCGGGCGGCTGCGCGACGATGGTGGCGACCTGCCGCACCCTGGTCTCGTCCGCGGGGTCGGCGCCGTCCGAGTCCGGTCGCGACGAGGCGACCGCCAGGTTCGGCACCTCGATGCCGGTCGGGGAATATCCGAGTTCGAGCTCCACGCGCTGCAGCGCCCTGGCGAAGTCGACGGCGGACGCGAAGCGGTCCTCGCGCCGCGCGGCCATGCCTTTGGCGAGCACCGCGACCAGCGTGCGCGGAGCATCCGGTCGGTTCAGTGGGGTGATCGCACCGCGTTCGATGCGGCCGATGAGGTCGAGCGTGCCGTTGGATCTTCCGGGGACCTCGAACGGGGTGTGCCCGGCCAGCAACGTGTAGATGGTCGCGGCGAGCGAGAACACGTCGCTGCGCACGTCGGGCTTCGGATCGTCCTCGAACATCTCCGGCGGCGACCATGGCACCGAGAGCCCCACGGACTGCTTCGAGGTCGTGTCGCTTCCGCTGCCGGCCGGCAGGCGGGAGAGCGTCGACGTGGTGTGGATGGGCAACTCGTCCTCGAGCGTCGAGGAGATGCCGAAGTCGGTGAGCGCCGGCCACCCGAAGTCGTTCGTGAGCACGTTCGCGGGCTTGATGTCGCGGTGCAGGATGCCGGCGGCATGAGCGGTCGCGATGGCACCGGCCACCCGCACCCCGATGCGCAGCGCGTCTTCGACGCCGAACCGCTCGCGCTTGTACCGTTCACCGAGCGACGGCCCTGAACAGTACTCCATGACGAAGTACGGGCGGTCGTCCTTGGACACGTCGGCGTGGTAGATCGTGACGATGTACGGATGCGCCGACAGCTGCGCCATCACGTTCGCCTCGGCGACGAAGTGCGCCCGGGACTGCTGGTCCAGCTGGTCGGTGAGCAGCACCTTCACGGCGACCTTGCGTCGTGGCAGCTTCTGCTCGTACAGGAAGACGTCGGAGAAGCCACCCGAACCGAGCAGCCGTTGAAAGGTGTAACCGGGCAGCTCGGGCGCTTCGGATGCGACGCGCCTGCTCATGCCGGCACGACGCCCAGTGTGACTCCGCTGCCGAGGTCGATCACCGTGCCCGCGATCACCGAGGTCGGTTCACCCGCACGCAGCTTCTGCGGCGACTTGCCGGGAAGCGCGATCAGGGTTCCGTTCCGGGAGTGCAGATCGGTCACCACCACCGTTCCGCCCTCTACGGTGAGTTGCACGTGATTGCGGGAGATGTCGTGCTCCGCACTGTCGACGGTCACCAGGCGCGGCACCCGGCCGCCGCCCATCTTGCTCACGCTGGGAGCGCGGCCGACCACGACCATGCCGTCGATGGGCTCGGTGCGCCCGTCGGGCAGCTGCAGTGTGAAGCCCCGGTCTTCATCGACCGTTGCACCGGCCTCAGACGGCGCATCCGACGCAGCGCCGGTCGCGTGTGCGGATGCCTCGCGCATCGCCTTCAGGTCGCCGCTCAGCACCGTGAGGCCGTCGTGGTCGCCCAGCATTGCCGGCTGCTGGGCGGGAGCCGCTGCAGCCGCCGGAGCGACGGGCGGGAGCGGAGGGATGACCGTGGGAGCCTGCTGAACAGCGGCCTCGCCATCCTCCGTGTCGGGGCGGGCTGCGGCATCCTCCACGCTGCGAAGCATCGTGGCGCCGAACAGGTGGTCGTACGCCGTGGTCTCGTGCGGCACCTCGGGAGCGGATGCCTGGGCTGCGTCGGGCTCCCCGGTCGCGGGCTGCTGCAGGACGGCAGGTTCCTGTGCCGCGGGCTCCTGCACTGTGGCGGGCTCGGCGGACGGCTCGGCCGCATCTTCTCCGGCGACGGTGACTTCGAGATCGGCGATGGTGCGGTCGAGGTCTTCCACTGGCGTGGCCGGAACGGGGTCTGCCGGCTCCGTCGTCGCCGTCCCGGGGGCAGCCGCCGCAGGCGCCGGCACCGCTTGGGTCCGCGTCGACGCCCCGGGCTCCTCCGTTCGCCGTGTCGAGGGGCGCCGCGACGCCTCGTCGTACGATTCGGCGGCGCTGCCGAACGACAACGCACTCACCCAGGCCACTCCCTCTATGAATGGCAGGGCGGTCCCGCCGGGCAGCTGCGCAGGAGCGCACTCGATGCGAAACCCGCGCACCCCGCTCACCGGGCGCTCCACCCACGTGGAGACACCGTTCGCCGTGATGTCCTCGTCGCCGCTCCCCGTCTCCACGGCGACCCCGGCGCCGCCGCGCACGATGAACCGGCCGTCGAACGCGTCGCCTGCGTCGTCCCACTCGGCGAGCACGAAACCGGGCACCGAGGTGAGGCCGTTCCTGGCCAGCTCGTCGAGCACGTGACGGATGCCGTCCTCGTCGTTCAGCGCCGCCCACAGCCGAGCCGCGAACACGGCATCCGGCTCGGGATGATGCACCACGGCCAGTCGTCCGGGTATCACGGCGGCCAGCCAGCCGCCGGGGGCTGTAGGTTCGGCTGTGATCACGGTGGTCATCCTTCGATCTTCGTGGTCGTGAGAGTTCATGGCTTTCTCCCCGGGAGCCGGCTGTCGCCGCTCAGACGCGCGGCCGGGTGTCCTCGAGGTACTGCCGCTGCTCCGGTCGGTCAACGGTATCCTGATCGGTTTCGGCCGGAGCGGGCCACGACGAGACGATCACCGCAGTCACGTTGTCGCGACCGCCTGCGGCGATCGCGGCATCCGTCAGCACGTCGGCGAGACGCTGATCATGGGTGTTCTCGCGCAGAATGGCTGCGATCTCATCGTCGGCGAGCTCCTTGCTGAGACCGTCGGAGCAGATCAGGAACGTCTGCTCTCCCCCGGCAGGCAGCATCCACACGTCCACATCGACGTCGTCGGAAGCGCCCAGCGCCCGGGTGATGACGTTGCGTTCGGGATGCCCGCCCGCCTCGTCCGCGCTGATCACGCCTGCGTCGAGCAGCTCCTGCACGGCTGAATGGTCCACGCTCAGCTGCGTGAGGCGTGCGCCGTCCCAGCTGTACACCCGGGAGTCGCCGATGTTGACGATCATCCAGTACCGGGCTCCGTTGTCGCTGCCGTTCACGGCCACGATGCCGGCGAGCGTGGTGCCTGCGACCGAGATGCCGGAGGCATCCGCCGTTGAGAGAGCGCGCACGGCCTCGTTGGCCGACGCGATGGCATCGAGCACGTCGTTCGGTGTGACGAACGCGCCCTCAGGGATGCGCTCGCCCATCACCCGTACCGCGGAGCTGCTCGCAAGATCTCCGCGCGCGTGCCCGCCCATGCCGTCGGCCACGATGAACAGGGGGTCGCGCGCCAGCACGGCGTCTTCGTTGACCGTGCGAACCGCACCCGCGTCAGTGCGGGCGCTCACCGCGAGCGTCAGCTTCACCGAACGCCTTCTCCTGCCTTGTACCCTCGTGCTCTCCGGCACGGCTCACGGACTGCGCCCCCGCAGTGCTCCCCTCTGGAAAGTTCGCGGACCGGCGGTCTACCCACATCCTGATCAGACTTGCCATGGTAGCGACAAGCATGGCGAGCGCGATGAATCCGAGCGACGCCCAGGTGCCGATCTCCGGTGCCCACTCCACCGGATGCCCGCCGTTGATGAACGGCACCTCGTTCTGGTGCAGTGCGTGGAAGACGAGCTTGACACCGATGAAGACGAGGATCGCCGCGATGCCGTACTTGAGGTACACGAGCCGCTCGACGAGGTGCCCTAGCAGGAAGTAGAGCTGCCTCAGACCCATCAACGCGAACACATTCGCCGCGAACACGAGGAAGGGACTGGTGGTGATGCCGAAGATCGCAGGAATGGAGTCGAGCGCGAACAGCAGATCGGTCGTGCCCAGGGCCAGGAACACCAGGATCATTGGCGTGAAGAACCGCTTGCCGTCGACCGTGATGCGCAGCTTCGCGCCGTTGAACTCGTCGTGCACGCGCAGGCGCTTGCGCGCGAATCGCACGAAGGCGGGGTCCTTCCCGCCCTCCTCCTCCGGATGCCCGAACGCCTGCGTATAAGCGGTGTAGAGCAGGAAGGCGCCGAACAGGTAGAAGATCCAGCTGAAGCTGTCGATGAGCCCTGCGCCGATCACGATGAACACACCACGCAGCACAAGCGCGATGAGGATGCCCACCATCAGCGCTTCTTGCTGGTAGCGCACCGGGACGGCGAACCTGGCCATGATCACGATGAACACGAACAGGTTGTCGATGCTCAGGCTGTACTCGGTGAGCCAGCCGGCCAGGAACTGCCCGGCGTGCTCGGAGTCGCCCATCCAGAACAGGAGCAACGCGAACAGCACGGCGAGCACCGAGTAGAAGACGATCCAGATCGCTGCTTCCGCCGGTTTCGGAACGTGCGGACGCTTGAGCGCCAACAGCAGGTCGGCGGCGAGGATGAGGCAGAGCACCACGATCGACGTGATCTCGAACCAGAGCGGGAGCTCGGTCATGTGGCCAGGCTTTCGGAGGTCTCGTCACGACGCGGGTACGCGTACGCGACAAGAGTCTCTCCCGCGTGTGAAACGCTGCACGCCCGGAGCCCTCGCGTCGTTGACGCTGGGTGCTCGTGATGACGACCGTGCGCGCGACCGTGACGGCCGCTGGGATACTCCCCCTCGCGTATTCCATGCTACCCGACGCCGCTGGGCGTCAACCCGCCCGCCGGTCACGCCACGAACGCTTAACGTGGGCATCGTATGGGCTGGTTCGACGCGACGGAGTATGAACTGGCGCGGCAGGTTCTCGAGCGGGGCGTGGCCGCGGTATATCTCGTCGCCTTCCTGTCGACGCTCGCCCAGTTCCCGGTGCTGTTGGGCGAGCACGGACTGCAGCCGGCGCCCACGTTCATCCGTCGCATGGGCGACCGGCTTCCCCCGACGCTGTTCCGATGGCGGTACTCCGACCGGCTCCTGCGGTGGGTGGCCGGAGTCGGTGCGCTGATCGCGGCATCCCTTGTCGCCGGGCTACCGCAGCTGGCGCCCTCGTGGGCCCCGATGGTCGCGTTCCTGCTCATCTGGTTGGGCTACCTGTCGATAGTCGACATCGGCCAGTCGTTCTACTCGTTCGGATGGGAGAGCCTCTTGCTCGAGGCCGGATTCGCCGCCGCGTTCCTCGGCTCGAACGACCAGGCGCCGCCGTGGGTGATGATCGTCTTCTTCCGCTGGCTCGTGTTCCGGCTCGAGTTCGGAGCCGGCCTGATCAAGATCCGCGGCGACCGGTCATGGCGCGACCTCACTGCGCTGTACTACCACCACGAGACGCAGCCGATGCCGGGCCCGTTCAGCTGGTTCTTCCATCACCTGCCTGCCTGGGCGCACCGCGTGGAGGTGCTCGGCAACCACTTCGCGCAGCTGATCGTGCCGTTCTTTCTTTTCGCCCCGCAGCCGGTGGCGAGCATCGCGGCCGGGATCGTAATCCTCACCCAGCTATGGCTCGTGGCATCCGGCAACTTCGCCTGGCTCAACGTGCTGACGATCATCCTGGCGTTCGCCGCGATTTCGGATCCCGTCGCTCATTTCGTGATCCCGGCGATGCCGGCGCACACGGATCATCTGGTGACACCCATCTGGTTCTTCATCATCATCTGCGTGGTCGGGCTGCTCCTTCTCTGGTTGAGCTGGTGGCCGCTGAAGAACCTGTTCTCGCGGCACCAGCTGATGAATGCCAGTTTCAACAGGTGGCATCTCGTGAACGCTTACGGCGCGTTCGGGTCGGTCACGAAGGAGCGGTACGAGGTGGTGGTCGAGGCCACCGATTCCACCGATCGCGCCACGGCGGTGTGGCGCGAGTACGAGTTCAGGGGAAAGCCTGGGGATACCCATTACTGGCCCCGCCAGTTCGCCCCGTACCACCTCAGGCTCGACTGGCTGATGTGGTTCCTCGCGCTCGGCTCGCGCGGCGAGAGTTGGTTCTATCCGCTGTTGCAGAAGCTGCTGGAGGCCGACCCCGCGACGTTGCGTATGCTCCGCAAGGCTCCATTCGGCGCCGAACGTCCGGCGATGGTGCGGGCGTCGCTGTACCTGTACCGCTTCTCCAGCTGGAAGGAGCTTCGCCGCGACCGTGTGTGGTGGGTGCGGGAACGCGTCGCCGAACTCGTGCCGCCGGTCACGCTGACCGGGCCCCGGCGCTGACTTTCGTTGTCGGTGGTCGGCGTTAGCGTCGGCGGATGGAACCGTTCACCGCCGAGGTGTCGCAGGTCGAGCTCGATGACCTCCGTGACCGCCTGCGACGCACACGACTGCTTGCCGACAGCCCCGGACGGCCGTGGTCGGGAATGACGCGTGACTACCTGGGCGAGCTCGTCCAGTCATGGTCGGAGTTCGACTGGCCAGCGCGACAGGAATGGTTGAACCGGCATCCGCAGTTCATCACGCCCATCGATGGGGCGGCGGTTCACTTCGTCCATCTGAGGGCAGATCGCGAGGATGCCCCCGCGCTGCTGGTGATGCACGGTTGGCCGCACACGTTCGCGATGCAGCTCGCCTACGCCGACCTTCTCTCCGACTTCCACGTCGTCGTGCCGAGCCTTCCCGGATTCGCCTTCTCGTCGGCATATGCCGCAGGCGGCATGAGTGAGGAACGGCTTGCCTCCACGATGCACGCCCTGATGACAGAGGTGCTCGGATCCGACCGGTACCTCACGTACGGGGAGGACGTGACGGCTAACGTCAACGATCTGATCGCGGCGCGGCACCCGGAAGCGGTTCAGGGTATCCTCGTCACATACGCGCACTTCCCGACCCCGGCGGAGCGTGAGCGGCTGGTCGCACCGGACGCCGTGGCGTTCTTCGGCGCGCTCCGCAGCCGACAAGAATCGATGGGCGGCTACGCGCACATGCAAGGCACCCGCCCCGACACGCTGGCGACAGGGCTGAACGATTCACCGGTAGGACTACTCGCCTGGCTGGTGGAGAAGTTCGTCGAATGGAGCGACACGCCCTCGGGCGACCCGCGCCGAGTCGAGCAGCGGCTCTCGCGGGAACGCCTGCTCACGGAAGCGATGATCTACTGGACGACGCAGTCGATCGGCACCTCGTTCCGGCCGTACTTCGATGACATGGATGGCGACATTCCGCCCGTCAGCGTGCCGGCGAGCGTGCATATCCAACGGCATGAGCACGACTACCCGGAGTCAGTGGCACGGGAGTTCTACCGCGACCTGCGCACCTTCGAGCGGCTGGAGCAGGGCGGGCACTTCGCCATCGCCGAGGTTCCGGGCGACATGGCAAGACGCACGCGCGCGTTCGCGAACGAACTCGGCCTGCTCTGAGGCTGCGGAGTAGGAGAGTTTCAGCCCTGGCCTTCGTGGGCACCGGGCGGCTCCGTGACCTCGCTCTCATGATGCGGTGCCGTCTCGGTGTCGCCGTGCTCATCGATCGGCGCCGGGCGATCATGCGAGTGCAGCATGGCCGTGATCATGGCGTTGGCAACGGCGAGGAACGGCACCGCGAACAGCGCGCCGGGCACACCGGCGAGGCCGGTACCGGCCGCGACGCCGACCACGACCGCGAGCGGATGCACCTTCACCGCGCCGCCGACGAGCAGCGGCTGCATCACGTGCGCCTCCAGCAGGTGCACGCCAAGCACGCCTGCCAGCATGATGATGGCCTGGATCGGCCCGGCGAAGATCAGCGCGATTGCCACGGCGACGATGCCGGAGACGATCGCGCCGATCACCGGGATGAAGGATGCCAGCAGAACGATCACCGCGATCGGAACGGCCAGCGGCAGTCCGAGGAAGAACGCCACAAGTCCGATGCCGACGGCGTTGACGACGGCGACGAGAATCTGCACGCGCACGAAACTCGTGAGCGTTCGCCAGCCGGCGTCGCCTGCGGCGGTCAGCCCTGGCTTCGCCGTCTTCGGGAAGATCCGCACGATCCAATTCCAGATGCCGCGGCCATCGATCAGCATGAAGACGGTCGCGAACAACGCGATCAGCGACCCGGTGAGCACATGTCCGGTCGCTGTCCCCACTTTGAGCGCTCCGCCGAGGATCGTCGCGGAGTCTTTCTGAAGAAACGCCCCGATCTGCGAGAAATAGCCCGCAAGCTGATGGTCGCTGATGCTGAACGGCGGCTGCCTGAGGGCATCCCGCACCCGGTTGTATGCCGCCACCGACTCCCGCTCGAGCTGTGGAAGACCGGCACGTACCTGCCAGACGATGAGGAGTACGAGCCCACCGAGGATCGCCGCCAGGGCGACCAGGCACACCACGATCGCGAGCCACTTCGGCCATCGGTGCCGGCGCAGCGTTCCGACGGTCGGTGCGACCAGCGCGCACACGAGCAGCGCGACCATCAGCGGCACCACGATGTCTTGGAAGACGACGACCAGATAGACCACGACACCGGCGAGAACGATGATGACAAGCAGCCGCCACGCCCAGTCGGATGCCACTCGCACGCCCCGCGGAAGACTCGCGCTCACGCGGCCGGGCCGGCCCTCGCTCTCGACCTCACCCATCCGCCACTCCCCCTCCACCACGCGACTCGTGGTTCGCCGGCCAGCGATGCTACCGCTGAGACACGAAACCCGGCTCCCCAGAGAGTCGAATCCGGCGTGTCGCCCGGCGCGGCGTCGATCGTTCAGGGATCCGCTTGCGGACGGTAGGGTCGGCTCGTGTCGAAGCGATTCTGGGTTGTGAGCGCGGTTGTCGTTCTTGCCTTTGCCCTCAATGGGTGTACGTCACCGAGTAGGGCCGTAAACACGGCAACGGCCACAGCGAAGGGCGCACCTCATCCGTCCACGCTGGCGACGTCGACAATCGCCGATCACGGCCCGGAAACGGGAGCCGAAGGAACCGTGATCGACGACGCGGCCGGCGATCCTGTTGCGTACGTCGTAGCCAGCGGCGACAATCTCTCGAGCATCGCCGATCGTCTCGGGATCACCTTCGACGAGCTCACCACCAACTCCGGGGCGTACGAGATGCTCCAGCCGGGCCAGAAGCTCGACCTCCGGCCCTGACTGCGCGCGGATGGATCCGCTATCGAGCCCCGTGCTCGGTCAGCGACTCAGGCAGATTTGAGGAATGACGGCTTCTTCCTCTCAGCTCGGCCCTCGTTGTCACAGACCCACTTCTCGGCCAGCTGGGCCGAGCAAGAAAAAGCCCGCTTCCCCTGTGTCTGCAAGGGAAGCGGGCTAAATGTGACCCCAGCGGGATTTGAACCCGCGTTACCGCCGTGAGAGGGCGACGTCCTAGGCCGCTAAACGATGGGGCCGTTCGTGCCGAGAAGGCAACTCACCGAGTATGCCATACCGCCCGATGCACCCTCAAATCGCCACCGGGACGCCGGACAGACGGGGTCAGAATGGTGACATGAAACTCACCAAGCTCGAGCACGCGGCACTCATCCTCGAAGACGACGGCGCCAGGCTGTTCGTCGATCCGGGATCGTTCACCACGCCGATCACCGATGCGACCGGCACCGTCGCGGTCGTCGTCACGCACGAGCACGCCGACCACTGGACGCCGGAGCAGCTCAAGCGCATCCTCAATCAGAGTCCCGACGCCGTCATCCTGGGACCTGAGGGCGTCGCCAGGGCCGCCTCGGACTTCGACGTGCGCGTCGTGCACGCCGGCGACACGGTCGAGGTCGCGCCGTTCACGCTGCGGTTCTTCGGCGGCAAGCACGCGGTCATCCACTCCTCCATCCCGGTCGTCGACAACGTCGGGGTCATCGTGAACGACAAGCTCGTGTACCCGGGCGACTCGTTCGCCGCTCCCGATCTCGCCGACATCGACGTGCTCGCCGTGCCGTCGTCGGCTCCTTGGCTCAAGGCATCCGAGTTCATCGATTACGTGCTGCATCTGGGGCCCAAGCACTCGTTCTCCACCCACGAGATGGTGAACTCGGTCATCGGCAAGCAGATGGCGGATGCCCGCATCCAGTGGGCGACGGAGCAGGGCGGCGGCCGCTACCTCGGCCTTCAGCCGGGCGACTCGTACGAGCTCTGAGGCACCTTCGCCCGGTGACTGACGGCCGGTACCGCCCAGGCGGTCCAGACCAGCTGGCTGAGCAGGAACAGGCGCTCCACCATGCCCGAGGCATCCCAGGCCGCGGCGCCGGCGAGTGCCAGCAGGAAGACGACGCCGAGTGAGGCGACCACCAGCAGTCCGACCCCGGTTCCCTGAGATACCGCCTGCCGCCGGATGACCGCGAACGACATCGCCAACGTCGCGATCGCCACCGCGACGAAGCCGAGGAACGCCAGCGCGAGGTGCACTGCTTCGCTCGGCACGCGGGGCAGCCCAGCGACGTTCGTCGGAAAGAACGTGAGGAGTGCGGACGAGAGGGCCCAGACGCCGAACAGCGCAGCGGTCCAGGTGCGAGCGATCCCGCGCCGGACGAGCACGATCAGTGCGAGCGCCGAGAGCACGCCGCGAATGACGAAGTTCACGTCCATGAGCCACGCGAACCGACCCCGCCCGTAATCGCTCTCGAAGTCGCTCACGATGCTGTAGTCGGGCCGCAGGATGCCGAGCGCCACGTCGATCAGCACGTAAACGACCACCAGTGCGATCGTCACGATGACCAGGACGCGATCGCGCGAACCCGGTGGGGCGTTCATGCTGACGAATCCTCCCGTCATCGTGATCATCACACCCGCGACGTGCATGAACACGGCTTGAGCAGCCGTCTGTCTGAAGCCTCAGGGAGCCTCGACATCGTCGTCGTGGCCCCGCAGGCGACGACTTCGCTCCTCATATCACTCATCCGCGAGGTCTGCACAGGATTGCGGCGACGGCCGCGAAGTGGTCGAGTCGAAGGGTTCCATCACGAACACCGCGTTCCTCGCGAACGCCGAAGAGAGGGATTGGACGGAAGCGAGCAGATGCAACTGAAAGACAAGGCCGCCATCGTCACGGGCGGCAACAGCGGAATCGGCGAGGCCATCGTCAAGCGGCTCGCACAGGAGGGCGCCAGCGTCGTGATCGACTACGTTGCCCGACCGGATGACACCGCCGACCTGGTCAAAGACATCACGTCGGCCGGCGGCAAGGCGATCGGCGTGGAGGCGGATGTCTCGAAGCCGTCCGACATCCAATCGCTCATCGACGCCGCCGTGCGGGAGTTCGGGCGGCTCGACATCATGGTCAACAACGCTGGAATCGAGAAGCGCCACAGCTTGATCGAGTCGGACGAGGACGCGTTCGACACAGTCATGGCCGTTGACATGAAGAGCGCGTTCTTCGGCACCCAGCTCGCGGCGAAGCAGTTCATCGCGCAGGGCGGCGGTGGCGTGGTCGTCAACATCTCGTCGGTGCACGAAGACTGGCCGATGCCTGGCAACATCGCCTACTGCGTCGCCAAGGGCGGCATGCGGATGCTCACCCGCACCGCCGGCGTCGAGCTCGGTCCCCAGGGCATCCGTGTCGTGAACGTGGCTCCCGGTGCGGTGGCGACGCCGATCAACACTGAGACCTTGAACGATCCGGACGAGCGCAAGAAGCTGGAAGACGCCATCCCGCTGGGCAAGGTGGCCGATCCCTCCGAAATCGGGGACGCCGTGCTCTTCGTCGCCTCGGATGCCGGCCGATACCTCACCGCGACGACGGTGTTCGTCGACGGCGGCATCATGCAGTCGAGCGTCGGTCTGTGACGATGGCCGCTGCACCGAACGACGTTCCGAAGAACAACACCGCGACGGGCGAGGAGTCGGCCCGGATAGAGGACTACGCGATCATCGGCGACCTGCACACCGCAGCCCTGGTGTGCATCGACGGATCGATCGACTGGCTGTGCCTCCCCCGCTTCGACTCGCCGTCCTGCTTCGGAAAGCTGGTCGGCACCTCAGACAACGGCTTCTGGCGCATCGCTCCCGACGGCGCCGGTCGCTCGACGCGGCGCAGGTACCGGCCGGACACTCTCATCCTCGAGACGGAGTGGGACACCGAGGACGGCCGGGTACGCGTGACGGACTTCATGCCGGTCCGCGACGACGTCGCCGATCTCGTCCGAGTCGTCGAGGGGCTCAGCGGCTCGGTTCGCATGCGATCGGAACTGGCGCTCCGCTTCGACTACGGGCACGTTGTGCCGTGGGTGACGCGCAACGAGAGGGGCATCCGCGCCGTGGCCGGCCCCGACGCCGTGACCGTCAGCACGCCCGCTCCGCTGAAGGGGCAGGACATGCGAACCGTGAGCGAGTTCACGATCGACGAGGGCGAGCGCATCCCCTTCGTCATGACCTGGAACCCGAGCCACCTGCGGCCCCCTCTACCGGTGGATGCGCTCAACGCTCTGGAGTCGACGGACGGCTATTGGGACACGTGGTCGCGCGCCAGCAAGGTGCACGGCCCGTACGCCGAAGCGCTGCAGCGTTCGCTCATCACGCTCAAGGCGCTCACCTACGTGCCCACGGGGGGCATTGTGGCCGCCGCCACGACCTCGCTGCCTGAGCAGCTCGGTGGTCCGCGCAATTGGGACTACCGCTACTGCTGGTTGCGCGACGCGACACTCGCGTTGCAGTCGTTGCTCACCGCCGGCTACACCAGCGAGGCCAAGGCGTGGCGCGACTGGCTGCTGCGGGCCGTCGCCGGAGACCCCTCAAAGCTTCAGATCATGTACGGGCTGAACGGGCGGCGCAGACTGCCCGAGGCGTCACTCGACTGGCTCAGCGGCTACGCCCACTCCAGGCCGGTGCGCGTGGGGAATGCAGCCGCCGATCAGCTGCAGCTGGATGTCTGGGGCGAAGTTCTCGACGGCCTCGCACTGACCCGCGCCACCCTGCGCACCGGCGACGACGCATCCTGGAACCTGCAATGCGCCCTCATCGAGCACGTGCAGAAGATCTGGCGCGAGCCCGACAACGGCCTGTGGGAGATGCGCGGCCCGCGCAGGCACTTCACGCAGTCGAAGCTCATGGTGTGGGTAGGCGCCGACCGCATGGTGCGCGCCGCGGAGAGGTTCAACCTCAAGGGCCCCGTCGACAAGTGGAAGCGGTTCCGTGCCGAGGTACGCAAAGACATCCTCACGAACGGGTACGACGCCGACAAGAACACCTTCGTGCAGTCGTACGGCAGCACCGAACTGGATGCCTCGCTGCTGCAGATCCCGCGCGTCGGGTTCCTGCCTGGCGACGACCCCCGCGTGATCGGCACCGTCGAGGCCATCCAGCGCGAGCTGACCGAAGACGGCTTCGTGCTGAGATACCGGCCACAGGCATCCGACGACGGCCTTCCCGGCGGCGAGGGCGTGTTCCTGGCGTGCTCGTACTGGCTCGTCGACGCACTGATCGGTGCCGGCCGCAGGGACGAGGCGACCGAGCTCTTCGAACGCCTGCTGACGCTGCGCAACGACGTCGGGCTGCTCAGCGAGGAATGGGACACGAAGAACAACCGCCAGCTCGGCAACACACCGCAGGCCTTCAGCCACTTCGCGCTCGTGCGCAGTGGCTTCCATCTTCTTGCCGACGAATCGCCCACCAGTGACCGCCCCATGTCCATTCCGTCGAACGGAGGTCGGAACCGATGACAGACCAGGCACACATCCTCGTCCTCGGCGGAGGCTACGCCGGATTCCACGTCGCCAGAGGGCTGCGTCACGCGGTGAAGGCGGGCCGGGTGCGCGTCACCGTGGTGGAGCCGCAGCCATACCTCACCTACAAGCCGCTGCTCCCCGAGGTCGCGGGCGGCGAAACGCAGCCGCGCGACGCCACCGTGACTCTGCAGGGCGCGCTGAAGCACGCCACCGTGATCGCGGGCGAAGCCATGGCGGTCGACCTGGATGCCTGCACTGCGGTGGTACGCGCGGAAGACGGCGTCGAACGCCCGCTCTCGTACGACCACGTGGTGTTCGCGCTCGGCTCGATCACCAAGGCGCTGCCCATCCCGGGTCTCGAAGAGCAAGGCGTCGGTTTCGGCACCCTGGAAGAGGCGGTGTACCTGCGCAATCACGTGCTGGATCGCATCCGCTTCGCCGCGACCACGAGAGACGACGCGGAACGCGACAGGGCGCTCGCCTTCGTGTTCATCGGTGGCGGCTACACCGGCGTCGAGGCGATCGCCGAGCTGTATGAACTGGCCAGGCACGAGGTCGCCACCTATCCCTCGCTGGCCATGCTCGACATGAACTGGCTGCTCGTGGAGGCCGCGGACCGGATCGCGGCGGAGGTCGGCAAGCCGCTATCGCAGTGGACGCTGAAGACGTTGCGGCAGCGAGGCATCCGGGTCCTCTTGAAGACGGAGATGAAGAACTGCGAGAACGGGGTCGTGCAGCTCAGCGACGGCAGCACGCATCCGTCCGACACGATCGTGTGGTCGGCCGGTGTCACGCCGAATCCGATGATCGAGCGGTTCGGCGTGCCGGCCGGCCCGAAGGGCCACGCGCAGGCGAACGAGTTCCTGCAGGTGGTCCGCGACGACGGCTCCGTGGTCAAGGGGGCCTGGGCTGTCGGCGACAACGCGCAGGTTCCGAAGCCGAACTCGGGCTCGAAGCCGTCGTACTATCCGCCGAACGCGCAGAACGCTCTCCGGCAGGCAAACCTGCTCGCGCGAAATCTGCTCGGCGCCCTGGTGGGCGAGCCACCGATGCCCTACCGTCACGAGTCCCTGGGGACGCTCGCCAGCTACGGACGCCGCGAGGGCGCCGCGGTGATCAAGGGCGTACAGCTCAGCGGATTCCCGGCGTGGGCCGTCGACAAGGTGTACCACGCGCTCGCGATGCCGAGCATGAGCCGCCGCATACGCCTGGTAGTCGGATGGCTGGGCAACATCCTGGCGAGCCGCGACCTCACCTCGACGTCGGCGGTGCGCTCACCGCGCAAGCCGTTTCACGAGGCGATGGCCGCGGCGAGGGCCCACGCGAAGGCGAAGGCCTCCTGATGCCTGCTCAGTAGCGCAGGCCGTGGCCGAAGCGGAACGTCGGGTTCTCCGTGTCGAACGCCACATCGGAGCGGCTGGCGAGTACCGCATCCATCGACCTCGGCAAGTCGAACGGCAGCGCGCCCTGCGGCGACCGGTCGCCGAACAGCACGCGCAACACCGCGGCATCCGATGCTCCGTAATCGGCGAGAAGCGCGGCGGCCTCGGTCTCCAGTCCGCCGAGCACGGCGGGCCGGTCGAGGTAGATGTCGATCATGGTCGGCACTGCCGTCGTGATCCGCTTCAACCGCGCCAGTTCCGTCGCCGGGAACTCCAGAGAGCCCGAGTGGAACAGGTCGGAGAAGCCGCCCTTGCCGCCCTCATAGGGTGCCTTGATGCGCAGGATGGCGGCATCCGCCTGCTCCGGGCTCTCCACGACGGTCGCGTACTCGGCGAGCGCCGCGGGGTCGACACCCTCGGCATAGACCTTGGCACCACGCGACAGCGGCAACGTCGCATTCGTGTTGGTGAGCAGCGTGAGCGAGTCGCTCTGGGCATCCAGGCCCTCGGCGACGAAGTCGGCGTGCCCCACCACGGCTTCCGCCCGGTCCTCGTCGACGAACGGGTCGTCGAACAGACCTAGCGTGAACTTCTCGCGCAGCAGCCGGCGAACGGAGACGTCGAGACGCTCCTCGGTGACGCTGCCCTCGGCGACGAGATCCAGCAGCACATCGGTGCACAGCTCGCCGCCGAACTGGTCCACACCGGCATCCAGCGCCTTCAGCATGCGCTCCGGACGGCTCAGCTGCTCCACTCCCCACGCCCTGGCAGGCATGGCGGTACCCATCACCGTGGCGTCGGTGAGCAGGCCCCAGTCGGTGCACACGATGCCCTGGAATCCGAGCTTGTCGCGCAGCAGGTCGGTGATGACGGACTTGTTGAAGCCGAACCCGACCTCCTCCCAGTCCGTGCCTACGGGCATCCCGTAGTACGGCATCATCTGCGTGGCGCCGGTGTCGATGGCCGCGATGAACGGCTTCAGGTGGTAGTCCCGCGCGTCACCCGGGTACACCTGCTCGCGACCCCACTCGAAGTGCGGGTCTTCGCCATCTTTCTGGGGACCGCCGCCGGGAAAGTGCTTCACCATGGTGGCCACCGACTCGGTGCCGAGGCGCTCGCCTTGGAATCCGCGGATGTAGCCCACGACGAGGCGCGACGTGAGGTCGGCGTCCTCGCCGAACGTGCCGCTGATCCGCGACCACCGCGGTTCGGTGGCGAGATCGATCTGAGGATGCAGAGCAACGCGCAGTCCCACCGCCAGGTACTCCTGCCGCGCGACCTCGGCGAAGCGCTCGAGTCGCTCCGGCGAACCGATCGCTGCGAAGCCGAGCGTCTCCGGCCACTGCGAGAACGGCCCGGACATCATCGACGTGAGCGGGTTGTCGCTGAACGCATGCCGAGGGTCGGTCGAGAAGGTGATCGGGATGCCCAGCGGCGATTCCATTGCCACCCGCTGCACCGCGTTGTGCCAGGCCGCGAACTCCCGCCCGCCGGGTGCGGCGCCCAGCAGGTTGAAGTGGTTCATGCGCCGGTTGCGCACCATCGCCACAGCCGACGGCAGTCCGAACGTGCGGTTGCCCACAGCAGGGTCGCCGAACGACACCATGGTGTGGAACAGCATTCCGGCCTTGTCGGCCGCGTCCATGCGGGAGAGCAGATCCTCCACCCGCTGCTCGATCGACAGGGATGCGTCCTGGTAGGGAAAAACGGCTTCGCGGATCATTTCGGTCCTCGGGTCCTCTCGGTAATCTCTCGTGGAGCATTGAGTGACTGCGGCTACTTGGTCGCCTTGATGAACCAGACGCAGAACGCTCCCAGGATGCTCAGGGCGATCCCTATCGGGAAGAGCGCGCCATAGCCGAAAGCGAGCACGATGGCGCCCGCGATGCCCGGCGCCAGGGTCTGCGGCAGGGTCGCAGCGATGTTGACGACGCCGAGATCCTTGGCGAACGACTTCGCCGACGGCAGCACCTGGCTCATCAGCGCGGTGTCGACGGCCTGGAACATGCCGAATCCGAGTCCCATCACCAGGGTCATGATCATCCACGACGTGAAGGTGGGCGAGACCCACGGCAGTACGAGGGCGATCGCCATCACGATGGACGAGCCGAACACGAACGGCTTGCGGCGTCCGACCTTGTCGGAGAGCGGTCCGGAGACGACCGTCGCGATGAGCGTGCCCACGATGCTGACGATGCCGAGCAGAGGGATCACGTCTTGCGGTTGCTTGACGTGCAAGTAGTCAGTGAGGATGAACAGCTGGTATCCGGTGACGCCGAAGTATCCGGTGTAGAGCAGTAGCCGGCCGGAGAACGCCCAGAAGAAGTCGGGGTGCTTGACCGGGTTCACCCAGAACGTGCGCAGGAAGTCGCCGAAGCTGAACGGCTCGTTGCGCATGTTCGTGCTCGGGTGGTCGGGGTTGAACGCGACGAAGAGCACGAGCATCGCCAGCGCGAAGACCGCGAACACGATGTAGCCGGCCGCGATGCTGTTGAAGAAGAATGAGCCGATGATCTGGCCGCCGAGGGCGCCGACCATGAGGCCGATGCCCGACAACGCCGCGAACGTGCCTCTGCGGGCGAGCGGCACCCGATCGGGCAGTACCGCGCTCAGCGGGCCTTGCGCGAAGTTGTAGGTGATCTGCACGAAGATCCAGGCGATAGCGACACCGATCAGGCTGTTTGCGAACGCCAGTCCCACCAGCGAGAGTGCGCCTGCGAGTGCGCCCAGAACGATCCACGGCGCGCGTCGGCCGAACCGCGACCTGGTGCGATCGGAGATCTGGCCGGCGGCCGGTTGCGCGATCATCGCGGCGAAGGCGCCGATCGTCGCCACAATGGCGAAGTTCGCCACCTTGTCATGCGCGTTCATGACCGTGAGCTGCTGCGGCAGCAGGATGCCCGGCACGGCACCCCAGACGAGGAAGATTCCGAAGTTCGCCGGGATGATCCAGCCCAGCAGCCGCGGGAGTCCCTTGATCGGTGCGGGCGGGTCGTCGTTGCCGTCGGCGACCGCAATGAAGGTGGTCTCGGTCATCGCGGGCCCTGAGGGAGACATGGGATCTGACGACATTGTCATGACGTGTCCTTGGTCGAAGCGAACGGGATGCCCGTGGGTCGGGTCCCAGCAGCCGGCATCCGTGCACGGCCGAGGACACGCTAACACAAGAAACCGGCATTTGTGCCGGTTTTACCGAGAAAATCTGCAAAAGTGCCGGTTTATGGGGTGTGTGCGCTCACCGCGGGGTCGCGCGACGGCACAATGGTGGGGATGACATCCACCGAGCAGGGCTATGCCAGCGGCCGCGCGCGCCGCGAGAAGATCATCGCGGTCGCCACCGCGCTCTTCGGGCGCGTGGGATTCAACGGCGCCACGATGCTCGAGATCGCCGCCGAGTGCGGCATCTCCCGCGCCGGGCTCTCGCACCACTTCCCGACCAAGGAATCGCTGCTCGAGGCGGTGCTCGCCACGCGCGACCGAGAGGATCTCGAGCGCTTCCGCCGCAACGGGTCGGCCGGAAGCGACGGACTAGGCATCCTGCGCGGCATGGTGGACCTCGCGGCTCACAACACCGAAGTACCGGGCATCATCGGCCTCTACGCGGTGCTCTCGGCCGAGGCAGGCGACCCGTCGCATCCGGCGCACCAGTACTTCATCGAGCGGTACGAGCGCATTCGCAAAGGAACGGCACGCGCGCTTCTTCGCGCGCGAGATGCCGGATATCTCGACGACGACGTGGATATCGACGACACCGCCATCGAGCTCACCGCCCTGATGGACGGCCTGCAGGTGCAGTGGCTGCTGAATCCGGCATCGGTCGATATGCCCGCCGTCGTGCGCCGCCGCATCGAGCAGGTGCTCACGGTACCGCTGTTCGACGTCGCGGAGGACCGCGCCGTCAGCTGAAGTCGGTACGCGGGTCGGGCGGGCAGTTCCAGCGCAGGATCGCCTGCTGCTCGTGTTCGTACCCGAGCTCGCACACGCTGCCGGTGTCGAGTCGGATGACGGCGCCCGCCGTCACCGGAAGACCGGCCCACGTGACCGCGAGCATCCGCAGAAAGTGGCCGTGCGAGACCAGGAGCACGTCGTCCCCGTTCAGCAGGCTCGGCGTGCACTTGTCGATCACGCTCTGCGCGCGCGCCTGTACCTGCTCGGCCGTCTCCCCCGGCGTCTGCCCCGGGATGACGCCGTCGTGCCAGAGATCCCACGGCTCACCGCTCCGGGAGGCCACGATCTGCGGGGTCGTGATGCCCTCGTACCCGCCGTAGTCCCACTCGACGAGGTCGTCGTCGACCGTGGGATGCGCGTAGCCGGCCAGAGCAGAGGTGCGCCGCGAGCGCGCCCGCGGACTGCACAGCACGAGAGCGAAATGGTGACCGCGGAGCATCGATCCCTGATCGCGTGCCTGCTGCTCGCCGCGCTCGGTGAGCGTGAGGTCCGTGACGCTGGTGTGCCTGCCGACGCGGCTCCACGGCGTCTCGCCGTGCCGGATCAGCACCAGCCGTCCGTTGCGGTCGGTCTCGCCGTCAGACATGCGTCCTCCCGATGCTCGCGGTCTGCTCCCACCTTGTCAGATCCGGCCCGCCGCGACCACGATGCCATTCCCCCAGCCGGAATTCCTTCGCGCTACACCTATCGGCACCCGCTACACGAAAAAACTGCCGCGGATGACGATAGGTGTAGCGCCAGCGAAACCCGACGGTCGCCGGTGAAGCCCCGGAGGCCTGCCGGTCGCCAGACACTCCGCTATCCTCGTTCTCGTCCGGTTCGGGGCCGTCGCTTCACAGGCGGTCGAACGAGCCGGTGCTCGAAAAAGGGGCACTTGAGCCGCGCACGCCGGCGAGACACATACGGAAATCGCATCCGTTACGTCTCGAAAGGCTTCGCCATGCCCTCCGTCTCCGCTCACGTCGCCGTCACCCTCGCCCAGCATCTCGACAACGTCTTCGGCGTGATGGGCAACGGCAACGCCTACTTCCTCGACGCGCTCGCGCGTCAGACCGACGTGCGCTATACGCCGGTGCGCCACGAGGCCGGAGCGGTCGTCGCCGCGGATGCGCACTTCCGCGCCTCCGGCCGCATCGCCGCCGGTACCACCACCTACGGCGCCGGGTTCACGAACACGCTCACGGCGCTGGCCGAGGCAGTGCAGGCGCACATCCCGCTCATCCTCGTCGTGGGCGACGAGCCGACATCCGGCCCTCGACCCTGGGACGTCGATCAGATCGCACTCGCGTCCGCCGTCGGTGCCCGAACCTACACGGTGGGACGAGCGGATGCCGCCGCCACCACCGCGATCGCCGTCGAGCACGCACTCGCCTACAGCGTTCCCACCGTGCTGGCCATCCCCTACGACGTCGCGCAACTGGATGCCGGCCCCGTTCCCGACGCGCCGCAGCCTCGGCTGCCCGATCCACTCGCCCCGCGCGACGAGTTCAGTCGAGCGCAACTGGGACGCCTCGCGCGAGCGCTTGCGGACGCTGAGCGTCCCTTCCTCCTCGCCGGGCGCGGCGCCTGGCTCGCCGGCGCCGGTGACGCCTTGGGCGAGCTCGCCACCGCCACGGGCGCTGTGACGGCATCCACCGCGCTGGGGCGGGGCATCTTCCCTGACGCCCGCTACGACCTCGGCGTGACCGGCGGATTCGGTGCTGACGGCGCGATGGATCTGGTGCGCGAGGCGGATGTCGCCGTCGTGTTCGGGGCATCCCTCAACCAGTTCACGATGCGCTTCGGGCAGCTGTTCTCGCCTGACACCCAGGTGGTGCAGGTGGACACCGGAGCCGCAGCGACGCATCCGAACGTGGGCGGCTTCATTCGTGGCGATGCGCGCATCGTCGCCTCGGACCTGGTGACTGCGCTGCGTGAGCACGGCGTGACGCCGAGCGGCTGGCGCGAGACGATCGACCTCGACGCGCTCACGAAGCGCCCCGACGGCGAGGAAACCGCCTCCGACGGCCGGCTCGATCCCCGCACGCTGGCCGCGCGCATCGGCGAGCTGCTCCCGGAGGACCGCGTCGTCGTCTCCGACGGCGGGCACTTCATCGGCTGGGCGAACATGTACTGGCCGGTCGCATCTCCCGACCGGATGATCATGGTCGGCACCGCATTCCAGTCGATCGGGCTAGGGATGCCATCGGTCGCCGGCGCCGCGCTCGCCAAGCCGGACTCGACGATCGTGCTCACCACGGGCGACGGCGGCGGGCTGATGGCTCTGGCGGATCTCGAGACCGCCGTACGCGTCGCGGGCGGACGCGGAATCGCCGTCGTCTGGAACGATGCCGCCTACGGTGCCGAGGTGAATCTCTATGGTCTGAAGGGTCTTGCGCGCGAGCCGATGCTGATCCCGGAGATCGACTTCGCCGCCCTCGCGTCCGCCGTCGGAGCGGAAGGCGTCGTCGTGCGCACCCTCGGCAACCTCGACCGCCTGCGCACCTGGGCCGCGACGCCGGCATCCGAGCGGCCATTCCTGCTCCTGGACTGCCGCATCACGCATCAGGTGATCTCGCCCTATCAGGAAGAGGTCATCCGGGTGAATTCGTGACTCGTGAGACAGTGCCAGGCGCAATGCCGTCCGGCTCAACGCAGTTTCAGCGGACTGATCTCGGCGAGAAATCCGAAGTCGCGGTCGCGATGTAGGAGCCATACGTCTCGTCGGATGGCGACGGCCGCGATAAGGCAATCGACGAGGCTTCGGATCGGATGTCCGTTCCGTCGCGACGCGACGTAGAGCGCAGCAGCAGCCCGGTAGTCGAGGAGCGCATCGACAGGGACGATCGGAAGTCCGTCCACGAGCGTTTCCACGCTCCGAGCGAGTTCGGGCGTCGTCGCACCCGCCAGTAACTCCATCACGATCGGTTCCGTGATACCGACTTCTTCTCCCGCTTCGATGAGTTCGGTCAGTGCTCTGACGACCGGATCGTCAGTACCTCGAAGAAACTCGACCCACGCCGAAGTGTCGACCAGGATCACCCGTGATCCCACGGCTCGGCGCCGTCACGGATCTCATCGAGATCACCGCCCCACCCCGTTCCCCGAAGGCTCAGCAGTGCCTCCTTGGTGAGAGGAACGCCGACCAGTCGTCGAAGTGCGTAGTCGACCGCTTGCCTCTTCGTTCCAAGGTCGAAACGACGCATCGCCTCGGCGACGAGCTCTTCGTCGATCTCGATGTTTGTGCGCACCATACACACACAATACACCAGTCGTGCGCCCTCGCCCGCAGAGCGCTACCGCGCGGTCAGCACGGCCGGCCCGTCGTCGGTGATGGCGATGGTGTGCTCGCTGTGCGCGGTACGTGCACCTGTGGCGCTGCGGAGCGTCCACCCGTCCGGATCGGTCACCAGCACTGCCGTGTCGGCCATGACCCAGGGCTCCAGCGCCAGCAGCAGTCCGGGACGCAGCTTGTAACCGCGACCCGGCCGTCCGGTGTTCGGGATGTGCGGGTCCTGGTGCATCGTCGAGCCGACACCATGCCCGCCGAACTCGGTGTTGATCGGATAGCCGGCCTCGGAGAGCACCGCGCCGATCGCACGGGAGATGTCGCCGATGCGCGATCCGGGCACGGCGGCCTGGATGCCGGAGGCGAGTGCGCGCTCTGTGACGTCGATCATGCGCGCGTCGGCCTCGTCGACCGTGTCGCCCACCACGAAACTGATCGCGGAGTCGGTCACGATGCCGTCGAGGGATGCCGCGAAGTCGAGCGAGAGCAGGTCCCCGTCGCGCAAGGCGTAGTCGTGCGGCAGCCCGTGCAGCACCGCATCGTTCACCGACGTGCAGATGACGTGACGGAACGGGCCCCGTCCGAACGACGGCGCGTAGTCGACGTAACACGACACCGCGCCCGCGTCGGCGATGAGCTGTGCGACCCAGGCGTCGATCTCGAGCAGATTCGTGCCCACTTTCGTGCGGTCGCGCATCCTGCGCAGAACGTCGGCGACGAAGGCGCCGCTCTCGTGGGCGCGACGCAGTTCGTCGGGTCCGAGCAGTTCGATCATGGGTTCCTCACAAACGACAGTCCAGCAAGACCGGTAATACTATACCGGTATTATCATCGGTTCATGGTCAGATTGCCGCTGTCCCCGCTCGAGGTCCATCGGGGCGAACGTCTCGGCGCACTCCTCCGTCGTGCCCGGAACGAACGCTCCATGGTGGATGTCGCGCTCTCGGCAGGCATATCGCCCGAGACGCTGCGCAAGATCGAGACCGGTCGAATCGCCACGCCGTCATTCACCACGATTGCGGCGATCACCACCGCACTCGGCCTCTCGCTCGACGACGTGTGGACGTCGATCAGCCAGGAGAACGCCGCTCCGTCTGCCGAAAACGACCGCAGGATCGCGTCGTAGCCGGAACATGACAGAACCGCACCCGCTCGTCACCGACTCGCGCGGCCAGCTCGCCCGCCTCGTCGAGCGAGTCGACCCGGCGGTCTTCCGTGAACTTCGCGCCGGCGACCACGGGGAACGGCCCGCGGCTGTGCTCGTGCTGTTCAGCGAGGCGAGGGCACAGGCATCCGGTTCCGTCGGGCTCTGCGTTCTGCTGCAGGTGCGCGCGGCAACGCTGAGGCAACACGCCGGGCAGGTGTCGTTTCCCGGCGGTCGCGCAGAACCAGGTGACGCGGATGCTGTGCAGACTGCTCTGCGGGAGGCTGCGGAGGAGACCGGGCTCGATCCGAGCGGTGTCGATGTGCTCGCGACGCTTCCGCCGGTTCCGTTGGCCGTGAGCGATCACCTGGTGACACCCGTGATCGGGTGGTGGGAGCACCCGATCGTGCTGAGCGCGATCGATCCTGCCGAAACGACGCTCGTGTGGCAGGTTCCGGTGGCGCAACTTCTGGATCCTGCGTCGCGCTTCACCGCGGTGATCGAACGCCGAGGGTCCCGTTACAGTGGCCCGGCATTCGATGTGGACGGCGTCGTCGTCTGGGGTTTCACGGCGATCCTGCTCGATCGCCTCTTCGACGCTCTCGGCTGGACGCAGCCGTGGGATGTCACGCACGAACGCCTCATCGAGAGCTGAGGTGCGTTAGATCTCGACGTCGCTGCCCATGGTGACTGTGCGCAGCGCGGGCAGCCCGAACCGGGCTGCCGGGTTCGCGGCATTGTGCGCAAGCCCCACGAACAGTGAGCGTCGCCACGGCACCATGCTGTTGGTCCGGGTGGTGCGGATGGCACCCCGGGAGATGAAGTACGACGCGTGCGTGAAGTCGCCGGCATTGAGCGGAAGCACGCCGGCGCGGCACGCGGCCCGCAACGCTTTGGGTATGTCGGGCTTGTCGGAGAACCCGAACCGGATGCTCAGATGCTCGATGCCATCATCCGTGTATCCCAGATCGTCGTAGCTGTACGCCTCGGATATCGGTACGTGCGGCACCTGCGCCGTGGTCACGGAGACGATGATGACGTGCTCGTGCAGCACGTGGTTGTGCTTCACATTGGCTCGCAGCGCCAGCGGCGTCGTGTCCTTGTTCGGGTGCGGGAAGATCGCGATGCCGGGGACCCGCGGCAGGTTCTGCTCGCGCACGTCCTCGATGAACCGGGCCAGCGATCCCTCCTTGCGCTTGCGGTCGATCTGCACGAGCTGGCGTCCTCGTCGCCACGTGGTCATGACGAGGATGACCACCGCCGCGATCAGCAGCGGCACCCAGCCCCCGTTGAGGATCTTCGAAAGGTTCCCGGCCAGGAAGGTGAGCTCGAGGCCGCCGAACGCGACGGCGCAGATCACGATCTTCCACGGCGCCCAGTGCCACAGGGGTCGGGCCACGAGCAGGAGCAGCAGGGTGTCCACGACCAGGGCTCCGGTCACGGAGATGCCGTACGCGGTAGAGAGCCGGTCGGAGGAACCGAATGCGAGGGTCACGGCGATGACGCCGATGAAGAGCAAGAAGTTGACGGCCGGGAGGTAGATCTGCCCGCCTTCGCGCTGGGATGTCTGTCTCACCGTGAGCGGCGGCAGCACGCCCAGGTGCACAGCCTGCCGGGAGAGCGAGAACGCGCCGGAGATGACCGCTTGGCTCGCGATGACGGTCGCCGCGGTGGCCAGGATGACCATCGGGAGGCGCCCCCATTCCGGTATCAGCAGGAAGAACGGATTGATCCGGGCCGCGGGATTGTGCAGGATGAGCGCTGCCTGGCCGAGGTAGTTGATGGTCAGCGCGGGGAAGACGAGGAAGAACCAGGCGCGACGAATGGGCGAGCGTCCGAAGTGCCCCATGTCAGCGTACAGCGCCTCTGCGCCGGTGATGGTCAGCACGACGGCCCCGAGTGCGATGAACGACACCGCGGGATGCGCGACCATGAAGACGACGGCGTAGGTGGGCGAGAGCCCGAGCAGAACGGCCGGATACTGCACGACCATGGTCAGGCCGGCCGCGGCAAGCGCCACGAACCAGAGCACCATCACCGGGCCGAAGAGCACGCCGACGCTGCCGGTTCCGAAGCGCTGGACGACGAAGAGCGCGATCAGGATGACCGCGGCGATCGGGATGACGAGGTGGGTGATCGCCGGAACGGTGACGTGCAGACCTTCGACAGCGGAGAGCACGCTGATGGCGGGTGTGATGATCGAGTCGCCGTAGAAGAGTGCGACGCCGACGATTCCGATCACGAGGAGAGCTCCGGCGCGCGCGGCTTTGCTCGCGTAAAGACGCTGCGCGAGCGCCGCCAGCGCCATGACACCGCCCTCGCCGTCGTTGTCCGCGCGCATCAGGATGGCGAGGTACTTGATCGACACGATGATCGTGATGCTCCAGAACATGAGCGAGACCACGCCGTAAACGTCGTCCTGCACCGGTCGCACCGCTCCGTTGTCGAGCAGGAACACCGTCTTCAACGCGTACAACGGGCTCGTGCCGATGTCGCCGAAGACGACACCTAGCGCGGCGAGCGCCGCTGCCGCCATCGCACCGTGACCGGTGGCCGACGTCTTCGGGCCGTGGCCGTGGGCCGCCGCTGACGCGGTCACGGTCTTTCCTCTCGCGTGCACCTGCGTCACGCTACGCCGGTTCCGCGCCCGTGCAGGTCACGGCACTCGGACGAACACCTCGAGAACGCAAAGGAAGGGCTCAGGCTCTGCCGGTCCGGTCGGTGCCGCCGACGGCGAAGATGAGCGGCGATCCGTCCCCCGATCGGGTGGCTTCGCCAGCAAGATAGGACGTGCTCGCGTGCGCCGGGGCGCGGGGAAGGAGATCAGGGGTGAGCCTTGTGGAGACACTTCGTTCGACAGCAGTGACGGCCGCGGCCGCCGCGACGGATGCCGCGCATCAGCCGTGGACATCCCACGACACGCTCGTGATCGTCATGGCCGCGATCGGCATCGCCATCGTGGTCGTCCTGATCGTGGTGGTGAAGATGCACGCGTTCCTCGCACTCACCATCGCCTCGCTCATCGTCGGGCTCGGTTCCGGCATCTCTCTGGAGAAGATCACCGCGTCGTACGAGGCCGGCGTGGGTGGCGTTCTCGGCTATGTCGGCGTGCTCATCGCGCTCGGCGCGATGCTCGGCAAGCTCCTCGCCGATTCGGGTGGTGCCGACCGAGTCGTCGACACACTCCTGCGGGGCCGTCCGGCCACGCTGCCGTGGAAGATGGCACTGATCGCGGGCATCATCGGCATCCCGATGTTCTTCGAGATCGGCCTGGTGCTCCTCATCCCGGTCGTCATGCTCGCCGTGCGCCGCGCGAAGAGCAAGGCCATGCTGCTCGGCATTCCGGCTCTCGCCGGCCTCTCGGTGCTGCACGGGTTCATCCCGCCGCACCCCGGGCCGCTCGCGGCGATCGGGCTGCTGCACGCCAACGTGGGCATCACCCTCGCCTTCGGCCTGCTGATCGCGATCCCGACCGTGGTGGTCGCCGGCCCCCTGTTCGGCCGGCTCGCAGCGCGCTGGGTACCTGTGGAGGCATCCGGTGCGGCTCTGGCCGTCACCGTTGGCGGCAAGGGGGCCGATGCCGAGGCGGGCGGTCACCGTGCTCAGGATCCCGACGCCACGCGCACACCGTCGTTCACCTGGACGCTGGTCACGATCCTCTCCCCCGTGGTGCTGATGCTCGCCAAGGCCGCTTCAGACCTGTGGCTGCCATCGGGCTCCGTGGCTCGAAACGTGCTCGACTTCGTCGGCGACCCGGTGACCGCACTGCTGATCGCCGTGCTGCTGGCCATGGTCACCTTCGGCACGACCGTCGGATTCTCGCTGAACACGCTGACGAAGAAGATCGGGGCGAGCCTGCTGCCGATCGTCGGAGTCATGCTGATCGTGGGTGCCGGCGGCGGCTTCAAGCAGGTGCTCGTCGACGGCGGTGCAGGGAGCTCGATCGCGAAGATCGCCGTGGCCACCAGCCTCTCCGTCGTGGTGCTCGGATGGATCGTCGCCGTGCTGATCCGGCTTGCGACAGGCTCGGCCACGGTTGCCACCGTGACGGCAGCCGGAATCGTGGCGCCCCTCGCCGTACACCTCTCTCCGGTGCAGCTCGCGCTGCTGGTGCTCTCGATCGGTGCGGGATCGTTGTTCTTCTCTCACGTCAACGACGCGGGCTTCTGGCTCGTTCGCGAGTACTTCGGCCTCACCATCGGGCAGACCATCAAGTCGTGGTCGATCATGGAGACCGTCATCTCGGTGATGGGCTTCATCCTCGCTCTGCTGCTCTGGGCAGTCGTCTAGCCTGCGTCGCGCTCGGTATTCGGCTGCGCACGCCCTGAATTCGGTCTTCGGTTCGTCGCAACCCCGTTGACATGATCGGTCGCGGCGCGTACCACGGAAGTGCGGGTTCTTCGGGGCGGATGCGGTCGCCTCAGTCACATGAATTCGCCGACCGGACCGCCCCTGGTCGGTGCGACATCACCGAGCATTTCGCTCGGCGATGGAATGTGGAGGCGCTGTAGCGACACAGAGACGAAGACCGTGCTTGCGGATGTCATCGGGCCAGCAGCTTAGGAGGGCGATCATGGCGGAAAGCATCCTCAAAGTGCCTCAGTCGCGCGAGGTGCGCGTGCGGCTGGATATCGATGCCGACCGCATCGAGACGGTGAAACTGGTGGTCGTGCCGCGGGCGAACGACCTCGTCGAGATCGATCTCGAACGCCATGTTCTCGGGTTCATCGAGAGGGCCGGTCAGGTGTTCGTGGCTTTGGCAGGTGAGCGCCTGGATCGGGCAGAGGAATGCGGCCAGTCCCTCCTCTGGGATCACGCTGCCGCCGAGTTGGTCCGCAAGGCGCGGATCGATCAAGCACGCGCGGACCGGGTGTCGCTGTCCGCGTAAGCCGGACGCGCCGACCCGCCTGTAGACCGCGGCCACCTCTACCGCGGTTTCGCGTCGTTCGCATCCCCCTGTCACACGGCCCGGCACGGGCGTAACGTCCGCATTATGGAGAACACGAAGGCCGGGCTCCTGGAGGCGCTCGACACACGCGACATCGGCCGGTTCTACATCTATCTGGCCGTTCTGGCTACCATCGGCGGGTTCCTGTTCGGATTCGACTCATCGAACATCGGCTCGGCCTTGGTCTTCCTCCCGTTCAAGCTCGGCCCGGTGGCGATCGGCATCATCGTCGCCGGTGCATCGCTGGGCTCGTTCGTGGGGGCACTGGCGGCCGGTCCGCTCACCGACAGGTTCGGCCGCAAATCATTGCTGCTGGCGGACTCGGCGCTCTTCGCGATCGGCTCGCTCATCTCGGCGTTCGCGTTCGAGCCGGTGACTCTGACCATCGGCCGGCTGATCATCGGCATCGCGATCGGAGCCGACTCAGCGATCGCTACTGCCTACATCTCCGAGTTCGCGCCGAAACGCCGACGCGGATCCCTCGCCATCATCCAGCAGTGGATGATCACCATCGGCATCCTCGCCGCCTACGTGATCGCCGTGATCGTGCTCGGCATCGCACCGGGAGCGGCATCCACGGTCGATTGGCGCATCATGCTCGGCATCGGGTTCATCCCCGCGATCATCTCCCTGATCATGCGAGCCCGGATGCCCGAGTCGCCGCGCTGGCTCCTGGAGCACGGCAAGGAGGAGAAGGCGATCAAGGCCTTCGAGCTCCTCGGGATGGAGGCCACGGCCGAGCAAGTGCACGAGGAGGCCCTTGCCGTACGGGCCGAACAGGAGCGCGTCGCGGGCCAGTCCTTGTGGACCAAACCCGTTCGTCGCGCACTCGTCATTGTGTGCGTGTTCTTCATCCTCCAGCAGATCACGGGCATCAATGTCGCGTTCTACTACGGGCCGCATCTGCTGACGCCCTACTTCGTGCACCCGGGAACCTCTGCGGTGCAGTCGGAGATCTACGGGGTCATCGCCGCGGGCATCCTCGCGGTCGTGAACGTCATCGCCACGTACTTCGCGTTCCGGTTCATCGACAGCATCGGACGTCGCCGCCTGGCGATCGGGGCGTACATCGGCATGGCCGTGTTCCTTCTCGTCGGTTCGTACGGAGCGTCGTTCTTGTCGGGCGTGCCGCAGCTGGTGGTCGTCATGGTCGGGTTCGCCCTGTTCATCGCCTGCTTCGCGATCGGCATCGGAGGAACGGGATGGCTGCTGCAGGGCGAGGTCTTTCCGACCGCCGTCCGAGGACGTGCCTCGGGAATCGGAGCGGCCGTGGACTGGCTGGCCAACTACGGCCTTGTGCTGGTCTTCCCCATCATGCAGGTCGGCATGGGCCTGGGCTGGACGATGATCGTGTTCGCCGCGCTCTGCGTGATCGGCATCTTCTTCGTCTACTTCTTCTTGCCCGAGACGAAGGGCCACTCCGTCGAGCAAGTCGTGCGTCTGTTCGAGGGGCCGGTGAACCGGAAGAACCCGTCGGAGCCCTCGGTGACCCGTTGAGGGTCACTCGGCGTCGACAAGAGCCACCTTCACCGCGGCAGTCTCGAAACGTTCGAGAGGTACGTGCACGGTTCCGGACACGAACTTAAGATCTGCCAGCTCGTCGCCGAGGAAGGTCGTCCGCACAGCCCTGACAAGATCCCGATCCCATCGGATCTCCGCCTTCGTCGGTTCGTCGGCAAAAGACTGCAGCCGCACGATCGTGTCACCGTCCTCTGCTTGTAACAGGCCGACGAGTTGCACACGTGTGTCGGAGACGGAAAGCACTCCGCGTTCCGCCGCGCGGTCGGATGCATCGCCGGTGGCTCGAGTCGCCCGCAACGGATGAACCAGCTCTGCCGCCGTCCGCAGGGCGAGTTCGCCCGTCGATTCATCGCCAGTGGCCCGCACCCCGACCGCATACGAGAACGTGGCTTCAAAACCCTGCTCGATAGGGAAGTTGGTGTCCCATACGTTGTTGTGCACCCAGGAGTAGACCGTTCCCGCCTCGTGCGGCTTCGTGCTCGACGGAAATGGGGCGTACGGTACGGCGATCGTGTGTGGCTCGACGAGAGGGACATCCCTCGTCACCCAGACCACGGCTTCCTCGCCATCCTCCACCAGCACCCAGTCGCGCACGCCCCGCATGTGCTGCGGTGCCCCTGGAATGTGCGGCAGACCATCCCCGGTCACGCTTCCCGACACTTCGAACCGCATCCGCGGGTCGTCACCGGCGAACGGGAAGCTGAAGTACGCGCTCTCCTTGACTAACCGGGAGGGTTTCGCCAGCCGGTTCTCGATGATGAGCCACGGCGAAGATTTCGGCAATCGGAGTGTCACACGCACCCAATCGACACCGGCGGCCTGATATTCGTAGACCAGAGTCTGTCCCAAGACGTCATCGGTCCGGTCGACGATGCGCGAAGGCCGGGCAAGCGTTCGAGTTGCAAGCATCTCCAGCCGAGCACTGACCGCGAGCTTGTTCGCGAGATGGTTGAAGCCCGCTCCGGAGCTCGCATATTCGTCGTAGACATACCCGTTGAACCCGACGACGGCGTCCTGGTTCACCAGTTCGCGATCGGATGCCTTCTCCAGGATCGATGCGATCGTCGAGGCATGCTCGTCGACGCGCACTCGGAGGTATTCGTTCTCCAGCGTCAGTAGTTCGGCTCGCGGCCGTTCGGTCACGGCGGCACCCTCGCTCCGACCGGAATCACGCAGCAACGGCAGCCCGTACTCGCCGTCGGCGGAGTCGTCACGAATCGCCCGTTCTGCAGGCGACTCGGAGTGGGAATCGCTGTGCGCCTTGCGTGTGCGTACATCGAGACGGAGGTATCCGGCGGCCGGAACATCGCTGACGTATGTGACGACCCAGCGACCGGACTCTCTGTGGGCGGTGTTGGTCTGCTCTTCTTCCACGAATGGCAGCAACGAGTGATCCCGGGCGTCGATGAGGACGACGTCGACACCGAACGGAACGGCAGCCTCCGGGAGCAAGAAGCGCACCCTTCCGCTACGGGCGAAGCCTGTCGGATTGGCCACGACGAACGACGCGGCGGCGTCGGGAGCGGCACCGACAGCCTGGCCGAGGTAGACGAGCGCTGTCTCCAACAACTCGGACGAACGTTGCTGCGCGATGAGACTCTGGGCGACCTTCCACTGCCACTGCAGCTCGCCCGACGAGAAGCCTTCGTCGCCGTGAGTCCAGGAGTCGCCTGCACCCCAGGTGTGTTCGTTGAACATCGAGATCGCATCGTAGGTCTCGGACGACCGTTCGGCCTCCGCGTGAACGGCCTCACCTCCCGAAAGGGCGCTCAACTGGGAGATCGTGCGCGCATCGACCACCTCCGCCTGAGCTTTGCGCATGAAGGAGATCGGCACCGCTGCCGACCCGACTCCCTCGACCCACCAATCGCCCCAGTCGCCCTCGACCGTGATCAGTTCGTCGCCGAGGCGGGCTTCGGCATCGGCGAAGAAGTCTTCGTTGCGCGACACTCGGAGACGCGGCGATTCCCACGTCTCGTTCCACTGCCGCACGATGGCCGGCAGCGCCAGCCGCGCGGGAGCGTTGTCGCCCATGTAGCCCTGTATCCGGAGATGCAGCACATTCCATGGGTACGGGTCGCGGCCCTCGAGTGATTCCCCATGGGCGCCGAACACCCCAGGAGGAAATGGGTAGCCCTTCGTCGACAGGGCAGTGAGGTAGGCCGGGAAGTAGTTCTCGACCTGTTCGATACCCTCCGTGAAGCCGACCATCGGCCCCTCCATGTAAGCCAGGCCGTGCGGGCTGTCCGTCATCCAGACCAGCACCTCACTGCCGGCCAGGGAACGCCACCGGAACAGACGCGGCAGGTTGAGCGCGCCCATGGTGTGGGGCTGGGAGCGACCGGCCCAGTTGTGGGCAACCGAGAGATACTTCGCACCGACTTCCTGCAATGCATCCGGAAGACCGGCGACCTGTCCGGGCACATCGGTCTGCATCGCGGAAGTGAAGGGAATGCCGAACTCGTCGCGCAGCCGCCTGGCGTCGCGGAGGAGCTCGTGCAGCTCGTCCGTGGAGCACACATCGGTGTGCAGGTTGTACGGCAGTGCGCTCAGTCCGATCGATCCGGCCTTCACCGCTCGCACAAGACGATCCATCTGCGCTGCCGGGCGCTGTCTGCGCCAGTCGGTGACGGCCCAGAGTGCTTCGCTGTTCCATCGGAAACGCGCCTCGTCTGGCCAGTCCGCGGTCTCGTCGATGAGGTCGAGAGCGCTGTCCAGGTACGACCGCTGAGCCGCGAAGACCTCCGTCTGCCTGTCCGTGTACCCGAAGTCGAAGTGCGAGTGGTGAATCAGGTGAACGGTCCATTCGCGTTGAGGCAGCAGATCGAACACGAGCCGTTCGGGCCCGAGCTCCTCGATGCCGACGCGCACCCCGGTCGCCTCGCCGACTGCGCGCACAAGCAACCGGATGCTTCCTGCGGGGCCGTCTTCGACAGCGACAACGAGCTCAGAGCCGTCGCCGGTGATCAGCGATGGTCGCAGTCCGCGACCGGAGAGCTGCGAATCACGGCCGAGCAGGCGAACGGCCTGGACGCGCATCCCGTCGACGGTCTTGATCAACGGCTCAGGCAGAACGGCGATGCGTGTCGATCCCATCGCGCCCTCGGCGCTGACCGCGCGGTCGAGCAGCCCGTTCCGGGCATCCTCGTCATCCCAAGGACGAGCCGATACGAGCTTGTGTGAGGTCATCGCCTATCTCCATTGACAGCCTTCCGTGGAGAGCACTCGCCATATCGACCCTTGCCGTCGGCTGGATCCGCGGTATGCTCATCCACGATTGGAAACGTTCCCAATCGTACCAGCGGATGCGACTACGGGTTCGAGTTGGAACGTCGGCCGGACGCATTGCGGCGCCCGCACACTCTCAGCGAGGAGGTCGTGTTGTCCATTTCAGGAGCCCTCCCCTGCTGCCACGCCCTGCACCCGTCGCCACGAGCCGCCGTCCACGCGTACGGCAGAAGCGAACTCGCAGGGCGCAACACGCATCCGTCGTTCACACCGGCGCATCTCAACGAGGAGGTCTTCCCTTGACCGCAACGACCGAAACAGAACGCATAGTCACGCTCGGGATGCCCCATACGCGACAGCGGCAACGTCGCCGGGACTGGCGTACGAACAACAAGATGGGCTATCTGTTCATACTGCCCTCCATCATCGGATGCGCCGTCTTCGTCGCGTATCCGCTGGTGATGAGCGCGTATTACTCGCTCACGCACTGGAACGGTGTCACGGCACCGAGGTTCATCGGCTTCGGGAACTACATCACCATGTTCACGAAGGACCCGCTGTTCTGGGGGACGTTCTGGAACACCATCGTCTACGCCGTGATCAGCGTGCCGCTGGCTCTCGTTCTCGGGCTCGCGCTCGCGGTTCTGCTCAACCGCAAGCTCAAAGGAGTGAAGGTCTTCCGAACCATCTTCTACTTGCCCGTGGTGTTGCCCGCCGTCGCGGTGCTGAGCATGTGGAAATACCTCTTCGATCCTCAATTCGGCTTGGTCAACCAGGTACTCGGCTGGTTCGGCATACCGCCGTTGCAATGGCTGCAGTCACCTGACACCTCGCTGATGACGGTCATCCTGATCGGACTCTGGGGCGTCGGCGGCACGATGATCATCTTCCTGGCCGGCCTGCAGAACGTTCCCGACGACATCATCGAGGCCGCCAAGCTCGACGGCGCCGGCGCCTGGCGCACGTTCTGGACCATGACCCTGCCGATGATCACGCCGATCCTGCTGCTCCAACTGGTGCTCGGCATCAACGCTGCATTCCAGGCCTTCACGAACATCGCACTGCTCACCACGGGCGGGCCGAACAACTCCTCCAACCTGCTGATGTACAAGATCTACACCGACGGATTCGGAGGCACCACCAACGCGACGATGGGCTACGCGACGGCCGAGGTCTGGGTGCTCTTCGTGTTGATCATGATCATCACGGCCATCACGTTCAAGACCTCCAACCAGTGGGTCTACAACGCGAACGAGGAGCAATGATCGTGCCTTACCTCCGTTCCTCAGCCACCCTCGCCTCCCCCCATCGAACGACCAGCCGTCGAGGGCGACGACCGGCCGACCGCAAAGAAGAAGGTGATCTCTCATGACCGCTGTCACATCCGCGTCCCCCCTGCGGCGACGGAACAAACCCCTCCGCGCTCGCGTGCCGATGACGGTATCCCGCGGCGCCTGGTACGCCCTCTGCGTGCTGCTTGCGTGCACGATGCTCTTCCCGCTCCTGTGGATGATCAGCATCGCTCTGAAGAGCACCTCCGACGTGAACAAGCTCCCGCCCGACCTCTTCCCCAAGCAGTTCGTCTGGTCCAACTTCATCAACGGCCCCGCGCAGATCGACTTCTGGCCGATGCTCGGGAACACCGTGACGATCACCGTTCTGTGCGTCGCCGGCGCCGTGTTCAGCTCGATGCTGGTCGGCTACGGCTTGTCGCGAATCCGCTTCGCGGGCCGGAAAGCATGGTTTTACGTCTTCGTCTGCTCGATGTTCCTTCCCGGGATCGTCGGGATAATCCCGCTGGTGCGTCTCTACATAGCCCTTCGGCTCTACGACAGCTGGTGGCCGCTGATCATTCCGGCGTTCCTCGGCAGCCCGATGTTCATCTTCCTGGCGAGGCAGTACTTCCAGACGATCCCGGGATCCATCGATGAGGCCGCCACACTCGACGGCGCCGGACACTGGAAGATCTTCACCCGGATCTTCTTCCCGATGACGAAGCCGCTCTGGATCACGATGGCGATCCTGTCGTTCCAAGGGACGTGGAACGATTACCTGTCCCCGCTGGTCTACCTGTCGTCGAGCTCGCGCTTCCCGCTCTCGGTGGGCATGGCGGAATTCTCCGGCTCGTTCGCCAGCGCAGCACTGACTCCGTACAACTACTACATGGCGACGAACATCCTCTACATGCTTCCTCCGTTGATCCTGTTCTTCCTGGCGCAGCGGTACTTCATGGAGGGTCTGGGGAGCCTGGGAGGTTCGCTGAAATGAGCCGCCTGTTCAACGATCTCCGTCACGGCGCCGCACTGCGGCGCAGTTCAGGCTCGCGCCGCCGGTTCCGTGCGGCGCTGGCGATCGCGGTCGCCGCCGGGCTGTGCGCGTCGCTTTCGGGATGCGTCTCCGGACTGGCCAGCGGATATGCGGCGAACCCGCACAAGATCACGTATCTGACCTGGGAGAACAGCACGACCAACGGGCTGCTCGACAAGGCATTCGCGGGATACGAGTCCGACGGCTACACGATGCAGCGCCTCGAAGTCCCGGCTTCCGGCTTCAACCAGCAGATCTCCTCGCTCTCCCTCGCGCAGAAGCTGCCGGACTTCTTCTGGTGCAACCCGGGCATGGCGACCACGATGGGCAGCGAGGGATTGCTCTTCAACTGGGCGGACTGGGCGAAGAAGAATCCGAAGTACTTCGGATTCGACACCACGAAGTTCTCTCCGGGCACGATCGACCCGTACTACGTCACGAAGGACAAGCTGTACGGCATCCCTACGCTCGCGAACACCTACGGGGTCTACTACAACAAGAAGTACCTCGCCGCTGCGCACATCCCGGTGCCGTCGACCACGTGGACCTGGGACGACCTCTTCGCGGATGCGGCGAAGATGAAGGGCGTGCTCGGCAGCACGTATGGCATCAACGACATGGCGTACGACACGAACACCGTGAACGTGCGCTCCGTCGGGGCGGGCGGGAGGCCGCTGAGCCCGCATCCGATCAACGGAAAGGAGTTCACCCCCGACGAGCACTTCATCCAGGCGACAGAACAGTTCGCGCAGGCGTTCAAGGCGGGCGACTTCACCCCGCCAAGTGGCAACGCCGCGGCCAACGACACGGCAGCGTTCGCCAGCGGCAAACTGGGCATGATGTACGGCGGCCAATGGCTTGCGGTGACGTTCCTGCAGGGCAACATGAAACCCTCCGACTGGGGATGGGCGCCACTGCCGACCGGCTCCGTGAAGGTGCAGATCAACGATCCGCAGGGCCTGTGTTCGCCGGCGAACGTGGAGAATCCGGAGGAGACCTGGAAGGCGATCTCGTACCTGCAGACACACGTGTTCCCAAAGGTTCTGCCGGCTTCCCCCGTCGCCCCGCCGGCATACGCCCCGTCCGCACCGAGCTATTACGCGGCGCTCAACAAGCAGGGCGCGACAAGCGTCTCAGCGGGAGTGAAGTATGTGATGGGGGTGAAGCAGAAACTGATCGGCTACATCGGGCCCGCGACCACTCCGGTCGCGAACATCACGAACTCGACCTGGCTCGACATCCTGGAAAGCAAGATCCCGGCCTCAACCGGCGTCCCCGGGATGTTCCAGCAGATCAATCAGGCGATCAAGGAGAACCCCTCCTACTGACCGATCGGAACCACGCCAGCACAGAAGGAGACCATCCGCGTGCAGTTGTCGCGCATGCTGAAAGACAACGGGATCGTCGACGACGTGCTCGGATCACACCCCGACCCGATTGTGGCCGAAACCTTTCTTCGGTGCCTGGGGAACACCCTCGATACGACGGTGCGCCCCATGCCCGACAGGACGAACTTCGTCGTCACCGGCGACATCCCCGCCATGTGGCTGCGAGACTCCACGACTCAGCTCCTCCCGTATCTGGTGCTCATGCCGGAGAGCGTGCCGCTTCAGGATGCGCTCTTCGGCGTGCTGCGCCGTCAGCTGGCCTACATCGAGATCGATCCGTACGCCAATGCGTTCAACGCCGAGCCGAACGGCGCGGCCCACGACTCGAACGACCTCTCTGACGACCCCTGGGTGTGGGAACGCAAGTATGAGGTCGACTCCCTGGCCTTCCCCATCAACCTCGCCTACCGGCTCTGGCGTTCGACGGGCCGAACCGAGCATTTCGATGCGACGTTCGTCCGCGTCGCGCGTCGGGTGCTCGAGGTGTGGCGCGTCGAGCAAGATCACGAGACCGCGTCCGCGTACCGCTTCGTGCGCACCGACTGTCCGCCGAGCGACACTCTGGTCCGCGACGGGCGCGGCTCGCCTGTCTCACGCACCGGAATGACCTGGAGCGGATTCCGGCCCAGCGACGACGCCTGCGCCTTCGGGTACAACATCCCGGCGAACCTCTTCGCCGCGACCGTGCTCCGGCAGGTCTCCGCCATAGCGCGCGAGGTGCTGCACGACGAGCTTCTGGCCGTCGAAGCGGACCGGTTGCGTGATGAACTTCGCGCCGGAGTCGAGGAGCACGGGACGGTGCGGCATCCGCGGTGGGGAACCATCTACGCCTACGAGGTGGACGGCATGGGAAACCGGCTGCTGATGGACGACGCCAACATGCCGAGCCTGCTCTCGACCCCGCTGTTCGACGACGAGCTCGACGATGACGTGTACCGTGCGACCCGCGCCTTCGCCCTCAGCGACGACAACCCGTACTTCTTCCGCGGCCGCGCTGCTTGCGGTATCGGAAGCCCGCACACCCCGCACGGGTTCATCTGGCCGATCGCACTCGCCGTCCAGGGGCTGACGTCACACTCGCCGCAGGAGAAGAGGGCGATGCTCGAACTCCTGTGCGAGACGGACGCGGGGACGGGGCTGATGCACGAGAGCTTCGACAAGGACGACGCCGCGCGATATACGCGCCCGTGGTTCTCCTGGGCGAACGCGATGTTCTGCCTGCTCGTGCTCGACGCTCACGGTCATCCACTCCCGCCGGGATAGGCGCGGACGAGGCGGCGCACACGCGTCGCAGCGCGGCCGTTCAGCTTTCGAACGCGGCCGGGCGCTGCTGCGCCTCGCGGATGCGCGCGATATCGAGCTTCTCCGATCGGTCGAAGCGGTAGATCCCGTTCTGCTCCTGGAACACGTCCGTGAGCTGCGTGTAGCAATAGCCGAACATGTTCGGATCATCGAGCAGCGCGCCGACCAGGCCCGCGAACCGTTCGTAGAGCTCGTCTTCGTCGGCGACGCGTTGGCCGTAGCCCCACGACGAGTCGGAGTTCCCGTGCTCCGTTGCGGCGAGTTCCGGGTTCCACCAGATCCCGCCGAACTCGGAGACGAAGTAGGGCTGGCCGCGGTACGGCACCGAGAACGGGCCCTCGGATCCGGTGTTCACGAACGGCTCGTCCGTGGCCAGTCCCGCGTGCTGCTGTGCGAAGCGCTCCGGTTTCTGCTCGTAGTCATGCGAGTCGAACACGTCCGCTTCGGACACCCGGTGCGAGTACCCCGATGCGTCGAGCACGGGCCTGCTGCGGTCGGCGTTCTTCGTCGCCAGGAAGAGCGCACGCGTGACGTCGTCGAGCACGGTCGTGCGGTCATGCATCACCTGGTGCGTCTCGTTGAGCGGGCACCAACCCACGATGGCGGGATGGTTGTAGTCACGACGCAGTGCTTCCAGCCATTCGCCGACGAACGAGGCGGTCGGGGCCTGGTTCTGCCCGGCCGGCCCGTTCTCTGAGACGCCCCAGTCGCCGAACTCGCCCCAGACCAGGTAGCCCAGACGGTCGGCGTGGTACAGGTAGCGTTCCTCGAACACCTTCTGGTGCAACCGCGCCCCATTGAAGCCGGCAGCCATCGCCAACTCGATGTCGCGCCGGAGAGCGTCGTCGCTCGGTGCGGTCATGAGGGACTCCGGCCAGTACCCCTGGTCGAGCACGAGCCGTTGGAAGACCGGCTCATCGTTCAGCAACAGGCGCTTTCCGTCACGGGACACCGAGCGAAGCCCCGTGTAGCTGCGCACAGAGTCCAGCGCTTCGTCGCCATTCAGCAATTCGACGGTCAGGTCGTAGAGGAACGGATCGGCAGGACGCCACAGGCGCACTCGATCCTTCGGGATCTTCAGATGCAGCGCCGGAGAGAAGTCGAGGTCTGCGCGGACCGTCGCCTCCGCAACGACACCGGACCCGTCAGACAGCACAGCACGGACACGCTGGCCAGGGCGATTGGCAGACAGTTCTGCCACAACCGCGAACGAGCCGTCACCGACCGATGGTGTCACCGCGATCGATCGTATGGAGTCTTCCGGAACCGGTTCCAGCCACACGGTCTGCCAGACGCCCGTCGTGCGGGTGTAGAGGCAGCCTGTGTTGTCGTACAGGAGCGACTGCTTGCCCCGCGCCTGGATGCTCTCCCGCAGATCGCGGGCGCGCACGACGACGCTCAGCCGGTTGGCCTCCGGCCGCTCCGGGTCGAACCGGCCCAGTTGCACATCGAACGAGCTGAATCCACCGCGATGCCGTCCCACTTCGCGCCCGTCCACCCACACGGTGGCGTCATAGTCGACGGCCCCGAAGTGCAGTACGAGATTTCGGCCCGCCCACTCTTCGGGCACCTCGATCTCCCGGCGGTACCAGACGGCTTGGAGAAAGTCCGTCTCTGCTACGCCGGAGAGTTCCGACTCCGGGGCGAAAGGCACCAGAATGGTCCGTTCCAGTTGCCGTTCGAGGAGGCCGCGGTCGAGACCGCTGTCCCCGCGGTCGATCTCGAACTGCCACACCCCGTTCAAGTTCAGCCAGTCTTCCCTGACGAATTGCGGGCGCGGATACTCGGGCCGCGGCATGGTGCCCGCGCTCCGGTTGGCACCGTTCGCACCGCCGCCAGATGTCATCGACATTGAGGATCCTTTCGCCGCAAGCTCACCCGCGTGTGTCACCGAACTCCGACTGCGCCACAGTGCGAGCGGCTGTCGGCCGGCGGCCCGCCGAAAACCATATGAGCACGCCCTTGGACTGTCAACGTTGAGTTTCCGCGGCCGGCGAGTCGGTCACCGTCCACGTTCCGTTGCGTGGCTGCTGCGCTCGAGGCGCCATCGCTCGCGCAATGACCTTCCAAGTGCACCGACGATGCCGCACGAAAGGGGGGCGTCGCCACACTCGGCGACGGGCGGACTGCCATGCACGGACGGATAGGCTGAAGCGGACTTTCGCGGCATTCAGGGCAGGATCTCCGGGAGGACGGCAATGGACGGTTCGAGGCCGACCATGCGCGACGTCGCCGCCAGAGCCGGTGTCGGAGTGGGTACCGTCTCGCGGGTGGTGAACGGCGGGGTCAACGTGAGCCCCGCCACCAAGCAGCGCGTGGAAGACGCGATCGCTTCGATCGGCTTCAATCGCAACGAGGCGGCGAGGATGCTCCGCCCCGGGCAGGCGTCGGCAACGATCGGCCTCATCGTCGACGATCTGCGCAATCCGTTCAGTTCCGAGCTCGCCAGTGGAGCGGCCGAGGTCGTGAAGGCGTACGATCACGTCCTCCTGATCGGGGCCACACAGCTCGACCCGGACGCCGAACGCGATCTCGTGAGCGAGTTCGTCCGCCGGCGCGTCGACGGAATGCTCGTCGTCACCAGCGGCACGGCCACCGGTCCCGGCGATCCGATCGCGATCGCAGGTGGCACGCCCATCGTGTACCTCGACCGAACGCCAAGACAGACGCCGTTCGACAGCGTGGTGCTCGACAACTCCTCGGGCACGCGGCAGGCGCTCACCAGTTTGATCGAGGCCGGTCATCGGCGTATCGCCTACATGGGCGGGGCTCCGACAGCGGCGACGGGTGGGGCACGACTGCGCGCCTATCGCAGGGTTCTGCGGGAGCACGGGATTCCGGTGGAAGACGCACTCGTGTCCATGCACAACTACTCGGCGGAGGCCGCGCGCACCACGACCATGCGGATGCTGCGCTCGGACACACCGCCCACGGCCTTCTTCAGCGACAACAACCGGATGACCCTCGGCGCCATCCAGGCATTCACGACTCTCGACACGGCGGCAGCCCTGGCCGGATTCGATGACCTGGAGCTCGCCGACCTGCTCCCGTTCGAGATCGATCTCGTGGTGTACTCGCCGGAGGAGATGGGACGGCGAGGGGCCGTCCGGCTTTTCGAGCGCATCGCGGGCGACGACTCCGAGCGGACGAGCATCCGGGTACCAACGCGCCTCGAGCGGCGGGGACGACGCTTCCACGACAACGACTGAGCGGTTGCGGCGCGTCCGCTGCCCGTATTCCGGATGCTCACCCTCCGCCCCTGCCGTGGCCGACGAGTGCATGCCCATCGCTTTCACACTCGTCTGACTCAGCGCGCGCCCAAGCCTCACGAAACCCTTGACAGGGTTCGGATGCCCAGTCGATACTCTGCTTGGGAACGTTTCCAAACCTGCCGATCCACGCGACGATCGATGCCGATGTTCAGGATCGAAGGCAGTCCCGCCCGGGTGTTCCCGCACGAAGGCAGAGCTGCCGCGCGCAGCAAGAGGGGAACCACGACATGTCCCGATCGCCCGCATCGCGAATCATCGGCGCCGCACTGGCTGTCATCTCCATCGTGTTGGCAGGCGCGCTCTCGGCCAACGCGGCGAATGCTGCTTCCGTCGCACACACCGGTCTTCCCCCACAAGCCGGTGCACCGACGGCCATCGCGAAGGCGAGAGTCGCCGCCGAGGTACTGATGCAGTCGTATGACCAGTCCAAGGCATGGTTCCCGTCGAGCTGGTGGAACTCCGCAGTTGCCCTGCAGACCATCGGCGACTACATGCAACGCACCGGCGACCGACGCTTCGTCCCCGAGCTCGACAACACGTTCGAGAAGGACAAGGGCGTGTTCCCGGGCGGTGTACTCTCCGGCGACCCGCTGCTCGGGAACTTCACCAGCCAGGCCATCGACGACTCGGAATGGTGGGGACTGACATGGGTGCAGGCGTACGACGTGACCGGCGACCAGAAGTACCTCGATATGGCCGAGACCATCGCCACGTACGCGTCCGGGTTCTGGGACACGAGCACCTGCGGCGGCGGCGTGTGGTGGAACGCCTCGAAGACGTACAAGAATTCGGTCACTAGCGGACTGTTCATCCGGCTCACCGCCGAACTGCACAACAGGATCCCTCACGACACGCAGTGGCTGAACCGCGCCGAAACCGCGTGGAACTGGTTCACCGGCAGCGGCCTGATCGACTCATCCGGCCTGGTCAACGACGGACTCACCTCTGACTGCCAGAACAACGGGCAGACGGTGTGGAGCTACAACCAGGGCCTGGCCATCGGCGGCGGCCTCGAGCTCTACCGCGCTACCCATGATTCGGGAATCATGACGACGGTGCGTCGGCTCGCCGATGCCGCGATCTCGTCCCCCCAGCTGGTCACCGACGGCGTCCTCACCGAGTCCTGCGATGCCGCTGACGCGACGTGCGACGACAACGCCAAGCAGTTCAAGGGCATCTTCATGCGCTACATGATGGATCTCGCCGACACGACGCACGATCCCCGATACACCGGCTTCGTCTCCCAGCAGGCCGCCTCGGTGTGGAACCAGGACCGCAACGCTGGTGACCAGTTCGGCACCCGGTGGACGGGCGAGACCAACTCGAGCCATCCGAACATCTTCGACTGGCGCACCCAGGCCAGCGCGCTGAGTGCACTGATCGCCGACATCCCACCTCAGGGCTCCAAGGCGTCCCTGTCCGCCAGATTGTCTCCGGCCCAGACGGTCGTCATCCCGGCGAAGAGCGGCGCAACCTCGATTTCGACCGACCTCAGCGTCGAGGCGACCTCGAACGCCTCCCCTGCCGGAGAAGGGTCCCAGCAGATCGGGGCTGAGGTGACCGTCTCGGCGCCGGCCGGATGGACCGCGACACCGGCAACCACCCGGGTCGTACTGGGCGCAGCAGGCGCAGCCGACCCGGCATCGGCCACGGTTCCGCTCTCGGTGGGAGTGCCGTCAACGGCGGCCGACGGCGACTACACGGTGACGGTCAAGGTGGTCTCCCCTCACCTGAGCTTCACGGCGACGGCGGACATCCTCGTCGCGCGCACGATCGACTTCGACACGGGTACCGTCGCCGAATCCCCGTGGCTGTGGGATGGCGGGCACTCGCAAAGCAATGGGGTGCAGAACCGCTTCGCCGACGGCTCGAACTACTTCATCTACCGGTTCCCGTTCCCCACCGACACCGTCTCCGCCCAGGTCACGCTGACGATCGCCCAGGAGTACCTGGTGCAGATCAGCTCGAACGGCACGGACTGGACCACGGTGCTCACCCAAGATCAGCAGATCCACGACACGTCGAACCAGGCGGCCAGGTCGATCGACGTGACGCCGTACCTCGGCCAGGCCAAGACCGTGTACGTGCGAGTCGGCGACTCCTTTCCAAGCGATGGCTGGGGCGGCCTCGTCTCGCACGTCTCCGCCACCTACAGCGAATAGCGCCTCGAGCGAACAGCACGGCATCCAAGCAGCCCGCCGACCGCGAGAGGCTCACGAACCGCAGCATTCACCGTTTCACGGACCCGTCAGCGGCGTCCCCAATTGAGGAGGAAACACATGTCAGATGACAGTTCGAACACGACGGGAAGCGCTCGACCTGGTCCTGCTCTGAGCCGGCGGACGCTGCTCTCCGCGGGCGCTGGATTGGCCGGTGCGGCCGCCATACTCGGCACCGCTGCACCCGCGATGGCCTCCACAGAACCGGATGCGCAGCAGGCTGCCGCCAACGGCCGACCGGGCGGCGCTCGTACCGCATTGCAGCGCGCTGACGCGACCTGGCAGGCGTTCGCCACCTACCTTCTGGCGCCGGACGGCACAGACCTGGCGATGCCGAACTACCCCAGGCAGCCCGGCGACAACCCTTATGCCTACGAATGGCCCCACTCCCAAGTGCACGTCGGCGCACTGGACCTCGCGGGCGCACAGCCGGGGCACGCCTCGTGGGCGCGACTGAACGCCATGTCGACAGGGCAGGAGCACTATTGGGAGCCGACGAGCACGACGGGTCTGCCCGGATACGCCTCGTACGTGCCCGCACCGCTCGGAGGAGGCGGCGATCTGTTCTACGACGACAACGAATGGGTCGGCCTCGAGAAAGTACAGCTCCATCTCATGACCGGGGACCGGGACGCCCTGCAGCGAGCCGAGCAGATCTTCGCGCTCGTCCGGTCGGGCTGGGACACCGACGCTTCGCATCCGTCCCCTGGTGGCGTCTTCTGGACTCAGGCGTCGTACGGCGATTCACGCAACACGTGCTCGAACGCACCGGCCGCGCTCATCGCAGCCCGGTTGTACGAGATCACACGGAACAGCGACTACCTCGCCTGGGCGCAGCGGATTTACGACTGGACGTACAACACCCTCTTCGACAGCACGGATTCGATGTACTCCGACAACATCTCCAACGCCGGCACTGTCACGACCATGAAGTGGACGTACAACCAAGGAATGCCGATTGCGGCGGGCGTAGCCCTATACCGCCTCACCAACGATCCCTCCTATCTGCGCAAATCGGCGCAGGTCGCCGAGGCGTCGTACGACTACTACATCACGCAGGGGCAGATCGCGAACCAGCCGCTCTATTTCAACTCGATCTACTTCAAGAGCCTGCTCTACCTCGAGTCCGTGACGGGCGAACGGAAGTACTACCAGGCCATGGCCGACTACGGCGACCACATCTGGACGGCCTACCGCGACGCCGCAACCGGACTGTTCGCGAAGGACACGCCAGGCGTGGCGCAGGCGATCGAGCAGGGCGCCGCCGTGCAGATCTACTCCGCGCTCGCCTGGGATCCGCGGCGATGGGAACTGCTCTACTGAAGCCCTGCCTAGGCGGCAGCTTCGCGAAGCTCGTCGAGCACGCGCACCGCGAGCTTCGCGAGGTCGGATTCGTCCTCGGCCTCGATCCAGCGTGCGAAGGCCTGGTGGAACGCGACGGTGCCGAGCTCGGCGGTGAGTTGCGCCGTGGGTCCGGGGACGCCCCGTTCGCTCAGCGCTTCGGCGATGGCATCCGTGAGATGCAGCCGCTTGACCTGCTCGCGCTCTTGCAGCGCCGTGTTCGACGCGATGACGGCGCCGCGCTGTCGCGCGTATGCGTGCTTGCCGGCGAATGACTCACCCGCTGCTGCGAGCGCGGCCGCGACGGCATCCAAGGGCCGCGTGTTCGCCGGCGCGTTCGCGATGGCAGCCGTGAAGATGCCGTTGTAGCTTTGCGGGTCGCCGAAAAGCACCTCGCGCTTGTCGACGAACTGGCGATAGAAGGTTCGCTCGGTGAGGCCGGCGCGGGCCGCGATGTCGGCGACGGTGGTCGCCTCGTACCCGCGCTCGACGAACAGCTCGAGCGCGGCGAGTGCGAGGCGATCGCGCGCGCCCGGCTGCCAACGTCCCATATCGATGATTCTAGGTGATGACAGATTCTGCCGTCAGTGTTATCGTGATGTCAGATTCTGACATGGAGGTTTCGGATGCGAGTATTCATCACGGGAGCAAGCGGCCACATCGGTTCCCTGGTCACTGCTGAGCTCATCGAGAACGGTCACGAAGTGCTCGGTCTGGCTCGATCGGATGCGAGTGCACAGCGCATCGCTGAACTCGGCGGCGAGCCCGTCATCGGTACCATCGACGACACCGATCGCCTCGCCGAGGTCGCCGCTGCATCCGACGGCGTCGTGAACCTCGCGTTCAAGCACGACGCAGGCGATTTCGGGGCGGCAGCGGCCAGCGACCGCGCCTTGATAGAGGCGATCGGCAGCGCTCTTGAGGGCAGCGGCAAGCCGTTCCTCGCAGCGTCGGGCACGATGATGCTCGCCGGCTCGACCGCGCCGGGCGACGTGGGCACGGAGGGAACTCCGATCGACATGGCACGCGCTCAGAACCCGCGCGCGATCAGCGAGCAGCAGCTGCTCGCACTCTCCGATCGCGGCATCCGCTCTGCTGCGCTGCGCTTCGCGCCCACGGTGCACGGACCCAGCGATCTGCACGGTTTCATCCCGGCCCTCATCCGATTCGCGCGCCAGAACGGTTACGCCGCCTACGTCGGCGACGGCGAGAACCGCTGGCCGGCGGTCCACAACATCGACGCCGCGCACCTCATCGTGCTCGGTCTCGAAAGGGCGCCCGGTGGCATGCCTCTCCATGCAGTGGCCGACGAAGGCATCCCATTCCGCAGGATCGCAGAGGCGATCGGCCGCGGTGCCGGGGTGCCTGTCAGAAGCATCACCCCCGAGGAAGCGGCCGGAACAATGGGCCTCATCGGCACCGTTGCAGCGATCGACAACCCCACCTCGAGTACCGAGACGCGCGAGGTCCTTGGCTGGGCTCCGACCCACCCCGGCCTGCTCGAAGACCTTGCCGCGAGCTTCTACTTCAACCGCTGAGCACGAGTGCGGAGTCGGCGGAGCGACCCCCTATCCGTCGTTGGCGACGGGCATGGTGAGCGCGGTCACACCGGTCATCGTGAGCCGTACGTCGCCGTCGGCATCGATGATCGTCAGCAGCACCTCGTCGCATCGGCGGCAACGCGCCACGAATCGTCCGCCGCCCGCGTAGACGACGCACTGCGCGAGCACGGCCACATCGCCGCAGTGGGCACAACGGCCCCGAGCGGCGCTCGTGTCGCCGGTCATCACCATCGACAGCGGACCGGCAAGGACGTTGCCGTCGAGCTTCTGCATCATGCGCCTCCGAACCTTTCGGCGCGAACGTCGTCAACGTCGTGCCCGAGTCCCTTGAGCCAGTCCAGCACCTGTTCGACGAACGGCGTCGAACCGCAGACGTAGACCAGAGGGTTCATCTCCGGCGGTACGACCAGTTCGGCGAGAATCGCACGTGTGAGCCGGCCCGCAGGTCGTTCCGCCTCGGCCGGGGCGCGGCGTGAGAACACGTAGTCGACCCGAACTCTGCCGGTACCGGTGTCAGTCTGCTCGCGCGCCAGCTCGTCACGGAAGAAGACGTCGTCGGGAGTTCTTACGGCGTAGAGAAGGCGGAACGTGGATGCGTCCGACGCCGCCCGGTGTGCCCGGACCATCGAGGCCAACGGCACGATCCCCGAACCTCCTGCGATGAGCTGTACCGGTCGGCCGGACTGTTCGCCCGGTCTCCAAACGAACCAGCCGCCGAGAGGACCGCGTACCTCGAACTGGTCGCCCACCATGAGCTCGTCCACGAGAAAAGGCGAAACCTCCCCGGATGGAACGCGGTCCACCGCGAGCTCGATCGAGGAAGCGTCGCCCGACGAGGCGAGCGAATACGACCGGCTGGCCTGATACCCGTTCTCAGCTGTCAGGCGAATGTCCACATGCTGGCCGGCGGCGTTGCCCGGCCAGCCGGGCACGTCGAGCACGATGCGCCTCGCAGTCGGTGTCTCCGGCTTCATCGACGACACCGTGGCCACGTACCAGGCGGCATGCAGGTTCACGAATAGCGCTCCTCGGTCCAAGGGTCGCCGTGCAGGTGGTAACCGCGTTCCTCCCAGAACCCGGGCTCGTCTCGCGCCATCATCTCGAGCCCGGTCACCCACTTGGCGCTCTTCCAGAAGTACAGATGGGGGACGACGAGTCGAGCGGGGCCCCCGTGCTCCGGCTCGAGAGGTGCGCCGTCCGCCTCGAACGCGATCCACGCCCTGCCGTAGAGCAGTTCAGCGAGGGGAACGTTCGTGGTGTATCCGCCGTGGCTGTGCACCATCACGTAGTCGTAGGACGTCTCCACCTGGGCGAATACGCGGTCGAGCGGTACACCGCGCCACGACATCCCGAGCCGCGACCAGTGCGTGACGCAGTGGATGTCGACGGTGAACTCCTCCATGCCGAGCGCCCGGAACGTGTCCCAGTTCCATCTCGCCGCCTCGCCGTTCTCCGTGGTGACAGTGAACTCCCAAACCGATGGGTCGACCTCCGGCGTGGCCCCGGCGGTCAGTACCGGCCAGTCCTCCACCGGCGTCTGCCCAGGTGGAAGCCGGCTGTCGCGCGCTCCCCTGCTACCGCCGAATCCCCTCGTGATCAGAGCCATCCGGTCTACCGCCTTTCCTCCGGCGGGCGCCGGCGCATTCAGTATCGCCGCGCCGCCGCCATGAGTAAACAGGTTCGACCGACGGACACGGGACGGGCCCGCTCGAGGGGTGGAATCTGCGGCATCGTGATTAGAGTCGGAAAGTGCTCGACGCCGTCCCGCCGCGCCGAGCGACCGAGGCCGGACAGGACGAGAGCGATGACGAAGAGCGTGAACTGGGATCCCGTGACGCAAGAGCATGTCCGCCGCGCGCTCGAGGAGTACGACCGCCTCGGCGCTCATGAGTTCTTCGCCGTGCACGGCTTCGCCCCCACGACGACCTACGACCTCGTGTACGAAGGCCGGGTCTACCCTCCGAAGGCCGTGTTGGGCACCGCTTACGAGTTCGCAACCGGCGAGCGCCTCGCCTCGGCGGACTTCGAGGGCGGCAGGTCGGGAGCGGTCAGGATTCTGCGCAACCTCGGCTTCGATGTCCGGACCCGATAGCAGGGCCGGCCGGCGTTGCGGCGTGCTCACTGGTTCCCGGTGACGCCGGACCCGGAGGAGGCTCATGAAGAGGATGCTGCCGAGCACGCCTGCCCGTCTCGCCGCCTATACGGACGCCGTCTTCGCCGTGATCATCACGATCATGGCGCTGGAACTGCGCCCTCCGGTCTCGCCGACGTGGTCGGGCCTGCTCCAGCTGTGGCCCACCGTCGTGAGCTACATCGTCAGCTACGCCTTCATCGCCATCATCTGGATGAACCACCACTACCTGATGTCGTTCATCACCACCCCGTCGCTAAAACTCATCTGGCTCAACTTCGGCCATCTCTTCTGCGTGTCGTTTCTGCCGTTCGCGACGGCTTGGCTCGCACGCACCGAGCTCGCTCAAATTCCCGTCATCTTTTACGCCGTATTGTTCGTCGTCACCGACGGCATGTACAACCTGTTCGAGTCCGAGATCCTCAGGCACTCGGGAGAGTTCTCGCCGGCGGAGATCCGTTCGGCGCGGCGACGCTCGCTGTTCGCGTTCGCACTCTTCGTGGCCGCCTCCGGACTCGCCGTCGTCGACAATTGGCTCGGCTTCGGCTTCATCTGCCTCGCGCTGGCACTGCATCTGCGACCGGACGCACCACCCTTAGTCCGTCGGGGCAAGAGCAAGGATCCGCCTGCCGAGTGACGCCTATTTGCTTCACGGCAGCTGTGGACCGCGCGATTTCCCGCTCACAGGCATGTTCCCGGGTCGTCAGCGTCGCCGATGAGGTCGAAAAGCATGCGGCGCAACCGAGCGACATCGGCGTCGCTGAACGAGCCGAGTGCTTGCCGTTCGGCACGCTCGGCATCCATCGCTATGGCGCCGCGACGAACTTCGCCTTCGGCGGTGAGCGTCAGTACGCGGGCACGGCGGTCGCGCGTATCGACGTTGCGCTCGACCAGGCCGGTTTGTTCCAGACGGTCGAGTTCGCTGGTCAGCGTCGTCTTGTCCATCCCGAGCGCTCGCCCGAGTTCGATCTGCGTCAAACCGGGTGACTTGTGCAGGGAGCTGAGGACGATGTGGTCACGCAGGGAAAGGCCATGGCGCTGTGCGGCTTCGCCGGTGGCGACGCGCATCCGCTGCGCAGCACGATGCAGCAACCAGGTCATCTCCGAATCGGGACCCGGCCCCAAGGCAGGACGAGTCGGGGCTCCGGGCTCGGCGCGGTCGTCGGGGCTGGTCCCACTCATGAGCACGGTCTCACACCGCCAACGGATCGGACACGGCGAGGGTCGGGATCGACTCGTAGGCGCGCACATCGTGCGCCGGGACTATCCGCGCGACGTCGCGGAGGGCGATGCTGCGGTCCAGGGCCGTCCGCACGTGCGCCGCGTCGACGTCCGCCACGCGGCGCAGCAGCCATGGCCGCTGCGCACGCCGTTGAATCCCATCGAGCTGCCAGGTGAGATCGCCGATGAACCCATAGCGCTGACCGGTGGGCAAGGCGACGAACACGACTACCGACCCGGGCGTGTGCCCGCCGCTCAGGGCGACGACCACCGATCCGTCGCCGTAGACATCGTGGCTGGCCGGGAACCCGAGGTAGTCCGGACCCTCCAACGCGTACTCATGCATCTCGAGCTCGGCGCTGACGGCCCGGAACACCGCACCGTGCGAGTCGCTCGCACCGTACTCGCGCTCCGCAGGCGTGATCCACACCGGAACCTGGAGCGAGTCGAGACCGCTGACATGATCCCAGTGCACATGGGTGACGACCACGCCGAGCAACCGCGACAGGTCATAGCCGGCGTCGTCGAGTTGTGCACGAGCTGTGCGGAAGCGCGTTAGCGGCGACCGCTCCATCCGAGCGAGCATGCGAATGTGCTGTTCGACGTGTGCGCCGAAGCCGGCGTCGATCAGCAAGTCGCCCTTCGGATGGCGCACCAAGATGGCCGTTGCTGCGAACTCCCGCCGGTCGCGGAACGAACCACCCGTCACCGCGAAGGCAGCGCGGGTACGGTACGTGCCGGTTGGCAACTGATACAGCGCCATGTCGGCGGGCGGATCAGCCGGAGGCAGTTCCCCGGTCCACGGCACCGGAGCAGGAATCGACGTCATCCCGACATAGTATGAGCTCAGATCATCCGATACAAGAACGTTTGTATCGGATGATCCCTGCGCTTCAGCCCTTTACTGCGCCGGCAGCGATGTTGGCGATGAAGTGACGGGACCCGATAATGAAGATCGCAATGAGGGGCAGCACGCTGATCAGTGCTCCCGCCATCACCCAGCCGTAATTGGTCGAGTACAGCGAATTCAACGCGGCGAGTGCGGTTTGAAGGGTTTGCGTTCCAGGATTCACCAACACCACCAACGGCCACACGTAGTCGTTCCATGCACCGATGAAGGTGAAGATGCCAAGGAAGGCAATGCCGCCACGGACCATGGGCAGGCCGATGCTCCAATAGGTCCGGAAGAATCCTGCGCCATCCACTCGTGCCGATTCGACAAGCTCGTTCGGCAATGACGACTCGAAGAACTGCCGCAGCAGGAAGATGCCGAAGGCGTTGGCCGCACCGGGGATGATCAACGCCTGAAGTCCGCCCACCCAGCCGAGTTTGCTCATCAGTACGAAGCTCGGCACGAGGGACAGGCTGCCCGGAATGAGGAATGTGGTGAGGAGGATGCCGAAGAGCACCTTCTTGCCGGGGAACTCGAACTTCGCGAACGTGAAGGCGGCCAAGGAGTCGAAGAACATCACAAGGAGGGCGCAGGAGCCCGAGACGATGAAGGAGTTCAGCATGGCCTGGAAGAGGTCGACGCTGCCGAGCACCCCTTTGATGTTCGACCAGAGCTGGTTGCTCGGCAGTAGGTCCGGCGGGTAACCGAAGATCTGCGCCGTGCTCTGGGTCGACATCGCGAACAGCCAATAGAACGGGAACAGCGAGAGAAGGACGCCAACCCAGATGCAGGCGTGCGTGACGACGCGCCAGACAAGCCGCTTCTTACGCGCCGCCCGGCCCTCGAACTCGCCGGGCCTGCGCACGACATCGACGTCTAGTGACGATGCAGCAGCGGTCACCGGACCACCTCCTTCTTCGCGTTGGAGCGTTTTCCGAAACGGGCGAACATGCCGGGCGTCACCACTCCGAACTCGTTCTCCTTGCGGCCGCTGACCAGCCGCCAGTTCACGATGGCGAAAACGAGTACGAGCACGAACAGCGCCCAGGCGATGGCCGAGCCGTAACCGAAATCGAAATGCGTGAACGCTTGGTTGTACTGGTAGAGCACGATCGTCATTCCAGCGTTGTTGGTCCCCCCGCTGTTTCCGAGCAGTACCTGCGGCTCCGTGAAGAGCGAAAGGCCGCCGATCGTAGAGGTGATGACCGTGAAGAGGATGACCGGACGCAAGAGCGGTACCGTGATGCGCGAGAAGATGCGCCAGGTACTCGCACCGTCGACGCGGGCCGAGTCGTAGAGCTCGGTGGATATGGCCTGCAGCCCCGCCAGATAGATGATCGCGTTGTAGCCGGTGTAGCGCCAGATCACCATGATCGCGATGGTGACCTTGATACCCCATGGGTTGGACAACCACTGCACCCCGGCGCTCGTCCCGCCGATCCACTGGAGAAACGAGTTCGCGAGACCGAACTGGTCGGAGAAGACCGAACCGAACACGATCGCCATCGCGACCATGGACGTGACGTTCGGAACGAAGAATGCCACCCGATAAAAGGATTTCATCCGCATGTTCTGATGCAGCAGGAAAGCGATCACGAGCGCCAGAAACAGCATCGGTACGGTCGAAAGGAACCAGATGATGAACGTGTTGCCAACGGACTGCCAGAAAATGGGGTCCGAAACGAGGTAGAGGTACTGTCGCAGTCCGACGAACTTCATCGCGCCCATGCCATCCCAGTCGGTGAACGAGATCACGATGGAGAAGACGATCGGGAAGGCTCCGAACACCAGGAACAGGATGTAGAACGGAGCGATCGCCACGTATTGCGGCCAGAAGCGGCGCCTCAGCGCCTTCCTCGGCGCCGCGGTGGGAGTGTTGCGTGGCTTCGCGCGAAGCGGGACACCCGTGGTCTGTGCGGTCATAGGTTCACCCCGTGCTTCTGAAGGACTCGGTTCGTCTGGGTCACCGCGTCGTCCCACGCGCGGTCAGGATCCTTTCCCCCTGCCTCGACGTTGGTGATCTCCGTGGTGAAGAAGTTCGCGATCTGCTCGTATGGCGAGACGAAGGCTGTCGGCACGGTTGCCGCCTGCTTCTTGAAGAAGTCGAGCGAGTTCTGCGAGCCGAAGAACCCGCGGCTGGCGTCTTTCATAATGCCGCTGGTCAGCGCGTCGGGCGTCGAAGGGAATAGCTGCACCTCGTTGTATGTCTGCGCCTGGTGGGCGGCAGTCTGGGACCAGGCGATGAACTTGTATGCGGCCTCCGGGTCTTTGCACGTGGTCGGTATGGCGAGGAACGACCCGCCGCTGTTCCCGGCCCTGACCGGCTGGGATGCCAAACGCCACTTGCCCTTCGTTGCCGGCGCCGTGCTGAGCAGGATCTGTGCCCACCAGACAGCCTCGATGTGGCCCGCCGTCTTGCCGCTGATCCACGCCGCATTCTGATCCGTGGCCAGTTGTTGATTACCGAGAATGCCCGCCTTGATGGCCCTGACCGTGATGTTCCACGCGTCTCGCACCGCGGAGGTCGCATTCATGTACAGCGGCTTGCCCGTGCGGCTGAAGTAACGCTCCGGAGACGCATTGATGATCTGGCTGAAAAGTTGAACCGAATCCATCAGCATGTGACTGCCCGCATTCGCCTTGAGCTTGCGCCCGAACTCGATCCAGTCGTCCCAGGTGCGAATTGACGCTGACACCGCTTCTGGCTCGGAAGGCAGACCCGCTTTGGCGAAGATGTCGTAGCGGTAGTAGAAACCGGTCGGACCGCTGTCGATCGGAAAGAAGCACATGCGCCCATTGGGCGTGATGCCGTAGTCCCACTTCCAGGGAAAGTAGCGATGCTTCAGGTCCTGCGCGCCGAACTGGTTCAAGTCGACGAACATCGACTGGTCGGGGAAGTACAGCGAGACGTTCGAGTTGATTGCGGTGATATCAGGGACGTACGCGCGACCGGCGAGGCTCGTCCGCAGCTTCGTGTCCCAGTTCGTGTTCGGTGGCTGCTGCGAGACGAGGAACTTGCTCGTGCCGGGGATGCCGCGTGCCGCCTGCTTGAGTACGCCCGGGCCCATTGACCGGTTCCAATACCACAGCACAAGCTCTTTGGGATCGGTCGAGACCGACGTCTGAGATGCGCATCCTGTCAATCCGCCGGCGACAGCGAGAAGACTCGCTCCCATTGTGCCGGCCAACAACGATCTCCGTGAAAGTGCGGTCATGCGCCCCTCGCTTCTCGACTCTGAGTTCCTAGGGAAGGGCCGGCGGAAACCGAGCCCAGAATGACTGCGCATGCTCTGATTCCCCTGGGATCAAGAGCCTGCGTCGTCATCCACCGATGGTTTCGTGAACGTTCACGACGCGGTCATGCTCTCACCCCCCATACGGGGCTGTCAAGCGTTGTTCCGGCCCGCATTCCTCAGCGCAGGGACGCATGCACTCGACGTTCTGCTCGGGAGCCAACGCGACCGGTGATGGCCTCCAAGGCGCCCACCGAATCGCACGCCCGCGGCCGAGGGCTGCCGGATGGCGTTCAGCGCACCCGTACAATCGGCTGCCATGGAGATGAAACGTCGCGCGACGATCGTCGACATCGCATCCGCTGTCGGGGTATCACGGCAAACGGTGAGTCGGGCCATGAACGACCTGCCAGGAATCAGGCCGCAGACGAAAGAGCTCGTGCTAGAGGCCGCGCGAACGCTCGGCTATCGCCCCTCTCGCTTCGGGCGCGGGTTGGTCAAGCGCGGGCAGCAGACCGTTGGGCTGATGGTGGACAACCTCACGAATCCCTACTACCCCGAGCTCGCTGCAGCCGTCGTTGCTAGCGCAGCGCGCCTGGACTGGTCTGTGGTGCTCTTGGACACCAGCCGGATAGAAGATCAGCGCACGCTCCTCTCCGCCCTCGCACCCCAGATTGACGCACTCCTCGGGTATGTGAATCTCGGCCGCCGCGAACTCGAATCAATCCTCCCCGGCGTGCCCGTGATCGGCATCGACGCCGCCTTCCGCCCTGAAGGTTCCCAATGGGGAGGCGTCGAGTTCGATCTTGCACCGGGCATACGCGAAGCAGTGACCCATCTTCTCTCACACGGCGTGACCCGGCCTCTCATGCTGGACAGTTCCGTCGCAGGCACTGCCATGAGCGATCGGGCCCGGCTCATCGCCGACGAATGGTCGAGCCGAGGCATCGAGGTGACACTTGTGCAGGCCGGCCGGGATGACGTCGGCTCAGCCGCGGAAGCCACCGCCTCACATCTCGATCTGGTGAGGCGATCCGACGCCATCATGGCGTTCAACGATTACTCCGCGTTCGGTGCATTGAAGACAATGCATCGATATGGAATCCGAGTACCGGAAGACATACGGATCGTCGGCATCGATGGGCTTACGGCAGGCACGTATACGTTCCCAGAGCTCACCACGCTCGGCGTGGACATGGGTGACGCCGCCGAGGTCGCAATGTCTATCGTCCGCTCGCTGCTCGACCCCGACCAGTCCCCCGCAAGTCGCTGGTTGAAGGTGAGTCACCGGCTCATCCTTCGCGAGTCCGCGTAAGTGCTCGGTTAGCCGGGCCCCGGAGAACGTAGACCACCCGCACGATCACGATCGTGAAGAGCAGCCCGTAGAACGCGAACGGCGCCAGTTCCGGATGGCAGAACCTGATCAGCCCATATGGCTGACCTTATAGACGTCTGCTCGAACCATTCCGACGGGGGTCCGACCCTTGATGAGCTGCGAAAACTAGCGATTCTGGGTGATCGGGAGGACGGTGTGAGTTCACCGGCGTCGTATCGCGCACAGGCACTTCCGAAGCGACTCGGGCCGAAGAAGGTCGAGGAGATCGTCCGACGCTATCAAGCCGGAGAGAGTGCACGAGGGTTGGCGGCGGAGTGTGACGTCGCCCCGTCAGCACTGATCCGGCTACTGCGTGAACGCAACGTGGTGGTGAAGAAACGGATGGTGACCGACGAGGATGCTCTAGGCATGGCGAAGGACTACGAGGCGGGTGCCACGATGCGAGAGCTGGAAGCGAAGTACGGGCTGTCACATGGAGCCGTGTACCGGGCACTGCATCGTGTCGGTGTTGAGATGCGCGAGAGTGCACCACGACGCAGGTCAGCGTGAGCGTCGCTGTCGATCGTTCTTGGCCTTCGCCTTCAACGCCAACTTGTAGAGCGCACCATCGACGTCTTCCTTGGAGAGCGCGACGAGGGCCTTGGCGAGATGGTGGATATCGATCTCCGGTCGAGAGACGCCGAGAACTCGAACGTGGCGAACTTTGCGACCAACTTTGGCCGAAGCACCCGTGTTGGCGAAATGCCACTCAACCAGCTGATTCGGCTGACCAGCCTGATGCGCCTGGAGAGCTTCAAGAGCACGGCTGGCCTTCTGCGGAAGTGACGGGAACGCCTTCGACATCGCCTCACGCGAGCACCTCGCGGGAACGCCGCGGTTGCATGATGTCAGCGACTCGGGCATGGCCGCTTCCCTGAAGGCTTGCCCGCGATCACCGAGCATGGCCGCGACCGTCAAACACATCCGAGCCACGTTGCGTCGCTGAGGAAATGTCGGAGCTATCAGTAAGACTTGAATGCCCACGGCGAACGGCCCAGAAAGCCTTGAGGGGCAATTGGGGTGCGGCGACATAGGAGTGGGACGTCGCTTGGACGACATCCCAGTCGGACATATAGGAGCAGAGTCTTGGACACATCGGACGGACCGCATGCGCGGCAGTCCGGCGCGCCCATACAACAGGTCGGCGACGTGGAACTCGCGGAGTTCGAGAAACAGGAGTCTGACTACCTGCGCCGCCTGGACGTCGACCGCTCCATCGTTGGCGAGCTCCGCAAGGGCGGCTTCGTCGGTAAGGACTACGACTACTTCGCCAACGAGCTTGCGAAGTACGGAATCGCCGTGATCAACGCATGGTGCTACCGCGGAACGATCTTCGCGAAAGTCGGCGCGAAGGGCTTCGGCGGCCTACCGCAGCTGCCGGATGACACCCTACGCCAGCCCGACAACGCCGTTGAGCTCGCACAGCTGTGCGTGGCAGACGCCCTGGCCAGCTTCCGGACGTCTGTACTGCTTCCCAATAAGTGGGATCCCGCGAAGGGCGCATCCATCCGCACTTACTTCATCGGGCATTGCCTGCTTCGCTTCGCGAACGTGTATCGACGCTGGCACAGCGAGACCATCGAGACCGGGTGGATTAACCCGGGGGTACTGAACGAGAAGATGGTCTCCGCAACGGCCGAGGATAGCTACCGCGCCGCCGACGACCGGATCGAAGTCGAGCGCTTGCTTCAGGCGATCCCCAGCGACAGGACTCGGGAGTATCTCGCCTGGTACGGGGCAGGTCACACCTATGCGGAAATCGCGGCTGCCTTCAACGTGACGCCGAAGACTGTCGAGATGGCTGTCCGCCATGCCCGCGAGGGCATCCAGGCCACTATGTCCAAGAACAGGAACAAGGAGCAAGAGAGGAAGACCGGATGACGAACTTCAAGGCACGAATTGAACAGTCCTCTCTCGGATCGCGCTCGGCGAAGGCCGCTCGGAGCACGGTGCCGAATCAAGTGTCGGCGCGCGTCGTGGCCCGAGCGAACCAGATCCAGAAATCCGCCACTCAGAAACCGAAGAAAACAGGTTGAGGGGCAACCGGCCTCAGCCGACATAGAAGCGAGTGTCAGCACACGCTGGCGCGAGCAATTCAACAGAGAACGAGGCCGACCCGGTGGATCGGATCGGCCTCGACAAGACCTGAGTAGTCAGATCGGTTGCACCAATAGACTAACGGAGTCCCCAGCTGCTAGAGAACAGCTCTCCCCTCAGGCGTTCGCCAAACGAAATGAGGTGAGAGATGACCACTCGCGTCATCCGCATTGTGCGGCCCCGGCCCGTGCCGGTTCGCGTGATCGTCACCACGACGATCCGACGCAAGTAATCCATCTAGCAGGAAGGAGCCGATCATGGCTCGCAGCGTCAACAGGTCCGCCTCCACCGGGAGGTTCGTCAACAACGCGGCAGCTGCGCGGTGGCCGGGGAAGACCACCACGGAGCGCGTCGGCTCCGGGACGTCGAACTCCCGGATCGTCTACCGCGACGCCAGCTCGGGTGAGTTCATCACTCAGGCACAGGCCGCCGCCAACCCCAGCGGCACCATCAGTCAGCGCGTCTAGCACGCTGACACAAAGGGGCCCCGGTCTTCACTGGGGCCCCTTTGTGATGTCACTCACACACCTCTTCCGCTTTTCGCCAACCCGCAGTCCGCTACCTCTTCCAATCCGGCTCGTACCGCCGAAAACGACTCACGCCCCAAGTTCCGGAAACTCCAACGACTTCAGATGATCGGCAAGGCCGGTCGTGTCCGGATAGATCGATGCTCGTGTTTAGCCGAAACGGATCTCGAGCATCGCCACTGAGCAGGCACCCATGTCGGGGCAACGCGTGGGAACGAAGGCTGGGCCGTCGGCGTCATCTGCGCGTCCTGGGTCGCTACTGCAATTCGCAAACAGAGGTGAAGCGACTGCGTGACCTCTGTAACCGTGCTCGGTCAGAGCATGTGGAGCGCACCCCTGTTGAGCGCCGAAGCGCCAAGCAGCTTCGTGAATCTGAGGTCGATGCGCTGGTCGCCCGCTACCAACAGTCACGCAATATGCGCGAGGTGGCGCGGGAGTTCAGGGTGTCGCGGACGACGGTGGCGAAGTACCTGGCGGCCCGTGGTATCGGCACCTCGAGGCGCATGAAGCCGACCGACGTCGACAGGGCCGTCACGCTCTACGGCGAAGGCTTGCCGAGCAGCGTCATCGGGCAGCGACTCGGCTTCGACAATCACACCATCTTGAAGGCGCTGCGCGAACAGGGCGTGCAGATCCGGCCGGCGATCTTCGAGCTCTAGCGTCGGTGGGTCTTCTCCACTTCCCCACGCGCGACGGTAGCGACATGTCCTCGAAGGCGACCACGGGGCTCGCACGAGAGGATTGAACCTCGTGGAGCACCGATCGTCGGAATGAACTCATGCTTGACACGCACAGCCCGAGAGTTCATAGTCAAGCCCAGCAATGCCAACAGATCACTCAACATTCCGCACATACGACCAACGCGACGAACGTCGTCGCCTGAAAGCTAGTGTCTCGTCTACTCTGCTTTGCGAGTTGGAAGCGGTGTCGAGGCAGAGGTAGCGTTCATGGAGCGCTTCTCGACTCCTGAACGTTCCGGAGCGTACCCTCATACGTACCGCGAACGCCTCCGCGCCCTCCTTGGACGCTTTGCTCGCGGGTTGGTATTGGACGATGAATCGCAGGAGTGCATGTCACGCAAGGGCGGTGCAGTACTCGAAGCTGACGTTGTGGTCGACGAGCTACTTGAGCGCCAAGCCGTCGAGGCGATGGACTGGCTTACGGGCTTCATTCGCGACGTTGAAGCGGGTGGCCTCCCGGCGGCTCTTGTCGATGAGCCCTATCTCCAATACGTGCCGTTCGAGGACATCCGGCGCGTGGTTTGCGGGTGGCGAGACGATAACCGCGAGTGGCTCAGCGTTGCGGCGGAATCAACGGAAATATGCCGGCGACTGGGATGCGGACGTATTCGACGCGAAAGCTTGATGGAGTACTGCGCAGATGTTCCGGCGGCTGAGGAAAGCCTCAGAGCCAGCCTCAAGAGCGAGCTCGAGCGCTATCGCCGGTTCTGACGCAGGTCCTGGCTGTCGTCCGCACGGGGTTGTCGAAGTTGTCCGGACGGCCGGATGCTCGCGTGATTCGGAAGAGACTGGTCCGGTGCCGCACTCTTGTGTGTGATCCAGTGCGACCACGCGGCGGACGTCGTCTCCGCGAGCATTTTGATCACCTTGAAGATGCCGTCCGAGATCGTCACGCTGAACGAGCCAGCGGCTGTGGTCACGAAGAGAGTGAGAACAACAATCGTGCCCGGCGAGAACAACTCCACTCCTCGAATCCTGAGGTGGAGAGCCTGGTCATCTTCGTACATGCAAAAGGCGACAATCCCGAGTGCACCGAACGCGAGTGCGCTCCCGAAGAGAATCCGCTCCCAAGGTTTGCGCCTGTGTCGATGGTTGGCCATGAGTCTCTCCGCCCTGGCCAGCGACACTGCTGACCGATACAAGTCTTTCACGCCACAAGCGTATCCTGGTATCAGATCTGAGCAGATTACACCCTATGGCCGCCCTGGGCCCGCTAAATGTAATCCGCAGTTGATCAGATGGCCTTGACGGCTTATCACATCTATATGGCGAGAGTGGAGAACGGCGTGGCCAAGCGAAACAATCTCCAGTGTCCGACGTGTCGTGCATCCGGCGTCGATTCCGGCACTGAGGTGAGCTACACGCGTACGTCGATCGACCACACGCGCATCACGCGGCAGCGCCGATGCCTAACGGACCCGGCTCATGTGTTCCTTACGGACGAGCGGCTTCGCGTGATGACGATGGACCGCTTGTGGGTGCGGCAGACGGGAGGCCAGCGGCTTAGTCCCTTTTCTCTGGCTCGGCTCGGGCAGGAGCTCCAACGAGACACACTCGGGCTTCTAGGTGCCGAGGACATCCACAAGGTTGTAGAAGATGTCGTGCGGGCGCTGTCCGAACAACTCGAAGTGTTGGCCTCACCGCTGACTTCGGAGGAGCTGGAAGCCAACAAAGCAGACGCGGGCTCTGCGTATGTTGACGACGTCGACATCGTGGTTGAGGTGGAACGCCGCCTTAGCCAGGAGGAGAAGCTTCGCACTGCCCATGTCACCTACTCGCTCGGCCGACGTGGCCAGCTGACAGTTCAGCGCAAGCGGCCGGGATTTGAGGGGTTCAAGACGGCTGCAGACTTTCTCGAATGGTTGTGCGCACCTGAGAACTACCCCAACCTCAGCCGCCGCCAACTGGAACCGAAAAAGCGTCCGGTTGAAGTGTGGTGGCCATCGCTCGCAATCCGCCCGGCCGTGGTGGTTAAGAAGAGCGGTGAGCGCCGCGACTTCAACTTTGTCCAGTTCAAGAAGAGTATCGCCAACGCCATGCGCGGTCGCCCACACTGGGGCCAGAATCACGAACTAGTGGCTGAGTTCGCGCTGGCACAACTTGCCGGCCAAAGGCAAGTCCATTCAACGCAGCTGTCATCTGGCGTGACTGCAGCGCTTCGCCGCATTGACGACATCGCCTACCTCCGCTGGGTGACGGTCTCGAAGAGACTTAGCACGGTATCCCACATCGCGGACGAGGCGGAAGACCTTCTACTCTCTCCTTCTCCCAAGCTCACATTCGATCAGCAATATATGGTCCGAAACGAAGTCGCGACGCCTGTACGAGACCGGCAACTGTAGCCTCGCGGCCACCTGAACGCCGGAAGGCGTTGCCCGTCTCCGCATCCACGGTACGTGCCACGTGGACGCTGTCAGCGTGCTCGCTCTGAGCGTGTGGTGCATACCTCCGTGAAGCGGCGTAGCGCCAAGCGGCGATGTGAGGAAGACATCGGCACTGTGGTGGCCCGTTATCGCCAGTCGCCGAACATGCGTAAGGTAGCCCGTGACTTCCGGATATCGCGGACCACGGTGGCGAAGTACCTGGCCGAGCGGGGCATCGATACGTCACGGAGCATGAAGCCAGCCGATGTGACGCGGGCCGTGAAATTGTACGGTGTGGGCCTGTCGAGCCAGGCCATCGGGCAGCGCTTGGGCTTCGACAGCCACACCATCTTGAAGGCACTACGCGAGCGGGTGTGACCATCCGACCAGCACTCGGGCGCTAACGACGCCTTGTCTTCGTGATCTCGCCGCGTGCCATGGCTGCCTGGTAGTCATCGAAGCCTGCCATCAGGGCTATGGCGATGCGCTTCGGATCCAGGACTGGCTGAACTTCAGCAAAGAGCCGAATGTTGTGCGGCGCTCCCCCTTTTCCTGGTGCGTGGAACAAGGTGCTGAGAGCGATAGGCGTCAAGCTGCTGTTGTTGAGGCGCCACTGCTTCACAGCGTGGCCGGCTCGTTGCGGCAGTGAGGGCTGTTCCTCGGTGATCTCCTGGCGATACTCAAGCGAGACAGCCGGCGAGAGATTCTCGACGAAACGGAAGTACTCGTGAAGAGACCACTGCTCGGCGGCAGTGAGGAGATAGATGCTCGTGGGCGAATTCGTCCACGCAGCATGAAGCTCGGAGCGGGTGGTGAGGTAGTCCTGGTTTGTCAGTCTCGGCATCGTGGCCGTGACTATGAACCTGTAGCGCCTGACGGTCAAGCATGAGCTACTTCTTCTTGAGGTTCAGGTTGTAGTTGCCACAGGCACAACGCAGGCTCTCCTCAGGTCGACCAACTACATAAATCCACCCAGCACAATCCGGGTTGTCACACGTAAAGAGATCAAGGAAGTCCTTGGTTGCCTTGAGAACCGGCTTGAAGTCGCTTACTGAAGCGGTGTTGATCCAGTCATTGTTGTGGACGAGTGGGTTCACGATCCATGACTCGGACAGTTGCTCGGGTACTACGGCGGTGCGAGCAGCCTTCTTCGCTTCAACCGCATCGATTGCAGCTTGGTCCGTCCAGGAGTTCGCAGCATGCGCAGCCATCTTGAGAAGGTCGGAGTGCCGACCTCTTACTGCGTCGAGCAGCACTGACGGGTCGTAGTTGTTGTCACCGCGATAGGGTACGCGACCACCAATCGAGTCCGCGATGTCTGCTGCCGCAGCTTCGAGCCGACGTCGAAGCTTGTGGGCAGCACCGAACACGTCTTCCTTGGCCAAGTCTTCGTCAATGCGCTCCCAGACATCGCCCTGCTCGTAGACAGGGCCTCCGTCGACCGTCCAACCGTAAAAGCGTGCCTGTGCCTTTGATGTAATGAGACCAGCCGACTGCATCTGCCGCGCCCAGACCGGGTCGTGCGTTGTAATGATGAACTGGACGTTTGGGAACTCGGTCTTGAGCAATTTGCAGAACTGGGCGCGGTGGTTGACGTCAACCGACATCACAACGTCATCGAGTACTGCGTACCTGAACTGGTCTCCGAGAAGTTGCTTCACGAGGGCGAGGTAGAGGCAAACACCCATCCCGTCCTGGTGCCCCTCGCTGTGATACGCGGTAGGGGGGAACTTCCCCTGCCCGTAGAAATCGACTTCGAGCTCAAGGCTGCCGGACGTTGGCTTCAATTGCGCGGTGAAATTACCCTCATCATCAGCGTTTATGATCTGGTAGTACTTACTGAAGTCCGCCTCGACTGTTTCGTAAAGCGTCTTCAGCGCATCATCCGAGACAACACAGAACTGGTCATAGACGAGCTTCGCTGTATCGCGCACCGCCTTCGCCTTCGCAGCCCCAGCCCGTGCAATACGAATTCGTGACCAACGATCTTGCGCTACTGTCAAGAAGGACTGAGCGTCTATTAGGGCGCTCTGGTCTGGCTCCGAAGCCAGCCGTGATTCCAATTCCCTCAGACCTTCAACGATAGCCTGACTAGCTTCGTAGTTAGAAGGTGCCAGTGCTTCACCTGACGCGATGATGGTATCGGTCGAAGTTCCGATGCTCTGTGCATGATTCGCGATCGCATCCGAATACGTCGTGAGATGGTGGTGAAGATCACCATTGCCATGGCTCTTCGCCACAGGTGTCACACGGTCGACAAGATCCTTCAGTTGTTTGAGTCCTTGTTTGTATTGATCTGCTCCGGTCGTCAGTCGCGTCCGAACTTCAACGGCACTGTCTGAGCGAGCAAGTTTTTCAACCAGGTGGGCTTTGAGCGCGGCAACGCTCTCCCATTCACGATCGCACAGAGGACAGGTGGCATCGACAAGATCGCGTAACCCAGCTTCCACCAGCTGTCGGTGCTTCAAAGCATCCAGCAACGTTGGATCGTCTGTAGCGGATGTAATGGCGGCTGCGAGCTGGTCCTGTCGAGTAGCAAGGTCCTCTGTCTCATCCACGGCCAACACGAGCTCGCGAACCTCACGTCGCGCAGCGACCAGGTTGAATGTGGGTTGCGTGGCGCCGGCCTTGAGCCCTTTCGCCAGATCGGTGTCGATTGTTAGATCATCAAGCGTGTCGAGGCTAAGCGTTTGTCGACGAGCGTCGATCTCGCGGACAATCTCAGATGCCAGCAGCTGGCCGATGCCCAGGTGCGCTGCAAAGCCGTTCTCCGCGGACTTCTGCTCGGCGTCGGCCGTGGAATATGCCGCGCTTGTCTTCGTCTGAACACTCTTCAGTAGCTTGCGAAACGCGTCGAGGTGATCAAGCTTGAGTAATGCTTGTACCTGCTGAGCACGGTCGGCAGGCTTCGCAACGACGTACTTGATGATCTCGCGGCGCGACAGAGTCAGCTCAGGGTGCGTCTGCGCTTCGGCGACGGATGCGCGAACAGATGGCGTATCAGGAGTAAGTGTGAACTTCCCGGAGTCCTTGATGCTCCTCCGTAGCTTTGACTGCTCGCCGGTCTCGACGTCGCGGACTGTCAGCTCAACGACCGCGGCCGCCGGATCATCGCGCTTATGTACGTGAGGTCCGTGCCGTAAGAGCGTGACGCCGGCTGTACCTGCCCCAGATAGGCGGCTAATACTTCCTGTCAAAGCAAAGTCAATCGCGTCAACCACACCGCTCTTGCCTGAGCCGTTTGGGCCATAAACGACGAAAGGCTTAGAACCAAGTGGCAAGTCGATCATGCGAATGCCTCGGAAATCCTCGATATGGAGGTGCTCGAGTTGAATCATGCGAGCTTGTCCCCGCTCGAGCCTTTAATGGCATCAACGAGAGTCTCAACGGATGGAAGCTTAGGGGCCAAGTATGCACTCTTTATGCTCTCGAGCAGCTGGTCGTCTACGTTCTCGGTCCGTAGGCCCTCGATAAGTGAGTCGATCACCGCCTCTTCAAGTGGGGTCGTCATGCGCCGCTCCTCAATTGCTTCTCCGTCCACGCTGCTCTTGATTGCTCTTGGCCGATGGATGTTTCAGGAGCTTTTCGAGTTCGCTATGGAGAGCCCGCAGAATGGGCACACCGTGTGCACTCGGGCGCGCCCATCCGTCCTCGACGAGGCGGCTGGCCACTGCTCGCTTGCCAGGCATGTTGAGGGAAGCCTGCTCAGCCCACTCGCCGAGCACCCTGGGCCATACTGCGGCAGCCGGGTCCGGGAGGGTTGGAAGTTCTGGAATCATCTTGCCTGGGTTGCACTCTTCAAGCAGCACACCAACGGCCTTGAGGTAGCAATCTGCATCAAGCAGGTTCTCCAGAGTCAGCGCACCGAGATCCTTGATGCGGTCTTCGGGTACGCCGCCCGCGATTAGCGCGGCTCGGCGATCTGTCCCACCCTTATCGCCATCCACTAGGTAGGCAACACGCGCGCCAACGAGGTCCAGCTCCGGATACAACTCGGTCGGCGCTTCGGAGAGGCCGGGAGCAATCTGGTAATCGAGATCGAGCACGTCGACTGCCGCCTTGATCAGGGACGGGAGCAGAAGCATTTCGGACGCGCCTTCGGCGAGGACGACAAATCGCGCTGCTGAGAAGGCTGCGGCGCCTGCCCCCATTGCGAGCATCAGCGGAGAGAACCCAGCGGCGCCATGCCAGAAGCTGCCTTCGATCACACTGTGGCTCAGGTTCGTCGAGTCAGGCACGACCGCGCGGATGTTGGAACCCAGGTCCGGTGGCAGGCACGCGGGAGAGTGCGTCGTATAGATGATCTTGGCTGCCTGCTGCTGCAACACAAAGGTATTGACAAGGTCAGCCTGGGCATCGATATGCAGATGCGTCTCAGCCTCGTCGACGAGAAGGATCGGCGGTTGTCCCTCGGCGCGTACTGCGAGAAAGGCGACCAAGGCGACGAACATCTGGAGGCCAGCACTGCGCTCGTCGAATTGCGTGATGCGTTTGCCGTCCTGCCTGATGCGTATGTAGAGCGTTGTCGCCTCGCTTTTCAACCAGACTGCGACGTTCGACTGCTTCCACGCAGCAGCGAACTTCTCCTCGAGAACGCCATTCGCCTCGTTGATGAGCGTCTCTCGCTCGCCCTCGTCTCCGCTATTCATCGCGCGCCAAAGCTTCGCCAGGTCAAGCTCCGCCATAGCTGCGACGTTTGCCAGAGCAGAAGGCGGCGTGGCCACTAATTCGTCAGTGAGGGTGTACGTCGATGCGAGGTTGCGGTCCTCTTCGTCGAAGAACTCGATGTTCGGAGAGATCCCGTACAGCGCCCGCGCGACCTCAGGTCCCGGATCCGGCCGATCAATCCACGCGAGCACGGCTTTCAACGCACCGAGGAACTCGTTGGCAAGTTCATAGCGTGACAGCTTCTCGACGGTGTCACGGATATCGGCGGCATAGGTCGCGGAGGCCGCGACTTCTCCGCCAGATTCTGCCTCCTCGAGAAACTCGATCAGCCAGTTTTCGGTGGTCGATCGAAGAGACAACCGCTCCTCGTCGGCTGACGGCACCACGCCGTCCTCCTCAGTTTCTGGGGCCACGTAGTCGAGGTCGGTGAACGTGGCAGGTTTCGCCAACTTGCGGAGTGCGTCAACGGCGCTGACGAGTGGCGCGGCAGCCTTGGTCGGTGTTGGAACTACTGTGACCCTTGGCTCCGTCGAACCTGCTGCCGTTCGGGAGAGCCAGATTGACGTGGGCGGTTCCTCGAGCTGATATTGCTCGATCGCTTTGAGATCAGCCTTGTCGAGGATGTACTGCACTCGAACGACAGTATGGCTATCGGGAACATCCATACCGCGTGATCGTTCGGGGACAGAGAGCGCGGCACCGTTGTCGATGTATGCCAACGCTTTCAAGAGCGTGGTTTTTCCCGCCTCGTTTGGTCCAACGATCGCAAGCACCTTGTTGTCGAGGTTAACCTTGCCCGACGCAAGCCTCCCGAAACCGCTGACTTCCGCTTTGACCAGCCTCACTCGGCGCCTCCTCCAGGATCACCGGTCAGCCCGCCAATCGTCAGGCCCTGCTTGTCCGTCGTGGACTGATAGTCGACTGGCCCAACCGGTGCCGCATCGAAATGCTTGCCAGCAAATCGGATGCGCATCGCCTCAGCCCATTCGAGGTCATCCAGATCGAGAGTGGCTTTGGTCTCGCGTACGAGGTAGAGGCGAGGCTTACCGCCCTGTTCGTAGACAAGCGCCCAGTCCGGTGAGTACTCGCCCACGGGCGTGCGCACGCGGAAGCGTCGTGGCAACTTCGCGAAGAGCTTCACCTGGTCTGCCATGTTGTCGAGCTTCGCGGCAAAGTTTCGTTCAACGTGACTGTCGTAGTCGACTGCATCAAAGAGGTTGTGCCCGTCAACGGAAGCCGCCGATACGCCCGCTTGCGGATCCGGATTGCCTGGCGTCGCCTGGATCGGATGCTTCACCTCTTCCTTGAGGAACACCACGTCGGCGTTCCACCAAGTCTCTTCTCCCAACGGCTCATACTTGATGCCTGCCACCATTTCCTCGATGGCTTGTTTTCGGATGACGTCAGCAACGATGCGCGCCCAACGCTCCGGGTCTTCGAGAATGTTCCGCTTGTAGCGGCTCGGGATGGCCTCCACGATGCCTGCGATAGTCGGGCGTGTAAGTTGCAGGGGAAATTTCCCGAGCTGCAATGCGTCCTCGATGAGTCGGATGACATCGGGCACGCGACGGCCGAGGATCGACAGCCGTTCTCCCTGAGACTGCGCCACGGTGCTGGTGCTGGTTGTAACTTGCCCATCATCGTCGTACTGAACTTCGGCCGTTTCAATGACGTTCGCGCGGCGGCCAATGAGTGCGAGCTCATCCAGCCTTTCGCTCGCATCGGCAACTCGTTGCTCGAGTGCGTGCGGTGCAAGCGCCACCCGATAGCGCGCCTTATAGCGAATGCGCTTCCACAGTTCTGCAAATTCGGCGCTCTCGAAGAGTTCCTTCCGGATGTGGATCGTGACTTCGTGATCGACATCGTCGATTTCAGGTCGGTCGCCCGTGCTGATCCCGCTCAGGCTGTACTCAGCGTTGACGCCGTCCTTGAACTCCGCAAACGACTCGTCAACTACGAGAGTGAGTTGGTTCACGCCAGGGTCAAGCACACGTCGACCATCTTGGTCGACGGGCAGACGAAGGCCTCGTCCAATCTGCTGACGACGTTCCACGTCTGAGCGTGTCTGACGCAGGAAGCCCACCTGAAAAACATTGGGGTTGTCCCAGCCCTCACGCAACGCCGAATGGGAGAAGATGAAGGCACGCGGGTTGGCCTTGTCGAGGATAAGTTCTTTGTTCGCGATGATCTCTTCGTAAGCGCGAGCTTGCATCTCAGCTGCTTTTTCCGAGCTACCTTCGGCATCACGAAGCAGGCCGGTCTTGGTCGACGGGAAGTACGCCACACGTAGGTCTGCCGGAGCTGGCATGACGTCACGGCTCCGCCCCGAGTTCAGCCACTCCTCTTCGTACAGGGAGTCAAACATGATGGGCAGCTCCGCCGCATCGCCCACATAGTCTGCAACGTGTTCAACGAAAAACAAGGAGAGTACCTTGACGTCGTGTCCAGCCGCATCGATAACTTTCTGACGGGCTAGGTGCTGCCGGATCGTCTGGCGCACCTGATCCCGCCAGATCGAACGCCGATCGACGCCAACCTCTTCGCCTGCTGCGACGACGCGACCATTCTCAAAGACGATCCGGTCCGGTTTGCGCTCGACTCTGCTCACGACCAGCCCACGGTACGTGTCAAGCCCATTGGACTCGTCGAACAGGTCGCTTCCAGCGCGAAGCGATACCGCTGTCCGCTTTGACTCGCCTCCGACGACAGCGTCGATGACCGCCTCAGCAAAGACTTGGCGGCGTTGAGAGCGAATTCTCGACACATGCAGGTACGGCTCACCCGCTTGTCCGGCCACGATGCCTTTGACGGCAACTCGCTTGACGAGGCCCGCTTCGGACGCTTGCTTGGGACTGAGGCGATGAACGAGGTTGAATTTTTCCTTGTGCGTGGCGCTGTAGCGAAGAGCCACGAGCGGGTTCACGGTTGCGATGACGCGTTTGCGCAGCTCGCTGACCATATTCTGCGGCTCGTCGATGATCAACACCGGTCGCTTGCCCGCGATCTGAGCGATGCCGCTCCTCGGGATGCCCCAGAGCTGCGGTTCCTCCTTCGTGCTGTACAAAGTGTTCGTGTTCGGCTTGTCGAGCGCTTGAACACTCGCGACGAGGAACCGAACCGTTTCTCCTGGCTCAGCGAAGTCAGCGAGAGCAGAGCCTTCTCCGAGCACTCCCCAGTTGTACTTGACCCCGTCGTACTTGACGCTGAAATGATCTTTGGTCTGCTCGAATGTCTTGACTACACCCGCGCGAATTGCCACGGAGTGCACTAATATGACGAACTTGCGGATGCCGTACTGCTTGGCTAGTTGCAGTGCGGTCGAGATGTATACGTAGGTCTTTCCAGTGCCCGTCTCCATCTCGACTGAGAAGTTGGGAAAAGCGCGCTCGGCGTCCTGCAAATCGGTGGTTTCCAGTAGCACCAGATCGGACTGATCCTGCACGTGTTCGCGCGCCGTGACGGACTTGAGGTTGTCTACGAGCGCCTCATGATCGAGCTGGTAATCGACATTGCCGTCGCGCCCTGCGGCGAGGCCGGCCGGAACAATACCGGGTATCAGCGCCCCTTCAAAGAGGTCAACGACTGCCGCAACTGCCGCCGTTTGATGCGGTTGATCCTCAAAGCGAAACTTCACGCGGCACCCTTTCCAACAGCACCAGCCTCGACTGAAGGCGAGGAGCAAGCGTCAAGGTGACACCGTCTTCGACCGCCTCTCCTCGGAGGATGAGCGTGTCGTCGTCGGTGATGCCTAGTTTGTCCGACGTGTCCAGCGTGAATGCATCAAGGGATATCAGCAGGCGTCCGCTGTCTGGGTCAAGAACCGCAGGGGTGAACTCGTAGACCTTCACACCATCGAAACTCAGCTCCTTGACGCGAGCGTCGAGCTGAGTTGCGGTTGCCTTGAGCGCGATTTCCCAGACCAGGTCGATGTCGTCAGCACCGTCAACGATTGGCGAACCGAAGGCGCGGTGGAGAACGTTGTCGAGGTACACCTGGGAGGACAGCTCCTCTGTGGCGATGATGTCCTCGTCAATAATCAGGTTGGTCGGCCGCGTCCTGAAGATGCGGAACCCAAGGTTGCCGCCGATCTTGGCTGCAGCACGTCGCAGTCGTTCTGCAGTTATCTCAAAGATCGTCTTGTAGCCAAAGGCAACGGCGTTCTTACCTGCGTCGCTCGAAGTGTCCGGCTCTTCCGGGAGCTGGACGAGAACCCAGTGACGCGTCTTGTCATCCCTCGGGTTCTGTTCCCACACCGCCTGGCCGGTTGAGCCCGACCCGGCGAAGAAGTCGACGATGAGGTCACCATCGTCTGTCATCGAATGGAAGAGCCGCGCCAGGACATCGGTACTCTTCGGGTCATCGAAGACCTTCTTCGGATTCTTGGTACCCGGGTCCATCAATGCATTGAGAGCGCCCGAAGCGGCGCGACGATCGCGGTAAAAGACTGACGGCGGTGCCCACTCCTCGCGCATGTGCAAGTAAGCCTTGATCTGCACGCGCTTCGTCTTGTCCGCTGGATAAATGAGTCGGCCATCGGCCTCAAGGCGCTCCATGGTGGCCTCTTCGTAACGCCAGCCATTTTCCGGCGGCTCGAAGCCGCGCCACGTGTAGTGGAGGTTCTCCCGGTAGTTGGGACTCGAGATGTTGTCGGAAAACCAAACGCCGCGGTCGTCAATGCGGCTGTACGCTTGGTGCTCCTTCGACGGGTCATCGTCCGAGAGCGACCGGTACCAAGCACGCATTGCTTTGGACGCAGCCTCGAAGTCGTCGCCGAACTCGTCCTGCAGCTCGGCAACCTTGGCGTAGATCTTGTCGAGCCCGTTCTTGTGCTCGCGCCAACGCACGTCGTTGATGCGCAACCACGAGCGATCCCGGGCATAGACCAAGATGTAGTCCTGACCGCCACCGGTCAGCTTTCCGTCACCCTTACGGGCGCCTCGCCAAGTCATCATGTCGACGAAGTTCTCGGCGCCGAAGACCGCATCGAGCAGAAGACGCAGGTGATGCACCTCGTTGTTATCGATGGACACCAAGATGGCCCCGTCCCGACGAAGCAGGTGCCGTGCGACGACCAGCCGCGAGAACATCATGGTGAGCCACGGTGCGTGCTTGCGTCCGCCCGTCTCGACTTTGCTTGTCGTAGCATCGCCGTGCTCATCGACCTGCCCAGTTTCCTCAAGGTACTGGCGTTCAGGAACTGCAAACTTGTCATTATAAGTGAACGTGTCACCCGTGTTGTACGGAGGGTCGATATAGATGAGCTTTGCCTGATCGCTGTAGGCGTTCTTAAGAAGCTTGAGCACCTGCAAGTTGTCGCCCTCTACGAGGACATCGCGCGCTGTCTCCCAGTTGAGTGAGGCCTCCGGATCAGGGATCAGCGTCGCCGTCGTGGGCTCAAGTGCGTCCGCCCGCGCCTTCTCGATGCCGGGCCACGTGAAAACAAACCCGCTCGTCTGGTTGCGGTCCAGCTCAAGAGCTTCGAGGAGCGCCGCCGCGTCAAGCGCGCCGTCGAGGAAGGCGGCCGGTATCAAGTCCTTGAGCTGAGAGAGCAGAGCCAATCGCTCATCGGTCGTCTCGCCGGGTACAAACTCGGTCATGCCCGTGCCCCCGAGTCGAGCGCCGTAAAGAGCAAAGCGGTTGCCGGCTCGCGGGCAATGATCATGCTGGTTCTTCTCTCCTTGCGCCTGAGCGCGTCTTAGTGCTTGCTGAGTACCCTCACCTTATCGATGGGCTCCGACACGGCGGCAGACCACAAGCGAGGGCCGTGGCTCGTGCCGCAGGAGATACCTCGAACTGCCACACAAAGCTGCCGTAATTATGACATGAACAGGACTTTTAGTGAATAGCGATGCGAATCGCATTCATTCGTGAAGCCGCGAATGACGTCAGTCAGCGAGACCGGCATGGACCTCAGCACATTGCGGGCACACCGGAAGGTGATCTGGATTTGACGTAGGGACGAACCAAGTCCCACAAAGCGCCCGAATCGGATCTCCCGACACCGACGCATCGACGATGCCATCCTTCTGGGTGTAGTGCGCTTGTATGCCCAGCCGAAGGGTTGTTCCTTGCAACTCTTCGGGCAACTCGCCGGCTTGGCGAACACTATCGGCGCGTGGCAGGACCTCCGGGTCGAGTAATACGGACCAAATCTGATCGGTTCCCTTGCCTGGGGTGACGCGCCAATCATCAACGCGCGGGTTGATGACGCTCCGTATTGCTTCCATAGCCAGTTCAAGCAGATGGGGCTTGGCGGGATCGTCAATATGGACAACGATAATCAGTTCTGCCAATTCCTCGCCGGCCCCGTCGCTTACGCGCTCGACCTCAACACTCAAGTGCATAAATGATGAGCCGTCCGTGACGCCGGGATGAGGAACATGCAGCTCGCGCGCGTCGACGGATTCGTCAGCCACTGCGATACAAATCAGCGCTGAAAGGCGTAGCGCCTCTTGCCATGCATCGACTCGAGCGAGCTTCTCCTCGATCGCTTGATAACGTCGATCCTCGGCAGACGGGAGGTAGTGGTCGGGACCGTGGGCTTCGACCGACCGCATGAATGCCTTGTAAAAGTCACGGGCTTCGCCTTCGGCACGAAGACCGCCCGCACAGAGCCAGACTTCCCCCTCGCCGACGATGGCGGCGTCAGTCGCGGCCCCTCGCCAGCGAGTCGTTTTCTCTTTCCACCAATATGGATCCCGTAGCCCGCTGATACTCTCCCGTCGCAAGGATGGGTCGTCACTTTCAAACGATGAGCAGAAACTTGTGACGAGCGGGTGAGCTACTTGGATGGGACTGGGCGTCGATTCGAGAACCCGCACTACGTCGCTATCTGCACATGCGGCACTCAGCAGCTCACGGAGCGCCAAGAACGCACGGCGATGGTTTGCGTCGGCCCAATCTGAAGTCAAGTCATCGCAAAGGCAGCGCAATGTGACGCGACGGTGATACCCCATCGCCTCAGATTAGTGGTGAGCGTCTAGATCTCGTCGATGGCGAGGGCTCGCGTCTGGCCTGGCTGCGCCACGGCTCTCGCCGTGGCCCGCCTCAGCTCCTCGGTCCGAGCAACGAAGTCGGTAAGGTCGGCCATGGAGATACGGCGGTCTCGCGCGCCGACAATGGTGTAGGCCAAGGCTCCGCTGTCAAGAACCTTGTACAGATGTGCACGGCTGATGCCGAGCACCTTCGCAGCCTGGCTAGTAGTGACAGTGTCGTCGGCGCCTGCAAGGATAACGTCGCGACCGGACCGCAGCGTGTCCGAGAGCGCAGCAATCGCCTCGCGTGCGGCGCTCTCAGGCAGGGCGTTCACGAAGTTATCGAGAGCGTCCAAAGTTTCGTGGGGGGTCGACGTCGCAGGCACAGTAAGCGCGGGCATTAGGGTCACCTGTCAGAAGTTGAGCAGTGCAATAGTCACTTGTTGTAGCAACCTTCTACGTGTCACAAGTGTCACACGATGGTTCCAATTGGTCAAATCATCTGCAGCGTTTCGTGACAGTCACGTAGCCCACGTTGAAGGGCGAAGACTACGCGGACCGAGAACGGTGCGCGCAACTCGGGCGGTCACCGCCAGGAGCGGAGGCAGGCAGAACTCTGCCGCTGCAGCCAACGATGTCCAGATCGTCGACAGCAAAGCTAGACACTTCTTCGACGCGACCACGCGTTTTCTACATCGCCATCTACCGCTCAGGTCCATAGGGGCTCCAACCACTCAGGAACGGCCTCAGTTCTTCCGCGGTTGGTTCTGGCGTGCGCGGGATCAGCAGCTCTGGCGAGGAGATCGGATCGAGGTCATCGATCACCGTCTTCATCTCGGCGAGGTAAGCGAGTCCCGCGGCCCGCTCCGTTCCATGAGCGGAGGCGAGCGCGTCCTGGGCCTCGGCAAGGAACTTCCGATAGCCGTTCAGCCGCTCGTGATCCTTGGCTAGCATCTTGAAGTGTTCCCAGCGTGCGTGCTCGGCGAACTCGGCTTTCGCTTCGGCCACGGCGGCTTCCCATCGCCGCCTGCGTTCGGCCTCCTGACGCCGACGTTCCTGTTCTTGCCACTCGGCTTTCAGCTCGAAGACCTGGAGCTGCACGAACACATCAGGGAGCTTGTCCTCGACGGTCTTAGCTTTCGCATCACGGAAGTGCTCGCCTTGGTACGAGGCGAGCGGGCCTTCTACCACTAGCTCGAGCCGGCCGGTGCTGATGAACTCCGTTTGCCGCCGATTGAGCCAGATCGGGGTATGACCGCTATAGTCGCGGGTCTCGCGCTTGGCCCCGCCGGCGCCGGGTATTTCCTTGATGGTGATCGAGTAGTCGCCGTGGTCAAGAATCAGCCACAGGTGTCCCGGCGCCCGATCATGCGCAGTTTGCGCTCGACCGTTCTTCCTGGTTCCGGTGCCAAGAACTTGAATGCCTCGCCGCTCCGCTTCCGTCGCGATGGCCTGCAGAACACGAGCGGCCTGCGGCAAATACTCCTTGCTGACGAAGTGCCAGTTCCTGTCATCCAGGTACGCCCGAACGATCGGGTGGTACTTTGCAACGCGGCCGGGCACCGGTACCGGCATCCTCGCCACATGGTCGTCGAAGTACTCGGTGAACGACAGCTTCCATTCGTGGCTATTCCAGTTCCCAATCCGGCTCACGAAGAGCTGTTTCCCCTTCGGCCGATTCGGTGACTTCAGGCTCAGACGTACCAATCGCTCCCACGGCTTCAACTCGCGATCGGTCGCCGTAATCGTCAAGGAACCGTCAGCTTCGAGCACCTGCGCGATGAGCTGGTCCGCTGCAGAGTCGTTGGGCAGCACATCGGGAACGGGTGGGTTCTCGAGCCACGCCCGCCCGGCGGCAGTGGCATTGGCAACCCACGAGTCACCGTGGCCCGAGATCGTCACGAGGCCGCGATGCTCCAGGGCACGCGCGACGATGCGATGCTCCCACCCGTCTGTGTAGATGCCAGCGGGGCAACCATCGCAAACCCACTTGAGGACATCGACCTGCTTCTGGTTGAGCTGCTGAGGGTTCTTCGCCACGTCTCGGACGCTAGCGGTTCCGAAAGCACATGCGGGTGCCGCAATAGCCCGCCTGGCCGGGGCAGGTGAGATTCGGATCGTGGGCATGGTCAAGTCACAAAAGCATCATGTTCGCAGGGTTGCCAACACCAGCGTGCTCGTGTAGCGCGGACGGCCCCTTATCGTCCGTGGGCTGCGATACACTCGCGGGGCTTACGGTCAACATCCGTTAGCTTTCGACTTTGGGGGTACGCCGCAGTGGCTCCACAATTCGTTCCGGTCGCTCTAATCGTGGGCGGTGGTGCGCTGGCAGTCGGTGGAGCAGCAGCGGGTGCTGTCGGGGGCATACAGATCAAGAGCGCGCGAACACAAATCCATCGGCGAGCGCAGCGCTATGACAAGCGCCATACAGCGCATCTGCGAGCAGTCGATGCGACGAATGAAGCCTTGCAGTTCCTCGGTAAGACTCAGGAGCGAGCTCAGCGCGAAATCATCAACCGCATGAAGGACTTTCTACTTCGCCATGAGAAGCAAGTGCGGGCACACGAGCGCCTCGTCCTGGACGGCATCGAGCTCTCGGATACACGTATCGCAGGAGACGCGAAGCTCGACGCAAACGTCGCCGGATGGGTGCGCGGCGTCATTGGTGCCGCAGGTGTCGCGGTCGGCGTACCGGCCGCACTTAGCGCCGGCGTCAAGAAACTCGCCAGTGCTAGCACTGGGACGCCAATCTCCGCGCTTAGCGGTGCGGCCGCCGAGAAGGCCCGACTGGCATTTCTTGGTGGCGGGAGCATCAAGAGCGGCGGGGGAGGAATCAAACTCGGCAAGACTGCGAACGGCATTGCCGCGATCGGCCCGGCTGCGCTCGTTGCCGGACTTGCGGTGAAGAACCAAGGAACCAGGGCCCGAACTGCCGCCGAGCACCACCGCACCGAGGTGGACACTGCAATCGCCACGCTAGATGCACGGGACGAACTGCTGCGAGGCATCCAGGAACGAGCGCGCGAGCTTGAAGCGCTGCTCGTGCGTCTCATCGTCCGCGCAGCACAAGCCATTGACCTGCTCGAATCTGAGCCGTTCGATATCAATATCCACCTTGATCGGCTCCACTCGGCTCTGAATCTTGTTGGGTCGGTCCGCGAGGTCACCACTGCGCCCATTGCCGATGAAGATGGGAATATCGACCAGAGGACGGAACAGCTTCTGTTCACATACCGTCAGTCACAAAAGGAGCCATCCGATGGTTAGTCAGAGCAAGAGCACACTCGCGAAGATTGCCGGCGAGATCACGGTGACGGATGCCTTCGGCGCGCTCACACAGCTGGTCGATGCGGTGCGTGAGACGGTCCAGATTCATGAGACCGAGAGCACCAAACGCGAAAAGTTGAAGACCTATCGGGAGACAGAAGTCCGCCGCATCAAGTCGTCCGAGAAGATCCTTCGAGAGTACTTCGATCGAATCTTCCAGGAGCGTCGTGACACCAGCGACCGTCTGTTTGCGAGCCTCGACGTCGCACTGGAGGCTGGTGATGTGTCGGCCATGCAGACAATCGTTGGCGGCATCGTCGAAGTTGCACGAACCTCACCACTCGCCGGCATCGGCAATATCGCTGAGCTCAAGCGCGCAATGGAAGATCCCGACGCCGTTTTCGATCTCTGACTCTTTGTACTGGCGGGCGCAGATTGCCCGCGGGTCGAGATCAAGGGAGTGTCGGTGCCACGGGTCACCATTGGCTCATGAGCGATCTGGAAGCCGTTGTCCCGCCTCACGACCCTGCTGAGGACACACTAGCCTTTGCTGGACAGGCGGCGATCTCGATCGTCCCCGTGATCGGCCAACTGACCGCCGACTCGTTGGCGCATCTCGTGGCGCGTCGCCAGGCCCGACGTCAGTACGATTTCGACGCTGCGATGGCTCATGCTCTTGCGGGCGTCCTTGAGCGACTTGAAAACACGGCCACCATCGAGGAGGTCGTCGACTCTGATGAATTCGTTGCTGCCGTGACTCGTGCTCAACGCGCCGCCGCCGAAACGGCAAGTGTCGACAAGCGTCGGCGCCTCGCTGCAGCCGTCGCCAACGCAGGATCTTGGGCACCGTTCACCGCGGCAGAACGCCAACAGTTCACTCGCCTCGTAGAGGAGTTTGACTCCCTCCACATCTGGTTGCTGCACTATTTCACCGACCCCGCAGGCTGGCTCAAACAACACGACCTTTACGAGCGAGAGAAGAACGTAATCATGGGCGGCGTCGGTGGACCGCTCGGGTCTGCACTTGGCGTCTCAGGAGAGGTTTGGAGCGGCCCCGTCTCCCAAGCCGTTGCCGATCTCGAACGCAACGGGCTCGCCTCGATTCCGCTGACCACCAGCATGAGCGCTCAAGGAATCTTTACTGCTCGCACCAGCGACAAGGGCCACCGATTTCTTGCGTTCCTCGACGAAGCCGATTCCATCCGAGCCGAACCGCCGACTGACATCTGAGAGGCACGGTAAAGGGTTCGCCTCTGCTCAAGCTAGCGAGCATGTGAAGAAGGCGGCGACTACTCCCCTCGAGAACGTGATGTTCCTGGGTTGAGCAGTCGCCGCCGTAGCGGAGGGTGGTGTGAATGCGAGCTCGTCAGGTCGGGCTCCCTCCGAGAACAACTGGCGCCACCGGCACGATGCGCACGTCCTCAGCGGCCGTCCATCGCTCCAGCAGCACCATCGCCCAGATCATCGCTTCCCAGTAGTCGGGATACGTCGCCTGATTCTGGTACCACTTGGGATCACCGAAGGTGCGCACTTCGACCCGATAAGCGGCTGGTGTGAGCAGTAGCTCGCGCACGAGCAACGGAACATCCGTACTGTCGCCATTCCGATCGGGAAGCCCGACGAGCACTGCGTCGCCGACGAGCATGGCTTTCTGTCGTGCTTCCGGGACGTGGTACCACCACAGAAACGAGGCGCGGCTGTTGAACGGCAGGTGCCGCAGCAGTCCCTCTTCGTTCACGTAGATGGTGACGCCGAGGCTGGGCAGGTCCACCGCTTCGATCCAACCACCCACGGCCGCCTGATAGTCCTCGAGGTTCACGAAAGTGCGCTCCCCGAGGGCCTTCTCTGCGTCCGCAGGGATAACGATGCCGGTCACCATGGCCGCTCACCACCAGGCATGTGGTGGTCGAGAGGTTCGCCCTCTGGGATCTCGACCTCGATGCGGAACGTCGCCGGTCTGGCAAAGGCGCTGATGAGCATGCACCACAGCGACGCGTCGAAAAGGTTGTCGAACCGTGCGTAGGTGTCGAGCCATTCCTCAGAAGAGCCGCGGTGCGCCTGCACGACAAAGCGGTGCTGCTCGAACAGTCCGTGCACGAGAGTGTCGGGCACGTCCGCACCGCCGAGACCGTCATCGATGCCCGCTACGACTACGTCACCGAGGATGAAGCGGCGCGATTCGGCGCCAGAACTGAAGTACCACCAGAGCGCCGTGGCTCGTGAGTTCAGGGGTCCGTGGCGTCGCTCAGCGGATTCGTCCATGTAGACGGTCACGTCGAGCGCTTCGATCTCGATCGGCTCTAACCAGCCGCCCACGACTTCCTGGAACTCGTCGATGCTGGCGAGCTCTTGGACTCGGGGGTTTTCGGCCCCATCTTGTGGAATGACGATGCTTCGCACCATGCGTCCCACCTCCTTACTGTTATCGCGACCGAGAACCCCGAATGGGTTCTCTAACGAAGGCCGCGAGGCAGCAACGAGGGCTATTGGGAACATGGCATTGATGTTGTGATTTCTACGGCTTCTCAGCCTGCTATTGAGCGCCCATAATGAGGCGCAGATATGACACAGAACGATTCACCTAAAGACCCAATTCAAGATCTCACCGACATGATGCTCGACGTTCAGCGACACGTTCAGGGCGCAGCCCGCAAGCAGGAGCGCATGGAGGGGCGGATGGATCGGATGGAGTCCCGGATGGATCGCCTTGAGAACAACCAGCAGCAGGTGCTGAGTGAATTGAACGAACTTCGACAGAAGTCCGATCGAGTTCTAGACCTTCTCGACGGCATCGCTTCGCGCATCATCGATGACGACACGGAGCGCATGGCACTGAGCGCGCAGGTCACCCGGCACGAGGACTGGATCATCGATGCCGCGCCTGCCATCGATGTGTCCTATACACCCGGCGCGTAGCTCGGATTGATCGGCGACCGCCTGGGGCGAGGCTCAATCGAGCACTCGTATTCCCAGGCGGTCGCTCTTTGCTCCCACGAAAGGAGCATCCAGTCAGGCGGACGGCTTCGACCGTGGGGCCTTGGCCGGGCTGCTGCCGCCGAAGATGGCTTCGATCGCGCTCTGCTTGGTCTTCGCTTCGCGCTCGATCTCGGCGCGGACCGTTTCGGCACGCTGGAGCACGGTGGGGTCGGACCGGCTGGCCTGCACCCAGGACTCCAGTGCGAGGCGGATCTCTTCGGTGACGCTGCGGTTTTGCAGCTGGGCAAGGATGTCCAACTGGGCTCGCAGGTCGTCGGCGATGCGCACGGCAAGGGTCCGCACCGGACTGGGCGCTGCCTGGTTCCCGGCAGCAGGGGTGTTCTCACTCATGAGTGAGACCTCCTTATCGGAAGCGGCGGACGAGACCTGGATGGTCTCTTCTACACCGCAGCCCGGCAAGGAACCAGCCCGATTATGAACCCATCGCTTCTGGCGTCAATCTTCTGTTCGGGTTTGTTGTAAAAAGTACAGCGTTAGGCGTCTTGCATGAATTGTGTTCATGGTTCATGGTCAAGGGCGACTATGGCGCGAAGGGTATCCCGCCTGCAGCAATAGCCAGCCCGGCACATCCGCGGGGTCTCGGGAGCGTGGTCAATATTCCGATCGCAGTGATGTGAAAACTACTTCTTTGAAGACGCCCGCCACCAGAACCGACGGGGCGCCCACATGTCGGGGTACGCAAGACCAGCTTTGCGCAAATGTGTGAGACGTGGACGAAGCTTCTCCTCAAACTCGACCAATTGTCGCCGCCATGCATCGAGATCAATGCCTATATCCCGAGTTGGGTCGTCGAGCTTATACCACTCGAGCATGTTGATCACCCAAGTGAGTTCGTCAAGCGAATCAAAGTAGTAGTCGTCCTCATACTCCACATATTCGCGAATCTCATCAGCAGACTTGCTCGACAGAGCAACTGCCGTCTTCACATACTCGCAGCGCATGTGGTACCAGTTCGCAAAAGCATCCGCCCAGTCAGCTCGCGCCTGGCCCGCTGCATCCGCACCGATGAACACGTCCATCTGGTAGATCAAGAGGTATAGCATCTGAGAAATATCCTGCAGATCGAGCGTATTCGGATCATCTGGAACCAGACGCACATCGCATCCGCGAAGCATTTCCAGACCCTTGATCACGTCTGAAAGTGCAGATGGAGCATGTGCAACCTCATACAATGAATACATTGTCTCGTATAGCGCGCCACGAAGACCCCTAACGCAACGCGTATACGCATCGTCCTCGCTGCCCACAACTGATCTATCAATCACATCATCCCACCATAATGTAAATGGCGAGTTAGCCTCATATCCGGCGTCCGGATCTTCATCCCACCGGCGAAGCATTTCTTCAGTTAGCCTGGCCATCAGACTCCCGACCAGCGAACGCCGTGAGTGTTGGCATCGTCCAGCTTGTTGAGAATATTAACGACACTAGGACAAAATGCCGTAATTGGGGTATTTGTCCCTTCTTCAAGAATAATTGCAACACCTGTCATTATGTCCAATTTTACCACACCTGATGGACTATTCTGAGAAAATTCGACGAACCGACTTGAGTCAGTCGAATGACACACCTCTGAGAGGTACGGTGCCACTTGCCCAATGTCTGCAAGTCCGGCCGCATCTCCAATTTGTTTGCCATGATTCACAATTACATGGTTGTAGGCAGGATCATACGGTTTACGGCCAATGGGCTGAACGCTCATCCACCATTCGTCGGTGGCGCCGATTGCATATGAAGCGCTTGAGCCAGGAAAGATGCCGCGCTGCGTCAGTTCGTGGACGATGTCCGAGGTTCTCCGCGCAGGCCCCTGTGGCTTCTGATTACGCCCTCTCGTCCGCGCCTGCGCGCGCTCTTTCGAGTCTTGAGGATCGAGCAAACATCGGGTGCAGTGTTCCGGCGCCTGCCAGACGCCTTCACGCTTGTGAAAGCTAATCTTCCGCTTTGCGGAGACCGGAATCGACCAGCCGCACGACGCGCAAGGCACAGTCTCGTCGATCTGGTCCTTGATCCACTCTCGACAACTCGGGCAGTTGCGGGGAGGCGTATAGCCTTTCGCATACCACCATTCCTCCGGCGCGGCTTCAAAGGTTCCTCCCGACGCACACCCCTTCGCGTGACAGGTGTATGTCTGGCTTGGCCGGTCCGGAGTCATGGCGTCCTCACCCAGTGATCGACGACATCGAGCCAAAAGCCGTCGCGATCCGCTTCACGGCGAAGCCGGAGCCTTGCTGTGAATGTGCGGCCTGAGTCAACGTTCGGAACGGCCAGTCCGGCGCCCGCGCAGGGACGACCATCTTGCAGAACCCATGCCCTGGCCTCTGGATGCCCGTTTGGTACCGACCCAACTCGAACCACCACTTGGCCAGGAGTCTCATGTGCCGTCCGAATCGCTCGACGACGTGTTTCCCCCGACAACATCGGTAGTGGACCGAGGAGCTCGCTGACGCTTCGTCGATCCCTGCGATGTCTCTTAGCAAACTGAGCTCGCAGATCGGCGACGGCCTCCATGGCATTTCTGATCGATGAGTCCGACAGCTCGAGTTCAACGCAGTCACGAGAGAACGTCTTTTCAGAGAGATCACGCATACTGCGAAGCGCTCGGTCGCCGACAAGATGACCTGCGTATACGTTGAAGAATGCACGAACGAGGTCATATCTACCGAGTGGAGCGTGCAGGTTGTCAATAAACGAGATACCGGCCGAACTAGGAGCGTTCCGGCTGTTAAATTCCTCGAAGGAGGCATTGTTGATCAGGAACCGGCCGAGATCAAGGTCCGACAATGCTAGAGACACGAGCCAAAGCGACACTTCATCGACAGGCGCACCCGACCTCCATGCTCGTTCAAGCTCAAACGCGTACGGAAGCCATCCAGCGCTGATCCAACTCGCGGCGGCTTCGCCCAGAGCGCTGAGTCCATGCCCGTCTGTGGCTCCGAGCGAGATAAGAACGCGCCGCTCCTCCACGAGATTCTTCAGACGCGAGACGGTCAGGAGGCTGTCTTCCGACGGTAGCTGAAGATCTCGAAGTCCCGCAGCAATCTGCGCGGGCGTACTCCAGCCCTCCTTGAGGCTATGAAGCGCCAAGGCGCCTAGTTGCGATGTCGCCAGTGGTGTCTTAACCGGCTCGTACTCGATTGATTCGGAGTTGAGGGTCTCGATGTCAAAGTCCGTATAAGGGGCGCCAACTTCGCGAGTGATTATCCCGACTCCGGCGCGCCGACGGCCCACACGCCCGAGGCGTTGTTTCAATGAGTTGAACGGTAATGGCATGATCTCAGGGATTGAGCGATCGCCGACGGCAATCGATTGAAACCCGCTATCCATTGTTACGACAAAATCGAGTGCGGGTATCGTAACCCCCATCTCGATCACGCTCGTGGCGAGAACGATATACGGGCGCTTGGCATCCTCAATCTCAGTTCGTCGCCTGTCGAAGAGCGCCATGGCAACTTCGCTACCCGTCTGCTTCCCGGAGAGCTCAAGGATAGCGATCGGCTCACCATCTTTAGCCGGGGATATATTCGCTAGTAGCTGCTGGACTCGCGCGAAGTCGCTAATTTTGCTGCTCACGGTATTTAGCGCGACCAAGAGTGCGTGAGAGCGCTCAGGACCCTCAAAGATATCAGCCAGGATCTGCTCTCGCCCCGGATATCCCTTCGGTGGAAGGAAGCGTGAGTCATGATTCTGCTTCACGAGTAGATCATCAATGATCTCTGCAAGACAGTCCATCATCGGCCGGCCTGCGTTCGAGGCGAAGATTGGAAATCTCTTCTTTGTCGCCACGATAACGTTATCTGGTTCAATGTGAAGAAGTCGTGGAATCGACCGAGTATCCACGGTCGCCGACATATAGTCGATATGCACACCGTTCCGTCGAGCGACAGCAACCGCTAATTCCACGTCAGGATTCTGAGCGATCGTCTCGTGTGCTTCATCGATCACAATTCGATCAGAATCCGGGTCGAAGTCTCCCGACAGCGCCTTGATCGTAAACACGCCAGTTGTTACAAACTTGATGGGCGCACTCCGGTTCGGCGCGCCGCTCGAGGTTACGTATCCAAAGATTGGAGGGGAACTCCGATGGCCCAATTCCCGCAGGATTCGCTGCAACGTGGCTTCCATGTAACGCGCTTGATCCTCAGCGATAAGTACACGCGGCTCGACTATCCAAATCGTCGGGTTCTTGTCTTTGCGCGTCTGTCCTGTACATTCCACAAGCCAAACGTGCACTGGGACGACGACTGTCTTGCCGAGGCCAGTAGCTGCAACCAGGAAGAACGGGTTGCTTCCCATCCGTGGCAAGTATTCGGAAATACCAAGCTCGTCCTGCTTGATGAGAACGTCTAAGGCTTTCGAGACTGCAGACGGATCCGGATACCTGACGCGCTTCCCGCGATGCGAATCGGCTGCCGGCGCGTTACGTCGGAAGGGCTGTTTCGATGCCAAACGAAACCTCGCTTAGTCCGGGAATGATCTCCCTTCCGCCGCCGTCTACCTCTCCGTCGGGCTTCAGAGAAAACGGCCCGCCGGTAAGCCCCATGTGCGAGAGCGCCTTGAGCCGTCCGTCGCCAACTTGCCAGTCTGGCGCAAGCGTGTAGGCAAAGTGGGGTCTGAGTTCCATGTCGTCCAGGAGCTGTCTAAACCCCTCAGCCTGTCCCATTAGGCCCTGATACTCGCCGTCCGCCCATCGTTCGGATAGCGAGACTGTGGAGTTGGTGACGACCAATCGGCCGTACTCGTCCCAATCCACATCGATCCAGTGATGAAGTTGCCAGCGTCCCGAAGTGGTTGACACCCCGTAGGTGTGGAACTGGGTTACATATCGGTTCTCTGCCGCGAGACCGATCTTGACGAGCCCTGCCCTCGAACTCTCCGACCACCCCAAGTTGCGAAGCGCTCCATCAACGTTGATACCGATCGCTTGTGCTCGTGTATAGGTTCGAGTGTAGGTGTTGGTTCTTGCCACGGTGCCCTCCTCGTGTAGTCCTGATGACGATCTCGCTCCGCCGAGAGAAGATCATGGGTTGCATAAAGATCGTCAAGTGTCGGGCGAACTTCAAAATCAAGCTCTCCCTTTCGGGCGCGCGTCAGGACATCCCTCGATGATCCTGATATTTTCCCGATATTCCTGGCCGTCGCACTCCGTACAATATTGAGGTGTTCGACAATCGATGTACTCGCAATGCGAGTCACAAAAGCCCTCACCTGATACTCCGTAAGATGCGGCAGTGCGTCCTGCACCACATTGGCAATTTCCTCGGCGGTGGGCGCCCAGTAAAAGCTATCGGTGCGGCCTGGCCGGACGAGTGGCCCGTATAGCTTGGTCACATCGTTTGCCGTAACAAAGATTGGGATCCGCTGGTTGCGTCGATTGTCAACCTTCTCAGGATAGTCCGTAATATGCTGAAGCTCACCGATGACCATCTGTCGATTAACGGTCGTCTGCACAAGGGGGCCCCAGTCTCCGAGCGCAGAATCAATGTCATTTACGACAATTGCTCCAGAAACGAGACCCTTCTTTGATACTTCGTCCGCAACTTCTAGATAGGTCGCTCGCACCAGCTTGGCTGGATCGTTCGCGTTAGCGCTTTCCAGTTCACTGCTGCTAATCGTCTTATAGTGGACTCCCATTTCTCGAAGAGTCTGATCTAGCTGAAAACTCTTTCCCGTTCCCGGCTCACCGTGGATTGCAAGAATTAGGGGTGTGGCGGGAGTTGGGTGCTTCATGACATTCGTGACCAGGTGCGTAAAAACCCGCTCGCTGAATCGTGGGGAAATTGTGGTCACTCGAAGAATCCTTGCTCGCCCGCGGTACGCGCTTCGTCCCTAAGCCGTTGAACAATATCTCGTGGTGAAGCTCTGAGACTCGCGTCTGCAAAGGGTTGGTACGCGGCACCGAGTTCCTCGCCGAGCGAGTCGGGGGCCCAGTCCATCTCCTCTTCGAATTTGGTGTCCTCTGGATCCCTCGCTGGGTCCAATATCCACGGAGACCCGTCGGATGGTTCGCTCGGCTCCAGATGTTCCCGACGTGCCGATGTCTCCACGAACGAGTCATCTCGAGCCGTGGGCGTCTCGGTCTGCGGCAGCGTGGTCGGGACAGCACCTTTAGGCTCGTCGTCTTTCGGCCCCAGATGCTCCCCCAGACGAGCGGCTTCGAATATCTTCCGAGCTTCCTCCTCCGAGGAGAGCGCACCTTCTTCGCCCACAGACTCTCCGATCGTCTGCTCCGACTGCCGCGCGGCCGCGGCACTCTAATGGATGAGTCAGCATATCCCTCACCATGCATGCATCAGCGACCCCCATTTCCGGGGCAAGCATTCCACTGGCAGAGAAGGGTCATTCACGCCAGAACCACTCAGCAGATGAACTGTGCCACCCGCAGGTCGCGACGGTGCCTCGATGTTGAACTCGACATCTCCGTGCTCGATGCGTTGCCCGTGGAACCGTTCGACGTACCCGCCTAGACCCAACCAGGGGAGTCGCCATCGGCGTAGTTGTAGAGCGCTGGGCCATGAGCGATCATCAATCCCGTACGGCCTATTCTTCGCCAGTTCGTTGACACAGAGAGGCCGAGCACGTATGGAATCTAAATGCGGACAATCTCCAGACTGGCGATGGTGCGGTAGCTGGTGAACCGTAGCCGGAGCGACTCGCCGAGATCGCTTTCGTCGTCGAAGGTCACGGTGCGCATGGGCGCGTCCCTGCCCTCGATGGAGATGCTGTAGACCGGATCCCCAGCGCTGACGGGGACAGACAGGAGATCGGCTGGAAGCTCCAGGTGCAGGGTGTGCCGCTTGAGCGTGTGTTGCTCGTTGCCAGCTGCGCTGCTGGGTATGTCTTCGAGGTCGAGCACGAGGTCACCGGTTACTTCCTCGATGCCTTCTTCGCTGTCGGTGTAGCGCCAGAGTCGCACGAGCGGTGCTCGCTCGTTCAGGTTCTTTGTTGTGAGCTGGTAGATGGCCACAAGAAGCCCGTCTGCTAGGGTGCCGTTCACCTCAATGGTCAGGAGCTCGGTGCCGAGTCGCCCCTGTACCTCGGCGAGGTAGGTGAGTTCGCCGGCGATGGTGTGGATACCGGCGTCGCTCCACCGTCGGCCGGTTCGCTGATCTCGGATGCGCCCGTCTTGCGGGAGCGCGCCGACGACGTGTTCGAAGCGATCCAGTGCCGAGTCTGCCGGGGCAGTTATGGAGATGGCGGCGGCGGCTTCTTCGCGGCCACCGTGCTCGGTGTAGCGGCGCATTTCGCGTTCGAACATGAGGAAAGCATCGAGCAGGTCGCTACCGCCGCAGACGCGGCGGAGCGCCTGATAGTGGCTGAATTTGTGCACGGTCAGCTGCCCATGCGCACCACGCAGGTCGAGGAGTTCTTCCTCGACCACGCGTGCGAGTCCGTCGGTACCGCCGATATCGCTGCCGAGCGTGCCTTCCACGTCCTTCATCATGCCGTGCGCGGCTGGTGCACTTTTTTGTCATGACGCAGGTAGTACGCGGGCTGGAAGTTAGTGGTGTCCCCGGAGTGGTTCCGGGGCTCTCGTCTTCGAAGGCGAGAGCAACTGGCCCAACGAGGAGGCCGAAGTCCATGTCTACCGAAATGCTGCCGACAGGCAGCGCATACAGCCTGCAGCCGGGCGCGCGCATGTCCATGGGGATGCAGAGGCAGCTCGGCCGTGCGGTCGAGCGGGTGCACGCTCAGGCTGTTGTGGCCAAGCTCACCGAGGACGGCCGGGCAGCCCTGACCAACCTGGCGCTGGAGAACGTGGGAGCCCTGACCACGCTAGAGCAGCACCTGATTACGATCGCGCCGCTGGGTGAGGCCCGGTATCGGGAGATCGTCGACAGCTACACGCTCGGCGCGTCCGCGGCGATCCGGCGGTGGGGTTCATGCTGACCGTGATCGCATTCGTGGCCGGTGTGATCGCGGTATTGGCGCTCTGCGTGCTGCTGTGGCTGGGAATCGAGGATCTGATGGATTGGCTGCAGCAGTGGCGGGACGCCAGGGCAGCTCGGATCGAGGCCGAGCTGGACCGCACCCAAGAGCAGCTGCGGGCGACCATGCTCCAGCTGGCGGAGGCACTCGCTCAGGACGCGCACCAGGCCCGTCGGGCCCTGATCCGGGAGTCGTTCCTGGCGTCCGGGCAGATGCCGCCGCGGGACTGATCCCAGGGTGGGCTGCCGCGGATCGAAGCGGCCGCGACAGCCCACTCTTCATCTCCGATGCGCCTGCGCTGGGTTGTTGTGCTTTCAACATCAAACCCGACCAGAAGATTGACAACTTTCACGGCAGCGCGCATAACCAGTCTTCGCTTGGGCTACCCGTGTGATCGGTGTGGCCTGCAGAAAGGAGTACTTCGACATGACCGCCATTGCGCCCGAAGCCGGAACCTTCTCCGGCACAACAAAGAGGAAATTCAAGGTCTGTTACGCCGACCCGCCGTGGGATATCCAGCAGAAGGGTATCCGAGGAGCAGCCCGGCATTACGACCTGATGACCATTGAACGCATCAAGGCGATGCCGGTCGCCGATCTGATGGCTGCCGACTCGACGCTGCTGCTCTGGACGACGAACGCGGCCCTGCCGGACGCGCTGGAGGTGATGAAGGCGTGGGGCTACACCTATAAGACGAACGCCGTCTGGGACAAGTACTTCATGGGCTTGGGCACCTACTTTCGCGGCTCGCATGAACTGCTGCTGCACGGGGTGCGTGGCAAGGCCCCGTTCAAGTTCCACGGGCAGCGCTCCACGCTGCTTTTCCCGCGCCAGGATCACTCGCACAAGCCGGAGGAGATGATCCCGCTGATCGAGCGGATCCTCGACGGCCCCTACCTGGAACTGTTCGCACGGCACCGGCCGAACAGCCACGCGGACTGGTCGGTGTGGGGCAACGAGATCGATTCGGACATCACCATTCCCGGCTACCCGGTGCCCTCCGACTTCACCCGCGACGAACAGGGCACGCCTGAGGCTGGTGCGCGGTGATGGGTGAGGAGACACCACGGAGCCCGTTCGATCGGTTCTTCCGCGCCTGCCTGCTGATCCTCGGCGGCGTCGTCTGCATCTGGGTCGCACTGTCTCTCGTGGGCCAGATCTGGGGCTGGCTGCTGCTGGCCGCTGGCATTGCGCTCATGTTGTGGTGCGCCGTGCTCGCGTACCGCTACTGGTGGGGTTCGCGCTGATAAGCACAAGCGGCATGACCCCTGTAGACGGTGTTGTGGAATACACAACGCATGCCGCTTTCGCTTGACAAAACCACCGTATGAGTTCATAACAAGCCGCGTCCGGGTGGGACACCCCTTTCTGCTCTTTCGTCCGAGGCGTGAAAACGAATTCGTTATCGAAGGGAGGTTCACCCATGAGCACTTCTCCAAGCGGTCATGGCGGCCGTCGCCGCTACCGCAAATCCACTGGCCGGAGGGTCTGGGTTTTCTCGGAACTCAACCACGGCCTCACCCCGGCGCAGATGGCGAAGGTCATCACCGCTGCCGGCCTGGAGCAAGCCCGTCTTGAGGCTGAAGCCCGCGCTGCGGATCCAAGCGAACCGATCTCCGGGCAGGAGGACGATCATGCCTGACCTGCACGTTCTCACCCGCATCTACCTGCCGCGCCCACTGGAGCCCGAGACGGTGCAGCAGCTGATGCTGCGCCTGATGGGCTCCGACGTGCCCCGCCCGTTCAATCTCGACGTCGTGGCGGGACCGGATGGCGTCTCCTATGTGCTGGGCTGCCGGGCCAGGGCCGTTCAGGCCCTCAAACGCCTCATCCAGGCCCACACCCCGGAGGCCCGGTTTGAAGCCGCCGTTCGGGCCCGTGTGGCCACCGTCGGGCGGATCACAGCCCGCCCCGGCGGGCTGCCGCTTGCCGCCATCCCGGCCGAGGACGTGGCTACCGCGATCTACGCTGCGCTTGCCTCACGGCGTCGCGACGAAACCGTGACCCTGCAGGTGGTGCTCGGTCGCGGCCAGCGCCCACAGCAGCTGCCACCGAAAGCGGCCGACCCGCACCAGCGCGTGCCGTCGAAGCTGCTGGATGGCATCCTGCCTGCTGCGCGAGACGTGCACCGCACTTTGGCCGGTCATGTCTCCCAGCCGCGGCTGAACGTCACGCTCCGTGTCGGCGTTGCCGCCGAGTCGGGGAAACGACGCCGTGCCCTGATGTGGAACCTGTTCGGTGCGCTGCAGCAGCTCGAGAGCCCCGGCGTCCACTTCGATCTAGCGCAGGAGTCACCGGCCCGCTGGGAACGTGCAGCGTCCTTCACGAGCGGCTTTGAGCTCACCGCCACCGAACTCGTCGCCGTTCTCGGGTGGCCGGTTGGGGACCGCGACTACCTCGGCATTCTCGGACTCCACCCGCGCTTACTTCCGGTGCCGGAGATTGTCAGCAGCACCGATGCTGTCTTCGCCGTCGGCACCGCGCCCGGCCCGGAGCGGCTGGTCGGGCTGGATCCTGCCAGCAGGCTGATGCATTTCCTGGCGCTTGGCCCCACCGGGTCGGGTAAGTCGACGCTGCTGGAGCGCCTCATCCATGCCGACATCCAAGCGGGCCGTGCCTGCGTGGTGATCGAGCCGAAGAAGCAGCTCGTCGACCGGATCCTTCAGACCACGCCCAAGGAGTACGCGGAGCGGATCGTGGTCCTCGACGCCACCGACCTGCACGCACCGGTCGGGTTCAACCCGCTCGATGTGGGCGATCGTGATCCGGACGTCGTCGTCGACGGCATCCTCGCCGCGCTGGCTGCCGTGTTCGAAGACGGCTGGGGGCCACGCACCGAATACCTGATCCACGCCGGGCTGCTCTCCCTCGCCCGGGCAGGGCAGGCTCGCACCGACCCCTACACGCTCATCGACCTGCCACGCCTATTCACCGACGCCGCCTTCCGCCGACCAGTGATCGCCGCCGTGCAGGACGACGTCACTCTGGCAGCGTTCTGGGCGGAGTTCGAAGCCATGCGACCCGGGCAGCGCGCCGCCATGCTCGCGGCCCCGCTCAACAAGCTGCGCAAGATCGTGATGCGCAAACACCTGGTGGCCGTGCTCGGCCAAGCTCGCCCGCGCTTCCGCCTGCGGGACGTGTTCCGGGACCGCAAAACGGTGCTCGTGCCACTGAACGACGCGCTGCTCGGTGAGGGGGCGGCCAAGCTGCTGGGCAGCCTGATCGTCTCCGAACTGTTCCTCGCCGCCGTCGAACGCGCAGCAGAACGGCACCCGATGAAACACCCCGGCATGGTGTTCATCGACGAAGTCCAGAACTACCTGCACCTGCCCACCTCCGTCGGGGACGCCATGAGCGTCTTCCGCTCCTACGGCGTCGGCCTGCACGTCGCGCACCAGTACCGTGCCCAGCTCCCACCGGAGATGCGCACCGCGTTCGACGTCAACGCTCGCTCCAAAGTCTGCTTTGCCCTGCAACCCAACGACGACCGCGACATGGCCCAGCTGGCACCACAGCTGAGCCGGGAAGACTTCCAAGGCCTCGGCAAACGGGAGATCTACGCCAACCTCGTCGCCGGCGACGCACCGGCCGGATGGTTCTCCGCCCGCACCCTGCCACCGCTACCGAACACGAAAGCCGAACACTTCATCCGCGCCACCAGCCGCGAACTCTATGGAGGCATCGCGCCCACCGCGGCATCCGCCACAGCACCGAAGCCACCGACCGCCACCGTGCCCGAGGCGGGAGCGCCGGGAGCCCAGTCACGTCGAACGCATCAGAAGGCGAGGCGGTCATGAACGCCCACGACTTCCTCGGGACGGCGTCCGGTCGGTATTCCGGCCGCTGTTCCGTCCACGACGAACACCCACCACCACATCCGCCCCTGTTGCGGCCTGTTCCGGCCCCTTTAGGCAGGGACTCCCGCAGCAACGCTGCGGACACCACGCTCACTAAGGAGGCGGCAGCATGAGCGCCCTCAGCATCCAGGATCTGACCGCCCACCTGACAGACCGCGACGTCCTGATCCTGGAAGACCTGCACGCCTTCCGCCTCCTGACCACCCGGCAGCTGCAACGCCTCCACCTCCCGGCCGCACCCCTCGGCCCGCACACCACCACAGCGGCGGCGACACGCGGCACGACCCGCATCCTGGGCCGCCTGGAGCAACTCGGTGCAGTCTCCCGGCTGGAGCGGCGCATCGGCGGCGTCAAGCACGGCTCGGCACTCACCATCTGGCACCTCGGACCCGCCGGTGAACGGTTCCTCCGTGCCCAGCAAGGTGGAGGCACGCGCCGCCGCTACCCCGAGCCCAGCCTCTCGTTCGTCCAGCACACGCTCGCCGTCGCCGAGGTCGCCGTCAGCCTGCGCGAGCAAGCAACCGCCCGACGCTTCGAACTACTCGAACTCACGGCCGAACCCGACTGCTGGCGCAGCTTCAACGACACCGGCATCAGCGTCATCACGCTCAAACCCGACCTACTGGTCGTCACCGCCGACACCGACACGGAGACGCATTCCTTCGCCGAAGTCGACCTCGGCACCGAACACACCCCCGCACTGCTGCGGAAATGCCGCACCTATCAGCAGTACTTCAAGACCGGCATCGAGCAAGCCAGCCGCGGGCTGTTCCCAGCCGTCGTCTGGATCGTCCCGACGCCACGTCGCGCCCAGCAGCTCCAGACCGCGATCACAAACGACCGCACCCTCGACGCCAGCCTTTTCTGGGTCATCACACCCGAACAAGCCTTGTCGCACCTGGCTCCGTATGGAGCATCCACCACCTAAGCACACGAGAAGGGAGGTACATCCTCATGACTTCATCAACCACCACCGTGCTGCCGGACGACACCGAGCAGGCACGAGAACTCATCCACATCGGACTGGCCATGGACCCTGGCGCCCGGTCCGAAACCCTCGCCCGCCTCATCGCCGCCACCATCCACGACGGCCCCGGCACCGCACTGGAGACCTTCGCCGCCACTGGAAAGCTCAACGCCCAAGCCGCACTCGAAGAACTCAATGACGTACGGGTTCCCGTTGAGCAAGAAGACTGGGTGACCGCCCTCGGCCGGTTCATCCTCACCACCGGAGGCCGGTCATGATCGAACACGAGCGACACCCAGCACACCGCACCGAATCCCAAGAATGGGCGCACCTCGAGCAAGCGAGCCAGGACTTCGCGGACACCATTTCAAGCGGGATCAGCGCAGCGCTCGACCAAGGCCGCGAAATCGACGACCAGACCGCCCGCACCATCGCCCACGTTCTCGGCCACGCATACGGCCCCGAATCCCACCTCGCAGACTTTGCCCGCATGGAACCCGCCACCTACGAATCACTCCGCGACGAATACCTCGCCCTCTACAACGACGAGCACGCCACACCCCGCACCAAGCAGATGATCAACTGGCTGGGCACCTACCTCGTCGCCAGGGAGAACATCGGCTCCGGCCGGCGAATCACGAACGAATACGACGCCCCCGACCTTGGCCACCTCCTCGTCGCCACACCCCTCGTCATCAACGGCGAAACATATCCCGTCCACATACCCGGCAACTGCGACAGCACCGCAATCGACGGCCTGGCACGGACATTGACCGATCTCCAGCTGGCCCGGGACGAAGGACTCCAAGCCTTCCTCACACTGCCCGACGTCAACGCCATGTCCGGCGACATCATGGGCAGCTTCAACGAGGCATACATCGCCACTTTCAACACGATCGAAGACGCCGTCGACGTGCTCGTCGAAGTCGACGAGCTAAAAAACGAGGTCGACCAGTTCGCTTCCGAACGCGGTCTCGTCATCGACAGCTACTCACCCGACTACGAAGCCCTCACCGAACGCGTCCGTGATGCGTTCGACATCGTCGAATGGAAAGGACGGGTCTATGCCTTCGCCAGATAGCTACGGTCAGCCTCGCCGGTGGGGCAGCTCGAACGTTCAGCGTAGACACCCGATCACCGTGTCGGGCCGCCGGCGGAAGAAGATCGACCTCCACCATCTCGGGAGAGCCCTGTTGCGGCTCGCGCAGAGCCAATACGACGCGAACCAGAGCTCCGGCAACGAGCAGGCCACTCCCCTGGTCACACGTCCAACAGGCGCCGCATCCGGTTCGCAGGGCGCCCAGCCGACGGAACCCCGATCGCCAGATAGCGACGGGCCCTGACGCACGTCAGACGCGAACAGATGGCGGAGCAGAGGAAGGAAATCACGATGAATGGCGATGACGACCGACGCGATTTTCTTAACACCCCACGGCCCCTGTCAGAACCGCCGGAAGCGGGGCGAATTCTCCCGAACGGCCTGGACTTCCCGGGCGAAGAGAGCGTTAATCCGGAGGACCTAAACGGAGGGACCCTCGAAATGACCCAATCAACGCTCGGGATCATGCATCCCAAACCCCCGGCCAATTCCTTGGACGGGCTGGAACACCTGGTGGCTTCGCCGCCAGCCCTCATCGACGAGGACGTAGTGCTCGGCGTCGCGCAGGCTGTTTCATACCTGCGTGTCTCGACGCCACGCCAGCTGCACACGGCAGCGGACATCGAAGAGGACGGCAACAGCATCGCCACCCAGCGCGTCGAGACATTCCGCAAGGCCCGCTCGCTTCACGCCACGATCGTCAAGGAATTCGTCGAACCAGGCCAATCGGCGCAGACGATTGCCAAGCGCACCGAGTTCAAGAAGCTGCTGCGATATCTCGACGTACACCCGGAAGTGAAGTACGTCATCATCTACATGCGCTCACGCGTCTTCCGCAACTTCACCGACGCAGCGATCACCAAGCGCGAGTTGCTCCAGAAGGGCGTGCGCCTGATCTCGGCCAAGGAGGAGTTCGGCAACGGCTACATGGCCGACGCCATGGAAGCCATCACCGACGTCATGAATGAAGTCCAAGTCCGCATGAACGGCGAAGACGTCAAAGTGAAGATGGCGCACAAGGTAGAACAAGGCGGATCCGTGGGGCGCGCCAAACTCGGCTATCTCAACGTCCGGAAAGATTTCAGCGGACGACTGGTCAACACCATCGACGTTGACCCCGAGCGGGGCCCGTTGATCATCTGGGCGTTCTCGCAATATGCGACCGGGCGCTACTCGATCAGTCAGCTCCGGTCGCTCCTCGACGAGCGCGGGCTGACCACACGACCGTCACCGTCGCGCCCCGCGCAAACGGTCAGCAACAGCCGCCTTGCCTTGATCCTGCGCGACCCGTACTACACCGGAGTAATCAGGTACAAAGGCAAGCTCTACGTCGGACGCCACGAAGCCCTGATCTCCAAAGAGACATTCCTCCAGGTCCAAGAGATCCTCGACCACCGTCGCCGCCGCGGAGACCGCGACATCATCCACTTCCACTACCTGAAGGGGCTCATCCAGTGCGGCGAGTGCTTCGACAAGGGCCGCGACAGCCGCATGATCTACAGCCAGATCACCGGCAACGGTGGAACCTACGAATACCTTGTCTGTGCCGCCAAGCAGCACAAGAAATGCTCGCTGCCATGGCTCCGCGTCGAACAAATCGAGGACGCAATCCAACCGGTCATCGCCGCCGAGAAGCTCGACAACGAAACGATCGACGACATGCGCGCAACGGTCAAGAAAACGATCGACAACCTGCTCGCCGAAGATCGTGATGCCAAGGCGCAACTCCAAAAGGAACTCAAGAAACTCGAATCGCAAGAAGACCGACTCATCGAGCTCGCCGCCACCGGCACCCTGTCGATCTCTAAGATCCGGCAACGCATCGAACGCACAACCCTGCAGAAGGAGAGCATCAAAGAGAAACTGGACGTGACCGCCGATCGGCTGCAATACGGCAGCGACACCGCCATCGCGTACCTCGATCTCCTGCGCAATCCCGGAAACCTCTACCGCCACGCCTCCGACACCATTCGGCGCGACCTCCTCACGGCGTACTTCGACCGCCTCACCGTCCGCATCGACGACCACGGCCTCCACGTCGCAGGTGAACGCGCCCGAATCAACGCCGCCGTCCGAAGCATCCAAGGAGCGGATGGGCTGTCCAAGGCCGAGCACATCCCGAACAAAACAAGAACTCCCCGCTCACGAGCGGGGAGTTCAGAATCTTCGAGCCATGGACCCAGTTCATTTGTCCATGGTTCGAGTAACGTGCATGTGGCTGGGGTACCTGGACTCGAACCAAGAACAACTGAAGGCTCCGGGTCCAATCCCCCTGGGCCGCGTCCCGTGGAGTGGTGTAGATCTCGGGCGCCGAGTGTCACGTCGTGAACGTGGTGAGCCATCGTGCGATGGTCAGTGAGAACTGTCTAGGAATCTCACGGAAGGACACAAGGCACGATGGC